>JAZNCH010000028.1:0-13743 GCA_045587445.1 Eubacteriales bacterium | reverse complement strand
ATTCGAGAAGTTTTTCTGTAAAATGATTGTAGAGCATATTGGTTCCTCCGTTCATGGTTCTTTAGCAATTCCATTTTAACGGATTTCTTCCAATTATGCTCTACTTTTTTTGTTTTTTCTTTCTATTTTTTTCGTAGGCTCCTTGGTTTAACCCCAACATTTATTATAGAGCCCTTTCTTTAAGGAAGAAAGTAGGCAAAGAACCTTTTAACACTTTGGTCTGTGCCTCGCATTTTTGTCGGTACAGACCTACTTTCTTTGAGCAAGAAAGTAGGCAAAGAAACCTTGAAATAATGGGTTTGTTCCGATTATTAATGTCGGTACAAACCTACTTTTTTCCCGCTTTCTTTCGGATCACTCTTGGCCAAAAACTTTCTTCTCCGGTTTGTACAAATAATGTTGATTATTTGTAGGGATAGGCACCATTAAATGTCCGTAAAAACATTCAAATAAATTATTGACTTTAATTGGCTTTATGCTATAATAAGGGTGGCATCTGGGCAGCTCGATTTTTACCGAAAGATTTATAGGGAGAATTGTTATGTTTGGTGACAGAAAAAACAAGGATTTTACCGATGGCAAAATCATTCCTCAACTTCTGTGGTTTGCACTCCCTCTTATGCTAACCGGAGTTATGCAACTGCTTTTCAATACAGCCGACACGGTTATGGTAGGTCGGTGGGGCGGTTCAACTCCCCAAGAGTGTGAGACTGCTTTAGCAGCTGTAGGCTCTTGCGGGCACTTATCAATCTTATCACTATGCTTTTCACAAATCTTTCTTTAGGCTCGGGCGTTTGTGCCGCACACGATATTGGAGCTAAAAATTACGACGGTGTTCAAAAAACAGTTCACACCTCAATTTTGCATGCATTAATATGCGGAGTTCTCGTTATGCCTGTCGGAATAATCGGAGCACGCCCGTTTTTGAGTCTTATGGGTACGGAACCGGAAGTGCTTGACCAAGCCGTTTCATATATGACAGCCTATTTCTGCGGAATCCCCGCAAGTATGATTTATAACTACTGTGCGGCAATTCTTCGCTCATCGGGAGAAACCACTCGCCCTATGAAATATCTTTTGCTTGCGGGTGTTTTAAATGTTGTTTTGAACGCCGTTATGATATTCGTCTTTAACTTAGGCGCATTGGGTGTGGGAATTGCATCGGCAGCTTCATTCTATCTCTCCTGCATTCTTATTATAATACATATGCTCCGTACCAACGCCCCTTATCATCTCTCCTTAAAAAAGTTGGCTATTGACAAGCAAAAACTTTCGGATATTCTTCGTATAGGTATTCCCGCCGGCATTCAAGGGGTAATATCCTCTGTTTCCAACGTTATGATACAAAGCACAATAAACTCCTTCGGAAAGGTTGTGGTAGCGGGAAACTCTGCGGCGGCTAATCTTGAGGGATATATTTATCAACCCATAGTTGCCTTTTACCATGCGGCAGTAACCTTTGTCGGTCAGCACAAAGGTGCGCGGAAATACAAGCGTATGAAAAAATGCATTATTGACTGTACAGCCTGTGTGGCAGTAGCCGGTATCGCTTGTGGGATAATTACTGTATTGGCGGGGCCTATTTTGCTTGGACTCTACGTTCCGGGACATTCGGGAGCCATTGCGGCAGGACTAACTCGTATAAGCATTTGTGCAACCACCTATTTTATGTGCGGACTTGCTGAAGTAGGAAGCGGTGTTCTGCGAGGTCTTGGCAAGTCTACAACGTCAATGACAATCTCCTTGTCTTGTGGCGTCGCTTTGCGAATACTTTGGATATTATTTATCTTCCCGCTAAATCCGAAACTTTATATGCTTTACCTGTCTTACCCTATCGCTTGGTTTCTTAATGCAATAGCTCAATACGTACTTTCTGCAATAAATTTGCACATTGAATCAAAAAACAGCGTCGATTAAACTGTAATAAAAAGTTGGACACATCATTTGGGAATTTCCCTCTATAATGTGTCCAATATTTATTATATTATAAAAGCTCGTTTCTTATCAATTTAATCATTATTGATGAATTAAGGCTAAATGCATCGTCGGGGGATATATCCTTTGTATATCCGTGCAAATACTTATTTTTTAATTGCTGTATTATCTCTTCGTCGCTATAACCTTTTTTAATACTGTCAACTAATTCTTGTGCCAGTTGTTCTGCTGCCGGCTTCATATTATTTAAGAAGAATTCTGTTTGCTTCTTATCGAGCAAACCAAAATGCGGTACTACAATAGAGTTAATATTAAGTTTTTTAACCTTTTCAATCGACGAAATAGACGCACCGTATCCTACAAGATATGACGGAATAATCGTTTCTTTCCCGTCATACACACCAATTGATTCGCATGAAAGGAATAACCCTTCTTTTTCACAATAAAATCCAATCGAGCAACGAGTATGCCCCGGAAGACTTAAAACTTTAAATTTCATATCCCCCGCTTGAATAATATCTCCATCGTCAACGGCAATATCCACCTTCAGTTCATCGCCAAGAAACTCATAATCCGTAACCCCGCATTTTTCGGCATATTTTGAATCAAGCTCCCTCATAGTTCTTTTTGCACCGTCGCGTTTAAAAATCCCCTCTGCGTAACTTCCGGCTACAACCTTTGCAGTCGGATATTTTCTCAAAATATAGGGGCTTCCGAGTGCGTGGTCATAATGCGAATGCGTCAAGAAAATATAATCAAGCTCACGGTCTCCCAAAACTTTTTTTATATTTTCAGCAACGGCATATCCGGTAAAACCAAAACCTGTATCATATAAAATGCTTGTCTTTCCGTCATCAAGCAGAAACGAAGCATCTCCCAATTGACATCTTACGTCTGTTATTTTTATGTTCATCTCATTTACCTTTCCTTTTTTCTTTTTTTGTATTATACTACAAAAACATAACTAATTCAACCTAATAATCAAAAAAAATTCGCCTCTAGCATTCACATCAATATTTTTCTGCCTATAAAATATACATATTTTCCTTCATTTTTTATTCACAAAAAAATGCGAAAAAAATTGAATTTTTATGCAAAAAAATATTGCAATTGAAAAAAAAGTGTGATAAAATATTCTCATATTTTTTGTATGGAAGAAATAGGTGTTACTTAAAGGCTTTATTTGACGTTTAATTAGTCTCGATTTTTCCATGCCTTTAATATTTTTTATTCTAAATTTTTTAAGAGGTGATTCCTTTGAAACTCATGGAAACCATGGTTGAACGCGGACATGAAAAAGTATTGTTCGTAAACAATGAAAAAGCAGGCCTTCAGGCAATTATTGCAGTACATAATACAGTTAGAGGCCCTGCCATCGGCGGCTGCCGTCTTTACCCTTATGCATCAAGCGATGATGCTCTCTTTGATGTTCTCCGTCTCTCTCGCGGTATGTCTCACAAGAATGCTGCTGCAGGTCTTGACTTCGGCGGCGGTAAGGGCGTTATTATTGCTGACCCCTCGCAGAAAACAGAAGCTATGTTCGAAGCTTTCGCTGAAGCTGTAAACGCTCTCGGCGGCTGCTACATCACAGCAGAAGACGTTAATACAGACTGTAACGACGCTCTCATTATGGCAAGAAAGACCAAGCACATCTGCGGTCTTCCCCACATCAGCGGCGACCCCTCCCCCTATACTTCTATCGGTACATGGCAGGGTATCAAAGCTACTGCAAAAGTAGTATTCGGCACAGATAACCTCAACGGTATGAAGATTGCCGTTCAGGGTATCGGTAAGGTTGGTTTCGACCTCTGCCACCACCTTGCTAAGGAAGGCGCAAAGCTTTATGTTTCTAACCGTAATAATATGGCGCCCCTCGAAGAGCTCCGCGATAAGTTCGGTGCTGAAATCGTTCCCGCAGACAAGATTCTTTCTCAGGAATGTGATATTCTCGCTCCTTGCGCTATGGGTGCTATTGTTAACCCCACTACTATTCCTAACTTCAACTGTAAGGCAATTGCCGGTGCAGCTAACAACGTTATCCTTGACCTCGCTTCCGGTGAAGCTCTTAAGGCAAGAGGCATCGCCTACGCTCCTGACTTCATTATCAACGCTGGTGGCGTAATCAACGCCGCAGGCGAAGCTGCCGGCAACTACAACGAAGAAGAAGTTCTTAAGAAAGTATACAACATCTACAATACCGTTGAACGTATTCTCACTGAATCCAAGGCTACAGGCAGACCTGAGGGCGTTATCGCTGAAGAGTTCGCTGAAGACTGCATTTGGGGCAGAAGATAACTTACTTTCTTTTAAGGAAAGAAAACTTGATTCTCTTGGTCTGTACCACATTTTATTGTCGGTACAGACCTTTCTTTTCCGAAAGAAAATAGGCAAAGAAATCTTAGCCTTATAAAATGACTACACAAAAATATTTGTGCAGTCTTTTATTTTTACTAATTATTCAATTGTTATAGACAAAACGAATTTTAAGTGCTATAATACAGTCATAACAATAAGGAAGGTGTTCAATATGGTCAAGAATGTTATTGATGAAAAAGTGCTAAAAGAACTCATCAAACCGCAAGAGCTCAATATGTATTTTTCAAAAACGTTAAAAGAATCTATTGAGTTTATAGAACGCAATCAACTTTATGACGTCTCTTTGTGGAAAAACTTTGTCGATGTCTTCCGTGCTCATAAAGATGGATGCGGTGATTGGTTTGTATCCTGGAGAAGTGAATATTGGGGCAAAATGATGCGCGGTGCATCTATGGTTGTCCGTTATACAAAAAACAAAGAAATATACAACATACTCGAAAACAGTATTCGCGATATTCTTTCAACGCAAGATGAATACGGAAGAATCTCGGGATATTCCGTAGAAGAGGAATTTATCAGATGGGACCTTTGGGGCAGAAAATACGTCATGCTCGGTATGATGTATTTCCTTGAAATTTGCGAGAATAATGAACTTTACAATGAAATCATCTGCTCTATGCGCAAACAAGCAGATTACATAATCGAACGCATTGGACCAAACAAGCTTGATATTCGCCAATGCTCAAAAAACTGGGAAGGACTTAACTCTTGCTCAATTTTAGAGCCAATGGTACGTCTTTACAGATTAACAGGTGATAAAAAATATTTTGAATTTGCCGAATATATTATTTCAACAGGGTTTATTCTTTCGGATAATCTCATTGAACTCGCCTACAAAAACGTATCTCCGCATAATTATCCAGTTACCAAAGCCTATGAAATGTTATCTTGCTTTGAAGGACTTTTGCAATTTTATTATATTACGGGAATTGAAAAATACAAAACCGCTATAATAAACCTCGGTGCTAACATTATCAAAAATGAACTCAGTATAACCGGTTGCTGCGGATGTACTAATGAGCTTTTTGACCATACCGCCATAAAGCAAACACAAACGGATTATACGGGGATTAATCAAGAAACCTGCGTTACGGTTACATTGATGAAGTTTGCATCACAATTACTTGAGCTTACAGGCAACTCCGCCTATGCCGATATAATTGAACAGTCATTCTACAATGCATTTAGAGGCTCATTTAATACTATGCGTATCCCCGGAAAAAGGGATGATTTCGACACTTTCATACAAATATTACCCTTTGACAGCTATTCTCCCCTCGTTGCCAACAAACGAGGCAGACTCACCGGTGGTTTTAATATTTTGCTTAACAATACGTTCTACGGTTGTTGTGCTTGTATCGGTGCGGCAGGTGCAGGTGTTATTCCCGAAATCGCATTAATGAACGGTAATAATAAAATTGTAATAAATTATTACGAAAAAGGCGTAATTTCTGCCGTCAGTCCGCAAAATTTACCTGTCAAATTTATCGTTGATACGGAATATCCTTATAACGGCACTGTTAAAATGAAACTCGAACTCGAAAAAAGCGAATCTTTTGATATTGCTTTCAGAATTCCTGCTTGGTGCGATAAAGCAACTATTTCATATAACGGAAAAGTTGAAACTTTTGCTTCGGGTTATGCTACCCTTAACGCACTTTGGAACAACTCCGACGAAATCATTATTGAAATGCCTATGAAAGTTAAAAGAGTTCTACCCCAAAAGGATGCAGTCAACAGCGACATATTTGCTGCATATACGTATGGACCCCTCGTTCTCGCTGCTGATAAACGACTTACAGATCCCGAACAAGTTCTTGAGATTGTTTGTAATGAATCGGAAGTTGTTGATGCCAAGGAAATACTTTGTCCTGAAATAAAAGAAGCTCATATTTGTTTTGAAGTGCCTCTTAAATCAGGCGAAAAAGTAAAGCTTATTGATTATGCATCTGCAGGTAAAACATGGTCCGATGAATCGCGTTGCGCCGTATGGCTAAAAAGAACAAACCTCGATTCATAACACTTACTTTCTTTTTCCAAATAACTAAGAATAAGAAAACTTAATTTTCTTGGTATGTTCAAAACAAAATATACACTTATAGGGGATTGTTTACTGTAGTTCGGCACGTCCCCGACAATCCGTAAAAAATAAAGGCTTGACTGAATGTTTTGTCATTCAATCAAGTCTTTTTTTATTCTTATTTTAGTACTTTTTTTAAATACATACCTGTATAAGATTTTTTATTCTTTGCCACCTCTTCGGGTGTTCCTGTCGCAATTATCTCACCGCCCTTGTCTCCGCCTTCGGGTCCGAGGTCAATAATATAATCTGCCACCTTAATAACGTCGAGGTTATGTTCAATAACTATAACAGTATTTCCCTCGTCAACCAAGCGGTTCAATATCGTTATAAGCCTATCCACGTCTGCCGTATGAAGTCCTGTCGTCGGCTCGTCAAGTATATACACCGTCTTGCCCGTACTGCGTTTCGCAAGCTCTGTCGCAAGCTTAACTCTCTGGGCTTCACCACCCGACAGCGTCGTCGAGGACTGACCTATCTTTATATAACCGAGTCCTACATCAAACAACACCTGAAGCTTATTCTTTATCTTCGGTATACCGTTAAAAAATTCAACGCCCTCTTCAACGGTCATATCAAGCACGTCAAAAATATTCTTACCCTTGTATTTAACTTCAAGCGTATCTCTGTTATATCTTTTCCCTCTACAAACATCGCACGTAACGTACACGTCGGGAAGAAAATGCATCTCAATCTTCTTAACGCCGTCTCCCTCGCAAGCCTCACAACGCCCCCCCTTAACGTTAAACGAAAATCTTCCCGCACTGTACCCTCTCTGCTTTGCATCGGGTGTCTTTGCAAAAAGCTCACGGATGTCGCCGAAAAGTCCCGTATAAGTTGCGGGATTCGAACGTGGTGTTCTTCCTATCGGACTTTGGTCAATCGCTATAACCTTATCAAGATGTTCAAGCCCTTCTATTGACTTATATTTACCGGGATAAGTAATTGCTCTGTTTAATTCTTTTGCAAGCACCTGATGCAAAATACCGTTTACAAGCGAAGATTTTCCCGAGCCCGACACACCTGTAACGCAGTTAAGTGTACCAAGAGGAAATTCAACGTCAATATTCTTCAAATTATGCTCTTCGGCACCCTTAATAACTATCGAATGACCGTTCCCCTTACGTCTTGTCTTCGGAACGGCTATCTTCTTTCTGCCCGAAAGATAATCGCCCGTTATCGACTTCTCATTTTTCATAATCTCTTCGGGCGTACCTTGAGCAACTATAGTACCGCCGTGTATACCAGCACCGGGGCCTATATCAACTATATAATCCGATTCGAGCATAGTTTCCTCGTCGTGCTCAACAACAATAAGGCTGTTTCCCGTATCTCTGAATCGTTTCAGCGTATCAATAAGCTTGTGGTTATCTCTCTGGTGTAACCCAATACTCGGCTCGTCAAGCACGTACATAACGCCCATAAGAGAAGATCCTATCTGTGTCGCAAGTCTTATTCTTTGAGCCTCCCCGCCCGACAGCGTACCCGCTTTTCTCGTCAACGTTAAATAATCAAGTCCAACGTTTTCGAGAAAGCCCAAACGCGATTTTATCTCTTTCACTATCTCACGCGCAATGCTGTATTCCATTTCGGTAAAAGTAAGACCGTTCACAAACTGCAACGCTTTTGATACTGACATAGCACAAAATTCGTGTATATTCTTTCCTCCAACCGTTACTGCCAATGATTCGGGTTTAAGTCTTTTTCCGTTGCACTTGGGACACGCTGTATTTTCAATAAACTGCTCGTAATAGTCCGACTGCGTCATATCGTATCTTTGCTGTACCATTTTCAGCAGTCCTTCAAACTTAACGGTAGTCCATCTTGCAGGTCCGCCAAAGGCACGTTTCACTTCATATATTTCACCGTCGCCATAAATAAGCGTATCATAAGCCTTTTTCGAATAGTCCTTGATAGGCGTATCGAGTGTAAAGCCGTATTTTGCGCCGATCACTTCAAACAACGGACCGTTCCACGAATCCTCTCCAAGACTCTTAAAGCCGTTGCACATAATAGCTCCGCCCTTAAGTGAAAGACTCTTATCGGGAATAAGCTTATCTGCCGACATACTTCTCATCTCGCCAAGTCCTGCACACTCTTCACATGCACCTGCGGGGTTATTAAATGAGAACATAGGTGGTGCCATTTCGCCCATACTTATATTATGTTCATCACAAGCATAGTTGGTCGAATACGAAAAATCTTCGTCTTTCTTACCGTCTTTGCCAAGTACCGTTATAACAAGATTACCGTTTGCAAGATCGAGTGCTGTTTCAACCGAATCACTCAGTCTTACTCTTATATCCTCACGCATAACAAGACGGTCTATAACTATATCAATACTGTGCTTTACGTTCTTTTCGAGCTTTATCTCTTCGCTGAGGTCATAAATATATCCGTCAACCCTTACACGTACGTAACCGTTCTTTCTTGCAGAATCAAGCGTCTTTTCGTGCATCCCCTTTTTTGCCTTTACAACAGGGGCTAAAACCATAAATCTCGTGCCCTCTTCAAAACTCATTATGCTGTCGAGTATCTGGTCGACCGTCTGCTGTCTTATTTCTTTACCGCAAATGGGACAATGTGGTACGCCCACTCTCGCGTACAAAAGACGAAGATAGTCATATATCTCGGTTACCGTTCCAACGGTAGAACGGGGGTTTTTCGAGGTTGTCTTCTGGTCAATGGATATTGATGGAGAAAGCCCCTCTATAGAATCTATATCGGGTTTATCAAGCTGTCCCAAAAACATACGTGCGTATGAAGACAGCGATTCCACAAACCGTCTGTGTCCCTCAGCATATATCGTATCAAAAGCTAAACTCGATTTACCCGAGCCCGATAATCCCGTAAAAACAACAAACTTATCTCTAGGGATTGTCAAATCTATATTTTTCAGGTTATTTACCCTGACACCCTTTACCGTTAATTTTCTTTCTTCTGCCATTATATTTCCTTTCGTCAATTTTTTGACGTTTTATTTTCTTTTTGCATACTTACTATAAGGTCACGCAAGTATGCAGCCCTTTCAAAGTCAAGCTTCTTCGCACATTCCTTCATCTCGTGCGTAAGCTCTTCAATAGCCTTATCCATATCCCTCTTGGACAGCTTCTTTTTCTTGACAGTCTTTCCGTCATCATCTTTCATACCTATCTCGATAACATCAAGCACCTTTTTCTTAATTGTCTGCGGAACAATGCCGTTTCTTTCGTTATATTCAAGCTGAATCTTTCTTCTCTTTTCGGTCTCGTCTATAGCAGCACGCATTGAACGCGTTATCTCATCGGCATACATAATAACCTTGCCGTTTGCGTTACGTGCCGCTCTTCCTATAGTCTGTATAAGCGACGTTTCGGAACGCAAAAATCCTTCTTTATCCGCATCAAGTATCGCAACGAGCGAAACCTCGGGAATATCAAGTCCCTCTCGGAGCAGATTTATGCCAACGAGCACGTCAAATACGCCCATTCTCAAATCGCGTACTATCTCCATACGCTCTATCGTCTCAACGTTGTGGTGTATATACTTAACCTTTATCTTATTTGCGGATAAATACTCGGTCAAATCCTCCGCCATTTTTTTCGTTAAGGTCGTAACAAGCACTCTGTCGCCCTTTTCGGCGCGTTCTCTTATCTCGCCCATAAGGTCGTCTACCTGCCCCTTTATAGGTCTTACCTCAACTATCGGGTCAACAAGCCCCGTCGGTCTTATAAGCTGTTCAACTATATTTTCCGACCTTTCCCTCTCATAATCTGCAGGGGTAGCCGAAACGTAAATAACCTTGTCGAGTTTACTTTCAAATTCATCGAAAAACAATGGTCTGTTATCAAATGCAGACGGCAAACGGAAGCCAAAATCAACGAGGTTCTGTTTTCTCGCTCTATCGCCTCCACTCATACCTCTTACCTGTGGCAAGGTTACGTGGGACTCGTCCACAAACAACAAATAATCATTCGGGAAATAGTCAAGCAAAGTAAAGGGAGTCGAACCCGCCTCTCTTCCCGAAAGTACTCTCGAATAGTTTTCAACACCGTGACAGAATCCTATCTCTCGCAACATTTCAAGGTCATAACGTGTTCTTTCCTCTATTCTCTGTGCTTCAATAAGCTTTCCTTCGTTACGGAAATATTCTCCGCGTTCAATCATTTCCTGCTCAATTTCGCCTAAAGCCGCCTCTCTTCTTTCGGGAGTCATAGCATAGTGAGACGCGGGGAATATTGAAACGTAGCTGAGTCTGCGTAAAAGCTCACCCGTTACAACGTTTATCTCCGAAATCCTGTCTATCTCGTCGTCAAAAAACTCAACCCTTATCGCCTTATCGCTTGAAGACGATGGGAATATTTCAAGCACGTCGCCCCTTACGCGAAACTTGTTTCTTACAAAGTTTATATCGTTTCTGTCATAATTCATTTCAATAAGCGAAGCGATAACCTTGTTTCTGTCGACAATCATTCCCGGTCTTAATCCAAGTACCATTTTTTGATATTCTGACGGGTCGCCGAGAGAATATATACAAGATACGCTGGACACTATTATAACGTCATTTCTTTCAAAAAGAGACGAGGTCGCACTGTGCCTGAGCTTATCTATTTCATCATTTACAAGTGCGTCTTTTTCTATATACAAATCTCTGCCCGGTATATATGCCTCGGGCTTGTAATAGTCATAATAGGAAACAAAAAACTCAACGGCGTTTTCAGGGAATAATTCACGGAATTCGGAGCATAACTGTGCCGCCAACGTTTTATTATGTGCCAAAACAAGAGTAGGCTTGTTTACTTTTGCAATAATATTCGCCATTGTAAAGGTCTTACCCGAACCTGTTACGCCGAGCAAGGTCTGTTTTTTCATACCGTTTTTTATACCCGAAACAAGCTTGTCTATAGCTTCGGGTTGGTCGCCTGTCGGCTTGTAATTTGACACGAGCTTGAACTTATTGTCCATAATACGCCTACCTCCCTTGTTTTATATTGTTCTTATGATTTTATATCACCTATATAATTATGTCTCCCCGTATCAAGAAAAAACACATATTTTTTATATTATATCATAAACAATTTTTAATGTAAAGAATATTGTTTATGAAAGATTTTTCCTATACAAAAAAGGCGGTAGATTACCGCCTTTTTGATTTTTTAGTCTGCTCCTGCATAGCGTTATTCTCTATATTTCCCTCATAACTTGTCTGTTACTTCTTTTCCCCTTTTCTTGCAAAAGCCAAGGTCTGTTTTAATGTGCTTTCTTTATCGACACCTGCAAGGCGGAGCTTGTGTGCATATTCAAGATATTCCGCAAATTTTTCTCCGGGCTTTAGCCCAGCTTCAATCAAATCTCTGCCCATAACATAAGGTTTTGACATATATTCTTTAAAGATTTCAAGTCGCTCTGTCAAAAACTCAACATTCGATACCGGATTCAAAGAGGATATTTTGCCCGAAGCATCTGATGCTGACAGATATATCAAAGCCTCGGGATCTATAGCCTTGTCAAACATATTGTTCGTAGACTTTACCGACGACTTGTTAAAGGCAAGTACGTTGGGTTTCATATGATATTCGGACAAATTCAAAACGTATTCGATAAGCTTCGTTTCGTTTGTAAGCCGCTTCATAAACGTTTCAACAAGCGGCAACCCCTTTGTTTCATGGTTATATGAATGTATTACGCCGTTTATAACTTCGGTGCTTACAGCCTTACCGAAATCGTGGGTTATTGCCGACAACATAAACCCAAGCGGATTTTGTACTTTGTTCCTGTATTTAACCGCCTCGTCAAGCACCATCATCGTGTGTATCCAAACGTCGCCCTCAAGGTGAAACATCGGGTTCTGTTGTATGCCTATTAAAGCCTCAATTTCTCCAAACCATACCGACAACTGATTCATCTTACGCAAAGCCTTAAAAAATACCGACGGATTCTCTGCCTTTATCAGAGCCTTTTCAAGCTCTGCCATAACACGCTCTTTAGCAAGATAACTTAAATCCATTGTCTTGCAAAGTGCTATGGTCTCTTCGGCTATTTCAAACTCAAAGCGCGAAGCAAACTGTGCTCCCCGCAAAACTCGCAACGGGTCTTCAACAAAGGTCTTGTCGTTTATGTGGCGAATAATATGCTTTTCAAGGTCTAATTTTCCGTTAAATTCGTCAACTATCTCCCCTGTAAGCACGTCTTGCATTATTGCGTTTATAGTAAAATCACGTCGCATCGCCGCCTTGCGTGTACCCAAAAATGGGTCAACGCATACATCAAAATCTCGGTGTCCTCTGCCCGTCATTTCCTCTTTTCTCGGCATAGCAATATCTATAGAATGCCCCTTTAGCCCATATACACCAAAGCTTTCGCCTACCGTTATCTTTTCGCCTATTCGGTCAAGTATCTCTTCTAACTCTTTCGGGGCTATTCCGTGAACTTCTATGTCAATATCCTTATTTGGTACTTCCATAAGTCTGTCACGCACAAAGCCGCCAACATAAAAAGCACGTCCGCCGATAAGGTTTACTTCACTGGCAATTCTCTGTGCCATTTCTAAATCCTTTTCATATTCCGACATATCATTCACCTCGCTTTTTTATTTTTATCTATACCTATGCAAGTATGCATAACAGTGTCCCAATAAATATACCTTGGGTGTATTATAGCATAAAAGCGGTAGAGATGCAAGGGTTAGTGAAGCACTCGCTTACGCTCGCGTGAAGCGGCGGCATTGCCGCCGTGAAGCAAAGCGCACTCTAACCTTTCCGTGAGTCGAAAGCTCGCTTCACAAAACGAAGTTCTGCCTCATTTTTCATGCACCGCAGGTGTGCTTCATTTCCAAAACAAAAAGCACTTCTCGCGAAGTGCTTTTTTTGGAGGCGCCACCCGGATTTGAACCGGGGAATAACGGTTTTGCAGACCGTGGCCTTACCACTTGGCTATAGCGCCGAAAACTTTTGGAGCGGATTACGGGGCTCGAACCCGCCACCTCGACCTTGGCAAGGTCGCGCTCTACCAAATGAGCTAAATCCGCATACTTTACATCAATGTCAGATTACCTTACCCATTCCTCTAACATTCTATGCAAACAGTATTCCGTTTGCTACCCGTTAAAGTATCTCGGTAAAAACTTTACCCAACATATCTGCAAATTATTTTCTGCGCATATATATAAACCAACAAATAAATCTGTCTTTCAACAGATTTACTTGCAGTTATTTTTATGGAGCGGATTACGGGGCTCGAACCCGCCACCTCGACCTTGGCAAGGTCGCGCTCTACCAAATGAGCTAAATCCGCAAATGGTGCCTCCGATCGGAATCGAACCAACGACACGGGGATTTTCAGTCCCCTGCTCTACCAACTGAGCTACAGAGGCA
>JAZNCH010000027.1:0-33944 GCA_045587445.1 Eubacteriales bacterium | reverse complement strand
CATTTCTTCGACCTGCGTATTGAGCTGGCCGAGAAGAATCTGCTTTTTTACGAAATACTTTCTCATGAATTTGGAAAGTTTCATGGATACAATAATGGTAAGAGGAATCGTGACAAGCGAGATGAGTGCCATACGCCAGTCATAATAGATCAGCATGGCAAATGCGCCGATGAGAGTGAGAACAGCGGAAATAAGTGATGTAATTGACGATGAAATAGTCATGGAAATATTATCAACGTCGTTTGTCATACGGCTCATTATATCGCCGTTTGAATGGGTATCAAGATATTTTATCGAAAGGTTATCAATCTTCTTGAAAAGGTCGTGCCTCATCTGCTTTACTATCGCCTGACTCAAGTGCGCCGCCAAAAGAGACTGTGCAAGACCAAAACCGATATTTAAAACGTATACGACAGCAAGTAATATTAATGCTTTATAAAGATTTCCCCATTCTTTGTCTTTTATAAAATCTATCGCATACCCTTGCAAAGACGGAGCAATAAGCGCCGCTAAGGTTACAAGTATTACGGCTGCCATAAGCGGATAAAGAAGCATCTTCGCTTTGCCGAAATATTTCATCAATCTCTTTAAAGTATTTTTTGCATCTGTGGGCTTTTCAATCGCCTGTCCCATAGCACCGGGACCCCTTCTTCCGCCTCCGGGACGAAAGCCCATTTGCATAGGCGCATCTTTCTTACTGCCCGTTCCGTATTTAACAAATTGATTATCGTTCTGCTTCTCAAAGCCTTTAGGAAGGTTGTTTTTCATATCATTACTCATACTTCTTCACTTCCTTCCTTAAGCTGTGAATTATAAATATCTCGGTATATCTCCGACGTCTTCATAAGCTCTCTATGGGTACCAATCGCCGCTATTCTGCCCCTGTCAAGAACGGCAATTCTGTCAGCACCTCTTATCGAGGCAATACGCTGAGCTATTATAATTTTCGTTATATCGGGGCGTTTGCTGTTGAGTTGTTCATATAACTTTGCTTCAGTCTTCAAATCGAGTGCGCTTGTCGAGTCGTCAAAAATAAGTATCTCGCTGTTCTTCAATATCGCTCGTGAAATGGATATTCTTTGCTTCTGACCGCCCGACAGAGAATGTCCTCCCTCCGATACCATTGTATAATATCCGTACTCGGTATCGCAAATAAAGCCGTCTGCCTGTGCTATCTCTGCCGCATTCTTTATCTCCCAAGGTGTCGCCTTATCCTTACCCCATCTTATATTAGCCTCAATAGGTCTTGAATAAAGCTCTGCTTTTTGCAAAACAACGGCAATCTTATCTCTCAATTGCTTTAAATTGTATTTCTTAACGTTTACTCCGTCAATAAGCACTTCACCGCTCGTTACGTCGTAAAAACGCGGTATAAGATTTACCAAAGACGTTTTTCCGCAACCTGTCGACCCGATTATAGCCAACGTTTCGCCCGGCTCAACTGTAAAGGAAATATCTTCAAGAACATTGTTACCCGAGGTTTCGGGATATGCAAAGCTTACGTTTCTGAATTCAATCTTACCCTTTTGCTCTGTCTCTTCGTTAAACTTGCCGTCAAATATAATTTCGGGGCAGTCAAGTACCTCTCCTATTCTGTCGGCAGATGCTTTTGCTCTTGTAAAGGTCTGGAATATGTTTGCCATAAACATTATTCCGTGTAATATCTGTGCTAAGTACGTTATAGCCGCCATAATACGTCCCGGCGACATATCTCCGCCCTCTTTGAGGGTTATTCCGCCCACCAGAATAACGATAACAATACAAACGTTAAGCACAATATTCATACACGGTCCCATAAAAGCAAGTAACGTCTGTACTTTTAAATTAACCTTACACAAAGCCTCGTTTGCAGTGTCAAAGCGTTTCAGCTCGTGTTCTTCTTTTACGTAAGCTTTTACAACTCTCGCTCCCGCCACGTCTTCTTGCATAACGTTGTTTATACCGTCCAGCTTCTTCTGCACTATGGCAAACATAGGCGCAGATTTTTTAAGGAAGAACGTTACGAACACGGCAACAAAAGGAAATCCGCAAGCAGCAATAAGAGCAAAACTCGGCGACTGTCTGTAAAGCATAAATATTCCGCCAGCAAACATAACGGTGTTACGCACAAAACCACGCACCGCCATCATAACCATATTCTGAACCTGTGTAACATCATTGGTTAATCTTGTTACAAGAGAACCTGTAGATATTTTGTCGGTCTGCTGAAATGACAGTCCCATTATACGCGAAAACAAATCTTTTCTTAAGTCATTTCCAAATTGCTGAGCCGCAAGATTGGCAAATACACCGCAAAGCATACCGCAAAGTCCGCCAAACAATACGAGAACTATCATTTTTATTCCCACATTGAGAACTAAACCTATATCATTCTTTAACACACCGTTGTCAACTATATCGCCCATAAGGTCAGGCTGAATAAGGTCCATTGCCACCTCGCCTATCATAAACAGAGGGGCAATTAAGCAAAAGAACCAATACTTTTTCAGATATTTAAAAATCATATCAGCTCCTCCTTTATTACTCTGTGTATATCATTCAGCAAAGCGACAATTTCGTCTTCTCTTTCTCTGCCGATTATATTTGTTATAACTTCATCGGATTTGTGAAGTCTTTCACGCAAAAGTGTTGACTTTTCCAAACCTTTTTCGGTTAAATACAGCTTGGTATACCGTCTGTCGCTTTCGTCTGTTTCCATTTTGATATAACCGTTTGACTGCATTTCCTTTACGGTTTGATTAATTGCCGCAGTTGTCTTGTTTGCAAATTCCGCAAGTTCCTTTTGATTTGCACCCTCGTGGCGAGACAAGAACATTATAATCATTCTGTATGAGTCGGGTATTCCCACCTCAAGTGCACACTTGCGCATGTGATTAACCCACTCCTTTTGCGTTCTCCCCAACGCCATCATAAGCGTCTTTCTGTTGTTTTCCGTATAAATACACCCTCTTTGAATTAAGTAGTAATTAACATCTTAATTAATTATATATATTTTCCACCGCTTGTCAAGAAGATACGGCATAATTTTCGGTACTAATATGTTCGTTATATATGTAAAAGTGTATTTAAACAACGCCTATCGTTCCCATTTTTCAAAAATAGGAATGATATAAATTACTTTATTGCCGAAAATCTATTGATATAGTTCCCAATTTGTGTTATAATATATATGTATATCCATAATTTCAATTAGGAGACAACTCTAATGAACTATATTAAGGTATCAAAAGCTGCTGAAAAGTGGGGTATATCTGCTCGACGTGTGCGTTTACTTTGTGCCGAGGGCAAGATTGACGGCGTTGTGCGACGCGGCAATCTTTATATGATTCCCGAAAATGCTATTAAACCCATTGACCGAAGAAAAAACAATACTAATATATTGCTTGAAATCGAACATAAGCGCGACAAACTTGCCGAACTTCGCCCATTGACACAAGGGGAGTTGGAGCGTTTAGCCGAAGAGTTTATGATTGAGTTTACCTACAACTCCAACGCAATTGAGGGTAACACCTTGACTCTTAAAGAGACAGCGTTGGCTCTGGAAGGTATGACAATTGACAAAAAGCCGTTGAAAGATCATCTTGAAGCAGTAGGTCACAAAGATGCCTTTCTTTACGTTCAAGAGGTTGCAAAGCGAGAGCTTCCTTTGAGCGAATCCGTAATCAAGAACATTCACTCCCTTGTGCTGATGAATCGCCCTGACGATAAAGGGGTTTATCGCCGTATTCCCGTGCGTATTATGGGAGCATATACCGAACCGGTACAGCCCTATATGATTGAGCCGAAGATGACCGAGCTTATTGCTGCAAACGAAGAACGCAAAAAGACGATGACCGATATTGAACGTATAGCACTATTCCACCTTGAATTTGAGGGAATACACCCTTTTATTGACGGCAACGGCAGAACCGGAAGACTTATACTCAACCTTGACCTAATCCGCAATGGCTACCCGCCTATAAACGTTAAATTCACCGACCGTAAACGATATTATGATGCATTTGATGCTTTTTATAAAGACGGTAACCATAAACCTATGACTAACCTCATTGCTGAATATGTATTGCAGAGATTTGATGAATACTTTAAGGTGTTGGAGAAAGATAAAGAGCTATGATTATAAATAAAACGAAAAAAAACGCCCGTCTGGAAAGACAGGCACGGAACGAAAAGCAACCAAAAAAGAAGTTTGAGTTGGTACAGTTGATTAAGAAATTGAAGGAGAAGGCAACTTTATGAGCACAAACGAAGAAAAAATTTTTCAAGAGATATTTGATAACATTGATTATCATCATAAGTACAATAACTCACATTATTATTACAATCAATTTCTTAAGGCAATAGAGAAGAACAACAATAAAGTAATTGAAGAAACAGAAGTATATAAGTTGTTGATAGCTATGCTTGCGGAAGACAAATCCAAATTCAAAGAAAAAATAACTGTAAATACAGAACTGTATCGTGCGAGAATTGTCGATATAACGAAAATAGAATGTTTTTCGGTTGATGGTGATAAACTTCTTGGGTTAAACAAATATGAATCCAAAGAACCACCCCTTCGAACATCAAAAGACGGCAGAAGTAATATAGCGGGAGCTTCTTACTTGTATGTAGCTAAAGACCAATATACCGCAGTTGCAGAATGTAAACCTCTTCGTGAAAGCTATATCTCTGTAGCGAGATTTGAAACAATTAAAGAATTAAATGTGTTTAATCTATGCAATGATAATACTACGACAGAACTCACTGAATTTAAAGAAAAGGATTATTTGGTTACTCGCCTTGTTGAATTGATAATGAGAACCTTTTACTGTTCAGTTTATGATGCTGAAACGGGTTACAAAGCATCACAATACATAACCGAACTGGTTAGAAAACATGGATATGATGGTATAACTTTTAAGAGTTTTATTTCAAATGGAAAGAATTATACTATTTTCAATTCTGCTGAATCAAACATAAGGTTTGTCAACAGTGAAATTGTACAGGTATTGGCGCAACATTTTGATGTTGTGGCATTGAATAGTGGTGAAAATGTTCTTAACTGCAACAGCTATAGATTACCATCCAAGGAAGAAATTCTTGGATTCAAAAATTATCTAATCAACGGAATAAACTTTTTATTTGATACGGAGGACGAGAACAATGGATAAGTTGAAAATGCACTCAATAAACAAGGTGGATGAGAATATAGAAAAAATCGGGAAATTATTCCCGAACTGCATTACCGAGCGAAAGAACGAGAAAGGTGAAGTTGAGTATGCCATTGACTTCGATATGCTCAAACAAGAACTTTCTACTGTTGTTGTAGAAGGCAACGAAGAGCGTTACCAGTTTACTTGGCCTGATAAGAAAAAGTCCATTCTTCTCGCTAATGCACCTATTGCAAAGACCCTCCGTCCTTGCCGTGAAGAAAGTGTTGATTTTGACAATACCGAGAACCTTTATATTGAGGGAGACAATCTTGATGTATTGAAACTCTTGCAGGAAACCTATCTCGGCAAAATCAAAATGATTTACATAGACCCGCCTTACAATACAGGAAATGACTTTGTTTATAACGATGATTTTGCAGAAAGTGCTGACGAATATCTTGCTAATAGCGGGCAGTTTGATGAAGACGGAAATCGTCTCGTTTATAATACAGAAAACAATGGACGTTTTCATACAGATTGGCTTAATATGATATATACGCGAATTAAACTTTCAAAATCATTACTTTCAGAAGATGGAGTTTTATTTATAAGTATAGGTCAAGACGAAGGATACAACTTGATTAAGTGTTGTAATGAAATCTTTGGTGAAGAAAATCGTGTTGGTGTTATATCACGTATGATGAAAAGTGGTGGTAACAAAGGACAATATTTTTCTCCCAATATAGAGTATGTTTTAGTTTATGCTAAATCTTTACTCAATTTAGGATATTTTAGAGAAGCACTTTCTGAGGATATTATAAAAACATATAACCATACAGAAAAAGACGGAGAAAAGGCTGGTCAAAAATATACGATAAAAGGATTATGTCAGCCCGGATTAGGAAATAGACCCAATCAGAGATATTGGATTGAAGCACCTGATGGAAGTTTTGTTATTCCGAGAGGAAAAAACTTCCCCAGCACTATTGCTGATGGTGAAAAAATTCTTCCAACAGATGATGATACCTGTTGGAAATGGACTTATGATAGATATAAAGAAGAAAAAGCAAAAGGAAACATTTTATTTCAAAAAAGCACATCTGCAACAGCATTAGTGGATGAAAAAGGAGAGACCGCTAAATGGAATGTGTTTAATAAAATATGGCTTGAAGATAGGCTTGATGAAGGTAGAGTTCCTGTTGATTTAATTACAAAATGGGAAAATAGAATTAGTTCAAACGAATTAAAAAGTCTTAATATTCCTTTTGATTTCGCAAAACCAACTGAACTTATTAAATATCTATTGTCGTTAGTTTCTGAAAATAAAAATGCAATTGTATTAGATTTCTTCTCTGGTTCTGCGACTACTGCACATTCTGTTATGCAAATGAATGCTGAAGACGGCGGTAATCGTAAGTTTATTATGGTTCAATTACCCGAAGAAACCGACGAAAAGTCCGAAGCATACAAGTCAGGCTATAAGAATATCTGCGAAATCGGCAAAGAACGTATTCGTCGTGCAGGCGCAAAAATTAAAGAACAATTAAGCCAAGTTGGAAGTTGTTATCGCCAAATGGTGGATATTCAAAACAAAATGGGACTTGTAGAAGAAAATGTACAAGTTTCTATAATTGAAGAAAATACTCCCCCCGAAAACGACGGTTACTATGTTGTTGTTTCAGAAAAAGAAGATACTCGAACAAAATCAAAGAATGAAAAAATAGCAAATTCTCTTGATACTGGCTTCCGTGTTCTCAAACTCGATAGCACTAATATGAAGGATGTTTATTACAATCCTGCCGAATATGAATTGTCTTTGTTTGATAATCTCGCCGACAATATCAAGGAAGACCGTACTCCTGAAGACCTGCTCTTCCAAGTTATGCTTGACCTTGGTATTTTGCTTTCCAGCAAGATTGAAGAAAGCACCGTTGGTGGCAAGAAGGTATTCAACGTCGCAGACGGTTTCCTTTATGCCTGCTTCGATAACAACGTTACCGAGGATGTAATTACCGAGATTGCCAAGAAAACTCCGTATTACTTTGTAATGAGAGACAGCTCTATGGCAAATGATAGTGTCGCTACGAACTTTGAGCAGATTTTCGCTACATACAGTCCTGACACAGTAAGGAAGGTGCTGTAATGTTGGAATTCATTAAAGAAAACTGGACAGAAATCTTAAGTATATTTGGTGCTGCGGCATGGTTGCCAATAATTTTCAAACCAATCATTAGAGCGGTAATTAATTATTTCAGGAAATTACATATAGCGACACTTGATTCCCGAATTTTAACTAACGCAACATCGGTGTCTGTTGGAAGAAAAGAGAAAATTAAAGGTACTATTATTTTGCTTACGGTTAACTTCTTTATTAAGGATATAACACTGTTTGCAAAAAATATATATGTAATGGTAAAATTAAAGGACGGAACGGTTTCAAACTGTGAAACTTTGGATTTTTCTACCCTTACATCAAATAATGATGACGGCACAGAAAGCACATTTGATGTCCGTATTAAAGACGAATTTAACATTTCTCGAACTATCAACCCTAATGTAGATAACATTAAATTTATTGCTGTTCTTGTGAAAAGTGCAACATTTTCTAATATTGATGAAATTTCGGAAATTGAGATAAGACTTTTTTATCGCAATATAAAGTGCAATTTATTTTCCAAAAGAATTATACTTAAGCCCTCCGATTTTCCTACTTTTAATTCGTCACATTTGTTAGATACTGTAGAACAAGTGCATGTAAAAAGGTGACAAAATATGAAATTTAATTTTAAAATACAACAATATCAAACCGATGCCGTTGAAGCAGTTGCCCGTGTGTTTGCAGGGCAAGGTCTTCACGAAAAGGTCGGATACCGCCGTGATGTTGGTAGAATAGAAAACAAACCCGGACAGATTAGATGGGCTGAGCCGGATGCTTTCGGAGAGGAACTTGATCTTGCCGACGATACGGGTTATAAGAATGAATTGGTGGAACTCTCTGACGAGCAGTTATTACAGAATATCCAGCAGTTACAGAATGAAAACAACATTAAAATGTCCACTAGTCTTGTAAAAGCATTGGGTAAATGTTCTCTTGATATTGAAATGGAAACCGGTACCGGTAAGACCTACGTGTATATCAAGACTATGTTTGAACTCAACAAGAGATACGGTTGGAGCAAGTTCATTGTTGTTGTGCCGTCTATTGCTATCCGTGAGGGTGTAAAGAAGTCTTTTGAGATTACCGCAGACCACTTTATGGAGCACTACGGCAAAAAGGCACGATTCTTCATCTACAACAGCTCTAACCTGAACCAGCTTGACAATTTCTCTTCCAGTTCGGGTATCAATGTAATGATTATCAATACCCAGGCATTTGCCTCCTCCCTCAAAGAGGACGGCAAGTCCAAGGAAGCAAGAATTATCTATTCAAAACGTGATGAATTTGGTTCACGCCGTCCTATTGACGTTATTAAGGCTAACCGTCCTATTATTATTTTGGACGAACCTCAGAAAATGGGGGGCGACGTTACCCAAAAGGCACTCCAAAACTTTAACCCTCTGTTCAGCCTAAACTATTCGGCAACCCACAAGACACAACATAATCTTGTATATGTTCTGGACGCTCTTGACGCTTACAATAAGCGACTCGTTAAGAAGATTGAAGTTAAAGGTTTTGAAGTTAAGAATTTTCGAGGTACAGATAGTTATTTGTATTTAGAGCAGATTGTTCTTTCCGCAAAAAAACCACCTATGGCAAAAATTGAGCTTGAAATATCTTACAACAAAAGTATTAACCGCGAAACCCGAATTCTCGGGGTCGGTGATAATCTGTTCAATGTTTCCCAAGAAATGCAACAATATAAAGGGTATACAATTTCCGAAATTGACCCCATTCGCGGAACTGTAACATTCACCAACGGCGAAACCATAATCACCGGTGAGGTTGTCGGTGATGTATCCGAAAAGGATATGCGCCGTATCCAGATTAGAGAAACAATTATTTCCCACTTTGAAAAAGAAGAAAAACTTTATAACAAGGGTATCAAAACATTGTCTTTGTTCTTTATTGATGAGGTTGCAAAATACCGTCAATATAATGAAAACGGCGATGAGGTACTCGGCGAATACGGCAAAATGTTCGAAGAAGAATATATAAACGTTCTGAACGAACATCTCACAATTTTTGATGATGCTTACCAGAAGTATCTCCGCACCACTTGTGATGACATTTCAGCTATTCATAAAGGGTATTTCAGTATTGATAAAAAGACCGGAAGAAGCATCGACAGTACACTCAAAAAAGGCAGCGAGTTCTCAGACGATATTTCTGCATACGACCTTATTCTCAAAAACAAGGAGAGACTTTTGAGTTTTGACGAACCCACAAGATTCATCTTCTCTCACTCTGCTCTCCGCGAAGGTTGGGATAACCCCAACGTATTCCAGATTTGTACTTTAAAACATTCCGACAGCAATACTGCAAAAAGACAAGAAGTTGGACGCGGTCTTCGTCTTTGTGTAAACCAAACAGGTATCCGTATGGATACTGAAACCTGCGGTAATACAGTTCATGATATAAACGTACTTACCGTTATTGCAAGTGAAAGCTATAAAACCTTTGTTTCAGATTTGCAGTCCGATATCAAAGAAATGCTCTATGACAGACCCCTCGCTGCTACCAACGAGTACTTCAAAGGCAAGTTTGTTAAAGCAGACGGAGTTCAGACTGTTATTGATACACAAACTGCCAATATTATTGAAGGTTATCTTCTTGCTAACGGTTATTCGGATTATATTGATAGAAAAATCACCGATAAATACCGTGCCGATTTGGCAGCCGGTACGTTAGCACCGTTACCACCACAACTTGCGCCTATGGCAGAAGATATACATAAACTTGTTCAAGCAGTATTTGATGAAAGCATTCTCAAAGATATGTTTACTGACGGTCACGAGCCAAAGGTAAAGGACAACCCTCTTAACGATAACTTCTATAAGAAGGAATTCCAAACCCTTTGGAACTATATCAACCATAAGTATGCATATACTGTTGAATTCTATAGCGAAGAACTTATCAAAAAAGCAATTGCACATATTGATGACAAGTTGATAGTATCGCAATTACAATATACAACCTCTATCGGTCAGCAGAAGAGCGAAATGAACGAGCACGAGGTTGAGCGTGGTGACAGTTTCAAAACAGCAAAAACAAGAACACAGACCTTGAAGCACGCCGAGACCAGCAGAGTGAAATATGACCTAATTGGTAAAATTGCGGAAGGCACAGTACTCACGCGAAAAACCGTTGCCAAAATATTGTCAGGACTCCGCGCCGATAAGATTTATATGTTCAAGCTCAACCCTGAAGAGTTTATTTCCAAGGTGGTTAAACTCATCAACGAGCAGAAAGCAACGATGATTGTGGATCATATTTCCTATGACCAGACCAACGATACTTACGATAATGATATCTTTACCGCTGAAAAAAGCAGTCAGAGTTTTGACAAAGCTTTTATCGCCACAAAAGCAATTCAGGATTATGTGTTCACCGACGGCTCTGCTGAAAAGAGTATTGAAAGACGATTCGCCGAAGATTTGGATGCTGCCGACGAAGTTTGTGTTTATGCTAAACTTCCCAAGGGCTTCCATATACCTACACCGGTTGGTAATTACTCTCCCGACTGGGCAATCGCTTTCAATGAAGGTGCTGTAAAGCATATCTATTTCATTGCCGAGACCAAGGGCACAATGGAAAGTCTCAATTTGAGACCTATAGAACAGGCAAAAATATCTTGTGCAAAAAAGCTCTTCAACGAGCTTTCTACCAGCAAAGTAAAATATCATGATGTTGACAGTTATCAAAGTTTGCTGACAATAATGAGCAAAGTATAACAAAGTCACACAAAAAAAGTGCAAACATTTTTCGTTTGCACTTTTTCTACGCTATGATACTTCTCAAAGAATACCGCCGAATTTGTCGGAATATCTCTGTATGTTGTCTCTTATAATCTTTTCCGCTTCGTCGCGGTTGCATATCTCTTCTACAACGGTTACCTTATTCTCAAGGAACTTGTACACCTCGAAGAAATGCTTTATCTCTTGGAACTGATGTACCGGCAATTCGGGTAAATTCTGAAAAGTGTTGAGCGATGGGTCGCCAAATGGAATCGCTATTATCTTTTCATCAATCTCGTTATTGTCAAGCATCTTCAAAACGCCTATTGGATAGCATTCAACTATCGACATCGGCTGAAGCTGCTCTTGACAAAGTACAAGTACGTCAAGCGGGTCATTATCTTGTGAATATGTACGCGGAATAAAGCCGTAATTCGCAGGATAGTGTGTGGAGGTAAACAGCACTCTGTCAAGTCTGAGCATACCGCTTTTCTTGTCAAGCTCGTACTTCATCTTACCGCCCTTTGGTATCTCTATTACACACAAAAATTTCTCGGGGGTTATTCTCTCTTTTTCAAAATCGTGCCAAGGGTTCATAATTTCACTCCTATTGTCTTTCACATAACACCGTCTTCTATGTCGTTATCCGCCCTTTCTTCTGAATGCAGTAAAACACTTTCAGTTTTCTTTACGCTTTTTAGGGGGAACACTATATTTTGCGGTGTCTTTTGTTTTATTCCGTTTTCAATTTTATTTACTTCGTTCATTTTTAAAACCTCAAAACTAACTATTTTCATAATTAGTCTCTGCGGTTCTAAAAATATTATTCCAACGTCTATACATTTATAATATATCATTTTCTCGCATAGTTGTCAAGATAAAATATAGAGGCTGAGTTAATCACCCAGCCCCTTATTCTTTATCCTTCGTAGTTGTCGTCAATAGCATTTGCCGAAGTTGATGCTTCATAAGAAATATATTCTAAAGGATTAACAAAGTTTCCGTCCTTTTTCACTTCCAAGTGCAAATGAGGCTCTTCTGCTATTTCAATAAGCGTACTGTCGCCTATCGAAGACAACGGCTGTCCGCAATATACAGGCGCACCCTCTTCAATCCCCTCACATACCTCATCGGATAATCCCATATAATATGAAACAAGTCCGTTTGCATGGCTTATCGAAATGCAGTTCCCCATCATTGGGTCATCATATACGTTTTGAACTGTTCCCTCGGCTATACATGATACTGTAGCACCAATATCTGCCAATATATCAATCCCGGTATGAACTCTGTAATCGTTCATTGTCAAAGAATAAACCGGCATATCAATATCATAGCTCTTCAACAAATAACCGTCTACCGGCTTTGTAAAAACAAGCTTCGCGGGAGCGTCAACCTCTTTCGAAGGCTCGTCCTCGGGAACGTTATTTACATCTTGCTCCGGTCCCTCAACATACGTATCTTCGGGATTTTGTGTTACTCCGGGTCTTCTTGTCTCTGTCGGTTCGGTGCGTTTTGCCGTTTGGGCGGCAGTCTCGTCTACCTTGGGGTTGTCTGTTTTCTTTCTTGTGTTTGTTACAACACTGAACACCGTCATACATACTACCGCCACAATTATAAGTGACAGTACTATGTATAACGCAATATTCGATTTACTTTTGTTTGCGTTATACATGGTTTTCCCACCTTTTATTTGATTTTTCTGTAGCTATTTTTGACTGCATTTCATAAACTTATACACAAAAATCATTATTTTCATTTTTTAAGTGAGAAAACTTAAAGCTTTACATTATTTTTTATTATTCAGTAAGTTTCAAAACAACGTGTCTTGCCAACAACAGTCCCGCAACAGACGGCACAAAAGCAATAGATGCGGGAATTCTTTCACCCTTTACAACCGGTTCTTCGGTGCTGTACAATACGTCAACATTTCTTATATCACGAGCCTTAAGCTCTCGGCGCATTACCCTTGCAAGCGGACAAACAGACGTCTGATTTATATCCCCTATCGTAAACTTCATAGGGTCAAGCTTATTGCCTGTCCCCATAGAAGATACTATCTTTATATCATTATTCTTGCAATATTCAATTATCGCAATTTTTGCCGAAACGTTGTCTACAGCATCTACAACGTAGTCAACTTTTTCTCCGCATATTATATCGGCGGCATTTTCGGGAGTTACAAAAATATCCTTCTCGACTACCGTACAATCAGGATTTATCTTGCGTATTCTGTCAGCCATAACCGTTGTCTTTTTCAATCCAACCGTCGTCGTATCTGCCACAAGCTGACGGTTAATATTTGAAACTGAAACCGTATCAAAATCAACTAAAACGATTTTACCGACACCGCATCTTGCTATCGCTTCTGCCGTAAAGCTTCCAACTCCGCCTATTCCGAATATCATCACCGACGAAGCTATAAGCCTGTCTGTCGCTTTACTTCCCAAAATTGTTATCTGCCTTTCAAGTCGGCTCTTATCCATATTTTCTGCTCCGTATTCCTTTTTACAAAATGTCTGCCAATACGTCCTTTGCATTTGTTGGCATAACATTATTATAAACCAATAAGTCCAATATTGCAACCGCATTTTCTTTGTCTCTTGCAATATCATACAAAAACACATATTCGGTCGTTATTCCGTCTTCTATTTGTAATATCAATACCGAATAAATATTTTCTTCCTCAAATAAATCACAATTCTTTTTATCGGTTATTATCAAGCTGTAATCGAGAACTATATTATTCCTCGCTTTTACTTCTGTCCGCCTATTATCCGTTATATGTGTCTTCATTCTGCACCTCCGAAGATGTTTTTAGCGCGGGTGTCAATTATACCCCACCGCCACTACAAAAGTAAAGAAAATGTTGTCTTACAAATTCGACAAAGTTTTTATTTATTTTTTATTTTTTTCAAATTATTCGCATCATTTTTTTAATTAATCCTTTTTTCCTTGAATTTTCTTCTTTTCATACTCAACTTTGTCGATAAATGTCGAAAAATATTTCCATTTTCCCCAAAAGTCCACTAATGATTTTCCTTAAAACTTACTGTATAATACTTTTGTACACATATATTCTATTTGAAAGGATACATATTATGATATATAAAATAAAAAATCTTACTCTCTCTAAAGTGTCGCTAACTTTTTTTAAAATCTGCTCGGCGGTTATGGTTCTTGTTTTTCTCTACATATTATTTTTACTGCTCAACACCCCCGAAAACGAAAAAGCATGGCTGTATGCCGTTGCCTACACCATGCTTGAATATGCCGTTATGAGTTTTACGCTTGTCTTTTGCGGTTCTATTCTTATTGACATTGCTCTGAAAGACAATAAATAATTATTTGTTATCAATTTTTTAATTTAAAAATGGCTATACACGGGATTTGACTGTGTATAGCCATTATTGTTTTAAAGTGATGCCGCACCGATTATGCCCGCATCATTTTTCAGCTCTGCTATTTTCAATTGTGTTTTTACGGGATGTGCGTTTGTAAACTGAAGACGGTCTGCAAGCTCACGCAATGGAGCCAAAAGATTCTCACCCTCATTTGATATACCGCCGCCAATGCTAAGTATATCGGGCTGGAATATGTTGATAATATTTATCAAACCACAAGCAAGATAGTCAGTAAATTCAGCACACACCGCACGGGCTGTCATATCTCCCATCGCCGCCGCCTGAAACGCGGTCTTTCCGCTTACCTTGTCAATATCATTTTCAACCAATTTCCACATAACAGAATTACGGTTGTGTAACATATGTTCCTTTGTCATATTGATAAGACCGGTAGCCGAGCTGTACGTCTCCCAACAGCCTCTTCTGCCGCAACCGCATTGACGTCCGTTATGCTCGATAACCATGTGTCCAAGCTCTCCGCCGGCAAAATTAAATCCCGAATAAATCTTACCGCCAATTATTATGCCGCCGCCGACACCTGTTCCGAGCGTTACCATAACAAACTTGTCAACATTCTTGCCCGAACCCGCTACCGCTTCTCCCAAAGCCGCCGCATTTGCGTCGTTTTCAAGCTTGATTCTTTTTATGGGCAAAAGCTCGCGAAGCTTTGAAATAATCGGATAGTCAATCATTCCAAGATTAGTTGCACGGCAAACAATTCCGTTTACAGGGTTGATAGAGCCGGGCGATGCAATGCCTATATGCTCAACTCTGCAAGGAATTATATCACTCTTTTCAAGCAATTCCGTTATCAATCCTGCAATATCTTTTACAATCTCGTCGGGATGACGGCCTGCATTCGTGGGAACGCTACCCTTTTCGACAATTTTGTTGTCGTTGTCAACAATACCTACAGCTATATTCGTACCACCGAGATCTACGCCAATTCTAAACATCTGTATTCTCCCAAAAGTTTCGCTTTATTGTTTCTTGAGAAGGTCGCGTATTTCTGTAAGAAGTTCTTCTGCAGTAGGCTTGGGGGGTTCTGCGGGAGCTTCCGCCTTTGCAGCTTCTTCCTCTTCTTTCTTCTTTGCTTCTGAAATATCTCTTGCCTTTTGGATAAGAGATACAAACATAAATATTGACAAAGCGATGATAAAGAAATCAATTACAGTCTGAATAAAGTTACCGTAATTAAGAGTTGCAAAACCTGCTTCCTTTGCAGCCTCAATAGTCTTGATAGCCGCAGTATCAGCACCCTTTGCGTTAAGTATAACAAAAAGCTCACTGAAGTTTGCTCCGCCTGTCAAAAGACTTATCAATGGTGTGATGAGGTCGTTTACCAACGATGTAACGATCTTTCCGAATGCACCGCCGACTACAACACCGACTGCCATATCAATTACATTGCCCTTAAATGCAAATTTCTTGAATTTTTCCCACATAATATTATTCTCCTTATTTATTTAAAATTTTATTAATGTGTTCTTTGTAAGCTGTCTCAAATAAATATTCGATGCGTTCCTTTTTTCCCTTCATATACAAATATGCAAAAAGTGCTTCAAGTCCTGTCGCTCTGCTGTACTCAACAGCCGTCGCAGATTTCGGGTGGTTTACCTTAGCATTTTTTCCCCTCTTAAAAAATATCATTTCATCTTCTTCAAGTAGGTTGATAATATTATCAATAACTTTGCTCTGCTCAGTCGCCTTTACAAAATCTCTCGCAAGTTCATTCAGTTTACCTGCGTTCGTAAATCCGCTTTCGATAACCTTACAGCGTACCATTATCTCAAGAACCGCGTCTCCTATATATGCTAAGGTCGCTCCGTTCAATTCTTCCGGCTTCAAAGTATCTTCTTCCCCTTTTTGTATTTTCAAGTTATTATATCATACTTTCTTTTTTTCTACAATATTTATTTTCAATTTTTTTCACAAATCTTTGACAATATTAGAATAAAGCTTTATAATAAAAGTAACATATTATTATGGAGTTAACAAAATGAATGTAAAGCAAGACCTTTGGAAATATCTTCAACAAACAAATAAGCCTATCGTTATGTACGGTATGGGAAACGGTGCAGATAAAATTCTTGAACGTTTTAACGCTCTCGGTATTGAAGTTGCCGATTTCTTCGCAAGCGACGGCTTCGTCAGAGGCCATTCTTTTCACGGCAAAACGGTACTTTCTTTTAGAGATATTAAAGAAAGATATAACAGCTTTATTATAATCCTCTCTTTCGCATCGAGTCTTGATAACATTCTTGATTGGTTTTACTCGCTTGACGAAAAGTATGAAATGTACGCCCCCGACGTTCCCGTAACCGGAGACGGCACTTTCAATTTTGATTACTATTTGACACACAAAGAAAGCCTTGATAAAGCAAGAGACTTACTTGCAGACGATATTTCAAAAAATGTGTTTGACAACGTTATAAAATATAAGCTCACGGGGAAAATCGCCTATCTTAAAGAAATTGAAACCGTTCCCGACGAAGCTTGGAATAATATTCTCTCGCCCAACACCTATAAAATATGCGTGGACTGCGGAGCTTACAACGGCGATACCGCAAAAGAAATAATTTACAGATGCGAAAATATTAGTAAAATTTACGCTATGGAGCCTGATAAACGTAACTTCAAAAAACTGTCGGTATTTTCCGAAATTGATTCAAGGGTAGCTCCCATAAATGCGGCTTCTTGGAATGAAAATACGGTTCTCAGCTTTGATTCAAGCGGTAACAGAAACGCTAATCCTTTTTCGCTTAACTCCAAAAAGACAGTAGATATTGAAGCAAAAACCGTTGACGGTATATGTAACGGTTTGGCAGATTATATCAAATACGACGTCGAGGGTGCAGAAAGACAAGCTCTTCTTGGCAGTAAGAACACCATTACAAATTGTTCACCCGACCTGCTCGTTTCGGTTTATCACCGTAACGAAGACCTCTTCGATTTGCCCCTGCTTATAAACGAACTTAATCCAAACTATAAACTATATTTACGTAAATTCAAATATGTTCCCGCCTGGGATTTGAATTTGTACGCAATTGAAAAACAAGAGGGAGCTTTTTGAAAAAAGCTCCCTCTTTAACTCCCGCAAAAACTTTTACTAAGACGTTATAACAAATAGTGGCACAAACCAAGTGAGGTAAAGTTCTTTGCCTACTTTCTTTCCTTAAAAGAAGCCCTCTCAGTCAGCTTCGCCGACAGCTCCCCCAAAGTGGGAGCCTTTGGGTTTGTACAAATAATGATAGTAGCACAAACCAAGCGAGGTAAAGTTCTTTGCCTACTTTCTTTCAAGAAAGTAGGGCTTTCCTTAAAAGAAAGTAGGTTAATCTTTCTTTGCCATTTCGCGCAGAGTGCGTATTGCTTCATTGAGTCCGCCGACTTCGTCAATCAGTCCACATTCAACCGCTTCTTTGCCCTCAAGCACCGTACCCATATCGGTCGCAAGTTCGTCTTTTGCAAGCATCATTTCACGTAATCTGTCAGCCGACGTATTCGAATGAGCTTCAATAAATTTTAATATTCTGTCTTGCATACGATTAAAATAGTTATAGGTCTGCGGTGCGCTGACGACAAGCCCCGTAGTTCTTACCGGGTGTACGGTCATTGTCGCAGACGGAACTATAAAAGACTTCTTCGCCGATACTGCAAGGGGTACGCCTATCGAATGTCCGCCGCCGAGGACTATTGATACTGTCGGCTTACTCATACTCGCTATCATTTCCGACAGTGCAAGTCCTGCTTCAACGTCTCCCCCTACCGTGTTTAGTATTATAAGCAATCCGTCTATTTCGTCGCTTTCCTCAACAGACACTAAAAGCGGTATTATCTGTTCGTACTTAGTCGCTTTTTGGTCGTTGGGCAATATATAATGTCCCTCTATCTGCCCGATTACCGTCATACAGTGTATCGTAACTCCATCGCCCGTCGTGGTTATGGAATTACTCATTTTTACGTTCTCAAGCTGCAAATTTTCGACTTTTTCTTTTTCTAATGCTTCACTTTGGTTTTCATTTTCGTTATTTTGTATGTCTGACATATTTTTTCTCCCCCATATTTTAAAATAAACATAAAAAAATGTTTATTCCTATTTACAATTTTGGTTTTTTATAGTATAATTATTTTTGATTGGAATTATTCAAAATTTAATTTTTTCTATAAAAACGGAGGATAATAGTAATGGATAACAAAGTTCTTGTTGAAACATCTGCCAGACACGTACACCTTTCCGCAGAACACATCGAAGCATTGTTCGGTAAGGGTGCTACACTCACAAACAAAAAGGAACTCAGCCAGCCCGGTCAGTACGCTTGCGAAGAAAGAGTTAATCTCGTTGGTCCTAAGAAAGAAATTGCTAACGTAATCATTCTCGGTCCAGCTCGTCCTGCTACTCAGGTTGAAATTTCTTTCACCGACGCTCGTACCCTCGGCGTTTCTGCTCCCGTTCGTGAAAGCGGCGACGTTGCAGCTACTCCCGGTCTTAAGCTCGTTGGCCCCGCAGGCGAGGTTGAGCTTAACGAAGGCGTTATTATCGCTAAGAGACACATCCACCTTACTCCCGAAGCTGCTGCTCAGTTCAACGTTCAGGATAAGGAAATCGTTAAGGTTAAAATTGATTCCGAAAGAACAACTATTTTTGATGACGTTGTTATCAGAGTGAGCGAAAAGTTCGCTCCCGCTATGCACATCGATACCGACGAAGCTAACGCTGCTTGCGCTTTCGGTGTTTGCTACGGCGAAATCGTTAAATAATTTACGAATTTTAAAAAACATCTTATATAAGGAGATTTAATCATGAGCAAAGAATTTTCTTGTGAATACGCCATGAGTACTGAAGTTGCTCACATGGGTTGTGTCACAAAGGGGTGCGATCACGGTCCTGCTCCCATTCCCGAAGAAGGTAAATGGGTTCAGTCTAAACAGATCACCGATATTTCCGGTTATACACACGGTATCGGCTGGTGTGCTCCTCAGCAGGGTGGCTGTAAGCTCTCTCTTAACGTTAAAAACGGTATTATTGAGGAAGCTCTCGTTGAAACTATCGGTTGCCCGGGTATGACTCACTCAGCAGCTATGGCAGCAGAAATTCTTCCCGGCAAAACTCTTCTCGAAGCACTTAACACTGACTTGGTATGCGATGCTATTAACACAGCTATGCGCGAACTCTTCCTCCAGATTGTATACGGTAGAACTCAGTCTGCTTTCTCAGAAGGCGGCTTGGTTATCGGCGCAGGTATGGAAGACCTCGGTAAAGGTGCTCGTTCAATGGTTGGTACAATGTACGGTACAAAGGCTAAAGGCGTTCGTTACCTCGAAATGACCGAAGGTTACTGCACCAGAATGGCTCTTGACGAAAACAACGAAGTTATCGGTTACGAATTCGTTTCTCTCGGCAAGATGACCGACCTCATCAAAAAGGGTGTTGAACCCAACGAAGCTTACAAACAGTCTATGGGTACTTACGGACGTTTTGCTGACGCTGTTAAGTATATCGACCCCAGACACGAATAATAAAGGAGGGAAAACGTAATGGCAAATTTTGAAGGTTATGAAAGACGTGAGGCGAAGATCCTCGCTGCTCTTAAAGAATACGGCATTTCCTCTATCGACGAATGTAAGGAAATCTGTGCTGCTAAAGGCATTGACCCCTATAAGATAGTTGAAGAAACTCAGCCTATCGCATTCGAAAACGCTAAGTGGGCTTACACTGTAGGTGCTGCTATCGCTATTAAGAAGGGTTGCACAAAGGCTGCTGACGCTGCTGCCGCTATCGGTATCGGTCTCCAGGCTTTCTGTATCCCCGGTTCCGTTGCTGAAAACCGTAAGGTTGGTCTCGGTCACGGTAACCTCGGGAAAATGCTTCTTTCCGAAGAAACAGAATGCTTCTGCTTCCTCGCAGGACACGAATCCTTCGCTGCTGCTGAAGGTGCTATTAAGATCGCTCTTAACGCTAACAAGGTTCGTTCAAAAGACCTCCGCGTTATCCTTAACGGTCTCGGCAAAGACGCTGCATATATTATTTCCAGAATCAACGGCTTCACATACGTAGAGACAAAGTTTGACCCCGCTACTGAGGAAGTTTCCGTTGTTAGAGAAGTTCCCTTCTCCAACGGCCCCAGAGCTAAGGTTAAGTGCTACGGCGCTGACAACGTTCCCGAAGGCGTTGCTATTATGAGAAAAGAAAACGTTGGCGTTTCCATTACCGGTAACTCCACTAACCCCACTCGTTTCCAGCACCCCGTTGCAGGAACATACAAGAAGTGGTGCGTTGAAAACGGCGTAAATTACTTCTCCGTTGCTTCCGGCGGCGGTACAGGCCGTACACTTCACCCCGATAATATGGCTGCAGGTCCCGCTTCCTACGGTATGACTGATACTATGGGTCGTATGCACAGCGATGCACAGTTCGCAGGTTCTTCCTCCGTTCCCGCTCACGTTGAAATGATGGGTCTCATCGGCGCAGGTAACAACCCCATGGTTGGTATGACTGTTGCTGTTGCAGTTGCTATCGAAGAAGCAAGTAAATAAAGCACTTTTTCAAAGTTTTATAACTTTGTAAAAATCTTATCGCACAAAATTCAATAAAAAAATCGGACACATCATTTTGAAGTTTTCTTCAATGATGTGTCCGTATTTTTATTAATTACATTTGAGGAAGGCTGCAATATGTATCTTGAATACTGCCGGTAAAGAAATATAAGACAAGGGGCTATAAATCATTACAAACAAAGATTCTTATACTGATTATGTTATACATGTGTCAAAGGGAATTAAATCAGTTCTGTCTTTTCGCCATTTCTGACAACATAGATTTTGTAGGTATTGATATATCTATCATCATAATAATATTTTGAATCCTTAAACAGCTTAAGCAATTTCAATGCCATTTTTTCGTCATACTTTTCCATTTTATCAAAGTTATCAAGCGTAATTGTAACTCCGTGATATACCATATCGGTGAGACAATCCCATATTGCATCAAGGTTACAACCAAAGTAATCAGGAAAATCAAGTCCATTCTTTATTTTATCGTACATAGTGTATCTTGAGTTTACACCATCAAAATCAACTGTATAGTACTCATATTCAATTTTTTCTTCGTTCATTTCATATCACCTCGTAAAATGTTTTGTAATGGTCATAAGTCAAAAAAACTAGTCCATCGGATGAATAGACTATTCTATCAGTACTTCTATAGCCCGATTCATATTCAAGGTCTGCCTCATACCAAATGCGTCCATCTTCTTGGGGAAGTCTGGAATTATCGTTTCGATATATTTCGCCACCAATTATTTTCCCCGGCAAGACATCGGATAAATTACCTTTTTTCTTTACCCACCCTTTAACAACTGCCTCTTTTTTTGAAATATAGTTTGGCGGCAAAACACCGACCTTCTTCAAATACGAGTCCACGCCGCTGACTCCGTCTTTTGTTGCAGTTCCGTTCTTTTTTGTTCTCATAGGAACCAGATTACATCTGTCAAACAAATGCAAACGCTTGATAATTGCATCCAGGGGATAAATCGTGCCATGAATATCATAACATTCATCACATACTTTTTCGTCGAAGATTGCTTGCCAATTTTTCCAGTTGACACTATTTCCTTTAATAAATTGGTCCTTATATACTCTCATTTAGTAGCTCCTCTCTGATTATACACTTTTTTAGCACGAAAGTAAATCCTTTTTAGTGCTAATCAGCATTATACAACAATTAAATAAAAATCTCTCCCCGGAATTTACTATTCTTATTTTTGCTAATATGCTTAAAAGTAACTTATCTCTATCTAGTTTCTTTAGATACGATTAAAATGTTCCGAAAATACATTTAATGAAATAATTAACATAAAAAACGAGTTTTTTTCACTTTTAAAAATTAATAAAAATTATGATAATAAAAACTGAAATATATTTAATAAATCGCACTTGAAGATAATAAAAAAGAGTCAAACTATTAAACATTACCGCTTACAAATCAAACAAAACACGTTATAATGTAGTCAGTAAAACTCAAAACGATGTGTTCAGTTAATTTGGTTTTGTATGCCGGCGATGCAAAAAGTAAGATTTTATAAGGCTTTAAGCAAGGCTGATTCGTTAAAAGGCGCTGTTCAATTTCAATATGCGTTGAAATGATGGGTCTCATCGGTGCAGGTAACAACCAGCAGGTTAAATATGACTGTTGCTGTTGCAGTTGCTATCGAAGAAGCAAATAAGTAAGTATTTAACCTACTTTCTTTTAAGGAAAGAAAGTAGGCAAAGAAACCTTGAAATAATGGGTTTGTTCCACTTTTTAAAGTCGGTGCAAACCCTTTTTCTTTTTTCCGCTTTCTTTCGAAGAAAGCTTGGCAAAGAACTTTCTACAAATTAAATAACAAAAAAGTTGGACACATCTTTTTGGAGTTTTCCTCTATGATGTGTCCAATTTTATTTATTTTTGTAATACCGTTTTATCGGATTTTCGTGAATGTATTTTAAATGTTCTTCATAGTCTTCGTTACTTCTGATAATATGGTCAAAAAAAGATTCTTGACATATATTTTCTCCGTATTCCTTGTTACAAAACCTTTTAAATGTAGAAACATATCTTGACACAGACGAATGTTGTCTTGTAGGGGGCGACGTCAGATAAAATCTTTGCTCGATTTTTTGTACATATCGTTATAAAGTATGCACCGGCAGAGCTGTAATCGTAATTCTTTATTCTCGTAGGTTTTCTTTCAAGTTTTTTCTCTTCCATCTTCATCACACATAAAAAGACACATCATTTTAGGGTTTTACCGTTATAATGTATCCTTTTATTTTGATTTTGGATATGGCTTTTTTTCTTCTGTTAAGCCTAGAATATAGTCCGTTGAAGTGTTATAATACTCCGCAAGTAAAACAAGCATATCTATTGGTATCTGTCTTTGTCCGTTCTCATATTGCGAATACGTGTTCTGTTTTATATGCAAAAATTCAGCAATCGTCTTCTGCTTTATATCCAAATCTTCGCGTAATGCTTTTAATCTCATATAATACTCCATACGTATATTTTTCATTTATATTATATGAAATCACAATACGTGATATTGATATATATCTCATTTTGTGATATAATTTCTGTACTAATTTATACTTGGAGGTATATTATGAAAAAAATGTTATTAATCACTTTTATTTTTTTAAGCTTTGTTTTATCCGCTTGCGGCAACAAAACAAGTCCTATCGAAGATTTTGAATTTGAACTAAAAAACGGAGAAGCTATTATTACAGGATATAAAGGTTACGATTTAAAAGTATACATTCCTTCAAAAATTAACGATCGTCCCGTTACACAAATTGGCAAGAATGCCTTTGCAGAATATGATATGACTTATATCAATATTCCTGATTCAGTAAAAGTAATACTTGACAGTGCGTTTGAAAAATGCTCCTGCCTTGAAACCGTTATTTTTTCCAATTCATTAGAGTTCGTAGGAAACAGTGCTTTTAAGGAATGCAAGAAGCTTAATAACATCAAATTGCCAACAAGCCTTAAATACCTTGACGCAAACGCATTTGCTTCTTGCGATTCGCTTACAAAATTGGAAATCCCTGATAATACTAAAATCAATATTGGAACTTATAAACACCCCCAAGGAAATATTGGATATATGATTAAATTTACTTCGCCGATAGGTAGCTCAAACGTAATACATTATTATAAACATAATGCTCAAAGTCGTGTCAATTTCGATGAGTTACCTACTGTGTTAATTGTATCTGATGGCTCATTTGCCCATAAACAGCTAATTAGATATGAAGAATATGGTCTCAAATTTGAAGTGAAATAATAAAATACAAGTTAAAACTAATAGTTGAAGTCCTATAAAAAAATTACAAATGGTTAAATAACAAAAAAGTCGGACACATCTTTTGGAGTTTTAAATCCTGATGTGTCCAATAATTTTATTATACGGACTTGACAATCAGTATATAATGCTATATTATCGATTAAGAGAATAAGTTAAAAAGTCGCTTCATGTTATGGTAAAATTAATAAAAGGGGATAATAATGGTTGATAAAAATCAATATGAGAAAATTGTCAAATTGTATAGAAAACCACTTTTTAAGTATTGCTATTATAGACTGTCACAAAATTTGACTTTGACCGAAGAAACATTGGATGATATTCTTTATGTTTTATATCAAAAATGGGACACACTTGATCTTAACGGAAATATCAGAGCATACTTATACCGGGTTGCAGATCGATGTATAATGCATAACCTTAATACTTATAATCGATATTATACTCATAATGAATCTTTTGAAGAGGCGGTTGAGAATAATAAGCTTGATTATATGAAACAATATGATGATTATTTCAACAATGATGAAATGAATGAGTTGCGATACCTTGAAAAAATACAGGATAATATGCCTAATGAATATAAACAAATATTTGTTTATCGTTACATAGAAAAGAAAACACTTGTTGAAACATCAGAATTGACAGGAATACCATATTCTTCATTGCGTTTGCGAATAGACAAAATTGAAAAAATTATCAGAGTTGAAGTAAAAAAAATATTTGATTAATTTTTTTAATCCCGCTATTTTTAATATTTCACCTCATTACTTATTATGAGGTGATTGATATGACATAAAACAAAGGAGTTATTTTTTATGAGTTCGAAGTTAGAGAAGAAACTTTTGCAATTTGAAAAAACCGCCCCGATATCAAATGATGAAGAATTAATAAAAGCCATTGAATCTATAATTATCAATGAGGAATCGTTGCCGATTGAAGAGAGGGATTTAGATTTAATTGATGAGGCTATCGATTCAATACTATCATTAAAAAAAGTTGATATCGAGCAATTGGATAGTTTTGCTGAAAAAATAACAGATAAATATTTTAGTAAAATAACAGATAAGAGTAAAAAAATTTCTAAAAAAAGTAAATTTGTTAAACTAAGACAAGTCATTCCAATTGTTGCAATTATTTTAATATTAGCTATCGGAAGTATTGTAGTATATGCTAAGGGTTATAGTATTGCAAGCATAACAAAAGAAGTCTATATGCAATTGGTGCAAAAAGTTTGGTATAGACATGGGAATGTTGATATTATTATTACAGAAGATGTGAACGAATATAAGTCACTGGAAGAATTTCTGGATAATGTAGGGGATTGTGATCTTCTTTTACCGTATAATCTTCCCAATAGTTATGTAGTAGATAAAATCCTTGAAGAAGATTATGGAGAACATAAAAATATTTCTATGTTTATAACACACGATAATTTTACTCAGAGAATTAAAATTAAAACGCCCTATTTTGGTGATTTGAGTAATGTCGAAGCTGAACATAAAATAATTGGAAATTATGATGTGGTTTATCATGAATACGATAATGTATATCAAGCGACATTTATATACGGGGACAATTATTATGTAGTCATATCATCATCATACGACATCTTAACAACAATGATTAAAAATATGGAGGAAAAATAACAATGAAAAAAACAGTTTCTTTTATTATGGCATTATGCTTAATTTTTGGGGGAGCGACAATAAAAAGCTCTGCTGCAAATACAAATACGAGTACATTTTTCTTTGAAAACAACAAGGAGGTGTATGTTTCCGGTGAAGACATAGATCAGAAAAAAAAGCAATCTATAGCACACTTTATATCAAATGTCGATGAAAACGAAACCAATAACATTTCTCCTCGCGGAATATTGTGTATTTTTGGACATAAATTGGCAACTACAACTACAACAGAAATAACTCATAATGCATATTCATCATCTCCAAAGTGTTTGGAAAAAAATTATAAGGTTGAATACTGTACTAGAGCCTCGTGTGACTATATGACAAAGGAGCTTGTTGATTCTTATAGAATAGCAGATTGTCACGGATAAGTTTATAAATATTTAACAGTGCGCCCCACCATAATTATGGTGGGGATTTTTGTCGGTAAAATAAATAAAGCATCGATTATTTTGTCAAATATTAAAAAAATTAATAATTTTTTTAAGAATTCCGCTATTTTACAAATATAAGCTCATTACTTATACAACAGATAAAGCTCCATCATGTCTTCTTCTGTTTTCAAGCTTGAATATGGAATCCACTAAAAAACAAATGATGAAAAATTAAAAAAAGGAGAGTCAGATTATGACTAAAACAAACAAAATTGTAAAAATGTGTGTTTTTGCGATGCTACTTACGATGATTATATCAATAGTATCAATTAATGTAGGTGCAAAAAACAATATTGATAGCCCTTTTTCTTATGAGTTAACCGGAGGAGATAATTTTAAAACTCCTTTTAGAGACAAAGAGGACGATTCATCTGTTTACATGAAGTGTATAAACGCAACCGGTAGTTATGAGGCTCGTGTTTATAGTGGTCCTCGAAATGCGTGTGCTGTTGATGTATCATTTGGCTATCATTATCATTTCGTACAGGGTAACGCAAGATTTATGTATAATTACGCATACGAATGTGGATATGATATTGCCGCAGTTTTTGCCACGACCTATAACAACGGAACAGTTGCAAGTGGTGTGTGGAGTCCCGACAGTGTTTGGGAAGCAGGGGTTCTTCCGGCATCTGATTTTATTAAATAAAAATCAGTAGAACTATCGCACATATGTGTGCAATTTCAGCACACATATGCGCGATTATATATTGGTAATGCCGTAATTGAGGGAGTTCGAGGAGATTAAAATGAAAAAAAAGCTTATTGTAACATTACTTGTGATTTCTGTTATTTTTTTGGTTGCTTATTTTATAATAGACAATTATTCCTTGCTTTCCGAGCAAGTTAATAATTTGTTTGGTACAAAACAGAGTACAACAAATAATATAGGTGATGCCATAAAGCGCGAGGAACAGCGCGAGCAAGAAATAGTACAAGAGCAGGTAAATACTAAAAAAAATAATGGGATTTTAGATTCCGTATTTCCAATAGTTTTACCAACAAAGGAAATTAAATTTACAATAAATAACTACTACTTTTCTGATAAGTTGCCTGAAGGTATTGAAAAAGAAAGAGTAAGATTTTCCGATAGAAAATTTGATACATACGGTGTGCTGAAAGAGGATTACTGTTATTTAGTAATTGATACTTCTATAAAAAATCTTACAGGGATTAAGTATGAATACCTTGTAAATTCATTTAATGCTGTATTTACATTAAACGATTGTATAATGTGGCCTTTGATTGAAATAGTTTACTTTACTCAGCAAGGTCAAGCATCTGATAAACCAAGTGAAATATATCACTATATTTTTAATCCTGACGAACAAATAGATTCAACACTAATCTTAGTAATAAACAAAGATGAAGTTTTAAAATATGATAATTTGTATATTCTAATAAATAACGATGGATCATTTGTAATAGATGAAAATGACCGACTGCACGAAATAAAAATTGATAAGGAGTATTTTAAATGAAAGCTTTTTTAAAAATTGAATTTAAGCGTGTAGTTAAAAGTTGGGGATTATGGGTTTCCATAGTAATAGGACAGTTAATAAGTATTACACAGTACTTTATGATGGTTGTCCCGATGTTAAGATTTATAGATACATATAAAAAAGTTGGTTTAGGCACAATTATGCCACACACTGTTTTTTCAAAATGGATTGGAGGTGAGGCGGTTTCAATACAACACTTTCTACTGTTTATGATTCTTCCTATTCTTTGCGTTGTTCCTTGGAGTGTATCGGCTTTTAATGATAAGAAGGATGGAATTATAAAAAATTATTTTATACGAGCACCAAAAGTTAATTATTATTCTGCAAAATGTTTTGTGAATTTTATTATTGGCGGTCTTGTTTCGGTTCTACCGTTCATATCTAATCTCATACTAACTTCGGCGACACTTCCATCGCTTATTCCGGAAGTATCAACCGGTATCTTTGCTGTTAGGACAGATTCTATGTTTGCGGAGTTATTTTATTCTCACCCGTATATATATGTGTTTGCGTACTTACTTATAATATTTGTTTTTTGTGGTGCTGTATCTTGTTTTTCAACTTGTATTGGTATATGGTTAGATAATTCATTTTCAATTGTAATAATTCCGTTTGTAATGCATCTTTTTTTATATACAATATGTTCATCTGTTGAGTTTAAAAAATACGCTCCATTTCATTTTCTTGATCCTTTTCAAAGTGCATCTTCAATAAGTATTGGAATTATATTCGTTGAAGTATTGATTCTTTTAATAGTATCCTTCTTTTTGTTTTTATGGGGGGTAAGGGATGAGACTATGTAAACGTGGTTTACAAACAGTGCTGTTGTGTAGTGTGGTTATATGTTTAATTATATTTCTGTTGTATATGAAACAGAGTTATTCTGCTTTTGGAATAGTGCTTTGCGTTGCCGATTATTTAATATTTTGTCTTGACCCAAAAATAATAGGTTTACTTATTGGTTCTGCTTCACTTCTAATTGTTTTTCCAATTGTTGATAATATGAGGATAAATGCAATAATTAGGTATAAAAGCAAAGAAAAATATTATTTTTTCCAATTAGTAGAAATAGTAAAGAAAACATTTATAACAATTACTGCTTTTGAAATGATTATTATAGTTGTTGGGTTAATCACTTGCAAAGAAGTGATTAATTGGGGAAGTACGGATTCATATTATTACATTCGAACATGGCATACAAATGATGTGGGTTTAATGGAAGTTTGTTTAAAGTTTATGATTTCAGCCTTCATAGGGCTCCTTACAATTAATATGTTCTTTTGTTCAATACGGTGGATAACTAAAACTGTTATACCGGGATTTATTGGTTGTTTAACATGTGTTATGTGCGACACAGTAGGAATTTCAGTTGTTTTTAGGAGATTAGATTTTACAGAAAGTTGGATTAAATATAATTATCCCGTTATGCAATACTTTGTTCCTATTGTTATACTTTTCTCTATATCTCTTATAACACTTTTATTGTGTAAATCAAAGGAATTTTTCCATGAATGCTAATATAATAAAACACATAAAAATATATACGTTACAGATTAAGCATGATATTGTTCAGGGATTTATATACAACCGCAAGAAATTTGTGCTTATATTATTATTTTTTTGTGTAATATGTTTGTTCTGTAACAGAGAAATAAATACATTGGAGAAATTAGGTTATATTAATTCAAATCCAGGAATGGTAGAATATATATTATATTTTTCCGAAGGAATGAGAGAATATATTCCAAACAGTGAGATACCTTTTCAAATTCCATTTGCTTGGCTATCTGTAAATTTGTTATTAGCGTATATAATAGGTGATTATGTAATTAAAGATCTTCATACTATAGGAACACAAATGATAATACGTTCATCTCAAAGAAAAATTTGGATATTTGGAAAAATTGTATATTGTATTTTCTGTGTTTTATTTGTTTACTTGTTAGAAACTTTTGTTTGTTTTTTATTCGGTTTATTCTCGGAAAATATACACCTAAATATTTCCCAAAATATTTGGGAAATATTTTACGGTATAAATCCTTCATTATATTCACTGCCTGAGCTTATATCGGGGCTTATTCTGTTACCTGTTTTTACATCAATAGTAATATCAATTTTTCAGGTGTTTTTAACTATTTATATAAAGCCTATATATAGTTTTATAGTTATATCAGTTTATATGATTGCATCAGCATACTGGAAGTCTTATATGCTAATTGGAAATTATTCAATGTTTTTGAGAAACTGGCGAATATGTGAAAAGGGAATGGTACAGACAAATTGTTTTATAGGTTTAGTGTGTGTTTGTTTAGCATTAATAGTGTTGTTAATAATATCGTTTCATAAATATGATATTATTCAAAAAAAATAGGAGAAAGTAATGATTATTAAAATTGAAAACTATACAAAAATCATAAAAAAGAGTGTAATTTTAGATAAGATTAATTTGGAGTTAAAAAGCGGTTATATTTATGGACTTAAAGGTATAAATGGAAGCGGAAAAACTATGTTAATGAGAGCAATTTGCGGATTAATATATCCAACTCTCGGTTCTGTTATAATAGATAATAAAACAATAGGAAAAGATATATCCTTTCCTGAAAGCGTTGGTATATTAATAGAGAATCCATCATTTATAAATAATTATACCGCAAAAGAAAATCTTGAATTGTTAGCATCTATTAAGAATATAATTGATGCTAATAAAATAAACGAGACATTAAGCAGTGTTGGTTTGAATCCGAATGATAAAAGGAATTATAGAAAATACTCGCTCGGAATGAAACAAAAATTAGGAATTGCAGCAGCTGTAATGGAATCTCCGGATTTGATTATTTTGGACGAACCTTTAAATGCACTTGATGCATCCGGTGTTGTGCTTGTCAAGGAGTTGCTAAAAAAAGAAAAGAAACGTGGAGCTTTGATAATTATTTCTTGTCATGATTCTATTGATTTAGAGGAAATGTCGGATTATATTATTTCATTGGAAGATGGAAAAATAAGCGGTGTGGAAAGATTATACAAAGGTAATAATAATGAATAAAAGAAAAACTATACTTAAAATTATATCATTAGGGTTACTCGCCCTTTTTATATGCATTTGGGGCATAAATTACATAAAAATTAATAAAACATACCCTAAAGCTGAATATGTTAAATTAAAAATCGGTGAAGATATTTCATATGGTGACATTACGATTAAAGGGATAGAATATGATTATTACTGTTTCGATGAGTTAAAAACTAAATTTGATTATAATATTGATTATACAGAATATGAGTCATATTATAATACCGATGATTTAATTTTTATATGTGTAAAAGTGCTGGTATCAAATATTGGAGAAAAAGATGTTACCATGCCTTTGTACAATACTACAATTAGTTCAAAGACATATTCTAACGGTATAGATACCTCAACATTTACTGCGATGAATGGTGGACTTGAAAACTTGTTTCCTGTCGTTAAGGCTGGGGACTGGCTTGAAGTTAATTTTACATATACTTTATTTAAGTCGGTTTTGTATAAAGATTATAATGAACTCCCTAAATTGGAGCTTATTTTTCAATTGTATCCTCAACGTTTGTCAATTTGTTTAAACTAATTAATTTCATATTTACAAAAAAAGTCGGACACATCATTTTGGAGTTTTTCCATTATGATGTGTCCATTTTTTATAATTATTATACTTTTACACTTGCGAGGGAAGTTTTCCCATAATCGAACGAAAGGTTTTTGAAAAATATGAACGATTAGTAAATCCGCATGCATCAGCTACGGCAGATACACTCATTCCCTGCTCTAACATACGTTGTGCCTCGGCACATCTCATTCGGTTTATCGTCTGAATAATAGAATCGCCTGTATATTTCTTAAATTGGCGAGCCAAGTGAAATTTGCTTACACCAACGTTCAAAGAAAGCTGTTCCAACGAAATTGGCTCGGCCAAGTGTTGTCTAATATAATAAATAGCTTCCTTAACGTAATTATTCTCCTCGGGCGATGGTGCTCTTTTAGTGCTGAATTCACACAAAGTAACGCAAAGCCTCATAACCTCGCTTCTTAAATAAGCAACAGATTTAAAATCTTCAGGTTTCAGCTCAAGAAATGCTTTACAAACTTCATTAAATTGGTTAACCAAATCCGGAGAATCCGAAAACGGACAGAAAGACAGCTCGTCAGCAGGAATTCCGTTTAATTTAAGAAAATCATTATCCAAAATCAAACAACGGTATTCCAGTTCCGATTCTGTTCCAATGGAATGCAAAACATCGGAATCGACTGTAACCAGACAATTTTTCCGCAATGGCACCACCCTCGTATCACATCGAACAAACCCTTCTCCGTCAATGCACTGAAGAAATTCAAGGTTTTTATGCCAATTTGGGTTTTTTATCTGCCGACTCATTTTGAATGACGGGTGAAATATAAAAGGCAAAACAGCATTTTTAATATTGTGTGTTTCGTAACGTGAAGAAATCATAATACACCTAAAATAGCAAGATTGTGTTATTGTTCATCAAGATAACCTCTTGATTTTCTCTAAAAATACTATAAAATAAAATTAGCGAAATGTCAAGATAGTAATAATGTGAAAGAAGGTAATTTTATGAAAAAAATTAGTGTTATCGTAATCGGTGCAGGAAACCGAGGAAACCGCTATGCAGGTTTAATGGACGAACATCCCGAGCATTACGAGCTCGTAGGTATGGCAGACCCCGAGGAAGCAAGAAGAAAACATTTTCACGAAAAATTTGGCATTCCCGAAGAACGTTGTTATGTAAGCTGGAAAGATATTTTGGCTGAGCCCAAAATGGCGGACGTTGCCGTTATTGCCACAGTCGACAATATGCACTACGAACCCGCGTTAATCGCCATTGAAAAGGGGTATGACCTTCTCTTAGAAAAGCCTGTTGCTCCCACAGCCAAGGAATGCGCAGATATTGCTGCTGCCGCACGTAAAAAAGGAACGAAGGTATTAGTCGGACACGTATTGCGCTATGCTCCATTCTTCTGTCAGGTAAAAGAATTAGTAATGAGCGGTGCCATTGGTGAAGTTGTTTCCATAGACCAAGTCGAAGGTATTGGAAACGTACACTTCAGCCACAGCTACGTTCGCGGAAACTGGCATGATGAGGCTGAATCCGCACCGATGCTGTTAGCTAAATCCAGCCATGATTTAGATATGATTCAATGGATTGTAGATAAACCCTGTAAAAAAATCTCCTCATTCGGCTCTTTAACTCATTTTACAGAAAAAAATGCACCTGAGGGGGCTCCTATTCGTTGCTCTGACGGAAACTGTCCCGCCGGCGAAACCTGTCCATATAACTGCATTAAGCACTACGTAGATTTTAAGACAAATCCCCGCCGCCGTATCATTACGCGTGGCTTTACCGATGAGTATGAGCCCAGCGACGAAGCTGTTATAGAGGCACTCCGTAATACCGATTACGGTCTGTGTGTATACCATGCCAACAACGACGTAGCCGATCATCAGGTAGTCAATATGGAATTTGAGGGCGGTGCAACCGCAAATTTAACAGTAAACGCCTTTAACAAAGGTGGTCGCTATATCCGTATTTACGGAACTAAAGGTGAGCTTTATGCTCACGCTGCCGCTACGGAGATTCAATTGTATCGCTTTGGCTCTGATAAGATTGAGAAGATTCCCGTCGTTAAAACCGAGGAATCTATTAACGGTGGCCACGGAGGCGGAGATCAGGGATTGGTTCAGGAATTGCATCAGTTCCTTCGCGGAGACTATCAAGGCTATCGTGCCGCCGATATTGATGTTTCTGTTCGCAATCATTTCCTTGCTTTTGCCGCAGAGGTTTCAAGAAACGAAGGCGTAATCGTCGATATGGACCGTTACTACAAAGAATACAATTTCTAACCTACTTTCTTTGGTTCTATGTCAATAGTTGGGGTAAAGAAAAAATTAAAATGAGAAATGCGAGCAGTTACATTAAGATGTAGCTGCTTGTATTTTTTTGAGAGAAAAGATATGTAAGATACGATTACGAAAGCGATTAAAGTTACGATA
>JAZNCH010000026.1:0-15407 GCA_045587445.1 Eubacteriales bacterium | reverse complement strand
TTTCATCTTGGAACAATAAAGCGGTTTCGTGGTTGTATGAGCCGGGTTCTACTTTTAAGATAATAACGGCTTCTATGGCTATTGAAGAACAGTTAATAGACCCGTTAGAGCAGTTTACGTGCATAGGATATATAAGAGTTGACGGATACCCCAAGCCTATTCACTGCCACAAGACAACAGGACACGGAACACGTGTTTTCTCCGAGATGCTTCAGCAGTCTTGCAACCCTACTTTAGTTACGGTAAGCCACAGAATAGGTTCGGATAGATTTTACGATTATTTTACCTCGTATGGATATACGGGAAAAACAGGAATAGACCTGCGCGGTGAAGCAGGTGGTATTTTTGCTCCCAGAAGCGGACTTAATAACGTTGAATTGTCGGTATATTCATTCGGTCAGACGTTTAAGACTTCGCCTATTCAACAGCTTACAGCGATTGCTTCGGTTGCAAACGGCGGTAATTTGGTAACGCCCCATGTGCTTGATAAGGTTTTGGATTCCGACGGAAATATTGTCGAATCGTATGAAACAAACGTAAAGAGACAGGTTATAAGCAAGAGTACTGCCGAGTATATTACGAACATACTTGAAGAGGGTGTATCGGGAAACGGCGGTGCAAAGAATGCATACGTTTTAGGTTATAAAGTTGCCGCAAAGACGGGAACGTCCCAGAAGAGAGATATACTCAATGAAGCAGGAGAATCATATTTGTACGTTGGTTCATGCGTTGCGTATGCTCCCGCAGACGACCCTCAGATAGCAGTTTTGATAGTTTGCGATGAACCTCTCGGAAATAATATTTACGGAAGCGTTGTAGCAGCGCCTTATATATCAGAGCTTCTTGAAGAGGTATTGCCTTATATGGGTATAGAAAGTAATCTTGATGAAGAGGAAGAAAAACGCGCACATGTTCAGGTTTGGGATTACACAGGTTGGGATGTAGAAAAAGCTATTTTGAACGTAAGAAATCAGCAGCTTGAATATGAATTTGTTGGAGAAGGACCGACTATTGTATCGCAAGTGCCTTCAGGCGGAAGCTCGGTACTTATGAGTACCGGCAAGATTATATTCTTCCTCGGAAGTGCGACTCCTGAGCAGAGTACTCAAATCAAAGTTCCGAACGTTATAGGAATGACGGCATCTGTAGCAAACAGAACACTCACAAATGCAGGCTTTAATATTAAAGTTGACGGTGCATTGAACTTTGACCAAGGTGTTGGCGCAGTAGTAGTAAATCAGTCTCTTGAGGCGGATACTTTGGTGCCTAAAGGTACTTTGATAACCATTCAGTTGAGACATACAGACGGTACGGATTAATAAAAAGACTTTAGTCAAACGGATGTTTAAATAATATTTTTAATTAAACATTCGGGAGGCTATAGAGCTTGAAACTGTATAATTATCTTGAAAATATTGAAGTATTACAGACAAACGTTACGCATTTCGACCTTGAAATAAGAGGTGTAACCTCAAGACTTCACGAGGTTGAAAATGGCTTTATATTTGTATGCATAAACGGTATGCATAACGACGGACACAGCTTTGCCGTGTCGGCGAAGCAAAACGGGGCTGTATTGCTTGTTGTCGAAAACGTAACCGATTCCGTTGTTGTGTCTGAATTGCCTTATATAAAGGTAGAGAATACAAGGGCAATTTTAGCGCGTATGTGTGCCAAATCGTATGGAAACCCCGAAAGAGCATTAAAACTTGTGGGGGTTACCGGAACAAATGGAAAAACCTCGACCTGCCGATTGCTTTCCGAAATATATTCAAAATCAGGGCAAAAGGTGAAGACGTTAGGTACGCTTGACGGAAACTTAACGACTCCCGACCCCGAAGATTTTTTCAAGATTTTGAAGGATTCTTTTGACTGTGGTTTTGAAAGAGTTGTTATGGAGGCATCGTCGCATTCGCTTTTTCTTGACAAGCTTGACGGTGTAAGGTTTGATTACGGTATTTTTACGAATCTAACTCCCGAGCACCTTGATTTCCATAGAGATATGGATGAATATGCAATAGCAAAGGCAAAGCTTTTTAAAAACGCCGATTGCGGATTGTATAATTATGACGATTCTTATTTTAAAAAGGTGTCAAGTCTTTCAAAGGGAAGAATATATACTTATTCATTCTTTGACTCAAATGCTCATTTTTATGTAAAGGATTACGTACCAAAAGGAACCGACGGATTTGAATATACGCTTGTTACGCCGAAAGAGGATATACGTATAAAATCATATTTAAGCGGTAAATTTAACGTGTATAATACCTTGTCAGCAAGTGCGTTAGCTTATATAGACGGTTTGGATGCCGATATAATTAAAGAGGGTATTTTATCGGTGAAAACCGTTTTGGGAAGACTCGAAAAGCTGAATTTTAAAGACGTTCCGTTTTCTGTGTATATTGATTATGCACATTCCCCCGACGCTTTGGAAAAGGTTCTTTGTTGTATACGTGATTTTAAGAGAGAAGAACAAAAGATAACTGTTCTTTTTGGGTGCGGAGGCGACAGAGACAGGTCAAAGAGACGTATTATGGGACAGATAGCTTCACGTCTTGCAGATTTTGTTATTGTAACGTCGGACAACAGCCGTTCGGAAGATGCTGCCCTTATAATAGACGAAATAATGAAAGGCATAGATAAAGAAAGACCTCACGCTGTAATAGAAAACAGACGGGAGGCTATTGAATTTGCCATAATGAATGCAAGAGAAAACGATATAATTCTGTTGGCGGGCAAAGGGCATGAAAATTACGAGATAGACAGTCTCGGGAAAAGATATTTTAACGAAAAAGAAATAGCCGCCGAAGCGGTTTGTAAGAGGTTAAAAGGGAAATGATTATCGGATTATCTGAAAAGTTTGACAGTAGAATATTGGCGGAGCTGTGCTTTGGGAAAACCAATTCCGATATTGAAATAGGAGAAATATCCATTGACTCGCGCGAAGTGGGAGAAAAAACTCTCTTCGTGGCTGTTAAGGGAGAGAATACCGACGGACATAAATATATTGACAGTGCTGTTAAAAACGGTGCTGTATGTGTTATGTGCGAAAGAATCCCCGAGGGCTTTACAGGTAACTATATTTTGGTTGAAGATACCATAAAGGCTATATCAGATATTGCTACCGCTTGCCGTGAAAAATATAACCCCTTTACCGTAGGTGTTACGGGAAGCGTTGGAAAGACTACCACGAAAGAATTTATTTCGTACGTTCTTGCCGAAAGATTTCCTACTCACAAATCTGGCGGTAACTTTAATACCGTATATGGCATAAGCTTAACCCTTGCGGCGTTAAGCAGCTTACATAAGGCAGTTGTTGCGGAAATGGGAATGAGTGCACTTGGAGAAATATCCCAGCTTACCAATATTGCACACCCAGATGCTGCGGTTATTACGAATATAGGTACGGCGCATCTTGAAGCACTTGGGAACAGAGAGAATATTGCGAAAGCAAAGCTTGAAATAATCGAAGGCTTAAAGCCTGACGGAACTTTGGTTTACAACGGCGACGAACCGTTGCTTTGGGATAAGAGAGAGAGCTTTCCCCGCAATTTGTCATTTGGTATAAAGAATGAACAGGCGGATATTTTCGGTAAGAATATTCGCGTTTTGGAAAAGAAAACTGTTTTTAATATGCGCTACAAGACAGAAGAGATAACAGATATCGAAATTCCGACGATAGGACAGCATAACGTTTATAACGCTATGGCGGCATTTGCTGTCGGTAGAACTGCAGGTCTTTCAGATGATGAAATCAGACGCGGTCTTATGAATTACATGCCGTCGGGAATGCGTCAAAAGATATATGATAATAACGATTATACAATTATTGAGGATTGCTATAATGCAAGTCCCGAATCAATGAAAGCCTCACTTTCGGTTTTGGCTGAACTTGGCAAAGAAAGAAGAACCGTTGCTGTTTTAGGTGAAATGAGAGAGCTTGGAAACACTTCCGACGAGCTTCATAAGTCTGTAGGAAGATATGCCGCAGAACTGAAGATTGACCGTCTTTATACTTACGGTGAATCTGCTCTTGAAATTGCGGTAGGTGCTTTGGAAGAGGGACTCGACGAATCTGCGATAGTTGGATATAACAAGATTAACGAGCCCGAGGGATTGGCTGAAATGTTGAAGAATGAGCTTAAAGCGGGAGACATTGTGCTGTTCAAGGCGAGCAGAGCTGTTGCTCTCGAAAAGGTTATTGAATATCTTGTAAAATAAGGGGGGACATAAAAATGTATTTGTATTTTGTAATAGCGTTGATAGCGTCGCTTGCATTGACGGTATTGGCTGAGAGAATTCTTATACCGATTTTAAAGAGTATAAAGATGGAGCAAAAAATACTTGAAATAGGTCCCCGTTGGCATAAATCAAAAGAGGGAACTCCTACGATGGGAGGACTCGGATTTATATTTGCGGCTGTTATTGTGTTTGTTGCCATAATTATTTGGGCAACACTCGGCAATGCAGATATGAACGTATGGCGTGTATGTATAACCTTTGTATTTGCTTTTTTGTGCGGAGCTATAGGCTTTATAGACGACTATGCGAAATTTTTTAAGAAGCAGAACGAAGGACTGTCGGCAGGCCAGAAGTACTTGCTTCAGCTTGTTGTTGCCGCACTTTATTTATTCTTTATGGTGTGGAAAGGCGGACTTACCACAGTCTTAAAGATTCCTTTTCTTAACGTAGAATGGGAACTTGGAATATTCTATTACGTTTTTGCATTGGTGCTTATAACAGGTATTGTAAACAGTGTTAACCTTACCGACGGAATAGACGGTTTAGCGGCGAGTATAACTGCAATTGTAGGCGGATTTTTTGCCGTTGTTGCATTTGCTTTCGGTATAAACGACGGAGTTATTATATCGGGATTAACCATTGGTTGCTGTATAGGTTTTTTGGTTTACAACTTTTATCCCGCAAGAGTGTTTATGGGCGATACGGGGTCGCTGTTCCTCGGCGGAATAGTAGTAGGTCTTGCATTTCTTGTTGACAACCCATTGATTATTGTTCTTGCAGGTATAGTATATATTGCGGAAACTCTGTCTGTTATGCTTCAGGTAGCGTCATTTAAGCTCACAGGAAAGAGAATTTTCAAAATGAGTCCCATTCACCACCACTTTGAAAAGAGCGGTTGGAGCGAATTGAAGATAGTAGGCGTATTCAGCCTTTTTACCGCACTGTTCTGTATATTGGCATATTGGGGTATAATGTAATATGAACAAGAACGAAAGGCAGAAAGATAAAAGGGCGGTAAAAGGCAAGACGAGACAGGTAGCCGAAAGAAAACAACGCCCTGTAATAAAAAGAGACATAGTCAAGGATAACGATATAGTTAGAATCAAAGGCGACATGGACAGAACCTTTTTGATTCTTGTTATAATTATGATATGCTTTGGCTCTGTAATGGTATTCAGTGCAAGTTATGCGTATGCATTGGCATCTAAGGGGAACAGCTATTATTTCATCGAAAGACAGATAATGTTCGTTGGCATAGGTGTACTTGGTATGCTGTTTGTTGCGAATTTTATCGATTACAGAACTATAAAAAAATATACGAACCTTTATTTTACAGTTGTTGTAGGCTTGCTTATTGCGGTTCTTGCTTTCGGTACAGCCGAGGGTGAAGCGTTGAGATGGCTTTATATTCCGGGAACGGGTATAGGTATTCAGCCTTCCGAGTTTATGAAACTTGGTATAGTACTTAGATTAGCAAAATATTTTTCCGACAGAGAGCAGTATCTTGAAAGAAAAAGTTTTAAGCTTGAGCCTGTCGTAAGAAAACTGGCGATTCCTTATGCGATAGTTATATTTATATGTGTGTTGATAGCATTGGAGAAACACTTTTCGGGTGTTATAATCCTATTCCTTATCGGTACGTGCGTTATATTTACCGCAGGAGGTCAATTGACGTGGCTTTTCGGTGCGGCGGGTATATTTGGTTCAATATTGCTCGGTGTTATTATGCTGGTGCCTTATGCAAGAGCGAGAATTGATATTTGGATTCACCCCGAAAACTATTCGAGTCAGTCGGAAACTTGGCAGACTATACAGGGTATGAATGCGGTAGGCTCAGGCGGCTTCTTCGGTGTCGGACTCGGTAACAGTTTGCAAAAGCATATGTTCGTTTCACAGCCGCAGAACGACTTTATTTTTGCTATAATATGCGAAGAGCTCGGCTTTGTCGGAGCTGTTGCGACTATATGCTTATTCACAGCTTTCATTTGGAGAGGTGTGGTTATTGCCCAAAAGGCACCCGATATTTTCTCAAAGCTGGTTGTAGTAGGTATAATATCAAAAGTTGGAATTCAGGCGGTTCTCAATATCGCTGTTGTAACTAATACTATCCCGAATACGGGAATTTCACTTCCATTCTTCAGCTACGGTGGTTCGTCTTTGGTAATGCTATTGCTTGAAATGGGAGTTGTACTGTCGATTTCAAGATTCTCATATAAGGAGAATTAATAAACATTGTAAAATACGGAGAGAGAGGATAAAGATACGTGAGAGTACTTATGACGGGCGGCGGAACGGGAGGACACGTAAATCCTGCCATTGCCATAGCAAATACGATACGTGAAAAAGAAAAGGACAGCGTAATTGCATTTGTTGGTACGAGCAGAGGTATTGAAAATAAGCTTGTTCCCAAGTTTGGCTACGAGGTATATCATATCGAAATACAGGGACTGCGCCGTAGTCTGTCTCTTTCCAATTTGAAGACAGCGTATCTGGCTGTAACATCGGTATTTAAGGCAAAGAAGCTTGTTAAAAAATTTAAGCCCGACATTGTTATAGGTACGGGCGGTTACGTATGTTGGCCGGTTGTAAAAGCGGCGTCTGATTTAGGGATTCCTACGGTATTGCACGAGTCAAATGCATTGCCCGGAGTTGCCGTAAGAATGCTTGAAAAATACGTTGATGTTGTGTATACAAATTTTGAAGCAACCGTTAACAAATTGAAATATCCCGAAAAAGCGATAAGAGTGGGTAATCCTCTTATAAGCGGATTTAAGGCGGTAGAAAGCGACGTAAAAGAGATAAAGGGCGGATATAAAAAACTGCTGTTGTCTTATGGAGGAAGTCTCGGTGCTATGCGAGTAAACGGTGAAATGCTTAAGGTTATGAGAGATTATTCGTCAAAGCACCCCGAAATATTGCATATACACGCATCGGGTGCAATCGAGAAAGAGACTGCATTAAATACATTCCGCGAATACGGACTTGATAAATACGAAAATCTGCAGCTTGTTGAATATATATACGATATGCCGAAGAAGATGGCGGCTGCAGACCTCGTAATCGCAAGGGCGGGCGCGATGACTTTGTCCGAGCTTGCAATGATGAAAAAGCCTTGTATTCTTATTCCGTCTCCCAACGTAACGGATAATCATCAGTATAAAAATGCTGTTGAGCTTGAGAAGAAAAACGCCGCAGTCGTTTACGAAGAAAAGAATCTTGACGAGGGTGTGTTGTCAAAGGCTGTTGAAGAATTGCTTGGCAATGACAGAAAACTGTGCGAGATGCAAGAAAATATCGGAAACTTTGCTGTAGAAAATACAAACGAGCTTATTTATAACGGTGTAAGAAAGCTTGTAGATAATAAAAAATAAAAAGGAATCAGGATATGGACAGAGAAACGTATAATAATCCGAAATTGTCCAATGCCGAAATAGTTAACCGCGATACTCTCGAAAGGTTAAAGGCTAAAAAACGGTATAAAAAGATTTTTCGGAGAATAAATTATGTTTTACTCTCAATCGTACTGTGCTTCATTTTCGTGATAATGTGTATGGCGCTCTTTTTGAAAATCGAGCATATCGAAGTAAAGGGTAATGAGCGTTATACTAAAGAGCAATTGATTGAAGAAAGCGGAATTTCGGTTGGACAAAACCTATATGCAATTAATAAAAAAACTGCTAAGGCTTCTATAATCGCGGAGTATCCTTACGTCAGCAACGTTGTGATAAGACGTAAGCTGCCTTCGACGCTGAATTTTAAGATTACCGAAGAATATCCGCAGTACTTTACCGAAATATGTGGTGAATACTATATCCTTTCGGATTCTCTCCGCGTTCTTGAACGTACGACAGAATTGCCCGGCAGTGATGAAAATCCAATTACAAGAATAATGTTCTCGGAAATAAAAAGTGCTATCGTCGGTGAGAGTATGGCTTTTGATAAAGACATTACTTTCGATTATATACATAATTTTATTCAGGCACTTAATGACCACGAGACTGCTGAGCACATTACGTCAATCGACCTTACAAAAAAATATAATATCTACGTAACCTATCAAGACCGTTTTAAAATTTATCTCGGCGATAACACCGAAACGGAAATGAAGCTTACTTTCGCAGAGCTTATGATTAATACTTTTGAGCCTACCCAAAGGGGCGAGGTCGATGCGCACGATATTACGGTTGGATCCGTTATCTTAGCAAATTAACCCAATTTTGAAAAAATATCACTTGAAAATGTTAAATTATCGTGAACAATTTAAAAAGTTCTTGCTTATTTAACTAAAAAGTATTATCATTATTTATATATCGGCAAAATTTTGGACTTTAAAAACATAATACGTAAACAATAAGGATTTATTATATATAGGAGGAAGCAAAAAATGGCATTCGAGTTTGAAGAAGCAAACAGCAACGGCGTTATTATTAAAGTTGTAGGTGTCGGCGGCGGCGGTACAAACGCTGTAAACCGCATGATTGAAGCAGGCGTAAGAGGCGTAGAATTTATTGCAGTTAATACAGACAAGCAGTCCCTTGAAAAGTCGGGCGCAACACATAAAATCTCTATTGGTGAAAAGCTTACAAAGGGTAGAGGCGCAGGCGCTAACCCCGACGTTGGTTTCAGAGCTGCTGAAGAAAGCGCTGAAGAAATTAAAAATCTCCTCATCGGTACCGATATGGTATTCATTACCACAGGTATGGGTGGCGGAACAGGTACAGGCGCTGCTCCCGTAGTTGCAAAGATTGCAAAAGATATGGGTATACTTACTGTAGGTATTGTTACCAAGCCTTTCCTTTTTGAAGGTAAGAAGAGAATGGAACTTGCTGAAGAGGGGATTAAAAAGTTGGGTGAGTGCGTTGACTCTCTCGTTGTTATCCCCAACGAAAGACTTAAGCAGGTTTCAGAAACAAGAATCACACTTCTCAATGCATTCGTTATTGCTGACGACGTTTTGAGACAGGGTGTTCAGAGTATTTCCGAGCTTATCAACGTTACCGGCGTAATCAATCTTGACTTCGCTGACGTAACTGCTATTATGTCTAATGCAGGCAACGCTCACATGGGTGTTGGTCAGGCTAACGGCAAGGATAAGGCTGAACAGGCTGCTATGATGGCTATTTCCAGTCCCTTGCTCGAAACATCTATTAAGGGTGCAAGAGGCATTATCGTTAACTTTACTGCATCTCCCGACATCGGTCTTGATGAAGTTGATGCTGCTGCAACGATGATTCAGAGAGAAGCTCATCCCGATGCACAGATTATCTGGGGTGCTGCATTCGATAATAATCTTGAAGATGCGATGAAGGTTACCGTTATTGCTACCGGTTTTGAATCTGCAAAGAAGAATAGAGCAGCTCAGGAAACAGCTAAGACTGTTGAAGAAAAGGCTGACGCTTCCTTTACAGCAGAACAGAACGACGATAACTCAGGTATCTTTAAAAACGAATACGTTGATGCAAATGCGGAAGCTGAACCTAACGGCGACGGTATTTCCGACAGCGATTTCAACGATATTCTTACACTCTTCAAGAAGAACTAATTTGAAAAATTGAATCTATCTAAGTGTCTATGTGGTTATATTCGCATAGGCACTTTTTTGTTTTGTAAAGTTTTTTGTTCTTTCGATAATTTATTACAGATTATTTTTATATACTGTATTGACAAACTTTGTTTTTGTTTGTATAATTGTATACGATAATACAATTATTTAAGAAAGGTGGATTAAGTATGCTTGAAATTTCCAGTAAAACTAATCTGTTGGAACAAAAATCCTATAAATATTCTTTACAAGACGTAACAGAACCAAATCTTCAGCGTGATATTTACGCCTACGGCTCTGTTCCAAAGGTATCATTTAACCACCGTCGTGTGCCCTTAAATATGCCTGAGGAAATTTGGATTACGGACACAACTTTGCGTGACGGACAGCAATCGGTTGAACCTTACACTGTAGACCAAATTGTAAAAATATATAAATATCTTTCTATGTTGGGCGGACCATACGGAATTATTCGTCAAACGGAATTCTTTATTTACAGCAAAAAAGACCGTCTTGCCCTTGAAGAATGTCTTGCCCTTGATTTGAAATTCCCTCAGATTACAAGTTGGATACGGGCTAGTAAAGAGGACTTTCGTCTCGTCAGGGATTTGGGACTCAAAGAAACGGGTATTCTCGTAAGCTGCAGTGATTATCATATTTTCAAGAAAATGAAAATGACTCGTAAACAAGCGCTTGATCATTACCTCTCAACTATTTCCGATGCCTTTGAAGCTGGGATTATTCCTCGCTGTCATCTTGAAGATATTACCAGAGCAGATTTTTACGGCTTTGTAGTTCCTTTCGTCAACGAATTGCAAAACCTATCTCGTCAGGCGGGTATTCCCGTTAAAATCCGTGCTTGTGACACTATGGGTTATGGAGTTCCTTACACCGAAGCCGCAATGCCTCGAAGTGTTGCAGGTATTATTTACGGTCTCCAGCACTATTCCGACGTTCCGAGCGAATGGTTGGAATGGCACGGTCATAACGACTTTTACAAAGCGGTTTCCAACGCTTCTACGGCTTGGCTTTACGGTGCCTGTGCAGTAAACTGCTCACTTTTAGGTATTGGTGAACGTACGGGTAATATTCCTTTGGAAGCAATGGTTTTTGAATATGCCTCTCTCAGAGGTTCAATGGACGGTATGGACCCAACAGTTATTACGGAAATAGCTGACTTTTTCCAAAAAGATATTGGTTACAACATACCTGTAATGACTCCTTTTGTGGGCAAAAACTTTAACTCAACACGTGCGGGTATACATGCAGACGGACTTATGAAAGACGAAGAAATCTATACCATATTTGACACAAATAAGCTTTTGAACCGTCCCGCTACCGTAGAAATCAGCAAAACCTCGGGAACTGCGGGTATTGCATATTGGATAAATCGAAATTACTCTTTAGCAAAAGAAAAACAGCTAAATAAAAACGATGACCTTGTACTTGCTCTTAAAGCTTGGGTCGACAGCGAATACGAGGCAGATAGACAAACGTCAATTTCCAGAAAAGAATTAGAAGAAAAAATTGAAGAATTTGCCCCCGGGCGTTTTATGCGATAAGGAGGTTTAGATATGGCAGATTTTAAAACTGTATCTCTTTCGGATCAGGTGTTTGAACGACTTGAAAACGATATTATTACGGGAGTATATCCCAGAGGGGAAATATTAACCGAACTTAAATTGGTTGAACAGTTAGGTGTCAGCAGAACTCCTATTCGCGAAGCATTAAGACGCTTGGAGCAGGAAAGGTTAATACGCGAATCGGGAAAAGGCTCTGTTGTTCTCGGTATTACTGTTGATGATTTAGTGGATATTATGCATATAAGAGAGCGTATAGAAGGACTTTCCGCATACTATGCAACAGTTAATCTTACGTCCGAAGGTTTAGAAAAACTAAAACAAATAAGCGAACTTCAGGATTTTTATTATGCACGAAAAGATATAGAACACCTGAGACAGATGGACGATCAGTTTCACGATACGATTTACGAACTAAGTCAGCGTACCGTTATACGTGATACACTTCTTCCTCTTCACCGTAAAACCATGAGATATAGAAAGCTTTCAATTGAAGCCCCCGATCGTCTGGAGTTGTCTATTAAGGAGCATAAAGATATTTTTAATGCTATTGTTTCGGGGGACGCAAAGCTGGCTTCGGAATTGATTACCAAGCATATTACTCTTGCTAAAGAAAATATGATGGCGAGGTTTAACTACCATGAGTAAAACGATTGCACAAAAAATTATATCATCTCATTTGTTATCGGGGGATATGACTCCCGGAAGTGAGATCGGTCTTCGCATTGACCAAACACTAACCCAAGATGCCACAGGTACTATGGCATATCTTGAATTTGAGACAATGGGACTTCCTTGTGTAAAAACTGAATTCAGTATTGCATACGTTGACCACAACACTCTGCAGTGCGGTTTTGAAAATGCTGACGACCACCGTTATCTTCAATCGGTTGCGGCAAAATACGGCGTTCACTTCTCTCGTCCCGGAAACGGAATTTGCCACCAAGTCCATCTTGAACGTTTTGGAAAACCCGGAAAAACTCTTATAGGTTCTGACAGCCATACTCCTACCGCAGGTGGTTTAGGTATGCTTTCTTTCGGTGCCGGCGGCATGGACGTTGCTGTGGCAATGGGCGGAGGTGCTTACTATATCACTATGCCTAAAATCTATAAGGTACACCTTACAGGTAAGCTTCGTCCGTTTGTGTCGGCAAAAGACGTTAGCCTTGAACTGCTTCGTATATTATCTGTTAAAGGCGGTGTAGGCGCAATAATAGAATGGGGAGGTCCCGGTATTGATTCTCTGAGTGTACCGGAAAGGGCTACCATAACTAATATGGGTACAGAGCTTGGTGCAACAACTTCTATTTTTCCTTCAGACAACGTAACAAAAAAATTCTTAGCTATGCAAGGTCGTGAAAAAGATTATATCCCCCTTGCTGCTGACCCTGATGCAGTATATGATCGCGTTATTGAAATCAATCTGTCTGAGCTAAAACCGCTTATCGCTTGTCCCCACAGTCCTGACAACGTTGTAACTGTAGAGAGCCTAAAGAATGTTCGCGTTGACCAAATTTGTATTGGCTCTTGCACGAATTCTTCCTTGCTCGATATGATGAAGGTTGCCGCTATTTTGAAAAATAAAACTATAGCACCCAACGTTAGTCTTTCTGTTTCGCCCGGTTCGAGACAGGTTTTGACTATGCTTTCAAAAGAAGGGGCTTTAAATGATATACTTTCAAGTGGCGCACGTTTGCTTGAATGTGCCTGCGGTCCTTGTATCGGTATGGGATTTTCTCCTAATTCGGCAGGTATAAGCCTCAGAACGTTTAACCGTAATTTTCACGGACGCAGCGGTACGATAGACGGTCAAATATATCTTGTTTCTCCCGAAACTGCCGCCGCTTCTGCATTGACGGGTTTTATTACTGACCCCACTACCTTACCGCCTATTGACGAACCTAAGTTACCTACTTCTTTTTGTGTTGACGATTCGGCAGTTATCTGCCCTCCCGACAACAGCGATGAAGTTCAAATTTTGCGTGGGCCAAACATAAAAGAATTCCCGAAATCAAAAGCACTGACTGACAGTATATCGGCAAAAGCGGTATTAAAAGTAGGCGATAATATTACTACCGACCATATTATGCCTGCAGGCTCGAAAATCTTGCCCTACCGTTCCAATATTCCTTATTTATCGCAGTATTGCTTTAGCGTGTGCGACCAGTCTTTTTCGGAACGTGCAAAACAAGCTGGAAACGGAATAATCATCGGTGGAAGCAATTACGGTCAGGGTTCTTCACGTGAACACGCCGCTTTGGTTCCTATGTACCTTGGTATACGTTGTGTAATTGCCAAGAGCTTCGCTCGAATTCATTCGGCAAATCTTATAAATGCCGGTATTCTTCCTCTGACCTTTGAAAATCCCGATGAATATGATTTGCTTAAACAAGATGATATTTTGCATATAACGGGTATTTTTGATGGAATTAAATCGGGAACAATTGCAGTTATTAATGAAACTACCGGAAAAACAATAAAATGTAAGTGTAGTTTTACTTCCCGTCAACAAGCAATCTTAAAAATGGGCGGTCTTTTAAACTATACAAAGGAGTGTGTTCAATGAATAATTTAGATGCCGCTTGTGAAAGCTTTCGTCAGCTTTTGCAAGAGCAAATTCTGCGAGTATCAAATATATCCTCAGAAAAAGTTGATTATTTGAAAAAAGAATCAGTTGTCATTGGTTTAATTGACGGAGACGGTATAGGTCCTGTAATTATGGAACAGGCCAAAATAATTCTTAAAAAACTTCTATCGTCTGAAATTAATTATGGTACTATTATTCTTAAAGAAATAAACGGTTTAACTATAGAAAACCGCTTGAATCAAAACAAAACGCTTCCTAACGGTGTTTTGGAAGAAATAAAAAAATGTGACGTATTGCTGAAAGGCCCCACTACCACACCTATGGGGGGGACTATGGAAAGTGCGAACGTAGCCTTGCGGCGTGAATTGGACCTATATGCAAACGTACGTCCGATTTGTATTCCTAAGGAAAATATTGACTGGATATTCTTTCGTGAAAACACCGAGGGTGAGTACGTTTTGGGCAGTCGCGGAATAGAAATCGACGGGCTTAGTATGGACTTTAAAGTAACCTCGGATATTGGCACAAAGCGTATCGCAAAAGCTGCCTTTGACTATGCACGTAATAACGGAAAAACAAACGTTTCTATTGTTACAAAAGCTAATATTATGAAAAAAACAGACGGCAGATTTTCTGATGTTTGTCACGAGGTTGCAAAAAAATATCCCGAAATCACGGTAGACGATTGGTATATTGACATTATGACAGCAAACCTTGTAAATCCTGCAATAAGAAGCCGTTTTCAAGTTATATTGCTTCCAAATCTGTATGGTGATATTATTACAGATGAAGCCGCACAGCTGCAAGGCGGTGTGGGTACTGCGGGGAGTGCAAATATCGGAGACCGTTACGCTATGTTTGAGGCAATTCACGGCTCTGCTCCCCGTATGATTGAAGATGGGCTAAGTGAATATGCGAATCCTGAAAGCATACTTCGTGCGGCTGTTATGCTTTTGCGTCATATTTGCCGTACAAATGCTGCAGACACTCTCGAAAAAGCCTTGAATATGTGTTCTGTTAATGTTACAGGAACTCCCGATGGGGCAACCTGTAAAGAATACGGGGACAATATAATTAACCTTTTGTAATATTATAATTTGGATATTGATATACCTGTAAATTACCTATAAAGCACAAAAAACGAATGATTCACGTTATCATTCGTTTTTTGTTTTGTGTTTTTTAAATCACGTTTTTGCCTTTTGTCTCATATAATATTAAAAAAGAACAGAGGGGTGAAAATGTGGTTTATATGCAAAATACGGAAAAAATGGACATAGGTTTTTTGACTGTAAACGTAAGATATGCAAACGGCGCATCACCTGTTGCAAACAGCAGAATAGTTATAAGTAAAAATGGGGAAATGCTGTATGAATATCTAACAGATATAAGCGGAAAAACAGAGCCTATTCCGTTAAATGAGGGCGACGACTACAGTATTAAGGTTTTCGCAAGC
>JAZNCH010000025.1:0-3084 GCA_045587445.1 Eubacteriales bacterium | reverse complement strand
CGTCTTTGCTTGATATAGGGAGCATTAACAGAAACGCTCCGATCAGTATTACTGCCGCAAAGCCAAGTAAAATTACTTGGAATGATGACAGCTTAAATCTATGTAAAGGTCGCATTATACACCTCTCCTTATACTCTTTCTGTTATTATTATACCCAAAAAGAGATAAAGACGGCGTTAGCACTATACCGTGCGGCATTAAGATTGTATAAAGATAGCCCTCGCTCCATTTCAGAACGAGGGCGTAACTTTTGTAACAGACCTTTGTTATTCGTTTATGTCTGATTGCACCTCCATAATGATGTACCTATATTAAAGCCTATAGAAGATATTGCGGAAGGTATTGATCTTTTCGTCTTAACTAAAATTGAAAGTTATGACACCGAAAGAAGAAAGCGTAAATTATAAAAGCCGAAATGACGCATTAATATGCGGATATTACAAGGAGTTTTGGCGAATTATTACGAATAATCCGCCCATCAAAACGAATTCGATTTAGGTTGTTGGTGGCTAGCCATAAGGTAATCGAACCCATAAGCCATACGGCAATAAATTTTAGTGTCTTTTTAAGGCTTTCGCCTTGTAAAGTCCACACTTGACTACAGCAAAATCCTAAAAAATCCATCAAAAATTTATTTGCCGTATGGTGCAAAGCAGTTTTAAAAGAATAGATTTTTTCATAATCAAGCCGATTTTTTTGAGGAATATGTGGATATTTAAGAAAAAATTGGCGATGAGTAGGGAGAAATCTATCTTTTAAAACCTTGTTGGTTCGATTACCTTATGGCTATCTGCAACCGATAAGACACAAATAATAACCGAATAGCCCAAAATTAACAATCAAGCTCTTTCGTTTGGTAAAATATCAATGACTAAAACGAAAGGATGTGATAGGTATTAATGCAATAAAAGCAATAAAGCTTGTCAAACGTTACAAGAATGTAACCGCCGTAGATATGCTTAATCTGGAAATACGGCAGGGCGAATTATTTTCTTTGCTCGGTGTAAACGGTGCGGGAAAGACTACGACAATAAAAATGCTCTCTTGCCTAACAGTTCCTACAGACGGAGATGCCTTTGTAGGCGGTTATAGCATTACAAAAGAAGCGGAAAAGGTAAAGAAACTGATTGGGATATCGCCTCAAGAAACCGCCGTTGCTCCCAACCTTTCCGTAAAAGAAAATTTAGAATTAATCTGCGGTATTCACGGTTTTTCAAAAGAAAAGACATCTGCGAAAATCCTGGAGATGTCAGGGCAATTTGCTTTGGCTGATGTTCTGAACAGAAAAGCAGGTAAGTTATCAGGCGGTTGGCAAAGGCGTGTCAGCATTGCAATGGCTTTGATCAGCGAACCTCAAATTCTGTTTTTGGACGAACCTACTCTTGGACTTGACGTTATAGCAAGGCATGAGCTTTGGGAAAACATTCGGGCTTTGAGGGGTAACGTAACGATAATTCTGACAACGCATTATATGGAAGAAGCTGAAGCACTCTCCGACCGAATAGGTATTATGAAAAACGGCAGGCTCCTGACCGTAGGAACGGTAACCGAATTAAAGGCAAAAGCAAATACAAAGGATTTTGAATCTGCGTTCGTTGCTATCGTAAAGGAGAGTACAATATGAGAATGATGACTTTTGCTAAAAGATGTGCAAAAGAGATTTTGCGTGATCCCATCAATCTCGGATTTGGGTTGGGATTCCCGTTGGTGCTACTATTGCTTCTCAGTGCCTTGCAGAAAAATATACCTGTGAGCTTGTTTGAAATCGACACCTTGACTCCCGGTATTACTGTGTTTGGGTTTTCGTTTATGACGTTGTTTTCTGCAACTTTGGTTGCCAAGGACCGAGAAAGTGCACTATTGCAAAGGTTGTACACAACACCTCTTACAGGTTTTGATTTTATAATGGGATATATGCTTCCGCTTCTGCCCATTGCTCTTGGTCAGACTGTTATCTGCTATCTGTTTGCGATTCCCTTGGGGCTTACGGTCGGTGTGAACATTGTTTATGCACTTATCGGTATGATACCTATGGCTGTTTTCAATATTTCGCTTGGACTTTTGTGCGGCAGCATTTTGGGAGTCAAGCAGGTAGGTGGCATCTGCGGAGCATTACTTACAAATCTCTCTGCATGGCTTTCGGGAGTGTGGTTTGATTTAAAGCTTGTGGGTGGGTTTTTCCGGAAAATCGCCAACGTTCTCCCGTTCTTCCACGCAGTAGAAATGGAAAAAGCATTATTCAGCGAAGATTTTGGACTTGCATCAACACATATTCTGCCGGTTTTGCTATATAGTGTGACGGTAACGGTGATTGCCGTCTTCTGTTTTGTCGTGCAAAGGAAAAAACAATAAATATTTTCTTATAGAACTTGCAATGCCTTGCTCACCAAACCCGAGAAAGCACCACCCAAAGTGGTGCTTTTTTTGTGCAAATTTTTGGAATTTTTAAAAAGAACTTAAAATTTGTGCCTTTTAGCAGCATTTTTCACAAAAAATCTTAAAGAAAAATCAACTTTTATTGATTACACTTTTAGGGTAAATGTCTCTTTTTTGGTTAAATAACCCAAAAAGCTAAAAAATATTTCAGAAAAATTGGAAACTTTTCCAAAAACCTCTTGCTTTTTTAAATATAATGTAGTATAATACTTTTTGGAAACATTTCCAAAACGCTTGAAATTTATTTTTTATATATTATTAAAAGGAAGTTTTTAGGAAAAAGGGGAAGTCATTTATGGCGAATTTGTTATTAAGACACGTTTACAAAATTTACCCCGGTGTTGGCAAACCGAAAAAGAATGCCAAGGGTGAAGCAAAAAAGAGAAGCGGCGATTTCGTTGCGGTTAAGGATTTCAATATGGAAATCAACGACGGCGAATTTATCGTATTCGTCGGACCTTCGGGCTGCGGTAAATCAACCACGTTAAGAATGATTGCAGGCCTGGAAGAAATAAGCGGCGGCGAGCTTTATATAGACGATCAGTTGGTTAATGACGTCGATGCAAAGGATAGAGATATAGCGATGGTTTTCCAGAGCTATGCACTTTACCCTCAGCTCACTGCTTATGACAATATTGCTTTCGGTCT
>JAZNCH010000024.1:0-2079 GCA_045587445.1 Eubacteriales bacterium | reverse complement strand
CTTCTTTTCATATATTATGTCAATTAAAACTATGTTAATTTCACTGTATTTTGTGGAGAATTGTTGTCCCCTCCGGTTAAAGGAGGCCTGCCCCGCCTATGATCACCACGCCGGCAGACAGATGACCTTTTATTCACCAATAGCCTGTTTTTACCACACTGTCCGGCAGCTGAACGTAATATGCGCAAATCAAAACAACCCCAAAAAATAAAATAAAGGATAACGAAAAACTTCGTTATTGAAATGATATAATGATGGTAGACACAAAAAAGTCTACCATCATTATTTTTATGACAGAAAAGCTTGGAAAGAACGTATTTTGAGTTATTCTTCATACGACATCTACCAAAACAGGCAACGGGAATGGGTTTTGAAGATTAACGCCCAAAACCTGAGCAATTTTCAAAAGTTCGTTAATTGTTGGATTTGCAATTCCGTGTTCAATAAGTCTGAGATAAGAAGGACTTATTTCACATTCTAATGCAAGTTTTTCCTGTGTCATGTTTTTTATCTTGCGATTTATAACTATACGCTTACCAATTTCATCATTAATTGACATAAAAATACCTCCTTTGATAAAATAATAGGAAATATTTTCCGATCAATCCAGACGATATACAGGCGGTAAAGAATAAATACAAGGAGAAAAAATGGGAAGACCAAAAGGTGGAACAAATACATACCACAGTAAAGAAGAAAAATTAACATTGGTAAAGAGGAATTTAGCCGGAGAGTCACTAAGGGGTTTAGAACGTGAAACAGGAATATATCATGCTCAAATCCACAAATGGACAAAACAATATTTAGAAGAAGGAGAGGACGCTCTTGTTAATAAGCGTAAACCCGGTAATTCTCTTGCTAAATATCATAGAAAAAAACAACTTACACCAATTGAACAGTTAGAATACAAAATTATACTATTAAAGCGGGAATTATTAAAGAAAGATGGAGAAATTACCCGATTAAAAAAATCTATAGAACTGGAAGGGGGCGATATCAAAAGAAAGTAATACAACAAATTTATGCTTGTATCGAGCAAGTAAGTAAACGCTATTCTGTAAAGGAGTTATGTGATACATATGAGGTATCTCGTTCAGGTTACTACAAATGGTTGAAAAGAAAAGGAACATTGAACTGTTATGAACAACAACAAATTGAGTTGGATTATCTTGTTGAGGATATTCATTCTCATTATCCCTCACAAGGCTATAGAAGTATAGCAGATACCTTATTAAATCAATATGGTTTAGCAGTATCAGATATATCCGTGTTCAAATCAATGAAGCGGTTAGGAATAAACGGTTTTACCAGAAAACAAAAGGTTCCCACTACTACAGGAGCTGAACATAACAGATATCCAAACATACTTAATCGGAATTTTCATTCAGACAAACCGTTACAAAAGCTTGTTACAGATGTAACATATATCAAAAACAAAGGAAAGTGGTATTATCTCGCCTGTTATTTGGATCTGTTTAATAACGAAATTGTAGATTGGGAATTAAGTGATGTTTTTGATAATTTTCTTGTTATGAAACCGGCTAAACGCATTCTTGAAAAAGCAAAAAATACTGACACCCCTATCATTTTACACAGCGATCAGGGTGTTCAGTATTCATCTGCAGGTTATTCAAACCTGCTTAAATCTTACAACGTTATTCAAAGTATGTCAAGAGCAGGAACTCCAAGAGATAATGCTGTTATGGAATCTTTCTTTGGACGATTTAAGGACGTTATGTCATCGCACTTTAAATATTGGAAATGTGATGATATACACAAAGTTGTTGCAGATACCATTCACTATTTTAATTACATTAGACCTGTTCGAAAACTAAAAAGAAAGCCGCCAGTTCAATTCAGGTTTGATCTGACAGCTTAATTTTGTTCTTTTTTGTGTCTACTAACTATTGACTATTTCAATAAGCTTCTTATTACGGCTTTTTGTATTAAAATTATCATGCTGCAGGTGTTACCTCGGGTGTAGCGGTTACCTCCGGTGTTATATCAGGTGTTAAAGTAGGTGCAGGCGTTTGCAAGGATTCAAGCTCCTCAATAAGTTCTACACTGTCTATACGCCAT
>JAZNCH010000023.1:0-49122 GCA_045587445.1 Eubacteriales bacterium | reverse complement strand
ACCTCTTTTATCACCGATAGCATCGTTGAAAGCTATACCGAGGCAAATGCCTATATCTTCAACAGAGTGGTGATAATCGACGTATGTGTCGCCTTTGCAAGATACTTCCACATCAAATCGGCTGTATTTAGAGAATAGAGTGAGCATGTGGTCAAGAAAGCCACAGCCTGTTTCTATCTTTGATTCGCCTTTTCCGTCAAGTCTTATTTTCAAATATATTTCTGTTTCGGCTGTTTTTCTTTTTATTTCAGCAACTCTTATCATTTGTTCTCCTCCAATATCTTTTTTAAAGCAAACAAAAGTGCTGTCATTTGTTCTGACGTACCTACAGTAATTCTAACGTATTCGCTAATTCTCGGTTTTGAGAAATGGCGCACGAGAATTCCTTTTTTCTTGAGACTTTCGTATATAGTTCGTCCGCCAATATCTGGGTGTTTACCAAATATAAAGTTTGATTTTGAATCTGTCGTAACAAATCCCATATCTTTTAATTTTGCAGTGGAGTACTCTCTGTTTTCTGCAATTTCTGCACAGTTTGCTTTTGTATAAGCGTCGTCGTTCAAGACACCAATACCTGCCGCCATTGTCATTCTGTTGATGTTGTAGGGATTTGTTGAATATTTAACTGTGTTCAAGTCAGCGATAAGCGCGGCAGAACCGACACCGAAGCCGAGTCTTGCGCCCGCCATAGAGCGTGACTTTGAAAACGTCTGACAAACTAAAAGGTTATCGTATTTTTTTACTAACGGCAAACAGCTTTCAGCACCAAAATCTACGTATGCTTCGTCTATAACAACAACGTTATTAGGGTTAGAAATCAGTATTTCTTCAATTTGAGGTAGTGTAAGCGTTAAACCTGTCGGTGCATTAGGATTTGCAATAAAAATAGTTTTGTTTATTCCTTTGTAGTCATTTATATCTATTGAAAAATCTTCTTTCAAGGGAATTTGAGTATATGGAACGTTGTTAAGCTCTGCAAAAACACTGTAAAAACCGTAAGATATATCAGGGAATGCCGCAGGAGTTTTTTCATCACAAAAAGCCATAAAAGCGAAATTAAGAATTTCGTCAGAGCCGTTTGTCATGAGCACGTTTTCATATTCAACACCACAGTATTCAGCAACCTTTTCGGTTAAAGCTCTGCACTCAGGGTCAGGATAAAGCTGTAATTTTTGAGCTTCTTCCATAGCCGCGATAATAGCTTTTTCGGAAGGGGGAAAAGGTGATTCGTTTGTGTTAAGCTTTATATATTTCATATCTTTCGGTTGTTCACCGGGGGTGTAGGGAACAAGTTTATTATATTTCTCACTGAAAAATCTGCTCATTTTTTATCTCCAAATGTTATTCTTCAAATCTTATTGTAGCACTCTTAGCGTGTGCTGTTAAACCTTCTTTTTCTGCGAAGTATGCAACGTCATTTGCAACTTTAGCTAAAGCATTTTTTGTATAATATGTATACTGTGTCTTTTTAATAAAATCGTCAACCGAAAGCGGACTTGAAAATTTTGCCGTACCGCTTGTTGGAAGTGTGTGGTTAGGTCCTGCAAAATAATCTCCCAAAGCTTCGGGGCAATATCTTCCCATAAAGACTGAACCTGCATGTCTTATCTTGTCAAGATAATCGAATGGATTATCTACGCAAAGTTCAAGATGCTCGGGAGCTATCTCGTTTGATATTTCTATAGCTTCGTCAAGTGAATTTGCAACAATTATTTTACCGTTGTTGTCGATAGATACACGAGCTATATCCTGTCTTTCGAGTTTGGGTATTTGCCTTTCAATTTCTATCTGAACTGCTTTGGCAAAATCGAGTGAATCGGTTACAAGAACGGCACTTGCCATTTTATCGTGTTCAGCTTGAGAGAGCAAATCTGCCGCCGCATACGCGGGATTTCCTTTGCCGTCGGACACAACAAGTATTTCCGATGGTCCGGCAATCATATCGATAGAAACGTTTCCGAACACCTGTTTTTTTGCTTCAGCAACAAATGCGTTGCCGGGGCCTACTATTTTGTCAACCTTAGGAATTGATTCAGTTCCGTAAGCCAATGCCGCAATAGCCTGAGCACCGCCAACCTTAAATATTCTGTCAACGTCCGCAATCTTTGCCGCTGCAAGTATAACAGGATTAATTTTACCGTTTGCGGAGGGCGGAGTGGTTATAACAACTTCTTTTACGCCTGCGATTTTGGCGGGAATAGAGTCCATAAGCACAGTTGACGGATATGCCGCAGTACCACCGGGAACGTAAAGTCCCGCTTTGTCTACGGGGATAATTTTTTGTCCGATAATAATTCCGTCTTCATCGTTTATAATAAAGCTGTTTCTTACCTGTTTTTCGTGGAATTTTCTAATATTTGCCGCCGATTTTTTGAGTATTTCAATAAATTCGGCAGGAACGGAAGAAAAAGCTTCTTCAATTTCTTCGCTTGTTACTTCAAGAGAGGATAATTTTGCTTTGTCAAATTTTTCGCAGTACATAAGAAGGGCAGAGTCACCATTTTGTTTTACGTTATCTATAATTTCGGTAACCGTACCCGCTACGTCAATTTCCGATACTGCTCTAGCAAATATATTTTTGTTTTCAACTTCGCCGTATTTTAAAATCTTAATCATTTTTTGCCTCAACTTGCGCAGAAAGATCGCGCACTATTTTTTCAATTTGTGTATTTTTAAATTTAAAGCTTGATTTGTTTGCGATAAGTCGGGCACTTATCGGAAAAATAGTTTCCTTAACTTCAAGATTATTTTCTTTTAAGGTTGTACCCGTTTCGACGATATCCACAATAACGTCTGAAAGTCCCAAAATTGGGGCTATTTCGATAGAACCGTTCAGGTGAATCATATCTATTTCTCTGCCTTTTGAAGCGTAGAAATTCTGAGCAATATTGGTAAATTTCGTTGCAACTCTGAGTGTTTTCTGTGGGTCGTCTCTAAACTCTTTCTTTGCGGCAACAGCCATTCTGCATTTACCGATGTCAAGGTCGAGTAGCTCGTAAACGTCGGGATTATATTCAAGAAGTATATCCTTTCCCGCAACACCTATATCAGCGGCGCCTCTTTCAACGTATATGGCTGAATCAGAGGGCTTAACCCAGAAATATCTAACGCATAATTCATCATTTTCAAAAATAAGTTTTCTGCTGTTTTCTTTTATGGAGGGGCATTCAAAACCTGCTTTTTCAAACATAGCATAAACTTTTTCGCCAAGTCTGCCTTTGGGCAGAGCTATATTAAGCATTGTTTTCAATTATAACCACTCCTTTATCATTTAGTTTTAAAAGCTGCTTATATTTAATATCCTTCGGTACAGCTTTTTGTGCCATAACGCTTTTACCGTTATCAGCCATCATTTTTATAGCGTTGTTAAGTGAATTGATACTGTCTCCGTCATTGTAGAGAATAACCGTATCAACGTCAAATCCCTTTTCTGTTTCATTGAACCGTTCAAGCATATCAAGATATACGGCAAAGCCTATAGCACCTGTTTTTCTTCCCATCTTTTGCATAAGCTTGTCATATTGACCTCCGGAAAGAACGCCTGTGGGTATTGTGTTAATAAAACCTTTGAACACAATTCCGTTATAATAGTTCATATCGTTAATAACAGAAAAGTCGATTCTTATCATATCCCCGTAACCATTTTCGATGAGAGCATTTATTATAGCAGAAAGGTCATCGATTTTTTTCTTTTCGATAAATTCGGAAAGTTCATTTTTTATTATTTCGATTACTTTTTCGGGGGTCCCGTATGTTGATATAAGTTTTTTGAGTGCATTTGCTTTTTGTTCGGGGATTTCTTCCTCGGCACAAATTCTTGCGATTTCGTGAGTGTTCTTTTCGCTTGCGCACTTTAAAACATTCTTTCTGTTTCCCTCGGAAATATTTATGTTTTCAATAACGTCTGAAAGAATACCAAGGTTTGATATATCAAGAACGCAGTCTTCTGAAATGCTTTTCAAGCTTTCGCAGGCGAGCATAAGAACTTCGTAAATGTTGTAGTTATCAATATCGCCAATACATTCGAGTCCCGACTGCATAATTTCTTTAAAAGAATGGGCACCTTTAGAAATACGGTAAACGTTTTCGTTGTAGTAAACTTTATTTACGGTGTTTTTTTCGTCTTTTGTATTCTTAATAATCGAAAGAGTAACGTCGGGCTTTAGTGCAAGCAGCTTTCCGTTTGTATCGGTAAAGGTTATGATACTGTCGGAAACAAGAAAATCTTTGTTCCTCACGTAAAGGTCGTACTCTTCGAATTTACTCATTTTATATTGTGAATAGCCGTATTTACCGTAGAGCTGACGGAGTTTAAAAATAGCTATTTCTTCATTTTTTAAAACAGAATCTTTTATATCCATATTACTTACTCTCTTTCTTGGATAACTTTTCTATAGCTTCCTTGTAACCGCCGCTTCCGTAGTTTAGACATTTGTTTACGCGGCTTATAGTAGCTGTGCTTACGCCCGTCTTTGACAATACTTCCTGATAACTCTTTCCGTCGTTTAGGAGCAGAGCAACCTCAAGTCTTTGAGACATATCCTGAAGCTCTTTAATTGTACAGATATCTTCAAAAAATCTTTTACATTCTTCTGTGCTTTCCAGGTTAAGAATTGCCTTTATAAATCTTTCTGTGGATTCATTATGAATATCTTTCATTTTAGTCACCTTTTCAGAATTTTTTTGTAAACATAATAACGGTGGATATTTTACCACACTAAAGCGATAAAGTCAATAGGTTTTTACATATTATTTTATTAAAATTTTATTAATCTTGTAAATATATAAAAACAATAAAAAAATAAGCTCCCCACCGTTGTTTTTTAGCGATGGGGAGCGGTTGTTTTTGACAAGTTAGTAATATTTACGTCGGCAACGAGTATTAAACCTTTTTTGTTCTTTGTTTACTCTCTTGTCTGTAATGCGTTTTTTAGGAGAAAATCGAGAAGAAAAACTATACCGATTATCATAAGAACAAAGAATCCAACGGCTATACCAAAGATAATTGCACTAACAAGGGTTTCTGTAAGTGTGGTCGAAAGAGCGAGAACGGAAATTACAAAGCTTCCGATTGTTCCGAAAAGAAGAAATCTGATATAGTATCTTATAAAAGAAAGTGACTGATTACCTCGTGTTCCACGAGCGAGAAGATACACACCGAGTATTACGAGAACAACGGCAGCGGTTATTATTTCTATCAGAAGAAGAGTAGGGAAGTTCGTAAAAAACTCCGGCCACACGATTCCTGCAATTATTCCGAGAACAGTTGCAACGAGAGTCGCTATTGCGAACTTGAAATAAACATTGTTTATATTTTGACACAAAATTTAAACCTCCTTTCATTTGTACTCAGTATATTATATGAGTGAAAGGCGGATTTAGATAATAAAAAATCACTTCGCAAAACAGATGCGAAGTGATTTTTATAAAGTATAAATTACTGAGCGTTGTTTACGATAACGGAGAAATCAACGGGCTTAAGTGAAGCACCGCCAATGAGACCGCCGTCTACGTTAACCTTAGAAAGAAGCTCTGCAGAGTTTGCAGCGTTCATAGAGCCGCCGTACTGGATAGTAGTTGCTTCTGCAACGGTTTTACCGTACTTAGCTTCAAGAACGTTACGGATAATTCCGCAAACTTCATCAGCCTGTTCTGCTGTAGCTGTCTTGCCTGTGCCTATCGCCCAAACGGGTTCGTAAGCGATGATAACGTTCTTCATCATTTCTTCGTCAACCCCGAGGAGAGCAATCTTTGTCTGTAAGGATACGATTTCAGCAGTGATGTCCTGTTCGCGTTCTTTAAGAACTTCACCAACGCAGAGGATTATTTTGAGTCCTGCCTTAAGAGCTGCAAGAACTCTCTTGTTAACAGTTTCGTTTGTTTCACCGAAGTACTGTCTGCGTTCGCTGTGACCGATAATTACGTATTCAGCACCGATTTCAAGAAGCATATCAGCAGCGATTTCGCCTGTGAATGCACCTTTTTCTTCAAAGTGTACGTTCTGTGCACCGATTTTAATGTTAGATCCCTTTGCCGCTTCAACTGCAGTTGCAATGTCAACGAAGGGAACACAAAGAATTGTTGTGCAGTTGTCCTTACCCGCAACCAAGGGCTTAAGTTCTTCAATAACAGCCTTTGCCTTAGAGGGAGTAAGGTTCATTTTCCAGTTGCCTGCGATAACTGTGTTTCTTGTTTCTCTATTCATTTTATTATACCTTCAATCGTTAAGTGAATTATTTGTCATTAAGGCAAGAGATTCCGGGGAGGTCTTTTCCTTCGAGAAATTCGAGGGAAGCACCGCCGCCTGTTGAGATATGAGTCATTTTGTCAGCGTAACCGAGCAATTCAACGGCTGCAGCAGAGTCGCCGCCGCCAATAATAGAAATTGCATTGCTTTCTGCAACAGCTTTAGCAACAGCCTTTGTACCGCCTGCAAATGTTTCAAACTCAAATACGCCCATAGGTCCGTTCCAAATAACTGTTCCTGCACTCTTAATAGCTTCAGCGAAGAGTTGTTCTGTCTTGGGACCAATGTCAAGACCCATATAACCTGCGGGAAGGTCGTCAGAATCAACAACGAGCATATGACAGTCGTTATCAAATTTGTCGCCTACGCGGTTGTCAACGGGAAGGAGGAATTTAACGCCTTTAGCTTCTGCTTTCTTCATTAGTTCGAGAGCGAGTTCAAGCTTGTCTTCTTCATATCTTGAATCAGCGATTTCGTGGCCGAGAGCCTTGTTGAATGTATAAGCCATAGCACCGCCGATGATAAGCGTGTCAACCTTGTTGATAAGGTTTTCAATAACACCAATCTTGTCGGAAACCTTTGCACCGCCGAGGATAGCAACGAAAGGACGCTTAGGTTCAGAGAGAGCACCGCCCATAACGTCGATTTCTTTCTGGATAAGCGTTCCGCAAACTGCGGGCATTTCAGGGCAGTACTGAGCGATACCTGCTGTTGTAGCGTGAGCTCTGTGAGCTGTACCAAACGCATCATTAACGTAGACATCTGCCATAGAAGCGAGTTTCTTAGCAAATTCTTCGTTATTCTTTTCTTCTTCTTCGTGGAAACGAACATTTTCAAGAAGCAATACTTCACCTGACTTAAGAGCAGCAGCCTTAGCCATAGCGTCTTCGCCAACAACGTCTTTTGCCATAATTACTTCTTTTCCGAGAAGTTCAGATATTCTCTTTGCTACGGGAGCGAGAGAAAGGGTTGTGAATTCATCTTTTGCTTTTGCGAGGATCTTTGCAGCAGCAGCTTCTCTCTCTTCTTCGGGAAGAGCGTCGATTTTCTTCTTGTCTTTCTTGTTGAGCTTCAAGGTTTCATTGAGGATATTGTGGGGGCGTCCCATGTGTGAGCAAAGAATAACTGCCGCACCGTTATCTACAAGATATTTGATTGTAGGAAGAGCTCCGACAATTCTCTTGTCATCTGTGATTACGCCGTCCTGCATAGGTACGTTAAAGTCACATCTAGCAATAACTTTCTTGCCGGCAACAGCTACATCTTTAATAGATTTCTTGTTGTACATTTTTTCACCTCATATAAATATTTAATATTTTTTAAGTTAACAAGTTAATATCTGTATCAATCTTACATATTATAGCACGATATAATTATTTTTACAATATTTTTTGTTAAAAAAACGAAATAATTACAAATTTAACAAAAAAAAGAGACAGATGAATTGATTTATATAAAAAAAAGATAAAAAAATTGACTTAGAGGGTAAAATCTGCTATAATATTATTCAAATTAAACGCTAATTTTTAAGGAGAAGAAAATATGAGTAACATTAAGGATATAAATCTTGCCTCCTCGGGTGCAGATAAAATAAAATGGGTAGAAAGCTATATGCCTGTTTTGAATATAATCAAGAAAGAATTTGAAGAAAGCAAACCTTTTGAGGGCAAGAGAATATCTATGTCTATTCACCTTGAGGCAAAGACAGCGTTTTTGGCAAAAGTTTTGAAAGCGGGCGGTGCCGAGGTATACGTTACCGGTTGTAATCCACTCTCGACTCAAGATGACGTCGCGGCTGCACTTGTTGCGGAAGGCTTTGAGGTTAATGCTTGGCGCGGAGTAAACGAAGAAGAATATAAAGAACACTTAAAGAAAACACTTTCTCTGTGTCCACACGTTATGATAGACGACGGCGGCGATTTAATTAATCTACTTCAAGGCGAGTGCCGCGAGTATGGAAAAAACCTTGTCGGCGGTTGCGAGGAGACTACAACCGGCATTCACAGACTTAAAGCAAAACAGGCTCAAGGCAAGCTTGACTACACTATGATTAACATAAACGACGCTGATTGTAAGCACCTTTTTGATAATCGTTACGGAACAGGACAGTCAACGTTAGACGGTATAATGAACAGCACAAACTTGATTATCGCCGGAAAAACGGTTGTAATTGCAGGTTACGGTTGGTGCGGCAAGGGGATTGCTATGCGTGTTAAGGGCATGGGCGGTATTCCTGTAATAACTGAGATTGACAACGTTAAAGCTATTGAGGCCGTAATGGATGGATTTACCGTTATGAAGATGGATGATGCCGCAAGAATAGGTGATTTGTTTATAACAGTTACAGGCTGTTGCGACGTCATTAGAAAAGAGCATTTTGATATTATGAAAGACGGAGTTCTTATATCCAACTCAGGACATTTTGATTGTGAAATAGATAAGAAGGCATTAAAAGAATCCGCGGTTGAAGTGTTTGACAGAAAGCCTAATATAGTAGGTTATAAAATGGCAGACGGAAGGGTATTGAATCTTATGGCCGAGGGAAGACTTGTTAATCTTGCTGCAGGAAACGGACACCCGGCTGAAATAATGGATATGAGCTTTAGTCTTCAGGCGAAATGTCTTGAATATCTTGTGAAGACTGAGGGAACCTTAGAACATAAGCTCTACAGTGTCCCTGTAGAAATTGACCAAAAAGTTGCGGAATTGAAACTGAAAGCCCTCGGTGTTTCAATAGATAAACTCAGTGATGAACAGATTAAATATATGAACAAAGCTGAATGAAATAAATTATATTATAAAGGTGCATTTCACTTTTTGGTGATTTGCACCTTTATACTTTTGATGAATATTATAATAGTATATATTTGTGCTAAAAAAGGAGTAAGCAGAATGGTCATTTATGTTGTTCAGCCGGGGGATACACTCGATTCAATAGCCCGAGAATACGGTGTGCCGCTCTCAAGGCTCATATCGCAAAATGAGCTAAACGAAGACGGCAGAATAACCGTAGGTCAAACTATTGTTATTTTGTATCCTGAGGAAGTATATACCGTTCAACAAGGCGATACCCTTGAAGGGATAGCTAACAGTTACGGCGTGTCTGTAAATCAACTATTGCGAAACAATTCTATTTTAAAAGGAAAAGACAACATATTTGTCGGACAAACGATAATAATTGATTACACAACAGAAAAAGAGGGAGAAATGGCCGTAAACGGCTATATTTATCCGTTTGTTGAACGTGATACGCTTATAAGAACCCTGCCGTATTTGACATACATAACACTATTTACATACGGATTCACCCCCGACGGACAGCTTGTTGACAGAGGAATAACCGATTTCGGACTCGACGAAGACGAGATAATATCACTCGCGCGAGAATACGGTGTAGCACCTATAATGCACTTATCAACCTTAACCGAAGCAGGCGTTTTCAGCAGTGAACTCGGTAACACATTTTTAAACAATCGCCAAGCCCAAGATGTTCTTATTCAAAACGTAATTGAAAGAATGAACGAGAAAAATTATTACGGTTTTGACGTTGACTTTGAATATCTTGACGGTGCAAATCGTGATGCTTACACAGATTTTGTAAGACGGTTAGGTATTGCTTTGAATGAAAACGGATATATTCTTATAACGGCACTCATACCCAAAGCGTCGGGCGACCAGCCGGGCGGATTATACGAATCGCACGATTACGGCGGTATAGGCACTGTAAGTGATTACGTTTTGCTTATGACGTACGAGTGGGGATATACGTTTGGACCACCTATGGCAGTAGCACCCTTAAATGAAGTGCAGAGGGTGCTAAATTACGGTGTTAGTGTAATCAACCCCGAAAAGATATTTTTAGGAGTGCCGAATTACGCGTATGACTGGCCTTTACCTTATCAGATGGGAACAACGAAAGCTCAAAAAATATCCAATGTAGAAGCTGTTGATTTAGCCATAGAAAAAGGTGAAAATATAAGATTTGACGAAGTGGCGCAGACACCGTATTTCAACTATACCGAAAACGGAACAGGGCACGTAGTATGGTTTGATGATGCAAGAAGTATTGACGAAAAAATGAAACTCGTGCCTGCGTATAATTTATACGGTGTAGGGTATTGGAATTTAATGCAATGGTTTCCGCAAAATTGGCTTGTACTTAACGCGAAATATAATATAATCAAAGTTTTATAAACTCAATAAAGAGAATCCCACAAACACCTTGAAGTGTGTGGGATTCTCTTTATTGTTATATTATTGAATTTACAATATCATTCATATCGTACATACCGCTTGGTTTGCCTGCTAAAAACAACGCGGCTCTCACTGCACCTTCAGCAAACACGTTTCGCGAAGAAGCCGAATGGGAGAGAGTAATAACTTCATCTTTTCCTGCAAATATAACCTCATGTTCACCAACGATTGTTCCGCCCCTGACTGCGTGTATTCCAATTTCAGTAGACTGTCTCTTTTGGTGAAGAGGTTGCCTGTTGTAGACGTATTCTGTTTTGCCTTCTCTTGTTTCTTTTAAGGCATCTGCAAGCATAAGAGCAGTTCCGCTTGGAGCGTCAAGCTTCTGATTGTGATGCTTTTCGATTATTTCAATATCAAACACTTCTCCAAGTGATAAACAAGCCTTTTTAGCAAGTGCAATAAGGAGATTGATACCAAGGGACATATTTCTGGAATAGAATACGGGAATTGTTTTTGCCGCCTCTTTAATAAGCACAGTTTCCTCGGGAGTGTGTCCTGTTGTAGCCAATACAACAGGGATTTTTTTGGCTTTTGCAAAGTTAAGCAGACCCTCTGTAGCTGTGTGGTGAGAAAAATCAATGATGACGTCGGCCTTTCCCTCGAAATCATTTAAAGAAACAAAAACAGGAAAGTCGGAGGCGTTCTTTCCGCCCATTACATCAATACCCGCTACTATGTTACATTCGGGAGTATTTTGGCAAGATGATGCAACCGCGTTACCCATTCTGCCATTGCAGCCTGTCAAAAGTATGTTTATCATTTTTTATGCGTCCTTTTCAATAATACGATAAATTTTTAGATAAGATTCTGTGCCTTCATTGCCGCGATAAGTCTTGCTTTTGTGTTATCTTCCATTGCGCAAAGTGGGAGTCTCATTTCGTCAGAGCACATCCCCATAAGAGCACATGCGGTCTTTGCGGGAATGGGATTAACTTCGCAGAAGAGTGAATTTATAAGTTCAAGGAGCTTAAGCTGGAGAGCTGCAGATTCCTTAACTTTACCCTTGAAGAAGAGTTCGCAGATGTCATGTGTTTCCTTAGGCATAACATTTGAAAGAACAGAGATAACTCCCTTACCGCCAAGCGAGAGGATAGGGACTATTTGGTCATCGTTACCGCTATAGATAGCTAAATCATCGCCAATTTCTGCGGCGAGTTCAGCTATAGCACTTATGTTACCCGAAGCTTCTTTAACTGCAACAATTCTTTCGTGCTTTGCGAGTTCTTTATATGTAGCTGTAGTAATGTTACAGCCGGTTCTTGAGGGTACGTTATAAAGAATTACGGGTTTGTCAATAGCATCTGCAACCGCAAAGAAAGATTTAATAAGACCTTTCTGTGTAGCCTTGTTATAATAGGGGGTAACAAGCAACAATGCATCAGCGCCTACATCGCAAGCATATTTTGAGAGGTCGATAGCGTAATCGGTATCGTTACTTCCTGTACCTGCAATAACGGGAACTCTTCCGGCAGCTCTTTCAACGGCGAATTTTATACAGGCTCTATGTTCTTCGTCGGTAAGGGTTGAAGCTTCGCCTGTTGTACCGCAGATTACAATAGAGTCAGTTTTATTGTTGATTTGATAATCAATAAGTGAACCTAATGCATCAAAATCAACCTTGTTGTTCCTAAAAGGGGTAATAATAGCGACGCCCGCGCCTTCAAAAATTAATTTTTTCATGGTAAAATCTCCTTTTTTGATAAAAAAATAAAAAAACCGGTTGAAAACCAGCTTACCATGTAATATAATATAAACAATGTGCAACAAAAATGTGAGCAACAATGAATAGTATATACATGATAGCCCTCCATCAGTATAACTGATGACAGTCCGGCACCTGTTAAGTGACGACCCAGCATATCACACCAACCGCTAACGTGCGATAAACTTCGGCGGGTTCACCTTTGGACATGTTTAATCGGCAAGCGGAGCCTCCACATGTTTATTCATTGAAACCGCACCTCTATCTTGATTTATGATAACACCATTCTTTTTATTTGTCAATAGATTTTTTACTTATATTGACAAATTAACAGAAACGAAAGGAAATATTGGCAAAAAATGATTGTAAACAAACATATTGAGACCACACTGACAAAGAATGATTTTTGGTATGACCTTCCCGAAGAGCTTATCGCCCAGACACCGTTAAAAAAACGCGATACCTCAAGAATGCTTGTTCTTGAAAAAAATAACGGTAAAATAGAACACAAAATTTTCAGTGATATAGTTGACTATTTCAACAAAGGTGATGTGCTTGTGATAAATGATTCAAAGGTTATTCCGGCTCGTCTCATTGGCCAAAAAAACGATAGCGGTATAGATGTTGAGGTTTTCCTGTTAAAAAGCAAAGGGCTCGACACGTGGGAAGTTTTGACATATCCCGGAAGACGAACAAAACCGGGTACTGTTATTATATTCGGAGACGGCAAACTTCGTGCTGAAGTTATTGATGTTGTTGAAGACGGGAATAGAATAGTACGTTTTGAATACGACAAAAAACACTCACTCATGGAACTCGTTGATGAAATAGGCAATATGCCTCTACCGCCTTATATTAAAGAAAAGCTTGCGGACAAGAACAGGTACCAGACCGTATATGCCAAACACGAAGGTTCTTCTGCAGCCCCAACCGCAGGACTCCATTTTACCGAAGAGGTTTTTGATGCTCTACGTAAAAAGGGCGTAAAAATTGCACCTGTTATGTTACACGTGGGACTCGGTACATTTAGACCGGTAAAGGTTGATAATATTAATGACCATATAATGCATTCCGAGTATTTTTCCGTATCTAAAGAAAGTGCGGATATTATAAACTCCTGCAAGAGAAACGGCGGTCGCGTCTTCGCTGTGGGAACAACGTCTTGCAGAACTCTCGAAAGTGCAAGTAACGATGAAGGGGAAGTGATTGCTATGTCCGGGGACACAGGAATATTTATTTACCCGGGATATAAATTTAAAGTTGTTGATGCCTTGTTGACAAACTTTCATTTACCCGAAAGCACGTTGATGATGTTGGTTTCTGCATTTTCGACTCGTGAGATTATTCTTGATACATACAAAACGGCTGTTGAGGAAAAATACAGATTTTTCTCATTTGGCGACTGTATGTTATTAGTTTGAATTTTGGAGAATTGATTTTTATGAAAACAAAAGTTGTTTCGGTCGTTGGTCCGACCGCCTCCGGAAAAACGGCTCTCGCCATAGGGCTTGCAAATGAATTCAACGGAGAAATAATCTCTTGCGATTCAATGCAGATTTACAAAAAGATGGATATTGGTACGGCAAAGCCCACAAAAGAGGAACAAGCGTCTGCCGTACATCATTTAATAGATATAGTTGACCCGGACATATCGTTCTCTTGCGCAGATTACGCTGTTATGGCTAAGGAAAAAATAGTTCAAATATCAAGCAAAGGGAAGCTTCCGATATTCTGCGGCGGTACAGGGTTATATGTTGACCACGTTTTGAATAATACAGCTTTTTCCGAAGCCGGCCGCGATGATGAATATAGAGATTATTTGAATAAAAAGATAGAAGAAGAGGGAGTAGATGCTGTTTTTGAAGAGCTTCGAAAAGTTGACCCCGAATCTGCTGATTCCATTCACCCAAACAACACAAAAAGAGTTGTACGTGCTTTGGAAATATATCACGTAACCGGCAAAACGAAATCATGGTGGGATGAAGAATCGAAAAAAGCAGAATCTCCCTATGATTCAATAATGATATGCCTTGATTTTAAAAACAGAGATATACTCTATGAAAGAATTGACAAGCGAGTTGATGCGATGCTCGAATGTGGATTGGTTGACGAAGTAAAATCGCTTATATTCAACGAGGGTATCAATTTATCCGATACCGCAAGGCAGGGGATTGGTTACAAGGAGATCATTGATTACCTTAATAATAAGTGTACACTTGATGATGCTGTTGAACTTATTAAAAAGGGTACGCGAAATTACGCAAAAAGGCAGTTAACATGGTTTAGAAGGTATGATGATGTTCACAGAATCTTTGTTGATGAATGTGATAATTTTGAAGATATTGTAAATATTGCCAAAAATATAATAAGTAATTGATTTTTTGAGAACAATGTGTTATAATATAATGAAATAATTTTTAGTAAAAAGCGAGGGAAGAGTAAAGTGCTTAAAATACATATAAAGAATGTTGCTGTTTATTTGTTTAGTGCTGCGCTTTCCGTTTTGCTTATCTGGTATATTTTGTACCATCTTTTCAGTGGTTCCGACAACGAGGTCGAGACATCTCCCGCGATGATTGTTACTAAATCAAATACCATTTCTCTTGAGGGGTATATAGTAAGAGATGAGACTATAATTAATGCCAATGTAGAGGGTGGTATAAACTATCTTTTTGGAGATGGCGATAAGGTTCAAGCAGGTTCTATTATCGCAAAAGTATATTCCGGCGAGGGTGTAGAAGAGCTTTCCGATAGAATTTTAGCTATAGATAAGAAGATTTCTGTTCTCGAAAACAGTAGCGTATCCGAAAAGGCTACAAAAACAGACTCTAAAGTTATCGACGATAAAATAAATGAGCTATTTTACTTAATGAGAGATGGCATTGAGAATGGGAATACTGAGTACGCCATATACAGAAAAGATGAATTTCTTACGTATCTTAACAAAAGACAAGTATTGACTCAAAATATATCGGGGTTTGAAGAGCAAATAGTTAGCCTTATCAGAGAAAAGGAAACTTTGTCGGGGCAGCTTATAAACCTTGAAGAGAATATTACTGTTAGCACCCCGGGATATTTTTACTCCCAAGCTGACGGATACGAAACTGTTTTCGATATGTCGAAATTAGAAAATCTGACTCTTCAGTCTTATGAAGAGCTTGTTAACTCTCAACCTATTGATCATTCATCAGCTTTGGTTGTTGGAAAGTTGGTTACGTCAGACCAATGGTGCATTATTTCTGAAGCAGTTCGTGATGATTTGAAAAAATTCACCGAAGGAAAAGTATATAAAATAAAATTTCCTTTTAATTCGGATGTATCGATTGAAATGACTCTTGAGAAAATCGTGCTTGAAAATGAATCCGATAATGCAGTTTTGGTTTTTAAGTCCAATTATATGCCTACCGGATTTAAGTATCTCAGAAAGCAAAATATACAGGTAGTGGAAGAAAGTTACACCGGTTACAAGATACCCGCAAATGCGGTTCGTGTTGTTGATGGGGTTAGAGGGGTATATATTTTAAGCGGTAATACTGTTTCTTTTAAAGAAATTGATGTGCTGACCGAAACAGATGGATATTTTATCGTGAAAGAACAACCCACTTATCTTGAAGATGAATTTTATTACAAAAAACTCGGTTTATATGATAACGTAATTATATCCGGTAAAAACTTATATGACGGAAAGATAATCAGTGCAGCAGGAGTGAATCAATGACTATTCAGCAGTTAAATGAAGACACTAAACGTATCTTGAAAGACAATGTGGATGCTGTTTATTCTAATATAAAAAAAGCATCGGAGCAGATAAGTACGGACAAGCCGGTAACTTTACTTGCGGCTACTAAAACTGTTCCTGCAGAAGTTATTAATTATGTTACTCAAGAACTGGGAGTTAAAAACATCGGCGAAAATCGTGTTCAAGAGCTTCTCGAAAAATACGATTCGCTTAATTTAAACGGAGTGAAATTGCATTTTATAGGAAAGCTCCAAACAAATAAAGTGAAGTATATAATTGATAAAGTCGATATGATTCACTCTCTTGACAGTATAAAATTAGCAAAGGAAATTGATTATAGAGCAAAAAAAATCGAAAAAATTATGGATGTCCTTGTTGAAGTTAATAGCGGCAGAGAAGATAACAAATCCGGTATTTTTCCGGAAGATGTTCAAAGATTTCTTTCCGAATTGACTCAATTTCCTAACATCAGGATAAAAGGATTGATGACAATTGCTCCCGTTTGCCACGAAAAAGAGGATTATCGAAAATATTTTAGAGAAACTTATTCGATTTTTATTGACAATTCGCGAAATAAACTTCATAATATAGATATGGATACTATTTCTATGGGAATGACAGACAGTTATGTTGTCGCTATAGAAGAGGGAAGTGATATTGTACGAATAGGTTCTGCTATTTTCGGTTCGCGTTATAATTAAAATTAAAATAATTAATATATTACTTTTTTTGGAGGATATTATGGCAAAGTTTGTTGACAAAATTAAGGGATTTGTAAACCCCGACAGCATCAATGACAATTACGATGAGGACTATGATTTTATAGACGAGGAAGATGAGATTCAGGATAATTATGACCAGTCTTACAATGCTTCTCAGTCTTTCCAATCCGGTGCTTCCGGTATGAGTCTTAACGGTAGTTCTCTTGAACTCAAGGTTATCAGACCTGACCGCTTTGAAAGTGTTTCTCAAATTGCAGACCACCTTCTTAACAAGCGTACTGTTGTTCTCAACCTTGAGGCTACAAACAAAGAGACAAGCAGAAGAATTATTGACTTTTTGAGTGGAGTTGCTTATTCAATAAGCGGAAACCTCAAGAGAGTTGCTAATAATACATTTGTTATTACCCCTTGCAACGTTGACGTTTCAAATGATGCTCAAGAAGCACAAAAAGCACAGCCTAAAGCTGCTCCCGCCGGAGATATTTACGACAACATTTAAGTTTTTACTCAATTGATTTGAATACTTTAAATGCTATTCTACCCGATCTATTTTGAAATTAGGTCGGGTAGATAAAGTTGTTTATTAAGGATTTACAATTTTCGGATATAGAGTTGAGGTGTAAAGATGCTTCCCCCATACGAATTAAAAAATAAAGAATTTTCAAAAAACATGCGCGGTTATAACACAGCCGAAGTTGATGAGCATTTTGCTTTTATTATCGAAAAATATACAGAGCTTTACAGAGAAAATGATGAGCTTGAAAGAAAGCTTAAGACAGCATATGCGAAGCTTGATGAAATAAAAAACGAAGAAGAATCTATTAGAAATGCGATGATTAACGCTCAAAGAGCCAGTGCTAAATTGATGACAGAAGCAAACGACAGAGCTGATATCATCATTAATACTGCTCGTAAAACTTGTGATAGGATTTTAGCTGATTTTAAATTAAAAATCCAAGAAGAAAAAGCAGTTCTTTTGGCTTTAAATACTGCTATAGGCGAATTCAAGGAAAAATTATTCAAATTGTACGGAACACATATCGCTCGTATCGAAGATATCCCTACACTTGAGGCTGATGAGATAGCTAAGTACGCTCTTACAGAAGATAGTTATACTTCCGCTGTCGTTCAAAATATAAAGCAAGAGATAGTCGAGCTTACACGAAGAAGTTCCGATGATGTTACGGAAACAAATGACAAAGAGGAAGGTTTTGTTCATGCAGAGTCTGTTGTTCGCGCATCGAGCGTTAAAGATACAATCAAAGAGTTAAATAAACGCATTTTAGACGAACAGGATGAAATAGCAGTCGAAACCAATGCCCCTTCTGAAGAAGAGAAGGCTGCAGAAAAAGAATATACAGAGATGCTTAAACAGTTAGGCGTTGTTGATTCTGTTGATTTAGGTAGCTCGTCTGATATTGCTCAATCTTCAAATGATTCTAAAAAGAGTGATTTTAATGAAGCTTATAAAACACCAAGCAATTACGGTGAAATTATAAAGAAAAAAGGGAAAAAAATATAATTTAATTTTGACATCATAAAAAAGGAGTATATATAAACTATTATGGCTATTGATTTTAAGGATTCGTTGAATCTTCCTTCTACAGAATTTTCTATGAAGGCAAATTTGCCACAGAAGGAGCCCCAGTTTATTAAAAATTGGGAAGAGGTGGATTTATACGGTGAGATGCTGAAGAAAAACAAGGGAAAACCCTCTTTTATTCTTCATGACGGACCTCCTTTTTCTAACAATAACATTCATATGGGTACTGCCCTTAATAAAATATTAAAGGACTTTATTAATAAGCACAAAGCAATGACAGGCTATTACGTTCCGTATATTCCGGGGTGGGATAACCACGGTATGCCTATCGAAAGTGCTATTATTAAGAAAAATAAACTCGACAGAAAGAAGATGAGTATTCCGGAATTCCGCTCGGCTTGTCATGAGTTTGCTCAGCACTTCGTTGATGTTCAGATGGATCAGTTTAAGCGTTTAGGTGTTGTTGCCGATTGGGAACATCCTTATCTTACAATGACTCCTGACTTTGAAGCGAGAGAAGTTAAAGTATTCGGAGAAATGTACAAAAAGGGCTATATTTATAAAGGTCTTAAGCCTGTATATTGGTGTCCTAACGACGAAACCGCTCTTGCTGAAGCTGAAATCGAATATAAAGATGACGTTTGTACATCAATATTTGTTAAGTTCCTTATAAAAGAGGATAATGCAAAGCTTGAAGGTGTTTGCGATTTAAATAAAACATATTTTATTATTTGGACAACCACTACATGGACACTCCCCGGAAACCTTGCTATAGCTCTTCATCCCAGAGAGTCTTATGCAGTTGTAAAGGCTTCTGACGGTAATTTCTATATTGTTGCCGAAGCTCTTGCTGACAATACAATGAAGCAGGGCGGCATTAGCGAATACGAAATCGTATGCACCATGGCAGGTAGTGAATTTGAGCTTATGACAGCTCACCATCCATTCCTTGACCGTGATTCTATTATTGTTAATGCTGACTACGTAACAATGGATAGCGGTACAGGCTGTGTCCATACAGCTCCCGGTTTTGGTGCAGAGGACTATATTACAGGACGTAAATATAATATGGATATTATCGTTCCTGTTGACGATAGAGGCTATCAAACAGCAGATGCAGGTAAATTTGCAGGTATGCATTACCTTGAATCCAACAAGGCTATTCTCGAAGATATGAAAGAAAGCGGCGCGTTGTTTGCTTCTGAGGAATTTACACACTCATACCCTCACTGTTGGAGATGTAAGAAGCCTATTATATTCAGAGCAACACCTCAGTGGTTCTGTTCTGTTGACGCATTCAAAGAAGATGCTGTAAAGGCTTGTGAAGACGTCGAGTGGATTCCTGCTTGGGGCGGCGAAAGAATTACTCAGATGGTAAGAGAACGTGCCGACTGGTGTATTTCACGTCAGCGTCACTGGGGACTTCCCATTCCTGTATTCTATTGCGAAGACTGCGGTAAACCCATTTGCACAGATGAAACAATAGAAGCTGTTTCTAAGTTGTTTGCCGAAAAAGGCTCAAATGCTTGGTATGAGCTTGATGTAAAGGATATACTTCCCGATACTTTTGAATGTCCTCACTGTCATGGCAAGAGCTTTACAAAAGAAACCGACACACTTGACGGTTGGTTCGATTCTGGTTCAAGCCACTTTGCTGTTCTTGAAAATAAAGAGGATTCAAAATGGCCCGCAGACCTTTATCTTGAGGGGGCTGACCAGTACAGAGGGTGGTTCCAGTCATCACTTCTCACTGCTGTAGGTGCAAAGGGCGAAGGTGCTCCTTATAAACAGGTTCTTACACATGGTTGGGTTGTTGACGGCGAAGGTAAAGCAATGCATAAATCTCTTGGAAATGCAATCGCTCCCGAAGAAATGATTGTAAAATACGGTGCAGACCTTGTTAGACTTTGGGTTGCATCTTCTGACTATCAGGTAGACGTTCGTGTTTCTGATGCTATCTTTAAGCAGCTTTCCGAAGCATATCGCAAAATTCGTAATACATTCAGAATTCTTATGGGTAACATTTCAGACTTTGACCCCAATAAAGATATGATCAATGTAAATGAACTTTATGATATTGATAAGTGGGCATTGTATCACCTTAACAATATTGTAAAAACTGTAAGAGAAGCTTACGATAACTATTCATTCCACATTGTATATCATGCTCTTAACGATTTCTGCACAGTTGAGCTTTCAAAGCTTTACATCGACATTACAAAAGACCGTGTTTATACAGAAGGCAAGAATAGCAAAGCGAGACGTTCTGCTCAGACGGCTATGTATATTATACTCAGCACTATCACAAGACTTTTGGCTCCTATCATTACGTTTACTGCTGATGAAGCTTGGAGCCTTATGCCTCACGTAGAAGCAGACGATACAAGACACGTTCTTTTGAATGATATGCCCGAAATTAACGATGCTTTCGATTTTGCTGACGTAAAAGAAAAATACGACACACTCTTTGAAACAAGAGACGTTGTAATGAAAGCACTTGAACTCGCAAGAGCAGAAAAAGTAATCGGTAAATCTCTTGAAGCAAAAGTAAAGATTTACACCGAGTCCGAAAACGTAGCAAAGATGCTCGATGCCTTCGGTAATGAACTTGCTGTTATTTTCATTACATCTCAGGTAGAGGTTGTTAACGGAAAAGCAGCAGAGAATGCATATTCTGAAGAAGACAGTCAGATTTCTGTTGAAGTTTTGAAGGCTGACGGTGAAAAATGCGACCGTTGCTGGATGTACACTACTGACGGCGAATCTGTAGGTGAAGCTCATCTTTGCGCTCGTTGTAAGGCTATTGTTGCTGAATAAAATTTTAAGTAATACAAGGGTAAGATTATAATGTCCTATATTTTGTGCACGTTGTGCATAGTTGCAGTGATTGTACTTGATCAAATCACAAAATACGTCGCAGTTAAGTATCTTATGCCTGTTGTCTCTGTTCCGATTATTAAAGACGTATTACATCTTACGTACGTTGAAAACAGTGGTGCGGCATTTGGAATATTGCAAAATCATAGATGGGTTTTTATGATTTTGTCGACTGTTGTAATGGTTATAATAGTGGCTGTTATGTTTAAATATAAAAAATATTTGCATCCCGTTATGCTGACCGGACTGTGTTTTGTTGTTGGCGGCGGAATCGGTAATATGATTGATAGAACAGTTAACGGCTACGTTGTTGATTTTGTAGACTTTACATTGATTAACTTTGCTGTGTTTAATATAGCTGATACGTTTATTTGTGTTGGCGTTGGACTTCTTATTCTTGATATTATTCTCAAGAAGAGCGACCTTGCTTTTCTTGACGATAAAAAATCGGATGAGGTAACAAATGATGAAACTGAGACCGATTAACGAGGAAGATCTCGACAAACGTTTAGATGTTTTTATGGCGGAACGTGGAAATATTACACGTTCCGCTTCTCAAAAATTATTGAAAGACGGTTTGGTTACTGTTAACGGTGTTGTTGCAACTAAAAATTATAAAGTTAAGTCTGATGATTTGATTGAATTTGAGGTCCCCACTGCCGTTGAATGTGAAAACAAACCGCAAGAAATCAGTCTTGATATAATATATGAAGATGATTGTTTGCTCGTCGTAAACAAATCTAAGGGAATGGTAGTTCATCCGGCACCGGGGAATCCCGATAATACTTTGGTAAATGCTTTGCTTTATCATTGTGGCGATTCTCTTTCGGGAATTAACGGAGTTATCCGCCCCGGCATTGTTCATAGAATTGATAAAGACACAAGTGGTCTTCTTGTAGTTGCAAAAAACGATATAGCTCACGTCTCCCTTGCAGAACAAATTAAATCTCATACCTTTGATAGATTTTACGAGGCCATATGTTGCGGTAGATTTAAAGAAGAAAAGGGAACTATTGACGCCCCTATTGGCAGACATCCGAAGGATAGAAAGAAAATGGCTATTGTATCCGACGGAAGAAACGCTGTAACACATTACGAGGTTATTTCGGAATATAACGGTTTTTCTCACGTTAGGTTTAGACTCGAAACAGGAAGGACACATCAAATTAGGGTTCATGCATCGAGCAAAGGGCATCCTATCGTTGGTGATACCGTTTACGGTGCAAGAGACAAGCTTGGGGTAGATGGGCAATGCCTACACGCAAAAACAATCTCTTTTATTCACCCCGTATCACGTAAATTAATGAGTTTTGAGAGCGAACTTCCCGAATATTTTGAAAATACCTTGTCTAAACTCAGAAAGGTTTGAGATGTTATGTTACAATCAAATAAATCGCCTTTTGCAGACATAATGATAGTAACCGACTTTGACGGAACACTCAGAGGAAGTAATGCAACGGTGCCAGATAACAATATATCTTCAATTAAGAGGTTTACCGAACTTGGCGGAACTTTTATAGTTGCGTCGGGAAGAGCAGGCTTTGTTCTTGACGTTGCGGAGCCTATAGTAAAAGAAATAGTAAATGCCCCCTGCATTTATTCTAACGGAAGCTATTTTTATGATTATAAAACCGGCGAAAGATCTCACGAAAAGTTTGTTTCTGAAAAAATAGTACGTGATATTATGTACACAACAAGAGAAATTAACAGTGATGCGGGAATCAGAATAGTTCGTGGAGACGAATATCTTACCCCCGACGAAAATGAAGAGATTAAACGTCAAATCGCACACGGTTATATGTTGAACGTAAGAGTTTACGATTATGACACTCTTCCTGTTGATAAAATAAATAAAATTACTGTTTGCTCTACTCAAGAGGCTATTTTGGATATTAAAAGTATTATTGAGGGAAAATATTCAGAATATGTAGATGTTTTTCTTTCAGCGAAAACACTTATTGATATTCAACCAAAATGTGTTTCTAAAGGTTCTGCTATTGAACAGATTAGAGCAGATTACAAAAAATTAGGAATAACTAAGAAAATATATGCTGTCGGAGACTATGAAAACGATATTGATATGCTCAGAGCAGCTGATTTTGCTTGTTGTCCTTCTAATTCACTTCAAGCTGTTAAAGATTTCTGCAGTGTTCATCTTTGTTCAAATGATAAAGGTTGTATTGCAGATTTGATTAACAGAATTGAAAAAGATTTGGCATAAAAATCCATTTCGCCTCCATTCAGGCAGAAAGGTTGACTAATATGAAAGAGAAATTTTATATCACTACAGCGATTGCTTATGCATCGAGAAAGCCTCATATAGGCAATACTTACGAGATAATACTCACTGATGCTATTGCTCGCTACAAAAGACAGCAAGGTTTTGATGTGTTCTTCCTTACAGGAACAGATGAACATGGTCAGAAAATTGAAAACTGTGCTAATGAAGCCGGTGTTGCACCTCAGGAATACGTTGACGGTGTTGCGGGAACTATCAAAAACATCTGGGACCTTATGAATACCAGTTATGATAAGTTTATAAGAACTACCGACGATTATCATGAAAAGGTTGTAAGCCACATTTTCAATAAGTTGTACGAAAAGGGCGACATCTATAAAAACGAATACGAAGGCTGGTATTGTGTACCTTGTGAGTCATTCTTTACAGAGACTCAGGCTGTTGACGGTAAATGTCCCGACTGTGGCAGAGAACTAAAAAAGACTAAAGAAGAAGCTTATTTCTTTAGAATGAGTGCCTATGCCGACAGACTTATGAAATATATTGACGAGCACCCTGAATTTATTGAACCCGAATCACGTAAAAAGGAAATGGTTAACAACTTCCTTAAAGCAGGGCTTCAGGACCTTTGTGTTTCGAGAACTTCTTTTAAGTGGGGCGTTCCCGTTGAATTTGACCCCAAGCACGTTATTTACGTTTGGATAGATGCATTGTCGAATTATATTACTGCATTAGGCTATGACGTTGATGAACAAGGTGAACTTTTCCAAAAGTATTGGCCTGCTGACGTTCATATTATCGGTAAAGATATTTTGAGATTCCATACTATTTATTGGCCAATAATGCTTATGGCTCTTGACGTTGAGCTTCCTAAAAAAGTGTTTGGACATCCTTGGCTTAATTTCGGCACCGATAAAATGAGTAAATCAAAGGGTAACGTTATTTACGCTGATGATTTGGTTGATATGTTTGGTGTTGACGCTGTACGTCATTATTGTCTTTCTGAAATGCCTTATGCATCAGACGGTAGTATTTCTTACGAGAATATTATTGCTCGTTACAACAGCGACCTTGCTAATAACCTTGGTAACCTTGTAAACAGAACTATAGCAATGACCAAAAAATATTTTGGCGGTGTAGTTCCTACGCCTGCTGAATGTGATGATGCTTTTGATGCCGATTTGAAAAAGTGCTGCAAGGAAGCAGTTGAAAAGGTACGCGAATATATGGATAGTTATCACGTTGCTGATGCATCTGATTGCGTATTTAATCTACTTCGCCGTGCCAATAAGTATATTGACGAAACAACACCTTGGGTTCTTGCTAAAGATGAAGCTAATAAGGAAAGACTGGGGACAGTAATGTACAACCTTCTTGAAACTATAAGAATAGGTGCAATACTTCTTAATCCTTTCCTTACACAGACAAGTGAAAAGATTCTTTCCTTTATTAATACAGAAGTAACTGACTATGAATCGGTACTTTCTTTCGGTAATCTTGTTTCCGGTAACACAGTCGGTGATGCTACTGTACTTTTTGAAAGAATTGACGAGAAGAAGCTCCTTGAAGAAATTGAAGCAAAGAAAGCGGCTGCTCAGGAAAAGGTTATCGAAAAACCAGTTGACGCAAACGTAAATGAAATTACTTTTGATGAATTTATGAAGCTTGAGCTTCGTTGTGCTCAGATCATTTCCTGTGAACCCGTACCCAAAGCAAAGAAACTTTTGAAGCTTCAGGTAGACCTTGGATACGAAAAAAGACAGGTTGTTTCGGGAATTGCAAAGTATTATAAGCCCGAAGAACTTGTAGGTAAAAAGGTTGCTCTTGTTGCAAATCTTAAACCTGCGGTTTTGTGCGGTGTTGAAAGTAACGGCATGATACTTGCATCGGGCGAAGAAGACATTAAAGTTTTGTTCCTTGATGAGTCAACAGAAAACGGCACAAGAATCAGATAAGGTTACAATAATGGAACAAATTATTTTTGATGCTCACGCGCATTATAACGACGATAAATACTCTGACCACGAGCGAGAGAAAATAATTGAATATGTATTTGAAAACGGCGTTAGGTATATTCTTAACGCCGGTACAAATATTAAGACTTCTCTTGAAAGCATTGCACTCGCCGAGAAATATAACGGTTTCTATGCCGGAGTTGGATTTTATCCTCACGATTGTTGTAGCATAAATGATGACAAAGCTGCATTGCTTGAACTCCAAAAAATGCTCGAACACCCTAAAGTAGTGTCTCTTGCGGAAATAGGTTTAGATTATTACTATGACTACGTTCCAAGAGATATTCAAAAAAAGTGGTTTGAACTGCAGCTTGATTTATCAGAACAAAAAAATATCCCAGTATGTATACATGACAGGGAGGCTCACGGTGATGTAGTAAGTATTCTGAAAAATCATAAAAATGCTAAGGGTATGCTTCACAGTTATAGCGGTAGTAAAGAAACAGCGGAAGAACTTTTAAATCTTGGGTGGTATATTTCTGTTTCAGGTGTTGTAACTTTTAAAAATGCTCAAAAAATAGTTGAAGTAGTTGAAAGGTTACCTCTTGAAAGAATGCTTATTGAAACGGATACGCCATATCTTTCTCCGGTTCCCAACAGAGGTAAGCCTAATAACTCGGCAAATCTTTGGTATACTGCAGAAAAAATCGCTGAAATTAAAAGAATGACGACAGAGCAAATTATAAATATAACACGAGATAATGCTTGTAAACTTTTTGGAATATAAAAAGCTATAGATTAAAGCGAAAAGCTTATATCTATAGCTTTTTTGTCTCACATTTCGTCTGCAAGGGTTTTACGTTTTTTCCACTTGCCCGAAAGAAAATATATCAAGCTTGGGATTGCGTATCCATATGGAGCTAACCCATATCCTAAAACAAATCCATAAAAACCGAATCCGAGAGCGATTCCAAATAGCCAACTGAGACCTATACGAAGTACAACCCCGTCAAGCATAGCCAAAACCATACAAAGCTTGGAATTGCCTATGCCTTGAATAAATGCACCGCTTCCGCGCATTATGGAAAAAGCGGGGAACATCCAGAGAATCGCTTTTATAAACGTTGATGACATATCGTGAACTAACGGGTCATCGGAAAATAAGACAAATAAATGTTTTCCAAAGAATATGTAAAGCAGCATACAAAAGACGGTAAATATTCCGGAAATTATCCAGGCTTTATATACGACTTGCTTGGCTCTTTCCTTGTTTTGTGCACCTATATTCATACTTATCATCGGCATAGCGGCATATTGTATCCCTTGAGATATTTTATTGATAATATCGTCAATACGGCATCCTACCCCAAAAGTAGCAGAAGCAACTACGCCTACGTTGTTTATCATTGAGTTAACAAACAACATGGATACGTTAATAAAGCCCGATTGAATTGCCATCGGCGTTCCGAGACCGGTAATCATACCGGTATATTTTTTGTTTAAAACAAATATTTCTTTTTTAAAGTCAAAACCAAAAGCATCTTTATGTTTTATTAAATAATATACAGAAAAAACAAACGAGACAGCTTGTCCTATTATGGTTGCATAAGCGGCTCCTGCTACTCCCCATCCGAGAATGCCGGTGAAAAGAATATCAAGAACTAAATTAACCGCAGAAGCTATGCCTATAAAAAGAAAGGGACGTTTTGCATCTCCCATCCCTCGAAGTACAGCAGAAACAAGGTTATATCCGGCCGTGAAGAAAAGACCTGCGGCACATATTATCAAATAATCCATTGCCATACCATAGGATTCTGTCGGTATATTCATAACATTCAGAATCCATTTAGATAAAACAATTATAACACCTGAAAATGTAACAGAAAGTAAGAGAACATATATAGTTAATGTTCCCATAACTTCGTTCATTTCTTTATACTTTTTTGCACCTAATGCTTGTGCTATAATAACTTGACCCGCATTGGAAAAACCGAGGCAGACCATTGTTGCAAAGTTGACAATCATACTACTTTGAGATACTGCAGAAAGCCCGGGTGTGCCTACGTACTTTCCAACGATAATCATATCGATCGTGCTGTAAAGTACCTGTAAGGCGTTAGATGCCATAAAGGGTAGTGCAAAAAGTAAAAGCTGTTTTGTTATATTTCCTCTTGTGAAATCTTTTAAATGTGTATGCGAGTTCATTTATTCGCTCCTTATTATGTTGTTCGACATATTGTAGCACAAACCTAATAATAATTCAATACCAAAAAGCCATTTTGAACCTTAAAATATATTGACAACAGACGATTATTATGTTATAATAATAGAGTACGTTGGGATGTAGCCAAGCGGTAAGGCACCAGACTTTGACTCTGGCATTGCGCTGGTTCGAATCCAGCCCTCCCAGCCAGAAAACCCGACTTGTCAAAACAAGTCGGTTTTTTACTTGTTGATAAGCTTTCGGATATTACTGGTTGAAATTTATAAAAATATCCCCTTTGATTGATTAAATGATTCAATCGAAGGGGATTATTATATTAAGAATTAAACAGAACTTTTACAAACGTCTATCCATTCTGAAAAGTTTGAATATTCTTCGAGTTCGGGAATTGTTAATTCTATTGCACTGTTGGAGCTACCGCAAGCAGGGAACACCGTTTCAAATCTTTTGAGGGACTGGTCGAGGTATACTGTAACACCTTCGTTTATTGCAAATGGGCATACACCGCCGACTTTATGCCCTATAAAAGTCTCAACCTCTTCAAATTGAAGCATTTTAGCTTTTATGTGAAATTTTGCTTTATATTTAGCGTTGTCTATTTTTACGTCGCCGGCTGTAACGATAATAATAGCATTATCTTCAATTTTAAATGACATGCTTTTTGCAATTCTGCATTCTTCACATCCAAGTGCTTTGGCTGCCAATTCCACTGTTGCACTTGAAATATCAAACTCTCTTACTCGTTCTTCTATACCTTTATTTTTAAAATACATTCTTACTTTTTCGATAGACATTTTATTTTTACTCCATTCGTTTTTTATATTATATACCAAATAAAAAATGATTTCAAGTATATTATTAAGATTAATAACCTTGTCTTGACAGCAATATTTAAAGATGATATAATACATAGAAAGATTGTAATAAAAAAGAGGATTATTTACGTGAATAACAGAAAATATGTTCGTCAAGATGTTTATAATCGAAAATTAATAAAAAAGAAAAAGGCGAGAATGATACGTAACAGGCTTATTCTATTTCAGGCTATAATATTTGTTGTTGTAGCTTCTGCAATATTCTCGATTATTTTCATACCGGGAAACAGTACACTCACTGAAATGCAATTGCAGTCATCTTCCGCACTACCAAAAGATGACGGCGTTCATGTATCGGGCAAAATTGATTATAGTTTTCTAATCAAGCAAATTGACAGTGAAATAAACAGCACTAATGCAATTTTAATTGATTTAGCTTCCGGGGAAATTTTAGCAGAAAAATTACCCGACGAAAGAATATACCCCGCATCAATTACAAAAATTATGACTGCTATAATCGCATTGGAGCATTTTGAAGATACGGAGGTTTCTTTAGAGGTTTCAAATCACATCTTTTCGTATCTAATAGCACAAAACGCATCTGTTGCCGGTTTTGCGGCAGGCGAAAAAGTTAAAATTATTGATTTACTATATGGTGTATTGTTGCCGTCAGGTGCTGATGCTTGTCTTACTATTGCGAATTCAGTCTCTGGTAATGAACAAGCTTTTGCCAAAAAAATGACTGAAAAAGCACATGAAATCGGTGCAGTTAATACTAATTTTACAAATAGTACCGGACTTCACGACGAAAAACACTACACAACAGTTCGTGATTTGTCTAAGATATTAACTTACGCATTAAAGAATGATGTATTCAAAACTATATTTACTACCGAAAAATATACTACTTCATCAACAAATAAGCATAAAAACGGTCTTACTTTTTCGAACTCTACCTTCACCGCATTTAAGCGTGCGGGGATTACAAATGATTATGTACTGGGCGGAAAGACAGGTTATACCGGCGAAGCCGCATTGTGCCTTGCTACCTTTGCTAAAAAGAACGAAAGAGAATATATCCTTGTAACCGTCGGTGCAAGCACGCCAAACGCAAGTCGCGGAACTAACCACGTTGTCGATGCAAATTATATATATCAGAACTTTGCATAAAAATTATCGAATCACTATAATGTGATTCGATTTTTTTACTCTTTTTTGTTTTGACCTATTGTATTTTTTTGCATATTATTGTATTATATATGAAGTATTGATTGAAAAGAGGATGATAATGATTTACAACAACGTACTTGAAGCTATGGGCGAAACACCTATGATTCGCCTTAATAATATGGTTAACGATGATTGCGCACAAATATTTGTTAAATATGAAGGACTTAACGTAGGCGGCTCAATTAAAACAAGAACAGCTTATAATATGATTGTCGAGGCAGAAAAACAGGGTATACTCAACAAGGATTCTATTATTGTTGAACCTACAAGCGGGAATCAAGGCATTGGACTGGCGCTTGTCGGTGCTGTAAAGAAATACCGTACCATCATTATAATGCCCGACTCTGTAAGTGAAGAAAGAAAAAAATTAGTTGAACATTACGGTGCAGAGGTTATAACAGTACACGATGCGGGTAATATCGGCGCATGCATTCAAGAATGTCTCGATACTGCTATTGGAATGGCAAAAAAAGATAAAAATGTATTTATTCCTCAGCAATTTGAAAATCCCGCAAATCCAATGGTACATAAAAATTATACAGCTCTTGAGATTCTTGAACAAGTTGCAGGACCAATTCACGGCTTTTGTTCCGGTATTGGTACAGGTGGAACAATAACAGGCATTGGCGAAACATTAAAGGCACTTAATCCTGATATTGAAATTTGGGCGGTTGAACCAGAAAATGCTGCGATACTTGCCGGCGGCACAATTGGCACGCACTTGCAAATGGGAATTGGCGACGGACTTATCCCTGATGTATTGAACACAAAAATATATAATGATATATGCGTAATATCAGATGAAGAAGCTATTCGCACAGCGAAGGATTTGGCTCGGCTTGAGGGTCTTATGTGCGGTATATCAAGCGGAACAAACGTTGCTGCAGCCATCAAACTTGCAAAGAAGCTCGGAAAAGGAAAAACTGTTGTAACAGTACTTCCTGATACTGCTGAACGATATTTCTCTACTCCCTTGTTTAGTTAAATCTTTTCTAATAAATCAAAGATGCACGGTTCAATCCGTGCATCTTTTTTATATAGGCTTACATATATACGCTTGGGAACCGTATTCTTGCAGTTCTTTTAAGGCTGAATCAGCATCTTCTTTGTTTAAAAAAACACCAAACACAGACGGCCCGCTACCACTCATCATTGAGCACAGTGAATTATGCTTGTTTAATACATTTTTTTGTTCATCAACAAACGGTCTTATAGGGCAGACAACACTCTCAAAAATATTATATGTATTTTTGCACACTTCTTCAATATTGTGTTTTTGAAGAGCAGAAATTATGTCTGCGCTTGTTTTAGGAATATAATTATTGTTGTTTCCTCTTGTTCTGTCTATCTCGCCGTAAGCGTACGGTGTTGAAATTCCGTCGCCTTTTTTTGCAATAATTATCCAACATTCCGGCAGAGAATTACATGCGGTAAATTTATCGCCTATACCTTTTGTTAAATACGTCCCCCCCTTTATGCAGAAGGGTACATCAGCACCTAATTTAGCTCCCAAAACACAGAGTGTATCAATATCTATATCTGTCGAATAAAGCTTATTTAAGGCCTTTAAAACGGCTGCAGCGTCGGTGCTGCCTCCCGCCAGACCTGCCGATATTGGTATAAACTTTTCTATATGTATTTGGGCTCCTGAATTTATCCCTGTATATTTAAAAAATATTTTTGCTGCTTTGTAAGCGAGGTTTGATGAATCGTTAGGGAGATTAGCTGTGTTAGATAGAATTATAGAATCGGCCATTTTCACCGTAACTATATCACAAAGAGTTACCGACTGCATAATACTATCAATGTTATGATATGAGTCGGGACGTTTTTCGCAAACCTCAAGAAAAAGATTAATCTTTGCGTAAGCGTTAAGTTTGACTATATCCATAATATCCTCACTTAATTATTTTGAATATCGGGTTTTTTATAACTTTAACTGCGTTTATTGGACAAAGCTCCTGACAGCAGTAACATTTTATGCAATCTTTATTATTAATTTTTGCAATTCTTTTTCCATTATTGTTTATCACAAGTTCTATAGTCTTAGCGGGACATGACCTCTTACATTCGCCGCAACCAATACATTTATTTTTTATAATTTTCGGTCTGGGTTCAAAGAATTTATTTAGTCTCCCGCCAAAAATTGTAGGGAGTTTTTTTAATATTGGCAAGGATTTTGTATCAGGAAGTATTACATCTTTTATTATATGTTCATCAATAGCTCCATCTATTAGATGTAATTCACTCGAATTACTAACGCAAATCCTCTGTTTAATTGCTTCGTTAATATATCCGACTTCACCCTCAAGTCCCATAATACAAGAACAGGCTACATCAACATTAAAAGGACTCAAGGAAGTAAGCAGTAGTCCATAGTTTCTCCTATCGCCGCCGGAGGGACCGTTTCCTTCCATTCCGTATATCGCGTCTACAATTGACAAAATTGGTTTTCTTTTCATGTGCATAGAACAAAGATCAACGAGCATTTTTTCAAATATAGGCAATTCTTTGTATCGCGTATGCATTTCAAATTTTTCTATACCGGGGATAGTTCCGAAAAGGTTTTTTGTAGCAGCACTCATCATCGTAAGCGAGTGTGTTTTTAGTTTGCAAACATTTACAATAACATCTGCTTTGGCTATAGGAGATATTATATCAAACACTTTGCAAACTTCTCCGTCGGGATTGGATATTTGTTCTGCTGACGTGTCTGTATTCAATATAACGCCACACTTGTTTGCAACCTCGGTTATACCGGTAGATTTATATACTATATTTAATGCGGTTGTGTTATAAGGTCCTCCCGGACTTTCGGCTATAGTTATTGATTGGGGATTATATTTTTTTATTATGTCAATAACCGCTTCCATTACAACAGGGTGTGTAGTAATAGATTTTTCGGGAGTCGCTTTCATAAGTAAATTCGGTTTGATAACAACATTTTTGTTTTCAAAAAAAGAAGCATCTTTCACAATACTCGAAAAATGATTTTCCAGTATTGTTTTCACTTTTGCATAATCATATTCAATACATTTATCTATTGCAACCGGGAGTTGTTTTAATTTAGTGTCCATATTTAATTATACTACTTTCTTTTTTTTATAAATGATGGAGAAAGTTCGCTAAATATAGTCGAACCAAGTATGAGCACTGTGCCAATCATCTCGTAAACACCTATAGATTCCTTCAACAAAAGTGCCGACAGTATTATTGCAAATATAGGGTCGATATAACTGTACAAAGCAGCAGTTTGTGCATCAAGCCCAGACAGTGAACCAAAATATAGATAATAGGTTATACCTGTGTGTACTATTCCAACAACAAGGAGCAGACAAAGTGATTTTTCATCAAGTTTAATTGTAGAAAATTCTTCCGTTAAATATGTATAGGGAAGTAGTACCCCTCCTGCAATTCCAAGCTGATAAATAGTTTTATCAAATGGTGAAATGTTCTTGATTTTTTTATTCAAAAGAATAACACACGCGTAAAGCAATGCAGCTCCTAACCCCAAGAATATTCCTTTCATCTCTTGTATTGAAGCTAATCCACTGTTTAGTACACCTGAAACAAAAATCATTCCCACAAGTGCTACAACAACACTGATAATCTTAGCCAAAGAAAGCCTCTCTTTTAGAACTAGCGGGGAAAGTATTATAACAATTACAGGTGCCATATAATAACATAGAGTTGTTACGGCTACAGACGTATAATTGTAAGATTCAAAAAGCAGTATCCAGTTAAATCCTATAAACGCTCCCGACAACAATAAATAAACAAAGTTCGTTTTCAATGCAGAAAATGATAGTTTATTTCTATTTAAAAGTAAGACTCCCAATAGAAAAAACATACCAATAAAACCTCTTGCCATTGCAAGAACTGACGATGGAATATCTATATATTTCCTAAAAATTCCAATCGTTCCAAAAATCATCATTGAAAGTATCAGTTGAAATTTTGATTTGTTAATTTTTATCATAAAGCACCGCTAATCGTTAGAAAAATGACTTAATCTTTTGTATAGTACCAAGAAAGCTGCAAGCTGTAGACCGAATGTAATTACCCAAGATATTGAATATGAAAGAAACAGACATTGCGGTGTGTGGAATCTTTCAATTCCAAATATTGAATAAATCCATATTAATCGTATACCACAAATACCTAAAATCGAAATAACCATAGGAGCAAGCGAAGAGCCCAGACCACGTAAGGCTCCCGTAGTTACTTCTACTAACCCGCAAAGAAAATAGGGAAGACATATAAATGACAAACGCAATAGACCATACTCTATAGCAAGTTTGGAATCGGTTATATAAATGCTTAAAAGCTGTCTTCCAAAAATGTAAAACAAACTTCCTAAAATAAATCCTGACACAGAAACTGAAATTGTGCAAGTCCAAAATATCTTTTTAATTCTTTTGAATTTTCTGGCACCCGTGTTTTGACCAATAAAATTAACAGCGGATTGCTGGAATGATGCTAATAATGCATACACAAAACTCTCTAAATTAGCCGCAGCAGAATTTCCGGCTATAAAAACGTCGCCAAATGAATTTACCGAAGACTGAATCAAAACATTGGAAATAGAGAATAACGCCCCTTGTATTCCCGCAGGCAGTCCAATTTTTATAATTCGCAACAATTCGTCCTTGTAAAAACGTATTTCTTTCAAAACCAACCTACAGTCATCTGTTCTTTTGCAAAGCGTTATTACAACCATCAAGGCCGAAAATGCTTGCGCTATAATAGTCGCAAGAGCGACGCCCGCAACATTCATATCAAACACCGTTACAAACACAATATTCAGCATAACGTTGATAAATCCGCCGATACTCAAAAATATCAGAGGCGATTTCGTATCACCGACAGCTCTGAGAATTGATGCACAAAAATTATATATCATACTGAACATTATACCACAAAAGTATATCTGCATATAAACAGTCGCAAGATTTAAAACATTTTCAGGTGTACCCATGAGCTGAAGAAATGTTTTTGAAAAGCAAACACCAAAAACTGTTAAAAATGCGCCGCTGACGAGGGCAGTGGGGATAGCTGTGTGAACTGTTTTGGTTACCGCTTCTTTATTGTCGCAACCAATTGCGTGTGCAACAGCAACACCTGCCCCAACAGACAGTCCTAAAAATAAATTAATTATGAGTGATGTAATCGAACCTGTTACCCCTACGGCACTAACAGACAAACTACCGCAAAACTGTCCAACAACTACAAGGTCAGTTGCGTTAAAAAGCAACTGTATAATACTTGTTAAAAAAATCGGAATGGTGTATTTTATGACACTTGAAAGTATCGGTCCATTCAGCATATCAATTGATGTGTTCTTTTTAGCCATTATAAATACCTATATTCAACTGCATCGTTGATGTTTGTTAAAAAAATTATAAGATAAACTGCACAGATTAGACTTATCGCAAAATCTATGACTCCAAAAGATGGATAATTAAACAAAGTAAATGCTCGTATTATACTTGAAATGCAACTAATTAACCCCAACAAAAATATTATTATATTTTTCTTTTTTAACTCGTCTTGTTGTTTTTTTCTTACTACTGAAATGGCGTGTAGCTCATTTACACACGAGCCGGTGTGATTGTTTATGATATATTTTAAAGAATTAAACAAGATATAGACAAATAATATTTGAGCAACGTTTTTTACCGTATTTAAAATAACTACGTAAACGTAAAAATTGTAAGCCTCAATATTAGTCCATATATTTACAGATGGGAATTTTACTGCAAACACACATAGAATGGTCCATGAGACAATAGATGCAATAAGAAAAACGTAAGATAGTATCAAAAGAGGTTTAGTATTATTGTACTTTTTCAAAACGATCGACGCAAATACAAAAAATAGAGCTCCCAAAAAATCAGGGATAACGTTTACAAGGTCTATAAGATAATCGGTCATAAGTATTCCGCCAATCATCAAAAACGTAAATGCAAGTTTGATTGACCTTCGTATAAACAGACCTTCTTGTGGGAGAATTTCTGTTTTGTACCTATTTACAAGTGCATTAATTAAAGTTTTATCATTTTTAATTCCGTTAAAATATCTGACTGCAAAAAAAAGCCATAAAATTCCAAGGACTCCCGTTATCAAAAAATTTGCTCCTACAAGCAACGTTTTATAATTGGAAATATAAAAACCGCCTGTTAATAAAACTACACTTGAGCTATCGGGATTAGAAACAAATGATAAGTCAGGCAAAAACGCAAGAGTTGCCTTAATTACTATAAATGCTGAAGTCAAAGTTGAAAATTCGTTTTGATTTTTAAACAAAACAGATGCATTGGTTCTGTCCCCTAAGTAAACAAATCCGTTCAAAAGCGTTTTAAATGCGGGAAGGGTATACAGAAAATCCAATATGGCAAAGGTAAACGAAAAAATGAGTACATAGCCTTCTCCTCCATTTTGGTTACTAAAAAAGGGAACAGTAAACATAAGAAAGAATTTTGATATATGGATATATAATACTTTTATAAACGCGTTTTTGGCATCATATAATCCCGGTGTTAAATCAGCTAATTTGTTTAGTCCCACAATAATCAATATGCACCCTAAAAAGTCGGGAAGTATATCGATTATACTAAGATTTGGTAAAAAGAAAAACACAAATCCGGCAATCAAAAATGAAATACCCAAAATTATTCCTCCTTATGTTTTTTTGTGAATAAAATATGTTCTTTTTCGGGCATTTCTTCGTCGCCTTCTTTACAAATCCACATATAACACGAGAAAACCAAAGCGAGATTCAAGAAATGCCAAAGATAATTAAATATAAACAAAACTAACGTGAATGAATAATTCACTTCAAGGTGTCCGTATATATTTTTAATTTGAGGCACAGGAAGAGAGACTATAAGCATAACGGTATAATAAATAAGCATCAAAACAGTATTTCTTTTTGCTTTTGCTTGTATTGATTTAACCTCTGTATCTTTTGCTATGTTATGAATGGCAACAAGCAATAAAAGGTTGTAAACAATCATCAGTGCTTCATATACGTATGCCCAAAATTCCCTCATATCCAAAAGAATACCCGATAAATTTAGTATTTGTAATATCAAGTTAAAAACGCTTGCCGGAAATATGACCGAAAAATATCTTTTTAAGTTTTCCCAGCCACAACCATATTCCGCAAGAGTTCTTATTCCCATATATGATATAATAAACCCCAATAAGTCAGGTGGGATATTAAGTGTTTCTTTATAAGGAAAACTAAAGAAAAACAAATATCCTATAAATAAAAGACCAAAGCCCATATTATCACCTTATTTTTACTCTGCATTATTATTTTCGTTTGCGCCGCAACACTTTTTATATTTTTTTCCACTTCCGCATGGGCATGGCTCGTTTCTACCAACTTTTTCTCCTTTTTTTATCGGCTTCTTAACCGTCTGTTCGCCGCTTGAACCTACAAAACCTGTGTTTGTTACTTTTGCAACTGCTTCACGCTTAATTTCGCGAACTCTCGGAACTACTGAGAGGATTCCGCGTGCTGTATCTTCGCATATTGCGTTGTTCATCTCGTCAAACATATCTCCGCCCTGAATTTGATATTCCTTAAGCGGATCCCTTTGCGCATAAGCATGAAGACCAACGCTTCCTTTTAGGTCGTCCATAGCATCGATGTGGTTCATCCAATGCATATCAACAGCCTTGAGCAGTATAACTCGTTCAACCTCTCTCATTTGGTCTGCACCAAACAACTCTTCTTTCTGAGCATATAATTCGTCTGCCCTTTGTTCAAGCAGTTCAGCAATAGAATCAGCAGAAATCTCATTTTCTTTATCAGTTGTAAAATCATCTGCATGACAAAGCGTGCCATAGAAGTACTTTTTTAATTCTTCGATCTTCCATTCGTCGGGATTATCTCCGCGCACAAATGAGTTTACAGCATTGGTAATGGTAGATGAAATCATATATCTTATTTTTTCTTTTATGTCAAGACCATCAAGCACCATAGCACGCTGTTTATAAATTACAGTACGTTGTTGATTCATCACGTCATCGTAATTCAAAACGGTTTTACGGCGTGCAAAATTCTGGTCTTCAAGTCTTTTTTGAGCAGATTCTATTGAGTCGGATACAATTTTTACATCTATCGGTTGATCTTCTTCAAGCCCAAGCCTGTCAACCATACCCAGAATTCTGTCGCTTCCAAAAAGCCGCATTAAATCATCTTCGAATGAAATGAAGAAGCGTGATTCGCCAGGGTCGCCTTGACGACCGGAACGACCTCTAAGTTGGTTATCAATTCGTCTGCTTTCGTGTCTTTCTGTACCGATTATAAATAAGCCGCCTGCGTCACACACTTGCTTTGCAAGTGGTGCTATTTCCGCTTTGTGTTTTTCATAAAGTGATTTAAATACGTTTCTTGCATCCAGAACTTCCTGAGATACGGAAAGGGAAGAACCTACGGCTAATCCGACAGTTTCTTCGTCATATCCCATTTTATACATCTCTTGTTTAGCAAGGAATTCGGGGTTACCACCAAGCATAATATCAGTACCACGTCCCGCCATGTTGGTTGAAATGGTTACTTTGCCTATCCTTCCTGCATCAGCTACGATTTCAGCTTCTTTTTCGTGGTATTTTGCATTGAGAACCGTGTGTTCTATACCTTCGCGCTTAAGTCTTCTTGAAAGCTCTTCTGACTTATCAACTGAAACTGTACCTACAAGAACAGGCTGTCCTTTTTTGTGGCATTCAATTATCTGCTTTACAATAGCGTCATATTTACCTTTTGTGTTTTTGTAAATTACGTCATTGTGGTCTTTTCTTATCATAGGTTTATTTGTAGGGATGACCACAACATCTAAGCTGTATATTTCGCGAAACTCGTTTTCTTCTGTTTGAGCAGTACCTGTCATTCCCGAAAGTTTGTTATAAAGTCGGAAGTAGTTCTGGAATGTAATAGTAGCGAGCGTGTTATTTTCTTTTTGAACCTGAACGTGCTCTTTTGCTTCTATAGCCTGATGCAATCCATCCGAGTATCTCCTTCCGTGCATAAGTCTACCCGTAAAAGTATCAACAATAATAACTTGTCCATCTTTCAATACATAATCAACATCACGTTTCATAACACCGTGAGCTTTTATAGCTTGGTTAATATAGTGGGCAAGTTCAGAGTTTTCGGGATCTGAAAGATTTTCTATTTCAAAAAACTTTTCGGCTTTTTCTACACCTGCGGCAGTTAGGATAGTTGTTCGCGCTTTTTCGTCAACGATATAATCAGCATCAACGTCATCGGTGCTTTCTTTTTGGTCAATTTCTTTTATGCGAAATTCGCGCATACCTTTTACAAGCTTATTAGCTCTGTCATACATATCGGTTGATTTTTCACCTTCACCCGATATAATAAGAGGTGTTCTTGCTTCGTCTATTAGAATTGAGTCTACCTCGTCCACAATTGCAAAGTTATGACCTCTCTGGCCCATATGTTCCTTGTAAATAACCATATTATCACGCAAATAATCGAAGCCAAACTCGTTATTTGTTCCGTAGGTTATATCACAAATATACGCCTTTTGTTTTTCTGCTTTAGTTTGGTCATGAACAATAAGTCCGGTTGTTAAACCAAGGAATCCGTATACACGCCCCATTTCTTCTGCCCCCAAACGAGCAAGGTATTCGTTTACAGTAACAACGTGAACGCCTTTGCCAGACAAGGCATTAAGATAAGCGGGAAGGGTAGCCACAAGTGTTTTGCCTTCACCGGTTTTCATTTCGGCAATTCTGCCTTGATGAAGAATTATACCGCCCATAAGCTGAACTTTAAATGGACGCTTTCCAAGTACCCTGTCATCTGCTTCTCTGACTAAAGCAAAGGCGTCGGGCAAAATATCATCAAGAGTTTCTCCATTTGCAAGACGTTCTTTTAGTATCGGTGTACATGACTTTAATTCTTCATCAGTCATCTTGGCATATTTTTCCGCCAATGCATCTATTTCATCAACTATAGGCATAATCTTTTTGATTTGTCTATCGCTGTATGTTCCAAATATTTTGTTAAATAGTCCCATTTCTATGAATCCTCTTTCCAAAGCATATAATAATACTATTATATTATACTATATATATTTTAAAAATCAAGTAATATATACCCAATCATAATTTTTTTACAAAATAAAAAAGCGCATATTGCGTTATTTTCGCAAAATACGCCTTTTAATAATTCAGTTCAAGATTTTTAATGCGTCAAATATACTCTTTACAGGGATAATTTCTATGCCTGAATTTTTAATTTTTTTATTAACTGCATTTCTGTGGGGAATCATTATTTTGGTGAAACCAATTCGAGCCGCTTCGTTTATTCTTGGCTCGATTGCGGGGATAGCTCGACATTCACCGGATAGTCCAATTTCACCAACTGCTATAAGGTCGTCGGGAAGAGGAATATCTTTTATGCTTGATATAAGTGATAAAGCTGCTCCAAGGTCGGCTGCGGGTTCTACTAACTTAATACCGCCTATAACATTCATATATACATCATTTATAGAAAATTTGAGACCCAACCGCTTTTCCAGAACAGCAAGAAGAAGATAAATCCTATTGTAGTCAAATCCATTAATCGTTCTTTTAGGGGCAGGGAAAACCGATTTTGTTGCAAGAGCCTGTATCTCCGCAATAAGAGGTCTTGTTCCTTCCATAACGCATACCGCGCAGTTTCCCGATACGTTTTGCGGTCTGCCCGCTATAAGAGCTCCTGAGGGATTTTGGACTTCTGTAAGCCCCTCACCCGTCATTTCAAAAACACCAATTTCATCTGTTGAACCAAATCTGTTTTTTACAGCTCTAACAATTCTGTACACCTGTCTTCTTTCGCCCTCAAAGTAGAGAACGGTATCAACTATATGTTCAAGAACCTTTGGTCCCGCTATGCCGCCTTCTTTGTTTACGTGTCCAACAAGAAATACTGATATGCCCTCGTTTTTCGCTACGGAAATAAAGCGCATAGCACACTCTCTCACTTGTGTTATACTACCTGGGGCAGAGGGAAATCTTCCGTCATATACTGTCTGCACAGAGTCTACGATAAGTATCTCCGGGTTAATTCTTTTTGCCTCGTTTATTATTTTATCAATATCCGTTTCTGTTAATATATATAGATTCCCGGAAGACACTTTAAGTCTTTCAGCTCTTAATTTAAGCTGACCTCTCGATTCTTCTCCCGATACATATAATACTTTTTTGTTTTGCCCCAAAGCGGATGAGATCTGCAAGAGAAGCGTTGATTTTCCTATTCCCGGTTCGCCAGAAAGCAACACAACAGAACCATGAACAAGACCTCCGCCAAGAACTCTGTCAAGTTCATTCATACCGGTTTCGCTCCTCATGTAATTAGGGAGTTCTAAGTCAGATACTTTTTCAGCTTTATTGTTATAATCGTTTGGAATAAGTTTGGAAGAGACTTTTGTCTCAGGAATAAATTCTTGCTCCTCCATAGTATCCCACGATTTACAAAGAGAGCATTGGCCTATCCACTTTGATGATTTGTAACCGCATTCCGAGCATATATATACGCTTTTTTTTGCCATATTCATACGTCCTTTTCGATACTAAATTAGCATTTATATTGTATCATATATTTTCAAAAAATTCAATAACAGATGAATAAATTACCAAAGCAATTTCTTTTCTGTAAGTTTCGTCCTTCAGTCGTTTACACTCTTCTTGATTTGACAAAAAACCACATTCAACTAAAACAGCAGGATTGTTAATATTATGTAACAGATAAATATTTGAACCGGCAGATTTTATTTCGCGATTGTTTTCTGTTTGTTGAAATTTATGGGTGTTTCTTTGTATTATTTTTGCAAGCTCTTCGCTTATCTTATTGTTGGTTGAATAAAAAACCTGAAGTCCGGAATATTTTTCCTGAGAAAATTTATTCATATGGATACTTATAAAAATCGCTTCTTCGTTTTCTCTTGCTATATTCAGTCGGTTTTTTAGGTCTTGCATTTTTTTGCTCCCTTCCGACGTTGTATACAACATCGAATCATCAAAGCGTGTGTATATAACCGAATATCCATCGCTCTCAAGAAGCTTTCCGAGATTAAGTGCAACCGAAAGATTTAAATCTTTTTCCTTTGTACCGTCTGCGGAAGAAGCCCCTCCGTCTTCGCCGCCGTGTCCCGCGTCTATTATCACGGTACGCGGAAAAGTCCCTATAGTTTGGTTAGAAGAATTTGTGTTGAAATAATTGAATATCCCACACAGAAGAAGTGCAGTTAATGATAATACTATCGAGAAAATACATATTTTTATGATTATAAGTCCACTTTTGTCCATTTCATTTTTTTGCATAAAAAAATCACCTGTCTTTAACATATTTTTTAATAAAATATATGCACAAAACAGGTGATATAATACAATGTTTTTTATTGTTTGCTGGACTTAAAAAGTCTTTGATTGTTGAAACCTCTGTAATAACCTAAAGTAGTTATTATAATAGCCGGAAGTGTTATTAAAAGAAATAAATAGGGCGGAACACTGTCTGCCGTCGGAGATATATAAAGTATAAGACCAGTGTACATTCCTTGAATCATCCTTGCTATACCGTTTGCTGAACCGTACAACTGATATGCTAAAAATGCGGGAGAATCATTAAAATCCAAGAAATAATATGTGCAACACATTATTAATCCGAGAATAATGTTTATAGAATTTGCAACAAGCGAGAGATATAAACCTTTGAATATTTGCTTTTCCATTCTTCCGCCGTCAACCTTAATTCTGTCTTTTGCACCTTTTTCCCATATGTGAGTGTAAAGTATGAAAAGATAAAGCACAATGGCCAGCAAGCTGACAACTAAGAATATAGAATCAAATTTAGTAATTTTCCCATCAACTCTTGTTATAGAATCCGGTATTGCATATGCTGTGAAAACAAGCATTGTTCCAAACATCGTCATGCCAAGCTGCGTTACTAATAGTTTTACAATAGTATCAAAGCCGTCTTTAAAAAAATTTTTCATAAATCAGTCCCACCTCTTTTTACTTTAATATATTTTATACTATCTTTATTAATAATACAAGTGTATTTAGAAAAAATCCTAAAACAATCTTATATATTGAAAAAAACAATTACCTATGTTATAATTAAAGCATAACAACTGTAAGAGGTATAATAAAATGAGAGAAATTCCCGAAATACTAAAAAGGTTTAAATCATATAAGATAACTATACAGAACAGGTCGTTAAAAACTGTAGAAGAGTATCTGCTTGACCTTGATCTTTTTTTTAGATATATAATAGCCTCTCGTCACGCTCTGCCTCTTGAAGGAGAAGAATTTGATAATATATCATGCGAAAACGTTGATCTTGAATTTGTGAAAACCGTTACAACCGATGAAATATACGAATTTTTTAATTACACCGTAGAATATAGGCACAATAAAGCTAAATCACGTGCAAGAAAACTTTCGGCTATAAAATCTTTTTTTAAATACCTTTCAAACAGAAAATATATAACAGAAAATCCCGCAATAAGTATAGAATCACCATCGATAGGAAATAAAAGCCTGCCCAAATATCTTACTATTGATGAAAGCATAAGCTTGCTTGAGGCCATAAGTAATGACACTGAATCGAAAACAAAAGCAAGAGATTTTGCTATTATTACGTTATTTCTAAATTGCGGAATGAGATTATCCGAACTGGTCGGAATTTCATTGAACGATATAGACAGAGACTTTCGCTCCTTAAGAGTAATTGGTAAAGGAAGTAAGGAACGAGTAGTTTATCTCAATGATGCCTGCAAAGAGGCTCTTACCGCTTATTTAAAGGTTCGTGCAACTGACAACCAGATTCAAATTAAAGACAAAAACGCACTGTTTCTTAGCTCCAGACATCAAAGAATAAGCAATAAAACCGTTCAACATATTGTTTATAAGTATCTGAGGCTTGCGGGGCTTGAATATAAACATTTTTCAACACATAAGCTTCGCCATACAGCCGCAACTCTTATGTATCAAACAGGGAAAGTTGATGTCAGAGTTTTAAAAGATATTCTGGGACACGAACAGCTTAACACAACTCAAATCTATACTCACGTAAGTGATGAAAGTATGGAAAAAGCAATGAGCAATAATCCCCTTAACTCTGCAAAAATAAAAAAATAAAAACCGAGCAAATGCTCGGTTTTTTAGTTGGTATAATTGTCAAAATAACCTTGAACAAGAACAACAGGTGTTCCTTTGTCGCCTGAACCGCTCGTTAGGTCACAAAGCGAACCAATAAGGTCTGTAAGCTGACGGGGGGTTGTTCCCTGAGATGCCATGTTTCCAACAAGGTTAGACTGTTTGCTTTTTATACTATCAGAAATCGCCTTCTTGAGTTCATCACCGGACAGATCTTTGAAATCATTGTCGGCAAGATACTTTAATTTAAGCTCGTTCGGAGTACCGATAAGTCCATCGGTAAATGCAGGTGATACCACGGGGTCAGCAAGTTCCCAAATCTTTCCTTGTGGGTCTTTGAAAGCACCGTCTCCGTAAACCATTACTTCAACTTTCTTGCCCGTTTTTTCACGTATACGCTTCTGAATTTCAAGAACAAGGTCTTTACATTCGCGAGGGAAGAGTTTAATTTTATCCTCAGTAGATTTATTTGAGCCAAGTAGTCCGTACTTTTCATTGCAACCGCTTCCGTTTATAGGAGCGTTTAATATATCATCAAGACTGAGTACAATTTTTGCACCCGCATCTTTCAATATTCTCTTTGTACGAGCCCTTGTGTGAATATCGCAGTTAATCACACAATCTGTATAATTGAGAATAGCTTTGGGCTGATTAGCGAATACAATTTCAATATCTGCACCGCAGGATTTTACCAAATCTCCGTAGTATTGCACATAGTCAACACCTGTAAATTCGTGTTTGTTTTCACCGAATAATTCGCGATATTTTTCGAGAGAAAGCACATCGGAGTAGGGATTAACACCTGCGGCGTCAATCTTGTCAAGACTAACGAGCTCGTTTCCTACCTCGTCAGAAGGATAACTCAACATAAGAACAACCTTTTTTACGCCCATAGCAATTCCGCGCAAACAAATAGCGAATCTGTTTCTCGAAAGAATGGGGAAGATTACACCAACCGTATCTGCACCGTTAAGTTTCGCCTTTACGTCATCTGCTATATTCTGCACAGATGCATAGTTTCCTTGAGCGCGCGCAACTATTGATTCTGTCATGGAAATAACGTCTCTGTCATAAAGAGAGAAACCTTCATATTCAGCCGCTTCAAGTACGCTATTTGTTACAATTTCAGCCAAATCGTCTCCTTCTCTTATAATAGGGCAACGAATACCTCTCGACACTGTACCAACTCTGCGTTCTTTCTGTTCCATACTGATTTTTCCTTTCTTGGATAAGATTATGCAAAATCATTTGCAAATCAACTATTTATAATACAGAAAATATTAGCTTTTTTAAAACCACCCATTATTATATAACTATTATCGATTTTTTTCAAGTACTTTTTTGAATATTTTACAATTTTTGTTTCGCTTTTTTGGTTGATTATTAATAGTTATAAAAAACATAAAAGAAAAAAACGATGCTTTTGGCATCGGTTTTTTCTTTTACAACTTAAGGTCTGAGTCCCATACCACCTTCAAGAGTGATTGTTTCACCATTCATATACTTAAAGTCGGGGTTAGCGAGCTGAACACACACTCTACCGATTTCAAGCTCAGAATCACCAAAATGACCTGCGGGGGGAGTGTGTACGTTCTTTTCAAATGCATCGGGATATGCATTCTTGAATTGTTCAAGCTGAGCCGTCCAAGCTAAAGGACAAATTACGTTTACGTTAATTCCGTCTCTTGCCCATTCTGTAGCAGCAACTCTGCTGAGACCGCGGATACCTTCTTTTGCTGCAGCGTATGAGCACTGACCGAAGTTACCGAAGAGACCGGCACCCGAAGCAAAGTTAATTACAGAACCCTGTGTTTCCTTTAAATAGGGATAACAAGCCTTCATATAGTAGAACGTTGCATAAAGACCGGAGAACATAGCGAGATTAAACTGTTCTGTTGTGTGCTGTGCTATCGGAACACCTGATGCTGATGCCTGTGCATTGTTTATAAGCACGTCGATTCTGCCAAATTTATCAATAGCTTGTTTAATTACATCATTTACAACTGCTTCGTTGTCTGCGGCGTCATTAACGTCTGCCGCAACTGTAAGTACCTGTATACCGTAAAGTCTCTCAAGTTCTTCTTTTGCATCATCAAGCTTTTTTGTGTTTCTTCCCGTGATAACGAGGTTTGCGCCCTCTTTTGCGTATGCTGTTGCTATACCGTAACCGATAGAGCCGCAACGGCCATCGCTTAATACTGCACGCCCTGCGCCTGTGACTATAGCTGTTTTACCTGTCAAGAATCCCATTGTTATCCTCCGAAAATGAGTAGTATTATATGTGATTATATTTTACAATAATTCTTCCGTTTTTGTCAACAAGTAAGTGGTACTAATTATGTAAGAAAAACTTATTTACAAGATTTAACTTGCATTTATGTGCATATTTTTAATTAAAGCACTTTTTTGATTGCTTCGAGAAGTTCATCGTATTCTTCAAATGCTTCGAGGTCAGGGTTGTCATTCTTGATTTTATCTGTGCTCTTGAACAAGAATCCGGCTTTGCTTGTGCGAATCATACCCAAGTCATTATGACTATCGCCGGCTGCAATGGTTTCAAAACCTACGGATTGGAGAGCTTTTACGGTTGAATACTTTGATTTATCAACCCTCATCTTATAGTCTGTTATTTCTCCGTTGGGGGCAACAACAAGCTCGTTACAGAACAGAGTAGGGTAACCCAACTTTGCCATAAGAGGCATACCGAATTGCAAGAAAGTATCACTCAAAACGATAACCTGAGTCATAGTGCGTAATTCATCAAGAAATTCCTTTGCACCGGGCATAGGATCAATTTTTGAAATAGTCTCTTGGATTTCTTTGAGTCCGAGGCCGTGTTCTTTAAGGATATTCAATCTGTATTTCATGAGTTTGTCGTAATCAGGCTCTTCTCGAGTAGTTATTTTTAATTCGGGAATTCCTGTTGCTTCTGCAAAAGCTATCCATATTTCAGGAACGAGAACACCTTCCATATCCAAACAAACAATATTATTCATAAATCTTATTCCTCCAATTGATTAATTTTAATCATAATAACCCATAACGTGAAAAAAATCAATAGGCTTTAAAACAAAAAGATATTTTTTATCAAAAAACTACTAATATCAAATTTTATTGTTTATTTTGCAAATCATAAGCCTTTCTTACAGCAATTGCAAGTTGATCTGCACAAGAAGTAGAGCGAAAACCGCAGGTGTTTCCTTTTAGTTTTTCTTCAATCTATTCAACGGTCATACCATCAACAAGTTTAGAAACGGCTTTCAAGTTTCCGTTGCAACCACCGAGAAATGATACTTTTGTAACTATATTTCCTTCAAGATTAAATTTGATTTGCTGTGAGCAAACACTGTTTGTTTTGTATGTAAATTCCATTTATTTTCTCCACTATAGTATCTTGTTATTTACATTATATCAAATTTAGTAGAAAAATCAAGTAATACTACTATAACAAGAATAATTTTTTTGTCAAATGAAATACTGATTATGGGAGGGAAGAATAATGGAAAAGAAAACAAAAAAGAAAAAATTATCTGATGAAGTTATTATGGGGTATACAAATGCAGAAAGCATAAAATTTGACCCCAACGGAAGTTGGACCGGTGTAGCTGCTGATAAGTTTGATCAACCCATACAGGATGCAGATGATTTATAATACAATATAGGTGTATGAGCAAATGCCCTTACACCTATATTATTTTTTTGATATTAATATTGCCTATGCTCGTCTTAATTTTGATAGATTCTGTAGCCGAGGCGTAATACGATAGGGTTAATAAAATCTATTTAAAAGCTCTTTTGATATGCGACTTTAACTTCCATACATAATCCACAAATAAATATAAGCAGGTATTACAGCTGCCATTGTGAATGGTATGCCAATCTTAAAGAAATCTGAGTTCTTAACGGTATATCCCTCTTTGCGAAGAATACCAATACCTGTTATATTTGCCGACGCTCCGATAGGTGTGCAGTTTCCGCCGAGCGTTGCTCCGGAAAGTAATCCAAAGTACAGAACTGTAGGGTCAACTCCAAGCGTTGTAGCAAGCCCCGCAATTACAGGAATCATAGTTGCTGCATAGGGAATATTATCTATAAACGCAGATATTAATACAGATGCCCATACAACAACTGTATAGAGAACAAATATGTTTCCGCCTCCCACCTTAGCAAGAAGATTTGCAGCAGCATCAATTACACCTTGCTCGGAAATGGCACCTATCATTAAAAACAGGCCCAGTAAAAGACCTATTGTTTCAAAATCTATCTCTTTCAGGGGGGATATGATTGCAGATACCATTTTTTTCTTTATGATGCTATAAACAAGACCAATCAGAAGAAGACCACAACAAATAAGGCCGTTTGTTATACTAGGCTTATTAGGTATAAATGAAGCAAAAATTAATAGTAAAATAGTTCCAAGCAACAATGCAGAGGGAACATAGTCAGTAACCTTCGTGCGTTCTTGCAATTTCGGAATAAGTGATTTCTCCTTTCTGAACAAAATCGCCAAGATTAACGCAGAAAGCAGTGCTCCCAATTCTACTGCAAAGAACATACCAAGACGTCCCTTATACCAAAAGAAATCCATAAAACTCATATCAAGAGCTGAACCTAGCATAATGGCGGTAGTATCACCAACCAAGGTTGCCGCCCCCTGCAGATTCGAAGAAACCGCAATGGCAATAATAAACGGAACGGGATTTGTTTTTAGTTTTCTACATATTTCAAGCGCAACAGGTGCGACCATAAGCACTGTTGCTACATTATCTACAAAAGCAGAAATAACACCGGTAAACAACGCCATTGCAACGGCTGCACATTGTACGTTGGGAACCTTTTCCATTATCAAATCTGCAAGCAGCTCAGGCATTTTGCTTTCGATAAATAAGGACACGATGCCCATAGTTCCGGCAATCATAAGCAAAACGTTAAAATCAATAGCGCCGACAACACTACCAAGCGGCAACATACCAGTAATAATAAAAATAAATGCAGCACCGAGAGCTATAAGTGGCCTGTATTTACTAAAAATTAGCATTAAAACATACGCAGTTGCAAAAATCGCCAACGCTCCATACATCATAAAAAATTCTCCTTTTTAGTTTTTCTTTATTTTTCTTTTCTAAAACCACATTTTATACTAACTAAAAATAGCAACTTATACTAAATGTAAAACTGTAATTTTTTTACCAACAACAAAACGGCAGCAGAAGGATATTAATCCTCCTGCCACCTAAGGAATATTATTCCCACTCGCTCCCGAAAAAGATAACCTAAACAATTTTGTATAGGCGGTTTAGCTCGTGGTATCTCATACATCTGTATTATTCATAAAGTATGGACTATCAGATTTTTTGTTGCCATAGTGTTGCCACGCTGACGAGAATATTATATATTATT
>JAZNCH010000022.1:0-42488 GCA_045587445.1 Eubacteriales bacterium | reverse complement strand
CATATTGGTTCCTCCGTTCATGGTTCTTTAGCAATTCCATTTTAACGGATTTCTTCCAATTATGCTCTACTTTTTTTGTTTTTTCTTTCTATTTTTTTCGTAGGCTCCTTGGTTTAACCCCAACATTTATTATAGAGCCTTTGTTTTCTCAAACAATAAAAAGCACCCTTTGGGGTGTCTACCATAAAGCTGTTTCATATCAAGTCAAGACCACCGGTGAAACCGGTGGTCTTGACTACACATCTCTTATCAGATTGAAGGTATTATAGAGGTCGAGCTTTCCGTATCCCCATTGGAAGTTGGGGTAGCTTCGGTTGTTGTCTCTTTCACACCCTCTGATAAGATAGCCTTTTATCTGAAAAGTATCAAGAGCAATTGCATTACCCTCTACTATCCCCCATTGGAGCATAAGCGCGCACGCGCCTGTCGTTATCGCAGTCGCAACCGATGTTCCACTCATTATACCCTCGCCTGTAGGGAATATACCTGTTACTCTTACTCCCGGAGCAACGAGGTCGGGAGACGTTTCGGGTAATCTTGTCGGTCCCCACGACGTATTTATATACAAGCTGTTATCCTCGTCATTATATGCACCGCAGGTTATAACTGCAGGTGAAGTACCGGGAACAGTAATAGTATAATTCGGGTCGGGTTCAAGAAATTCAATTCTCTCATAGCCGATACTTGAAAGAGGTAGATATGCATCCACCGTTCCGTCAAGGATTATATCGCCGTAAAGGGTAACGGTCCATAGTCCCGGCGTTGCGTTTTCAATCTTTATTATGGTCGCCTGACCACTGTTTACCGATAAGGGAAAAAAGTACTGAACGGTTACTTTTGACCTTTCTAAAACAAGCCTCGATGTGTACGTAGTTCCTCCCCTTGCAGGAGTACGGCTTATAATTTCACCGGTCGGAGACCTTAACGATACCGATACTCTGTCTGAAGCTGAGTTTAGTATGGATAGATATACACTGCTTTGTTGGTTTTCATTGTTTATATTAATATCTACACTACTGCCGCTTTGCGGTATAGTTACACGAGCGTGATGTCTTTCTTGACTTTCGTTTCCCGCCGCCGCGCAAATACATACGCCCGTAATATTTGAAACCGTGCTTATATACTGTTCAAAAAGTGACGTTCCGTCGTGGCTGCCTAAATTTGTTCCGACACCGAGGCATATTGCTACAGGTCTGTTAAGCTCTCTTGCTTTTTGGAGGATATATTCTATACCTAACATCACTGAGGTCGATTCATATACGTTTCTGTTGTCTTCGGGAACGAGATAATTATTTCTTATAAAATTCCCGGCTTCTTTCAGTTTTACTACAATAAGTTCTGAATCGGGAGCGGCACCTCTGAAGCCGCCCGATTCACGACCTGCCGCCAAGGAAGCGAGAAACGTACCGTGCCCGACTTCATCCCGACTTGGTACGATATCATATGGTGGAAGGTTTTGCAAAGCTTCATTGATTTGGCTGTTTGTATATTCCGTACCAATTAAAAAGTTTCTTGGGGGATTGCCTGATATAGTTTGGTCGTAGATGGCGGCTATTTTGCTTGTGCCGTCTTCGTAGCGAAAGATGGGATTGGTATAATCTATTCCTGTATCAACTATACCAATCAGCACTCCTCTTCCCGTCAATTCAAGAAAAGCTTGTTCCTGAACTTGAATAATTCCCGAGCTTTCAAGGGCCGAACGGTCAAGTAAACCGACAACGTATGGCAAAGAGGAATAAAAGTTTGTTCCTAACACGTTTGCGAGACGTTCTATATCGTTATTGTCAATGTATCCTAAAATATAATAGTCTGCCAAAAGCTGTGTAACTCTTACAAAAGGGTAGTTTTGGATTTCATTTATGTAATATTCGTTTGCTCTGACTACAAATTCGGTCGTGTTGGGGCTGTTTACAAATTCCTCAATGGTATTTTGGTTGTTATTCATACGGTGAAACCTCCTTGATTGTTGTAAAAGGAAAGCAGAGCCAAGGTGTTAGATATACATAATGTGCCATACCCCCAAATATTGTTTGGATAGGTAAGATTTTGTGTTCTTTTTGCCCCTTTTTGCAAAAAGGCTTTAATTCTTTGACCGTATAAAAATAAGTCGTTCCCCTGAACTACCCCCCATTCCATAAGCAGACAACAGGCACCTGCAACGAACGGCGATGCTATACTTGTTCCTGTAAATTGCATATATCCACCGCCCGAACGTGTGGTCAATATATTTGTCGAGGGCGCTGTTATATCGGGCTTTACGTATACGTCGTTTCTTGTGAAACCTCGTCCGGAAAATGTTGCTGACGTATTGGTGTTTGCGTTATATCCCCCTACCGATATAACTCTTTCTGCAGTAGATGGAAGTGTTAGAGTAACGTCAGTATCGGGAAAAGAAAATGCTGTATTGTTTGTAATGTCTTCTACGGTAGGAAGCCATATATCAAATCTTCCGTCGATAATATCTTCGCCAATAGCTGTTAGATTCCATATTCCTTCGGTTATACTTAAGGATTGACTCTCAAACAAAAAATACACTTCTTGATACTGCGTTAAAGGTGTCGGCTGACCGTAGAAAACGCTAACCGAAGTATTGGCTGTATTGAAAAAATAATAATTCTGTTCGGGAGTAATAATTATATTTGAATCATTAGTGGGGGAGGAAACTCTAAAGAAAATGGTATCAGAAAAGTTCTTCCAAAGGGTCATATATATTCTTCTTGGTGCACCCGAAACCGAAATGGGAATATTAACTTCTTCGCCTTGTAAAAGTTTTGCAGAATAATGGTGTCCTGACGCTCCCTCGTTTCCTGTAGCGACACATATTGCTGTTTTCCATTCGTCTGCTGCCGAGTTAATGTACTGTTCAAAGAGGGAATTCCCGTCGTGCGAGCCGTTGTTTGTACCGTAACTTAGATTTATACTTAGAGGCAAATTGAGTTCTCTTGCTTTATCAATAATATATTTTAATCCCCTCATAACTTCGGTAGTTCTTGAAAATGCGCCGAAGCCCCTGTTGCCGAGCTTTACTACAATAATAGTAGCTTCGGGGGCAATACCTTTTTCTCTTCCGTTTGACTGTCTTCCGTTTCCGCAAGCAACACCCGCTACTGCTGTTCCATGTCCTACCGTATCGGTAAAAGCGGAATTGGTTATAGGCAATTCGCTCAATAAAGCGGCATTTATTTCTTCATTCGTATATTCTGCGCCTTTTGCAAAACCTTGAGGAATATTTCCCACAGCCGATTGGTCCCATATATAAGCTATACGGCTTGTGCCGTCTTCGTTTCTGAAATCGGGATGTGTTATATCTATCCCCGAATCTATAATTCCGACGGCTGTTCCTTTGCCCGTCAGATTATACGGATTTTCCTGCGCTCTTGAGGCGCATACCGAATACCTACTGCTTGAAAGCTCGTAAGTTAACGTCTTTGGCAGTTCTATATATTCGATTGTAGGAATCGAATAGAGTGTCCGTATTTGCTCTGTCGTACCGGTAATTATGGCAAAGTTTCCGTTCAGCACCTCAACCGATTCGACTGAATCTAAGATTGATTCTATATTTCCGTTGTATTTTACAATAACTTCAAGTCTTCCGTTTGTAATCAAAGTCGGGTCAAAGCGTAAAAAAATATTTGTTGGTTGTGTGGTTATTGGTGAATTCATATACTGTCTCCTTAAATACAGTATATGATTTTTTTTGTATTCTGACAGTCAAATAAAAATTAATTGCATAAGATGTTATCAAGAAATAATAATGAGGTGATTTTTTGCAAAATCAAAATAACTTTCAAGACGGATTTTTGAGGGTAAGCGTATATGACGAGACCGAGGGGAGACCTTTAAATAACGTTACGGTAACAGTTTCTGCACCAGGAGATGAGGGTGAAATAATAGAAAATCTTGTTACCGATTCGTCGGGAAACACCGAGTCTATAAACCTCGGTGCGCCCGATATAGCATATTCTTTAGAACCCGAAGCTGAGGTAAGACCGTATTCGGAATATAACATAATCGTTAACGCCGACGGATTTGAGCCTTATAGAATAGAGGGAGTACAGATACTGCCCGAGACTTTGGCTCTACAAAACATATTTTTGAGACGGAGACAATCGGTCGGACCTATTGAAACCGATATTTTTATTTTACCGCATACACTGTGGGAAACGTATCCGCCGAAGCAGCCCGAAGACTCGGTAAAGCCTTTACCTGAGGGCGAAGGGTTTATCGTATTGCCCGAGCCTGTCATTCCCGAATTTATAATAGTTCACGATGGTGTCCCCAGTAATGCTTCTGCACAAAATTACTACGTGCCGTTTAAAGAATATATAAAAAACGTTGCAAGCTGTGAAGTATATTCGACATGGCCGGTAGAAACGCTTGAGGCAAATATATTGGCCATTCTTTCATTTACCTTGAACCGCGTATATACCGAGTGGTATCGTGGCAAAGGATATGATTTTACCATAACAAATTCAACGGCATACGATCAAGCGTTTGTTTACGGAAGAAATATATTCTCCGAAATATCCGAGATAGTTGATTATCTTTTTACTACTTATATAACAAAGCCTAATATCAGACAGCCTTTATTTACCCAATATTGCAACGGCAGAAACGTAACTTGTCCCGGTTGGCTCAGTCAATGGGGCTCTAAAGAGCTGGGAGACCAAGGGTATGATGCAGTTGAAATATTGCGTCAGTACTACGGCAGTGAAATATATCTTACGTCGGCGGAGACAGTATCGGGAGTGCCGTCTTCGTATCCGGGAGAATCTTTGCAGGTAGGCTCGGAGGGCTCTGCAGTAAGAACAATACAAGAACAGCTCAATGCTATTTCGGATAACTATCCTGCAATCAGTAAGCTCAGGGTAGATGGTATTTACGGACCGTTGACTGAGGCTGCAGTAAGGAATTTTCAGGAAATATTCGACCTGCCCCAAAGCGGTGTAGTTGATTTTGGTACTTGGTATCAAATATCCAATATTTATGTCGCGGTAGAACGATTTGCGGGAAGATAAAACAAATAAGGCGATACGCAGCAATGACGTTGTGTATCGCTTTATTATATTCTCTCAGGTATTGTAGAAAATAATTATTTAATATATTGATATTTGTCAATTTCGACAAAAGTGGCTGAGTGTAAATGAAAAACTTTGGTATTTTATTGCAAATATTTTTATTTTATGATATAATGATGCAAATAAGTTCGCTGTTGCGTAAAGGAGGGGAAATATTGCTTCGTAACGAAATAAAATATTTGCTGACATACGAGGATTACGTATTGCTTTCGCGGCGTATGGAAGCAATTTTGACATTGGATAAGCATACTGTTTCTCCCGATGGATATAGAATAACAAGTTTATATATGGACGATATGTACGATACTTCTTATTACAAAAAAATTTCGGGAGATACGAACAGAAAAAAATACAGAATAAGAGCTTATAATTATAATTCATCTTTATTATTTCTTGAATGTAAAGAGAAAAAACAAAGTAAGATAAACAAAACGAGTACGAGAATTGACTACGATATTTTCAAAAAGGTTCTTGTAAATGATTTTGAGCCTTTCTTTGAAAGAACCGATGAGATTTCAAAAGCAGTTTTTGCACTGAATAGAGAAAAAGAACTAAAAGCCTCTGTTGTCGTTGATTACATAAGAGAAGCATACGTTCACCCTCTTTCAAATACTCGAATAACGTTTGACAAAGAGCTTGCTTGCGGAATCAATACAAATAATTTTTTTGACACTGATTATAAAAGCGGATATATTTTTCCTCATAATGAGGTTATACTTGAAGTCAAGTTTGACGAATATTTGCCGACTATAATAAGGCAGATGCTGTCTATAGGCTACAGGCCGCTTGCGGTTTCAAAATATGTGCTTTGCCGTGATTACTTAAAAAACAATAATATTATTATAAACAATACTCAAGGTGGAGGTTAAAAATGAAAACATTGATTAACGACTTTAAAACGGCAATTCAACAATCGGGTTTATTGTTGGAGCTTGATACTAAAGAAATAATGACGGGAATAGGCATTGCCTTGGCGTGCAGTATAATCATATATATTGTATACAGACTTTTCTACAGAGGCACTTGCTACAGTGAGAATTTTAACCTGTTGCTCGTAATGACTTCTCTTATCACTACGTTTATCATTATGACAATTTCCGCCAACATCGTGCTTTCGCTCGGTATGGTAGGTTCTTTGAGTATTATTCGTTTTCGTTCAGCAGTAAAAGACCCTCTTGATGTAGGATTCCTGTTTTGGTCGGTAGCTGTCGGTATTACCTGCGGTGCAGGTCTTTATAAAACGGCTATCTATTGCACGTTGTTTATTGCGGCTGTATACGTTATAGGTGTACTTCTTCGTTTTGGAATAAAGAGATACCTTATTGTGGTAAAATACGATAACAGCGCAAAAGAAGCCGTTGACAAGGCTCTTCCCGCACCTTTCTACAGATTGAAAAACAGTATTGGTACAAAAGAAGAAGGAGAAATAACCATACAGGTTAGCGGAAGAGAATTTTCAAGAAAACTTCAGGATAGGTTCCTTTCTATTGAGGGGGTAAAAAACGCTATGCTTGTTGAGTTTACAAGCGATATATAAAAAAGAGAAATAAAATGAACAAATATTTAAAAAGTTTAATTGCTTTTTTGATATTGCTGATTGCTATAACGGCGTTTGTGTATGCTTGGGGTGATGGCCTCGAGTCTTCGACCGATTTAGGAAATCAGCAGACAGAAACAGATAAAGGCGACATTTATTTTGTAACCGAACCGGGATATTACAGTAAGGTTATTAACGTATCTATTGCAAAAAATAAAGAGTGTGATATTTACTATACAACCGACGGTAATGTTCCGGGTGAGTCTGTCGAAATATCAAAATGCAAGAAATATGAAGACGAAGGAATTCGCTTGCACGGTTTAAAAAATGACATAACAGTTTACAGTATAACTGCAAGACCGTGTTTTTCCAACGGCAGTTGGGGGGAAACTGTTATAAGTACGTATGTTGTAGGCGGAACGGTGTCCGAGAGATTTACGAACCTTACTGTATTTATTACTTGCGATCCCGAAAAACTTTTTGGATACGAAAGCGGTATACTCGTTGCTGGAAAGCTGCGTGATGATTGGATAAGAGACAACCCCGGTGAAACGCCTATCGCTATTTCTCCTGCGGGGTATATGCTTCGCGGTTGGGATGCGGAACGAGTAGTAAACGTTGAGTTTTTTACTACCGAGGGTAAACAGGTTATTAATCAAACCGTAGGTGCTCGTCCTGCAGGAGCATATTCAAGAGCCTCCAAACTTAAATCTATAAAGCTTTTTGCAAGATCTGATTATGAGCCGATAGATAATAAGTTTGTTTATCAATTGTTTGGTGACCAGTATGCTTGGGACGGCTCGGGCAGAATTATCACAGATTATAAGCGTATTTTGCTTCGTTCCGGTGGAAGTGACGTAAAGGCTTCACAGATACGAGACGAGGTTCATCAGACGCTTGCATATCAAGCGGGAATTATTGGTGCGCAGCTTGTTGAGCCTGTTGCAGTGTTTATAAACGGCGAATATTACGGCAGTATGTGGGCACACGAGGTTATCAGTGACAAGTGGTTTGAGGACAATTTCGGAGTATACCCCGGCATTATGGCGGTTGCTTCCGGGCCCGAAAAAAGTAAGCCCGACAAACGTTATGAGATAGATTCCATAGAAGAAGACCAGTTCTTCTATGACGATTGGAATGACGTATATCAGACCTTTAAATCAGCAGATATGACTGATGACGAGGTGTATGAGCAGTTCTGTTCTCGTGTAAGTGTTGAAAACTATTTGTTCTATTATGCGTTTAACGTATACATAAACAACAACGACTGGCCGAACAACAACCATAATAGTTACAGGTATTTTGCCGCAGAGGGAGAGGAATACCAAGAGGGTACGGTGTTTGACGGCAAGTGGCGCTTCCTTCCTCACGATATGGATTGGCTTTGGGGTGCTGAATATGATATTTTGAACAAGAATCTTATCACAAAGAGTACGAGAAGCGGAATCTTCCGCAGTTTAATGAAGCGTGACGAGTGTGTGGATATGTTTATAGGTTTTCTTATGGAGCTTATGAACGGTGCTTGTTCTACCGAGAATTATCTGGAAACGATAGACAGTATGCATGAAGAAAGATTGGCAGAACTTGAGCACTATACAAGCGATAGTAAGTACGTTGTTTCGGGGTTGAACACTATGCTTAATGCGGTTGAGGAAATCAGAACTTACGCTAAAGCAAGACCGAAAACTGTGATAACAGATTTGAAAAAAGCATTTAATCTTAGTGGAAGGACCTATTCAGTTGATATAAAGAATCCCGAAAACTGTTATATAACAACGGGCAACTGGGTTATAGATGAGGAGTTTAACGGTACTTACGTAATCGAACACGGTGCGACGTATATATGCAATCCAATGGTGGGATATGAGTTTTCTCATTGGACGGTTAACGGTAATATAGTTTCTACTCCTGAACTTTATATAAGTGAGTATTATATCAACCAAAAGACCGTTGCAATTGAGGCTCACGTTGTACCTGCAAAGAATTTGCATCTCACGGTGATTGAGTATTCTTCCGAGGGGCAGAATGACTATATCGTGCTTTACAATCCATCGGTAACTGAGGCTGTATCTACTTTCGGTTATTCTTTGAGTGATACCGAAAGTAAGCTTGGTAAATATATGCTTCCTGCAAGAATAATCGAGCCGCAAGGGAAAGTTGCCATTTATTGCGACAACTATTCGGGTACTGAAAAGTTTCATCAAATGGCAGTACCTTTCAATCTCAAGGAAGGCGAGACACTCTATCTTTCCGATGTTGGAAATATAGTAGAAGAAATAACTCTAATGCCTTTGAATGACGGATATTCAGCCGTAAGAAGTATTAAAGACAATAAATTCTATGAAACGAAGATTGACTGACATGAGATTAAGAATAAAAGATTTGCGGGAAGATAATGATTACACGCAAAAATACGTAGCAAAATATTTGGTTTGCGACCAATCTTTGTATTCAAAATATGAAAGAGGGGAAAGACCTGTTCCCCTTGAAATTATGGTTAAGCTTGCAAAGTTGTACGATACAAGTATAGACTATCTTGCAGGTCTTACGGATAACCCTAAAAAGCAATAAAAAAAGGACTTTTTCAAGTCCTTTTTTGTTTTAGTCTTTATCTTGATAGTTTACTGTTTCGCCGGTGATAAGTTTTTTCGCATCGCTTACCATTTTGTCAACAGCGTCTTTCAAAACGTAAAATTCACCTTTGCCGTTAAGTGTAAACAAACAACGTCTTGTTGCGTAGGGGTAGAATGCAAATTCCATCTTTTTTCCTTCGCGCGTAACAACTTTAAGGGTAGCCAAACACTCAAGTCCCTTGGTATCTTTTACGTCTGCATAGGTTACAAGGTTTGTTGTAAGCAAGCCCATATAGAACTGTCTAAAGTTCTGCGGGTCTTTAACGTAGGTGTCGGAGCTTTTGATTTTAACTTTCAAATCGGTTTTGGTCGTCGTAGTACCCGTTACGGGATTGGTAACGGTTTCGCCTTCCGATGTGTAAACAATAAACGTTTCGTCAAAATCCTTTGCAGTTACCGTTATGCTGTCTATATCGGTAATGTTGTACTGGAAGAGTGGCTTTTCAATATAGTCTATCAATTCCCATTCAAGAAAATCAAACATATCTGCGGGAATATCGCATATCGTATTGAAGAGCAGGGAGTATGCATAATATACACCGTCTTCTGTCTTTTCGCTTATAACAATATCGTTCTTTATTCCGTTGTGTGTAAACAAAAGCTCGTATGCCGGTTTTTTCAAGTTGTATTTTTCTAAAATTTCATCCGAGAAAACCTCGCCGTCTTTGCAAAGCTCTAATACGGAGTTACCATACAGCTCAATAAAGCCCTGAAGCATAATGTCATAGTTTGTGGATACCGTGTATTCTGCGGGAAATTCCATTTTATAATTGACAAATTCCTCGTATTTTTTTCCGTCAGAGGTTTGAGCTTCTTTTGTTTCGGTAGTAACCTGAATAAAGGGTTTATCTTCCTTTGCCAAAATAAAATCTTTTACAAGGAAGTAATCCGACTGCGAGGTGGGAATGAAGAGCATAGGTGTAATTAGGTTTTCAATTCTGCCAAGAAGCGTCTGTGATATTGATGCTTCGGTTATATATACCGCATCACGTTTTTCGTACTTGGTGTAATATCCGGCACCCGTAGGAATCATATTGCCGATATATACTTTATACGTTTCACCTTTACGGGTAGTCAATATATAGTAGGCGGGGTTATCACTTTCGGCAAGACCGTACTGGCTGAGGTCGTCCGTCTTGTCTACCACTCTTTTCATTGTTACGGGATATCCTGCGTTGGAAACAAGAGTAGCAATCATTTCTTTACTGTAGGGAGCACTTTCGTACCCTTCGATAAAGAAATCTTTTTTTGATTCATCGTAATAGAATTTGTAGTTGTTTTTTTGGTTAAATACTTCGATTGACTGAATATTTGAACGTTCTACGTGGTCAAACATCAATATTGTCTTGGCTGATGCCCATACTTCGCCTTCAAGAAGTTCAATTTTTTCTTCTTCATTGCTGTTTTCTTCAATCATAGGAGCAATGACGAAAAGATAAGCGAAAAGCATAGCAATGAAAACAACTGCAATCAGGGATATAAGAATTATTCGTTTTTTTATCATAAGTGTTTTCTCCTTATTTGGATAACAACACCGATAGCAAACACGATTACGGGCATAATTACCGTAACTGCGAGTGTCCAGTTGTTTGCCGCTTCGGTTGTAATTTCAAGCGACTCGTCTTCGAGATATTTATGGGAAATGTTGGTGGGAACGGTTTCTTTACCCATAAAGCGCATTGCGGAATAAAGAATTTCGCTGTTTGCATATGCTGAGCTGTGAAGGTATGAATCGAGAGCAAAATCTGTAGAACCGGTTACCATAACGTAGGAATAATAGATTTCGTTATCTATAATCTGTTCTTCGCGGGTAATTGTCATAAGGTTAAAGGGGGATTTACTTTCGAGTTCTTTGTCTTCTCCGAATGAATATGCTTTTGCCGTATTATATGTTGTAAGAACGGCAGATGCGTGTCTTTTTGAAACGGAGTTTGTTATATCGTTTCCGTCAACGCCCCATAGAATAGTAAGCGGTCTTGCATAGTTAACTATAGTTTTCGGAATGGAGTCGTGGTTTCTGAGAGAGGTGTGAAGTCCTGAACCCATCGTATCTGTGGGATAGCTTGCATTGAGCTTGAGTCCATCTGCGGAAAGCGCATTTACGCTGTCCTTAATAACTGCATCTTCTATCTTGATACCCCATTCTTCAAGCAATGCTTCAAGCTCGGGAAGGTTGGGCGTTTCGGGGTCGATAAATACCATAAGATTGCCGAGATTGTCGAGGAATTTTGCAATTTTATCAATTTCATTTACGGCATCGTTAAAGCCGAGAAAATCTTTTATCGGGTCATTGATTATAAGAACCTGAGCCTCTTTGTCAAACTCTTCTTTGGTAAGGTCAATGGTTCTTACGTCATATCCTGCAGTTTCAAAGAGCTTCCAAAGGTCAGGTCTTGTCTTGTCGTTTGTGCCTGTAGTTTCGCCGTGACCTGTTGAGAAATATGCTATAGGACTGTCAGAGGTAAGCTGAAGAATCGCAGATGTAAGCTTCAACTCTCCGTCAAAAGCCAAAACTTCTGAAGTTTCGCTGTCTGTAGCGAAAAATGAATCACGAGTAAATGTTCTGAAATCGGTGTCGCTTGTTACAACTACGCTTGTTGTCTGAATTCTTGTGTTTGAACTGTTTGCATATTTTTCAATTGCAGCGGGATTGGTGATAATGTCAAGATATTCTACTTTTATATTATCGAAATGCTTTTCATATTCTTTTGCGCATTGATAAATAAGGTTTTGTACCTCGTTTTCAACGAGGGTATCGAGAGGCTGACAGAAGTTAATGGTAATCTCTTCGTCAACGTCTTTGAGAAGCTCGTGAGTTGCATCGGAAAGAGTGAAAAGTTGTTCGCTTGTCATATCCACAGACCAAAGAAATTTATCTGAAAGGGCAGAGAATATAACGTTAAATATAACTACCATGGCAATGCATACACAGGTAAATGCAATAGCGGCGGAGCCGTATTTAAATTTTTTCTTTTTGAAAAATGATTTAATATCCATATTTTTAGTCCTCCCTTCAATTCATATCAATCCCAACGGCGCTTTTCAAATATGCGCACGGTGAGGAATAAAAATACGAAGGTAATAGATGCGTAGTAAACTATAGCACTGAAGCTGAATTCGCCGTAGGTGAAAGGGATATATCTTGTGAATATAGACAACCAGTTGATAACCAAACGAATAGGTGTAAAGTTTACGTACGATGAAGCAACTCCGATAAGCAAAAGCACGAGCAATATAGCCATTGTGCCAAATGCTGCAATGAGCTGGTTTTCGGTCAAAGCCGATACAAAAACGCCTATTGCTATAAATGCCGCACCTACGAGCAATATGCTTATAATGTTTCCGAGGATTATTGCAACCTCTGGTGAGCCGTAGTTAAATAAAATAACAAAGTTCAAACAACTTACCAAGAAAGTTATCGCAAAGATAGCATATGCGGCAAGAAACTTTGCAAAAACCATACCCCAAAGGCTTATCGGAGAGGTAAGCAAAAGCTGTTCTGTCTTAAGCTTTCTTTCTTCTGAGAAAAGCTTCATTGTCAAAAGGGGAAGAATTACAACGAATGCGAAGAGCATAAGTGTAAAGTAGAATGAAGAGTCGCTGTTTTCACGCTGTTGAAGTGTAGTGTATGAGAACAAAGCACCGCTTAACGCAAGAAATATACCTACGAAGATATAACCTATTGACGTTGAAAAATAAGAACGGAGTTCTCTTTTGAAAATTGCAAGCATCTTTCTTTCCTCCTTATTTCTGCACCTTCGTGCGTTTTGTTTTTTGTTGTTCCTTGGCTTTGTCCACCAAAGAAATGAATATATCTTCGAGAGTTGCACCCATAGCGTCTATGCCGATAAGGGGCCAATTATTTTTAGCTAAAGCATAGAACAAAGTCTTTCTTATGTCGATTCCGGGCTGACTTTCAATCATAAACGAGTTGCTGTCAAGCTCGGCATTTCCAAGATATTCGACCTTTGCTATACCTTGCATATTCTTAAGCTCGGACATAACCTCTTTCTGAGGACCGCATATCTGAACCTCAAAGCGTCTGTTCCCCTGTATAAGATTGGTGAGGTTTTCTCTCTTTTCGTTTGCAACGACTTTACCTTCGTTTATGATAATAATTCTATCGCAAACTGCCTGAGCCTCGGGAAGTATGTGCGTACTGAGAATAACCGTGTGGTCTCTTCCGAGCGTTTTGATAAGGTTTCTTATTTCAATAATCTGCTTAGGGTCAAGGCCAATAGTCGGCTCGTCGAAGATTATAACTTTCGGGTTGCCTATAAGTGCCTGTGCGATACCCACTCGCTGTTTATAACCTTTTGAAAGATTCTTTATCATTCTCTTATATACGTTTGTAATCTTTACAACGTCGCAGATTTCCGCAATATGCTTTTTGCGGTTCAACGTACAGCCTTTAAGCTCGTATACGAAATTAAGATATTCTTCAACCGTCATATCAAGGTAAAGAGGCGGCTGTTCGGGAAGAAAGCCTATTTTCTTCTTTGCTTCCATCGGATTTTCAAGTATATCCACACCGTCTATCATAGCAGAACCCGACGTAGATGAGAGGTAACCAGTAAGAATATTCATAGTCGTACTCTTTCCCGCACCGTTAGGACCGAGAAAACCAACTATTTCACCTGCTTCGACAGTAAAGCTAATATCATTTACAGCTTTTTTGTCTCCGAAATGTTTAACCAGATGGTCAATTTTTATCATTTTTTATCCCCCGTAATGATTTTTATTGTTTTTTCTTAATTTATTTTTGCAAGTCTTTCAATAGCATTTTGTAAAGAAATAGAAAGCTTGTCAATATCTTCTTTGATGTTTTCTTTTGAAAAACTTATTCTAAGTGAGCAGTCAGCCTCTCTTTCGCTTATACCGAAAGCTAAGAGAACGTGGCTTGTTTTTTTTGCGTGGTTTGATGAACAAGCAGAACCGCTTGAAACGAATATACCCTCGCTCGAAAGATAGTGAAGCATAGTTTCGCTTTTTATTGACGGTAGAGTAATATTCAGTATGTTCGGTGCGCTGACTGTGGGTTCGTTAAATGTAACGAATGATGATAGCTTGTCTTTTGCATATTCTTTAAGTTCCGATAGCTTTTTGAAATTATCAGCAAGGTTGGGAAGCATGTATTCACAAGCTCCGCCGAAACCGCATATACCGAGCATGTTTTCCGTACCCGAACGGTAGTCGCCCTCTTGACCGCCGCCGCAAATGATAGGTACGATTCTTTTCGTTTTTATTATGTTTGCAGAAACGTATAAAGCACCGCACCCTTTAGGACCATGTATCTTATGAGAGCTTACAGTACACATATCTGCGTTACATTTTGTAGGTGAAAATGGAATTTTCATAAATCCTTGTACGCAGTCGGTGTGTGTTGTAATATTCGGGTTTATAACCTTTGCCGTTTTAAATATATTCTGTATATCGTAAATAGCCCCTGTTTCGTTGTTTACTGCCATAACGGATATAAGAATTGTATCTTTGTCAACAGTTCTTTTTACGTCTTCAATATCAATATGTCCGTTTTTTGTGGGCAGATATTCGACTTTGTACCCCTCTTTTTCAAGCATCTTAAACGGTGTTAATACCGAGGAGTGTTCGCTGTCGGTGGTAACTATTTTTTTGCCTTTGTTTGCCGGTTTTGAATAGACGCAACCGAAGATTGCAAGGTTGTTTGCTTCCGTTCCGCCGCTTGTAAATATTATTCGGTCTCCCGAATTTCTTCTGACACCTAACGCCTTGTAAACGTTGTCGCGGGCAGACTCCTTCAGCTTTTCCGCCTCAAATCCGACACTGTGTAGGGAAGAGGGGTTGCCGAAAAGTTTTATCGCCTCGTTTATTTTATCTATCGCATTTTTGCAAAGAGGTGTCGTCGCACTGTTATCAAGATATATCATTTTTATTACTTATTACTTCTTGAATGCAAAGTTGTCGAGTATCTGTTGTACTGCTTCGAGGTGGCTGTCATAAGCTTCTGCCAAAGCGGTATACGTGAAAAAGTATATTGTTCCGCCTTTTATGCAGATTATTTGCATATACTTATATTCGTTGCCCACCAATTTTGCCGTATATTCAATTTTTGCGGCTTCAACTCCGTCAAGAAGCGTCTTGCCTTTTTCGGGATAACCCTCTTCAAGTTTGAATTCCTGAAGATTTTCTTCAAGCTCCGTAACGTAGTTAGATACGTATTCGTCAAGTTTTTTGAGTTCTTCAAGATTAAACTGTGTCATTGAAATATTCGAGAGGTCATTTGAACTTACGTATGCACTTACTGCACCTGTGGAAAGATCTTGTACCCAACCCGCAGGAATATAAATATTGTAATCAAGCCTGTCGCTGCTTTCAAGAACCTTCATTCCGTCGGGAGCGGGCCCTGAGCTTGTACAACCGCAAAATAAGGATAAAGCTAAAACTAACGTTAATACTAAAGAAACTATTTTTTTCATAATTCTTTTACCTTCCTGAATTTTTATTCGCCCAAAACTTGAGATGCGGCTGAGAGTATACCAACTTTACCGCTTTCATAAGTCAATCCACCTTGGAAATAAGCTATATAAGGCTCTTTCATCGGACCGTCTGCAGACAGCTCAATAGACGCACCCTGTGTAAACGTACCCGCCGCCATAATAACAGCATCTGAATATCCGGGCATATCCCAAGGTTCAGGTGTAACGTATGCGTCAACAGGGGAACCTGCTTGAATACCTTGGCAGAAAGCACACAGCTTGTCCCCGCTACCCATATGGATAGCTTGAATTATATCATATCTGTCGTCGTTCCATTTGGGGTTAGTGTAATATCCCATTTTTTCAAATATATATGCCGCCAATGCTGCGGTCTTTAATGCTTGAGCTGTTGTGTGAGGAGCATAGAAGAAGCCCTTGTACATACTTTTCATAGTATTTAAAGTGCAGCCTGCTTCGCTTCCTATACCGACAGAAGTAAGTCTATAGGAAATAAGCTCGATAGCTTTTGCACTTCCTGCAAGATAACCGCCCGTTTCAGCCATACCGCCGCCGGGATTCTTTATAAGCGAGCCTGCGATAACGTCAGCATCGGGCTCGTTTTCTTCGACGAATTCGCCGTAGCAGTTGTCGATAAATACGTAAGCGTCGGATACTTCCTTTACTGCTTTATAAAGCTCGTTCATTTCAGAAACGGGAAGGGTAGGTCTGTCAAGGTAACCCTTTGAACGTTGTATATATACGACTTTTATTTTCTCTTTTTTCAGTGTCTCAACAGTTTTTTCAATATCTATTTTTCCGTCATCGGTTAGTTCTATCTGCTTGTATGTAATACCGAAATCTTTGAGGCTTCCGTTGTTCTGCCCTTCATCTTTGATTCCGATAACTTCATCAAGCGTGTCGTAAGGTTTGCCCGTAACCGAAAGCATAATGTCTCCGGGACGCAATAAACCGAAAAGACCCGTAGACAGCGTATGAGTGCCCGATATGAGCGTGTGGCGAACTAAAGCCGCTTCTTTGTTGAACACTTTTGCATATATTCTGTCGAGCGTATCTCTGCCTCTGTCGTCATAGCCGTACCCGCTTGAACCTGCAAACATAGCTTCTGCTACGCGTTCTTCACGGAAAGCGTCTAATACTTTTTTTGTGTTTATAAATGAAACAGAGTCAAAATGTGTGAAATTTTCTTTTAAGGCTTCTTCAGCCTCTTCCGCTAACTTTAATAACTTTTCCGAAATAACCATAATATACCTTAAATTTTGTTTAAAACAATATCCTTAAAGAATTTTCCTCTGACTTCGAAGTTTTTAAATTTGTCAAAGCTTGCCGCCGCAGGCGAGAGGAGTACTATATCGCCTTTTTCTGCCGTCTTTGAAGCAAGGAGAACGGCATCTTCAAAATCTTCAGTTGCTTCGATGATAGTTCTGCTTAATTTGAATTCATCGCTTTCATCAAAAGCTTTTTTTATCTTATCTTTACAAGCACCGGTCAAAATAACCGCTTTCGCTTTGTTTGCCATAACCGGAGCAAGAGGTGCATAATCAAGATTCTTGTCATATCCGCCGCAAATAACTATTAAGTTTCTTTCGGGGAATGAGCTTAGTGCCGCGATGGTTCTCGTAGGCGTTGAGTCAATAGAGCCGTTGTAATATTTTACTTCATTCTTTTCTGCCACAAATTCAAGTCTGTGTTCAACGCCCTTGAATGTTGTTCCAACTTTCTTATATGCTTCTTTTGAGGCAAATTTATACGTAGCACCGATAGCCGCCATGTAATTTTCAACATTGTGTCTTCCGGGGAGAAGAATGTCTTTCGTTTCAAGAACAGCCTCACCGTTTATAAATATTGTACCGTTTTTTTGGCAGATGTCGCCGTCCGAGGTGTTTGAGAAGAATAATGTTTCGCCTTTTGCTTCTTTTGCCATATCAACAGTTATACTGTTTTCTGCGTTGGTGATAAGGGTAATATCATTGCGGTTTCTGTATATATTTTTCTTCGCATCTATATATTCTTGATAGTCTGTATGATAGTCGAGGTGGTTAGGACTTATGTTGGTAATTACCGCAACATCGGGAGAGGTTTTCATAGTGTGAAGCTGGAATGACGATAGTTCAACTACTGCAAAATCATCACCGTTCATTTTGTCAACGTCGGGAAGTAAAGGCTTTCCGATGTTCCCGCCAAGCCATACTTTTTTACCCGAAGACTTCAATATCTCCGAAATAAGCGTGGTAGTGGTAGTTTTTCCGTCGCTTCCGGTTATACCTATTTTTGTGCAGGGGCAGAGGTCAAAAAACACCTGCATTTCACTTGTGAGAATGGCACCGTTTTTTACAGCACGGGCAAATCCCGGCTTGTCGTAACGGAGTCCGGGGGTACGGAAGATAAGTTCGTCTTGTATATCGTCAAGATATTCTTTTCCGCAAACAAGGGTTACTCCCTTAGCTTCGAGCTCTTTTGCAATATCTCCCAAATCTTTCTTTTCTTTCATATCGCGTGCGGTTATTTTGGCCCCCGCAGAAAGAAGAAAATCAATAAGCGGAAGATTTGAAACGCCTATTCCGCAGACGGAGATGCGTTTGCCTTTTATTGAGTTTTTGTAGTCTTGTATTCTGTCCGTAAAAATCACCCTTACTCTAAAAAATGCATACTAATATATTATATATAAAACTTCATAATATATCAACTGATTTCACAAAAAATTCACTTGTTTTCACAATATTTTCACTTGTTTTGGTGTAAGAATGTATTGTTGGATGTTTTTTGTGTTAAAAAAACGATAAAATCCATTTAAATTACTTGCAAGAAAGGATTTTATGTGCTATAATATATCTAATTATAGTTTATTATGCCGTATTGCGTTTTGTGTTATATGGCGGAAATGAGGATATATATATGAGCGAAGCATATTTGTCAAGAGGCGTATCTGCCGAAAAAACAGACGTTCACAACGCGGTTAAGTCATTGGATAAGGGCGTTTTTAAGGGCGCGTTCTGTACTCTTATGCCTGACCCTACAGGTGATGAAAACTATTGTGCGGCAATGCACGCTGACGGTGCAGGTACGAAATCTTCTCTTGCTTACATAAAGTTTAAAGAAACCGGCGATTACACAGCCTTTACGGATATTGCACAGGATTCTATCGTAATGAACCTTGACGACCTTCTCTGTGTTGGTGCTACCGAGGGCTTCATTATGTCAAACACTATAGGCAGAAACGCACACCGTGTTGACGGTAAGGCTGTTGCAGGGGTTATAAAGGGTTACACCGAATTCGTTGAAAAAATGCGTAAGTACGGTGTTGATATTACAATGTGCGGCGGCGAGACTGCAGACGTGGGGGACCTTGTTTCTACGCTTATCGTTGACTCTACTTTCTTTGTAAGAATGAAGAGAGATATGGTTATCAACTGTGATAATATTAAGGCGGGAGACGTTATTGTTGGCTTTGCATCTTCGGGACAGGCTGTATACGAAGATAAATACAACGCAGGTATGGGTTCAAACGGACTTACTGCTGCTCGTCATTTGCTCCTTGCTCACGAATATGCTGCAAAGTATCCCGAAACTTATTCAAACACTATTCCCGACGAGCAGGTATATTGCGGTACTTACAAATTTAACGATATTCTTCCCGGAACCAACGTTACCGTAGGAGATGCTATACTTTCTCCCACAAGAACGTACGCACCTATTGTAAAGGAAATACTTGATGCTAAACGTGAAGCTGTACACGGTATGGTTCATTGCACAGGCGGCGGTCAGGTTAAGTGTAAGAACTTTGGTATTGGACTTCACTACATAAAGGATAATCTTTTTGACGTTCCTCCGTTGTTTAAGGCTATTGCCGAAAACTCCGACATTGCTCCCGCAGAAATGTACAGAGTATTCAATATGGGACACAGACTCGAAATGTACTGTAACCCCGCCGATGCTGAATTTATGATAAAGACTGCAGAAAAGTACGGTGTTGAAGCAAAGATAGTAGGTAGAGTTGAAGCAAGTGACTGCGGTGAAAACAAGGTTACTATTAAAGCTAACGGTGGGGAATTTAACTATTAATTCAAATACACTTTAAAGAGGGTGTAAGATTTGTTTAACAGAACGGTATTGACACTTGGCAAAGCCGAAATGAAAATGGTTATGAATATAGGCTCGATTCCGATGGTGGGAAGAACCACCAAGGGAACGGATTATGCTTATGCTCCCGGTGGAAGAGGGGGACTTGCGGCTGTTACTCTTGCGGCTCATTCCGTAGGCTCGGTTTTTTGTGCACGTCTCGGTAATGACGAAAACGGAGAAACGCTCATAAACTATTATGACAGATGCAGAGTTGATACCAGATATATGACAAGGGACAACGATGAACCCACAGGTTTTTCCGTTACTATAAACGAGGCTAACGGAACTACAAGGTCAATTGTTTTTCCGGGGGCTAATGATAATTTTGGCAGAAATGAAGTAGAGGGTGCGTTTTTGTGTTATCCCGATGCATTGTATCTGCAGTTTGACCTGCCCGACAGAGAAATAGTTGCCGCGACGAGAATGGCGCAGAGGTGGAGAGTTCCCGTATTTATAGATGCGGGACCGAGAAAATTTGAACTGCCTTTGGAAAAACTTGAAAACGTTGAGATTTTTTCGCCAAATGAGGAAGAGGTATTTAATTATACCGGTATTCTTCCAAGAACTCCCGAAAACAGTTTAAATGCCTGTATGTCTCTTGCAACAAAGATTCAAGCTAAATATATAGTATTGAAGCTTGGCGAAAAGGGTTGCTTTATCTATGACGGAAGCTACTATGACGTTGTGCCTTCTTATGATACGACGTTTATAGACGGTGCGGGTGCAGGGGACGTGTTTACTGCGGCAATGACTGCCGATTATTTGAAGCACGGTGATATAAAAGCAGCTTGTAAATACGCTAATCTTGCGGCGGCTGTTATGGTTTCGCGAGAGGGTACTTATGACGTTATCCCGACACAAGACGATGTAAAACGTTTTGCAGATAGGTTGGGTGTAACTTTTAATTAAGATTATTTGGGCGGTGCGAGATTTGTACCGCCCCTAAATATATGTTACGAAAGGTTTTTGTAATGGCTTACACAAAGGAACAAAAGAGCTTTCTGTCTCCCGACAAGGAGACGGAAATAGTTTATTACGTCTATACCCCCGATGAAACACCGAAGGCGGTTTTTCAGATTATTCACGGAATGTGCGAGTATATGGAAAGATACGAGCATTTTGCCGAATATCTTTGCGACAAGGGCATAGTTGTGTGCGGTTTTGATATGCGTGGACATGGCAAAAGTGCAAAGACAAAAGATGATTTGGGGTATTTTGGTGCAAAAAAGGGTTATGACTTTTTTAGCAAGGATACAGAAGAATTAAGGCTTATAATGCGCGAAAAATACAGAAGACTGCCATATATTATGTTTGGACACAGTATGGGAAGTCTTGTGCTTCGCGACTATATAGTTGATCACGGTACAGATATTGACGGTGCTATTCTTTCAGGAACTGTCGGCGGAAAGTATCCTTTGAAGCAGGGAATAGCGTTGACTGAATTTACTGCAAGGTTTAAAGGCGGCAAGTCAAAAAGAGAGTCTTTGAAAGATGCAATTATGAAAGTTTTCGATATGGAATTTGAGGAGAAGACGCCGAGAGCGTGGATATCACGCGATACAAATGTGGGTATTGAAAACGATAAAGACGAGTTGTGTGATTTTACATTTACTTCAAGAGGGTTCAACGACTTGCTTCGTTTGTATGATAACGTATCATATCCCGATTGGGCTGAAGACGTACCGAAAAGCTTGCCTATATTTATAATAAGCGGAAGCGATGATCCAATAGGCGGAAAGGGTAAGGGTGTTACAGAAGTATACGAAAGTCTTGTTGATGCCGAAATAAATAATCTTACGTTTAAGCTTTACGAAGGGGCTCGTCACGAGCTTGTTAACGAAACGAATAAAGAAGAAGTATTTGACGATATACACAAGTGGTGCGAGAGCGTTATTGAGGGCGTTGTCGAGTGTATGAAATTTAACTGAAAGAGAGAATGTGTATGGCGGGAAAAATTCTCGGTATAGATTACGGTGAAGCAAGAACGGGCGTGGCTGTAAGCGATGCATTAGGTTTTCTTGCAAACGGAATCGGCAATATAGAAGAACGCGATATTAATAGACTGTTAAATAAGATTGCCGAAAAGGCGGCAGAGCTGTCGGTGGAAAAAATAGTTATGGGGTATCCTGTTAATATGAACGGAACCTTGGGCCCGAAAGCCGAAAAGGTTGCAAAGTTGGCAGAAAGACTGAAAGAGAAAACAGGTCTACCCGTTATTCTTTTTGATGAAAGATGTACCACAATGGCGGCACATCAGTTTTTGAATGAGACCAATACAAGAGGGAAAAAAAGAAAGGGCGTTGTTGATACCCTTTCAGCACAGATTATTTTGCAGAATTATATGGATAGTAATAGACCTTAAGAAACCTACTTTCTTTTAGGAAGAAAGTAGGCAAAGAACCTTTTAAAAAGGGGATAGTGCTACACTTTATGTTTGCACTAAGTAATGTAAGCACAAAAGTTTTTGCGGATTCCAAAGGAGCATTTTTTAAAAAGCTTTTTTGGTAGGGGTTAGGGCGAAGCTCTGATTGTCAATTGCTAAAAAATAACAAAAACCCTTTTGGTAAAAAGGGTTTTTGTCTTAATAATGGTTATATCAGACTTGTAAGCCGGGTTCTGTGGAAAGCATAAAGCTTAACCGCGTTCATCTATCTTCGCTTGGCGTTACCGACAAGCTTCGGGTAAAAAATACCCGTGCCACCCAAGAGTAAACGACGGGCAGCCGCTTGCAAAAACTGCAATACTCTTATACGGTGTTGCTTCGGATAGGGTTTACATTTCCTCTATGTTACCATAGAGCAAGGTGAGCTCTTACCTCGCCTTTCCACCCTTACCTATACGCATAAAATACGTACAGGCGGTATATCTCTGTTGCACTCTCCCGGGAGTCGCCTCCGGCGGACGTTATCCGTTATCCTGCCCTATGAAGCCCGGACTTTCCTCGCAATACGACCTTTCGGCATAATATCACGCGAACGCGCTGTCTGGTACAATATATATTATATTTATTTTATTATTTTTTGTCAAGTTGGAGAGTGAAAAAATGGACAAGCTGACATTTGACGGTATTGAAGTCAAGGTAGTGAAAAAAAGAATAAAGAATATGTATCTTCGCATTAATAAAAATGGAGAAATAGTTGTTTCTGCTCCCATCTTTTTGCCCGACAGCACGATTGAAAGCTTTGTTTTTTCAAAGCAAGAGTGGATAAAGTCGGCAAGGGAAAGAGTATCTTTTAAGCAAAAGCAGAACAGACTGTATGTTGATGGTGAAGAGTACTTTTTGTTAGGGAAAAAAAGTGTTTTGCATACCGATACGACTAAAAGTAACGGCTATTATTTTAATGGTAACGAACTTGTTATATGCATAGGTGAAAACAGTACACCTCAATCAAGACGGAAAGAAGTGGTCGAGTTTTACAGAGATGCTATGAATGAGATTCTTCCCGATATTTTGGAGAAGTGTCAGAAAAAATCGGGACTGTATGCTCACGAATGGCGAATAAGAGATATGACAACACGCTATGGAAGCTGTAATACAAAAGAAAAAAGGATATGGATATCCCTTTGGCTAATGGAAAAGCCGCCCGAATGTATCGAGGCTGTGGTATATCACGAACTTGCACACTTAAGAGTAAAAGGACATAGCAAGATATTTTACGAGCTTCTTGAAAAAATATACCCTGAATATAAGATAGTGGAAAAAATATTAAAAAAACATTAAAATAAAAAGCTGTAGAAAAATATACTGTTTATCCCAATTTCTTAATGTTAAGAGATTGGGATTGTTTATTCGATACAGGTGTTATCATTAATGATAACACCGATTATCACAATTAAGAATTGTCAAGTAGTAAAGTGTTTGTTAAAATAAAAACATATTTTGGTTTGGAGGAAATAATAAAATGAATACAAAAAACTCTTTAATCGTAGACAGCGTGGAAAAGTTGGAAGAAGCGATTGAGCGCACAAGAGAGGCGCAGAAAAAATTTGCCGCATTTACTCAAGAACAGGTAGATAAGATTTTTCTGGCAGCCGCTTCTGCAGCAAACAAAGCCAGAATCCCCCTTGCTAAGATGGCTGTTGAAGAAACAAGAATGGGTATCGTAGAAGATAAGGTTATCAAGAACAACTACGCTTCCGAATACATATACAATGCTTATAAAAACACTAAAACTTGCGGTGTAATTGAAGAAGACAAAGCTTTTGGAATCAAGAAGATAGCAGAACCTTTAGGTGTTATAGCAGCGGTTATTCCCACTACTAATCCTACCTCTACTGCAATCTTTAAGTGTCTTCTCGCACTCAAAACCCGCAATGCAATTATCATCAGTCCTCACCCCAGAGCAAAGAACAGCACTATTGCGGCTGCAAAGTTAGTTCTTGAAGCTGCTGTTGCGGCAGGTGCTCCCGAAGGCATTATTGATTGGATAGATGTTCCGTCATTGGAATTGACAAATACTGTTATGAAAGAGGCAGACATAATTTTGGCTACCGGTGGTCCCGGTATGGTTAAGGCTGCTTATTCCAGCGGCAAGCCGGCTCTCGGCGTTGGGGCAGGTAATACCCCCGCTATAATTGATGAGTCTGCAGATATACTTTTGGCAGTTAACTCGATTATACATTCGAAGACTTTTGATAATGGTATGATATGTGCTTCCGAGCAGTCTGTTATTGTTCTTAAAGGCGTTTATAATGCTGTTAAGAAGGAATTTGCAAACAGAGGATGCTACTTCCTTTCCCCTGAAGAAACCGAAAAGGTTCGTAAGGTTATTATAATAAACGGTGCACTCAATGCGAATATAGTTGGTCAGTCTGCTGCAAAAATTGCAGAACTTGCCGGCGTAACCGTTCCCGAGGGTACCAAGATTCTCATAGGTGAGGTTGAGAGCGTAGAGATTTCCGAGGAATTTGCTCACGAAAAGCTCAGTCCCGTACTTGCTATGTACAAGGCGAAAGATTTCGGTGATGCTCTTGACAAGGCTGAACAGCTTATTGCTGACGGTGGATATGGACATACGTCAAGCGTTTATCTTAACGAAATAACCGAGCAAGAAAAACTTGCGGAGTTCACAGCCCGTATGAAGACTTGCCGTATTCTTGTAAATACCCCTTCGTCTCACGGTGGTATCGGTGACCTCTATAACTTTAAACTTGCTCCTTCTCTCACTTTGGGTTGCGGCTCATGGGGAGGCAACAGCGTATCCGAAAACGTAGGTGTAAAGCACCTCTTAAATATCAAAACAGTAGCAGAAAGAAGGGAAAATATGCTTTGGTTCCGTGCGCCTGAAAAGGTATATATCAAGAAAGGCTGTTTGCCTGTGGCACTCGACGAGCTTAGAAGCGTACGAAACGCAAAGAAAGCGTTTATAGTAACCGATACATTCCTTTATCAGAACGGCTACACCAAACCGATAACCGATAAGCTTGACGAAATGGGCATTGCTCATACTACGTTCTTTAACGTTCAGCCCGACCCGACTCTCGCGAATGCGACCGAGGGAGCAAAGCAGATGACAGCTTTTGCGCCCGATACGATTATCGCTCTCGGCGGTGGCTCGGCGATGGACGCAGCAAAGATTATGTGGGTTCTTTACGAGCACCCAGAGGCAGATTTTATGGATATGGCGATGCGCTTTATTGATATTCGTAAGCGTGTATATACGTTCCCTAAGATGGGTGAAAAGGCATACTTTATCGCAGTTCCGACATCTGCAGGTACAGGTTCTGAGGTTACTCCTTTCGCTGTTATAACTGACGAAAAGACAGGTGTAAAATATCCTCTTGCTGACTACGAATTGCTTCCCGATATGGCAATTATTGATGCAGACTTCCATATGAGTGCGCCTAAAGGTCTTACGGCAGCATCGGGTATTGACGCAGTTACCCACGCAGTTGAGGCTTATGCCGCAATGCTCGCTACCGACTATACGGATGGTCTTGCACTTCAGGCTCTTAAGAATATTTTCAAATATTTGCCTCGCGCATACGACAATGGTCAAACCGACGTAGAAGCACGTGAGAAGATGGCTAATGCCGCTACAATGGCGGGTATGGCATTTGCCAATGCATTCCTCGGTATATGTCACTCAATGGCTCACAAGCTTGGCGCTTTCCACCACTTACCTCACGGTGTTGCCAATGCTCTTATGATTGAAGAAGTGCTCCGTTTCAATGCTGCTGAAGCACCGGTTAAGATGGGTACGTTCTCTCAGTACGATCATCCTCATACACTTGCTCGTTATGCAGAAATTGCTGATTATCTCAATCTCGGTGGTAAGACTGACGAAGAAAAGCTTGAAAAGCTTATTCAAGCTATCAATGAGCTTAAGGAACGCGTTGGTATTAAAAAGACTATTAAGGATTACGGTATTGACGAAAAGGACTTCCTTGAACGTCTTGACGAAATGGTTGAGCAAGCATTTGACGACCAGTGTACAGGAGCTAACCCCCGTTATCCTCTTATGAGTGAAATCAAGCAGATGTACCTCAACGCATATTACGGTGATAAGCACTTTGTAGAAACAGAGAAACCCACCGCAGCAGATATTTCTGTAACTGCAAAGAAATAAAAGTTATTTTTCTAACAAAATTAAACAGAAAAAACCAAGGTCAAATTAATTGATCTTGGTTTTTTTGCAAACACATACTCGGACAAGAAAATAAATTGTCCCTACACTATAATAAAAATGACAATACAAAGGGGAGAATTTCATCTTAGTATGAGCTTTCATAATCAAAGATAATTTCCCCACGAAAGAGGGACACTAAAAGGGGCTGAGTTAATGACTCAGCCCCTTTTCTGGAGCTGTTAGCCGGAATTGAACCGGCGACCTCATCCTTACCAAGGATGCGCTCTACCATCTGAGCTATAACAGCATTCCACCGAGAAGTTATTATAGCAAAATAAAATAATATTGTCAAGTACTTTTTTTATTTTAATACTTTCATTTCTTTTTGTGTTTTTATTACAATGAATTTATGGGACTTATATGTTGATATATTTGATAAAACGTGGTATATTATAAGCGTAATAAACAAAAAAGCGGAGAAAACTATGACGAAAATACTTTTTGTCTGCCACGGGAATATTTGCAGAAGTCCTATGGCTGAATTTATAATGAAAAAAATAGTAAGCGATGCGGGAGAGTCTGCAAATTTTTATATTGAATCAGCCGCAACGTCTACCGAAGAAATAGGCAATCCCGTGCATTACGGAACAAGGCAGATCTTGCATAAATATAACATTGACTTTTCAAAAAAAAGAGCGGTGCAGATAACCCCTGCCGATTACAAAAAGTACGACCTTATAATCGGTATGGATTCATATAATCTTCGTAATATGAAGCGTATATTCGGCGAGGATACCGAAAATAAGCTTTCGCTTTTGCTTGATTATACAGATGATCCGCGAGACGTTGCTGACCCTTGGTATACGGGAGATTTCGGTGCAACGGAGGCTGATGTGTTAAATGGCTGCCGAGCACTATTTGAAAAAATAAAAAAATCATAACATTTTTCGGTTGCAAAAACGTCTGATAAGAGTTATAATTATTTAACAAAATGTTATAAGATTTTTATTATGTAAAGGAAGTTATATAAATGAAATTTGATTGGAAAAAGGCACTGAAAATATGCATATGCATATTTGGTCTGTTTTTGGCTATAACATATTGGCAGCCCTTTATAGTTTTGTTGGGTGTAGTACTTGCCGCTATGAATCCGCTTATCATAGGCAGTATAATTGCATATATCGTCAACATACTTATGAGCCGTTACGAGAAGTGGTTCTTTCCCAAAAAGAACACTAAAGCAATTTCAAAAATAAGGCGTCCATTATGTATGGTTTTTGCCTTTTTGACGGTTATAGTTGTCTTATCGGCTGTCGTTTGGTTGATAGTCCCCCAGCTCATATCTTGTATTCAGATTATGTTGTCGTTTGCATCAAAAGTGCCGACTCTTATGAAAGATTTTATTGAAAAAGCAAACAACTGGGACTTTATACCCGACAAGGTTATTGAATATATGGCGGAGATAGACTGGGAGTCCAAGATAGGTCAGTTTGTAACCCTCGTAACAACAGGTGTAGGCGACGTTGTGAATACCGTAGCAAAAACCGTTGTGGGAATCGTTTCCGGAGTCATAACATGTGTACTCGGTCTTATCTTTTCGATATATCTGCTTCTTGATAAAGACAGACTGAAAAGACAGTTTAGAAAATTTGCAGAAAATTATTTTTCAGAAAAAGTATATGGCAAAGTTTTTTACTTTGTCGGAATATTGAATGAATCTTTCCGTAAATTTTTTGTTGGACAGATATCAGAGGCGGTTATTTTGGGACTTCTTTGTACTTTGGGAATGTTGATATTTGGGTTCCCATTTGCTACTATGATCGGTGCGTTGATTGCTGTAACGGCATTAATACCTGTTGCGGGTGCGTACATAGGTGCAATAACCGGTGCTTTGATGATACTTACCGTTTCTCCCATAAAAGCGTTGTGGTTTATCGTGTTTATACTTGTATTGCAACAGCTTGAAGGTAACATAATATATCCGAAAGTTGTTGGTTCGTCTATAGGCCTGCCGGGCTTGTGGGTGCTTGTTGCGGTAACTGTTGGCGGCGGTTGCTTTGGTGTTATCGGTATGCTTGTAGGAGTGCCGTTGTTCTCGGCTTTATACCGCATAATTCGAGAAGATATTGAAAAAAAGAACAAATCAAAAAAGGTTGTTCAAGCGATTGAACCAAGTGAAGAACCTAAAGACGAAAAAAATGAGGAGATTACGGAAAAAACAGAGGAAAACTAAAGCTCTGACATATTGACAATTCAGTGTAAATCGGATATGATTATATTGAAAGAAATTTAAAGAAATTATAGATAAGCGAGGTACAAACCAATGGCAGAAGAATTTATGGGCGATGAGATATTTACATTGACAGACGAAGAGGGCAACGAAAGCGAGTTTGAGCTTATTGCCAGTCAGGAAATAGACGGCACTACTTACGTAGCTCTTGTCCCCTATGACCCCGAAAAGAAAGATGCTGAAGAACAGGAATACGTTGTTCTTAAGCTTGAAACGGACAAAAACGGAGAAGAACTTCTTGTTACTATTGATGATGACGATGAATTTGAAAAAGTAGCTGAAATCTTTGAAGATATGCTCTTTGACGAAATCGATTATGACGCGCAGTAAATTATTCTAAAAATTTACTGTAATCAAATTTTAGTCTTTGAATACAATAATAGTATTCCTGCTTTGTTTGTGATAAACGGGTAATTAAACCCACAAAACTTTAATGGAGCCCGGACTTTCGGTATGGGGAATGCAGACCTCCTCCTATGTGCCTAATATTTACGCACATAGAGGGAAGCTGGTAGCACAAACTATCGAAGAGGGCACCGCCTTGCACATGCAGGGTTGCTTAATTTCCGTTTACACGGCCCGGTGGGGCTTAATAAAAGGCACTTGGCTATAGAAATATAGCCAAGTGTTTTTTGTTTTTACATATTTTTAAGAAAATTAATAAAAGAAAAATCAATATAAAAGCATTTAATGACTTATAAAAGTTTGTAAGTATTACTTTTTGAACACAAATAAATATTCGTGTGCTATAAGTAAAAAATTATATTTTACACTATTTGTTTTCCAATATCCTGTAGCTTTACAATTATGCTGTTCCTTTATAATTAGTTCTTTTAGCTTAAAGCCGGCATTCTCAAAGATACGCATCACATCAAATGACATTGGTATCATATTACCTTTTTGCCTTGTATCTCCCATAAGAACAGCACAGAATTTGTCCTTTTTAAGAACACGATAGCTTTCTGCCGCAACTTTTTTCATTTCTTTAAGAAAATCTTTTACTTTTAATTGTGATAAGTCACTCTCTATGTCATTGCTATATTTAATAATATTAGCGTAAGGTGGATGTGTACAGATTAAATCAATACTCTCGTCGGGTATAAAATCAAGATTTCTTGCATCGCCTTTTTTAATATATACTTTGCCTTTTGCATTTTCTATATCAAATGCAGTTTTTTCTCTGCTCCTTTGAAGTGCAACTTCATTTATATCTACACCAATTATATCACGATTTAATAGTTTTGCTTCAACAAGAGTAGTACCACCGCCTACAAATTGATCAAGTATCAAATCTCCCTCTTGCGAATATCTTAATATAATATTTCTTGGTATGTATGGGGACCAATTACCACGCCATTTTGCATCGTGGGTTGCCCAATTCCCACGCTTCGGAAAAGACCAGTGCGTAGTCATTTCAAGTTCAAAATCATCTGGCTCCCATTGTTTGATTCTCTTTTCAGCCATTATTTAAAAACCTCATTTATTATACCAGTTTCTAAGTCTTTAATGTTATAAATGTGTTCCATAACATCAAAGGTTTCTTCCAGGTTATTCCTTGCACTTGTCCAACCTTTTCCGTCTGTAAACCAAACAAATGTAAAACCGTTTATTGTATCAGTTTCTAAAGCAAGGGTTTTGTAGCTACGAGCAGTTTCGTTTAATTTAGAACCGCCACTACCATAAAAGTTAGTTTCAATGCCATATATCATGTTAGTCGTTTTAATTACAAAATCAAAACGCTTTTCCATTTTACCTTGATTTGAAATTGCAGATAAATCTATACCCCATTTTTCAGTAATCTGATGAATATACATTTCCTTAAAATATGTTTCATTTTGTATAAAGCCAGCTTTTTTAATAAAGCTTTCAACCAAGTTTTCCATCAAATGACCTCCACGATTTTTTCTACCGTTGGAGTCGAGTCCTGTTTCTACACCTGTTGCATAATCAACAAGGTTATTTATAATATGATTAGCTATTAAATCAAACAATCCGGTTTTACGCATAAACACTTTATATTGTTCGGTTGACAAATTAGGATTCTTGAATTTATATGTAAATTCTCCGTCACCGTCAATAGCATAAATTTCATTCGCTCTGACTGCTAAAAGCAATGGAATACACTTTAATATTTCGGGATATTTTTCAAGCAATGCCTCAAAATCAGCTTCAATATTTTTTGAGCCTATAAGAGAATTTAATATATTAAGCTCCACTTTTATGTTCTCAACATTTCTATGCACCTTTTCGAAATCTATATAGTAACTATAATCTGCAATGCTATCACGGAACCCGGATAACCAATCAGTAAATCCTCTTTTCATTTTTTCATTTCCTTTCACGCTATTACTCCACCGCCGGTGTTTTCTTTTTAATACGCAGTTGACCAGCCTGTTTGTCCCGTTATGCTAATAGATTTTTGTGGCATCAATTTATTTCCGTAATTTTCACATAAGCTTTGCAAACAGTTCTATTTGGTTTATATATCAATTCTCCTTAAAAATTGCTAATAAGCAATTCTTTTATTTTTCCTCTTGCTTTACTATTACAATTTATCATACGAGTAGCATTAACTCTTTTGATTTTGTGAGCGGAATAGATTTTATCAAAAAAATCATCTTCCGCATTAGAGTTTTTAGGATCTGAATTACTTACGACTACTTTTGCTCCCTTTTTGTGCATGCAATTTACATATTCAGCAAGTTCAATCTGTTTCTCATCGTTAAATATATTTTCTGTATAGGCAGTAAAGCTTGCTGTTTCTGTTAATGGTCTGTATGGTGGGTCGAAATAAACAAAAGTATGCTTGTCTATAAATTCAGCAGATTTTCTGTAATCACCACATACAATTTTGACATTTTGAAGTTTTTCAGATACCGAACGAAGATTTTTTTCATCACATATTAATGGATTTTTGTATGCTCCAATAGGTACATTAAAAAAACCCTTTTTGTTAACTCTGTACAGTCCATTAAAACAAGTTTTATTAAGGAATATCATCAATGCTGCTTTTTCAATATTTTTAGCCTCGTTGCCAACAGCTTTCAAATTGTTAAATCTTTCTCTTTTTGCTGTATAATATGACTTTCTATATTCTGTTTCAAGAGGTACATACTCACTTTGATATTTATTAAGCAAAGCTATCAGTTCTTCAATATGCTCTCTTATAATAACGTATGTGTTTATAAGTTCAGCATTTATATCGCTTATATATATTTCTTCCAAATAATACTTGCTTAAAACATCAAAAAGCACAGCACCTCCACCGACAAACGGCTCTGCATACTTTGTGATAACTTTATTATCAAAGGGATAATATTTTTCTATTTCCTTTAATAGCTGACTTTTTCCGCCTGCCCATTTCAAAAAAGGCTTGACATTTTTTTCATCAGTAATATTATACCTTATGCTTCTTGCATCAATAGGCTTTTCGGCATTTATAGGTATAAGCCACATATTCCCTAACATTTGTGCATTGGCTATTCTGTTTTCAGAACAAAGAACAGCTACTCGTCTTTGGGATATTCCCCATCTGTCAGCAGCTTCTCTTGCAGACATAACCTCCATATTTCTACACTCCTTATTTATTATAAACAATATTATATTCTAAAAGTCGAATAAAAGCAATACCATTTTTTGTTTTTCTATGTTTTTCACAAAAATACTGTTTATTATATAATGGCATGTACAGCAAATGAGTACCCTTTTTAAAAAAATATTTTATTATAGGCACATGAAGCGTTGCTCCCGAACCCACACCAAAGAAGCTTTTTAGAAAAAGCCCCTTTGTAAACCGCAAAAATTTGAAAAAAACGATGGTTAGTGCGTAGAGGCAAAGTTTTTGGGGTTCTTAAGACCTTTTTTCAAAAAGGTCTTAAGGTAAATACAAACAAAAAACGGCGGGGAAAACTCCCTCGCCGTAAATGCTTTTATAAATTATTTATCCGATTTCATAAGCTCGGATGCAGACGTTGCAAGACCTGCAAGCGACTGTATTTCGCTTGGTATAATAATCTTTGTCGCATTTCCGTTAGCGGCTTCAACGAATGCTTCAAGACCTTTCAAAGCAACAATTTCTTTTGTGGGGGCCGCTTCGTTAAGAAGCTTAATACCCGTTGCATTTGCTTCCTGAATCTTGAGAATGGCTTCAGCTTCACCGGCAGCTTCGAGAATCTTGGTTTCTTTTAGGGCTTCAGCCTCGAGAATTGCTGCATGTTTTTTAGCTTCTGCTTCAAGAATCATAGACTGCTTTTTACCTTCGGCAACAAGAATCTGAGAATTCTTTTCACCCTCTGCACGTAAGATAAGCTCACGTCTTTCACGTTCAGCCTTCATCTGCTTTTCCATAGCGTCTTGAATTTCTTTAGGCGGTATAATGTTTTTAAGTTCAACTCTGTTAACTTTAATACCCCAAGGGTCAGTTGCTTCGTCGAGGATAGCTCTCATTTTAGTATTGATAATATCTCTTGAAGTAAGGGTAGCATCAAGCTCAAGCTCACCGATAATATTACGCAACGTTGTAGCTGTAAGGTTTTCGATAGCGGCGATAGGGTTAGTAACACCGTATGTGTAGAGCTTACAGTCGGTTATCTGATAGAAAATAACTGTATCTATCTGCATTCTTACGTTATCCATTGTAATAACGGGCTGAGGAGGGAAGTCCGCAACCTGTTCCATGAGAGTAACCTTTTTTGAAATCTTGTCGATAAAGGGAATCTTGAAGTGAATACCCGTAGTCCAAGTTGCGCTGTACGCGCCGAGTCGTTCAACGACGAAACCATACGCCTGAGGAACGATGTGTATATTGCTTACGATAATAATGAACAGTACTATAACAGCTCCGATAACAAATCCTGTCATAATGTAACCTCCAAAATAATTATTTTTTTATGCAAACGAGCTTTACACCGCGAATTTCTTTTACGGTAACGAGCTCATTTTCATCTATAATAGAACCGTCGTCTGAAAGAGCAGACCAAACCTTACCGAATATTTTAACTGCACCCTTGCCTTCAATATTGTCAATTTTTTCAACGACGAGAGCCTCATTTCCCACAACTCCGTCAAGGTTGGTTTTTACCAAGGGATTTTTTTTAAAAAGCTCTTTCCATATTGTTTTTGACATAATCACGAGTATTGTCGAAACGGTAAGAAAAATCAATACCTGAAGCCACACGGGAATATTGAAAGGTAAAAGTGAAAGAATAACGGACAGTACACCTGCCGGTATAAACCATATAGTTACAAGGTCCCCGACGATGCTTTCGACAACTATGGCAAGAATGGTTACTGCCGCCCAAACGTAAGGCATATATTCAATCATATCAAACGCCTCCTATATATGCTATTTAGTTAATTATATCATATACCGCGACTGTTGTAAATATTTATAGTAGAAGAAAAAACGATGTCGCTTTTGGTGTAAATAAACAAATTTTGCAAGGTGAATAAAATTTATTGACAAAATAATATTCGTTTGATATAATTGGTGAAAACAGTCGTGTTTTTGTTATGGGAATACGACATATTTTATGTTAATAATTGAAACAGCCGAGGTTTCCGGTATGACACTTGGCAAGAATGTTTCTTTAAAAAACAAAACTATAATTTATGATACCGGGAATGGAGAATTTTATGTTTGAAAAGGTAAAAGAACTTTTAGAAGAAGCACTTCAGATTAATCCTGATGAAATTACAATGAAGAGTGAGCTCGTAGGCGATTTGGGTATCAATTCTCTCGAACTTGCAGACCTTGTTCTTTCTTGTGAGGAAAAATTTGATATTGAAATCAAGGACGAAGAGATTCACAAGTTTGTAACTGTAGGCGACGTTGTAAATTATCTTTCTGATGTAGTTGGAGAGTAAAGATAATCTAAAAAACGCGTAGTTTTTTTGTTGTTTGATAAAATTTAGGGAAGGGGAAAAGTATGGGAAAGTTTTTCGTTACTGTGGGAATAATACTTTATATCATCTTTATGATTTGGGTGATATGGATAATTTATTCACGTATGACGGCAAGAAAGATATTAAAAGAAGGCAGAAACAAGAAAAACTTTGCTTTTAGTTACTTAAGCACACGTTTCAGCCGACTTAATACAATAAGAAACGTAAAGTTACTTATAGAAAATTCCCCCGAAAGACGTGGAAAGTATATAGCTGATATGGGGCTTGTTTTTGTGAACAAGGGTGGTATTATGATAATTACCACAATACCCGGCTCGGGATTTATTGACATAACCGAGGGCGGGGCGTGGAATCGTATCGTAAACGACAAGTTTTATTCTTTTGAAGATCCGTTTATCAGAAGCAGGGAAAACGTTAAGTCGATGAAATTCTTTTTGAGAAACGAGGGAGTAGAGAATATTCCCGTTCACGATGTTGTGATATTCTCGGGCAAGAGAGTTAAGTTCTCAAAGAGATTAAATGGACTTATAACAGCTAATGAAATTGCGCCGTTTATGTCTGACGTAAATAAGGATAAGTTTCTTACCTCAAAAGAGATTCGCGCAGTTGTTAAGCTTTTGAAACAGAAAAGCGCGTAAAAAAGTACATAAAAAAGGCTCTCCCTTTGGGAGAGCTGTCGCCAATTGGCGACTGAGAGGGCTGGTTTGTAAAATTACCCTTCCGCCTCGTGCCTCGGAACCTCCCCTTTCAAAGGGGGAGTCTTTTTTTTTGTTATCTTTTTGAAATTAACTTTGCCGAAAACAGCCATACTGCTGTTGTTGCGATGATGTTGATAATTACCGTAATTACCGTATTCATAAAGAAATCGAGAGTTAATATATATGTCAGCGTGTCATTGAAAGAAGAACCTTGAAACTTTTCGGGGGACAGTGGGAAAAAGATGTGATGCATATCTAACCAAAGAGTGTCAAAATACGTTCCGCTTCCGCTTATCAGATGCTTTATGAAAACGCCGCCGAAAAAGAGTACAAAGACTGAAAAGAACGTGATGACTACGCCGAGCGAATATTTGTATATTATTTTTCTGACGTCTTTTTTGCGAATAAGCATATAGACGCCGCATATAACTAACAAGTCGATACATACGATTAGTGCTGTTTTTGCAGCCGAAAAGAGAGATCTTACGTCATTCATATGTGTTATTGCCTCTTCGCCGAAGATATTGACATTGTCAACGATTTCTCCATTTAAGTTTATACCGTTCATCTGCAAGGCAAAGCCTTGTTTTTTGTTTGCCAAAAAGCTTGTAATATGAGCAATTATATCGTCAAACTGTTCGGGCGTAAATGCCGCCGACATATTCCCGTTTCCTTCTATATACCTAATAACAGTTGACTCGTTTTCGACAGGGTAAATACCGCATTTTTTTAGCTGATTACGGTAATACGTATCTTGTGTGCTTATGACAGTTATGGGAACAAGCACGGAGGTTGTTATAAGGCAAAGGGTAAAAATAATTACCGCTATTCTGTCAAGTGATTTCATAATAAACACCTAAAAAAGATTGATTTTAAAAGAATGCCCAGATTACCGCTATAACGATGGCGGGGAGCATATTTGCAACCCTGACCGAATTTTTGCGAAGAAGATTTAGTCCGACACAGAAAATAAGAATCGAGCCGACAAGGGATAGATTATGTAGAGCCGCATCTGTCATATATGGCTCGATAACCTTTGCGGCAAGGGTAAATCCACCTTGCATTATTGCTACTGGTATTGCCGAGAATATACAGCCTTTTCCTACCGACGATGTCATAACTATTATTATGATGAAGTCGAGCAGAGACTTGACGAGCAGTATTGAATAATCACCGAAGAGTCCGTCGTTTATTGAGCCTACAACTGTCATAGCACCCACGCAGACGGTAATAGAAGCACTGACAAAGCCTTCGACAAAGGACACGTCTTTAGCATTACCTGTTTTTTTCTTCAGCCATTCGCCAAAACGCTCTATAAGTCCGTCGATATTGATTATTTCACCGATAAGAGTACCTATCGCCATACTGGATATCATCATCAGAGTGCCGCCGCTTGAGAGCTTTCCGTCGGAGACTGTCATAATTTTTTCTAATGCACCACTGACACCGATAAACATAACGCAGATGCCGGTGGATTTTACAAGTGCACTTTGCAGACTTTCTTTCAAGAATTTACCGAAAAGAGCTCCGATAAGTCCGCCTGCCAAAATAGCGACAACGTTTATTATTGTTCCAAGTCCTATCATATTCTTAACCTATTTTTCAGTACTTATAAAGATTAGCAAAACATTTTGTAGAGAGAGCTTGTACCCAGTCTCATAACGCCGATATCAAGGAATTTTACAGCATCGTCAATGGATTTTATACCGCCTGCTGCTTTTACTTTTATTTTACCGCCTACCTCTTTTACCATAAGCTCTGCATCGTGGAAAGTAGCACCGCCTCCCGCAAAGCCTGTAGAAGTTTTTATGTATTCAGCTCCGTTGTTTGCAACTATATTGCACATAATTTTCTTTTCGTCGTCAGTTAAAAGACAGGTTTCTATTATGACTTTCAGCAGTTTGTCGTTGCAAGCATCTTTTATTGCTTTTATTTCGTTTGATAAAGCATCGTATTTGCCTTCTTTAAGTGTGCCGATGTTGATTACCATATCGATTTCATCAGCTCCGTTTTTTACCGCGTCTGCTGTTTCAAAAACTTTGGTTTTGGTTGTCATATATCCGTTAGGGAAACCTATGACCGTACAGATAGGGAGCTTGCCTTCGATGTAGTTAACCGCTTGTTTCACGAATGATGGGGGAATACATACTGAAGCCGTTCCAGCCGATAATCCCTCGTCGCAGATACGCTTAACGTCTGCCCATACGGAGTCTTGCTTTAATATAGTATGGTCGCAAAATGAGAGTATTTCTTTTCCGGTGTAGTTGCCGTATTTTTTTTCAAGTTTGTTTGTGTCAAGCATAATAAACCTCTTCAAAAAATTATTCAACGATTCTGATTTCTTTGATTATAGGTCTGTTTTTGGGGGCAACCGAGCCGTTGTCGTCGGTAACAGGTGTATTTTTGCATATATCGTCAACGACATCCATTCCGTCGGTAACTCTGCCGAATGCGGCGTATTGACCGTCAAGTCTCGTGTCATCCTCGTGCATGATAAAGAACTGTGAAGCCGCGCTGTTGTAGCTGCCCGAACGAGCCATAGAGAGTGTACCTCTTGTGTGGCTTATGTTGTTTTCGATTCCGTTGTATGCGAATTCACCCTTGATTGTGGGCGTTTCTTCATCGTTAATTCCGTTTCCGTTGGGGTCTCCGCCCTGCATCATAAAGCCGTTGATTATGCGGTGGAATGATACTCCGCTATAAAAGTCGTCGTTAACAAGGTCGATAAAGTTTTTTACGGTTATAGGCGCTGTTTTTGCATCGAGTACGGCGGTGATGACACCGTAATTTTCAATTTCAATTTCAATGGTATATGATTCTTCTGCAAGCCCTGCGTCCTTGCTTCCGCAAGAGGTTATGCATAAAGTCAATGCCAAAACCATCAAAAAGATAAATAAATTTTTCATTTTCTATCTTGCTCCTTGTCTGTTCAAAATGTTAGTAATTATATTATCATAATAACCAACTTATTGCAAGAGAATTAATGAAAAATGACTAATTTATTTCGTAATAAGTATAAATGTAGTAATATAGATTGACAATTTTGATTTTTTTGTGTACAATATACACTATAGTAAACTGCAAATGAATTATATGCAAGGAGAAAAAGTATGAAAAATTTTATGCGTTTTTCAATGACTGCGGTTGCGATAGTGTTGGTTGCTGTTATAGCATCTATGTTTGTTGCTCCCGTGTCAGCCGCAACCGAAGGTCCGACTATTTATATTTCGGGAAACGGCACAGTCACAGCGGGGAACGGTAGCCTTGAAGCACCGTTGGGACCGGTGGAAAGTGTACATCTTGATACTACTAAGACTTGTTCGCATGGGATTACTGCAGCCGATGCAGAGAATTATTATTGCACGTGCTTTAGGTCCTCGGGAAATCCCTTTTACGTAAACAGCGTGCTATATCAAGCTGCCGCTAAATTGGCTAACACAGGCGGTACTATAGTTCTTGTCGACGATGTAACGATTGACCGTTCAGTAACGCATGTAACTGGAAATAGATTTTACGCCAGAGATTTTTATATGCCTAATCATGGTGATAACAAGATAACCATAAAAGGTCAAGGCGGGAAGCTTATTCTTGAAGAAGGTGCAATGCTTAATCTCGGTGGGTATACTATATTTGAAGATATAGAAATTAAAACAGTAGGACACGAAGTTAATGGTGGTACTTTTGAGCCAATAGCTATTTGTGCATCCGGAAATAAGGCTGTTTTTGAATCAAATGTTACCTGTTCGACGCCGTCAGGTGAAAATACCCAATATCCTACGCTTGCCGGCGGTAACAGATACGGCAATTTAACAAAAAATACTGATTTGACAATAGCCGGCGGTACTTGGAACGGTGCTTGTGGAAGTAACTACGGTAGTGCGGGAGATAAACACGTAGGTAATTCAAAACTGACTGTTGAAGGCGGAACATTCAAGTGGTATGTTACTGCCGGAGCATGGTGTAACGGTGCATTTCAGGATGGGGACTCCGAACTGTATATTTCCGGAGGCGATTTTGGCAATTGTTGTGTGTTTTCTTGTTCTAACGTTGGTGTTGAAAAGAAAGAGAATACATCTATAATTAAAGTTGTTGGCAGTGATATGGAACTTGGTTCCTGGGCGATTCGTGATATTTGGAGATGGGCTGGGGATTATCCGGGCTGTACTGAGCCAAAAAGAATTGTTGACCTCACGGAGTGTACTGCGAGCAATGTACGTAGTTTGGTGGCTCCAGTAACAGAAAATGAGTTTGTTGAGGCTACAGATAACGTATATTATCCATTTGATTTGATTAGTTCTGTTACAATGGTTGAGGAACCAAAGTTATCGTATGCGTTTGACGGAGAAACAATAAGATACGATGCTGTAGGAATGGTTGTTGAAATTAAATACAATAACGGAAGAGACGCAGATTTAGCATACTCTTCCGAAAACAGTGATTTTGTCTTCAACGTAAGCGGGGGCAAAGTAACTGGTACTTATGGCGGTAAAGTAATAAACGGTTTGGATAAAGCTGTAAGTATTGTTGAAGATCCTACGCCAAAGATTTTGGGTGCACAGATAAGCACAAACGATACAAAAGGCGGTTTGCGTTTTGTTGCAGAAATGTCAAAAAGTGCTGAAGATGCAGTAACAGTAAAGGATTACGGCTTCTATATCTGGGACGGTTCAGTTTTATATGCTGATAAGATTACAGATGTGGGTAGTGTTTACGGAATTGAAGAACTGACTGCATTTGGGACAAAATTCAGAGAAGAATATGATGAGCTCGGTATTTACAACAACGCAGCAAAGACGACGTTTGCAGCAATTTATGATGATATTCAGTTGAATGATTACAACAGTAATATTGTTGCGGTTGCATATATTGAATATGAACATAACGGGGAAACTTTTACAAGCTATTCTGAATCTGTAAGCAGAAGTGTGCTTGGAGTAGCAAATGCAGCATACAACAGCAATCAAGAATCTGAAAAAGACAAAGAATGGATAAAGACAAATATTATAGATAAGTATGCGGGATACGAATCTGCTTCGTCTGCTCTTTACGATTTTGATAATTCCGAAATCCTTCGTAATATTGTTGTAGCTGAAATGAGAGAAAATGCAGGCTTTGCATGGACTCCCAGTGCTGATATTGTTTTAACAGAAAATGTTACAGCAAACGGTGTTACATATAGTGGCGGAAAGCAGTATACAGCAGGCATAACGTATTGCGGTATGCCGTATATCAACAACGCAAAGCACGAACTTGAGGAATTCAAATCATTTATAAAGACCAGAACAGACGGAACGAACGTATATTACGGTCCCATTGAAGGTATAAACGATTTTGGTTATACCGACACTCAAGCACAGTACGTTGAGGCCAACAAATATAAGTTGGACGAAAAATATCATGAAATTGAAAGCTTTTTCCCTGCATCTGACTCTACCGGAATGATAGTTAATGTGTGGAATAAAGTCGGTACAAATAAAGTATGGTTGACAGATCTTGAGAGCTTTATTCCCGGGAAGCAAGGAACTGTTGCTGTAGGTGGTTATATGGTTGCATCTACAGCCGAGTATACCAGTGAGATTACTGTATCTGTTGGTGAAGACGGAATGAAAGAGGCTTATGCTGCTTGTAAACGCGGAGACGTGTTGATTTGTTATCAAAACAGTGAAGCGGATGCTATCTATATGGTTATGGAAGATGCGGGTACCGATAGTTCATTAACGCTGATGACTTTCAAGCCCGATTTGATAAACAACTCACACTTCCAGTCAGTTGAAAAAACGTATGATTCTTTATACAGTAGTGGATTTATTCCCGTAACACTTCCCGAACTTGCTACGGGTACTGAAAGCAAGACTACGGCATTTATTAACGGCTTTGATGGTGCAGAAGCTATGAAGACGGGAATTCTTTCAGGCGAGCTTATTTCAAACAAGCAGATTATTTCTGTTAACGTAAAATTGAGTAGAAATAACAATGACGGCGAGTTCTACAACGAAACCGTTTACTGCAATTATGCCGGTGACCAGAATGTGAATAAGGTTAATTTGTCGCAATTTGATATGAGCAAAGTTCTTCCATATCTTGTTGACGAAAAAACATATACTTTGACGGTTAATGCAGATATTGGACGAGAAGGTGTAAAGACTATTGCATCTTATAGTTATACCGAACCTAAAGTAAACCTTTCAAATTTGTATGCAGCATACTATGATTCTTTCGATGTTGATTTCAGTAACATTAAGCAAATTCCTGTTGCTCATATGAAAGAACAGATGAACATATATTGGACACCGTCAGAAACCTTTTCTATTGCAGGTTCAACATGGGGCTTGGATACAAAGTTTACTAAGGGAACTGTGTACAGAGGTGTGTTCTATTCCGACACGAGAGCAACTTTAGGCGAATTTGAAAGTGCTGTTGAAAATTATAAAACAGGTACAACCCAAACGGTAACAATTAATGGTGAAAATATAATTGTTCCGGAAATAGGTATTCCGTTTACTACCAACAGAACCGATGCTACACTTAATTCATCTAAGAAGCAATATGATTGGACACAAATTTGGGGTAACCACTGCAGTGCGGCGATGTTTCACGGCTATCAAAAGGTATCGAGACTTCACGCTTTATTTAGAGATAACCCCAATATGAAGCTTGTTGGTCTTAAGGATTTATATCTTGGAGTATCTTCGTATACGGATTCTGTAATAAAGCTCTATGGTGCAGAAGCAATGTATGAATCTTATGCACAGGCGGATGTCGGTGACTTTATGTTTAAAACAAGAGATAGCGGTCATACTCGTATGGTTCAAAGTGTAAACGTTGTTAGAGATAATAGCGGAGAGATTGATCCTGAGAAGAGTTATATTTTGATGATAGAGCAGACTGATGAACTTGAATCCGAAAATAATTGGCTTTTTATTTGGCAACACAAATACGATACAACGTGGTGGGAGCATGAGTATACGTTTGAGGAGCTTGCTTCAGAAGAAAGTATAATTCTCAGACCTCACGAATTTATGACAAACGAAACAGAAAATCCCTACGTTGGCTTGACTAAATTGGCGACAAAAGAACTGCTTGAATCACCAACTGATTATAACTTAGTATTTGTTGAGTCTAATTATCCTATCCTTGCTGTAAGAATTACTATAAAAGACCAAAACGGTAATACACTTGATGCG
>JAZNCH010000021.1:0-18696 GCA_045587445.1 Eubacteriales bacterium | reverse complement strand
TGATCTGCTTTCGTCGTGCGACATATACCGTGACATCTACAATTCACAGCTCAAGGAAGGAGAAAAGAAAAATGCTTGAAGGAAAGACAAAAAGCACCGACAATTCTCTTCCCGAGGGTTTTGAAAGAGTAAACGATGACCAAAAGGTCAAATATCACGTTTCCGAAAAAAAAGGTGATGCTCCGACCGTCAATTTCAGAGGCGCCGGGCGCGGGGGTCCTTCACGAATGGGCGCGGCGGTCGAAAAACCCGCAGACGCCAAGAAAACTCTTGGCCGTCTTCTTAAATATTTCAGCAGATCGAAATATCTTCTTATTATGCTGATGGTAGCGGGCGTGTTCGTCACGGTAGCCGCCCTGCTCGCCCCCGCCCTTGAAGGCGCGGCAATAGACGATATAGATCTCAGAAAATGGAACGATCTTTATTCTTGTCTCGTTTTCCTTGGAATCGTGTACGTCTGTAACGTGCTTTTCACATTGGCACAGTCAATTTTCGCCGCAAAGCTCAGTCAGAGCATCGTAAAAAATATGCGGCACGATCTGTTCAAAAAGATCGACAATCTGCCGATAAAATACATAGACACGCACTCAAACGGCGATATTATGAGCCGTATGACAAACGACGTTGAAAACGTATCGAATACGGTATCGCAGAGCCTCGGTTCTTTGGTATCGGGTGTTTTGACTGTTATCGGAACAGTAGCCATAATGTTTTACTATTGTTGGCAACTTACTTTGATTACTATGCTGACCGTTGTTCTTACCATACTTGTTACGGGACAGATGTCGAAGATAATGCGAAAGATTTACAGAAAACGTTCGCAGATGCTGGGAAGATTGAACGGTCATTCGGAAGAAATGATTACGGGATATAAGTCTATCGTTGCTTACAATAAGCAAGACGACGTTATTGACGAATTTAACAAGACGAGCGACGAACTGATGAAGGTCAGCATAAAAGCAGAGATTCTCGGCGGCTCAATGGGACCGATAATGAACTGCATATCAAATATCAGCTTTGTTATAGTTGCGGCATTCGGTGGATTTTTCTCATTGAAAGGCTTGATTTCCATTGGTAAGATTTCTGCATTTATAATATATGCAAAGCAGTTTTCAAGACCGATAAACGAGATAGCAATGCTGTACGGTTCTTTGCAGACGGCGATAGCGGGAGCTGAAAGAGTGTTTGCCCTTATGGACCAAACCGACGAAGACAACAGTGGAGACGTTTCTGTGGAGAACGTAAGGGGCGAGGTTGTATTTAAGAACGTAAACTTTTCTTACGTTCCCGAGAAGCGAGTGTTGTATGATTTTAACTTAGAGGTAAAACCGGGACAAAAGATTGCATTGGTTGGAGCGACGGGAAGCGGTAAGACGACGGTGGTAAATCTGCTTATGAGATTTTATCCCGTTGACTCGGGCGAGATATTGGTTGACGGAGTTAATATCAACGAGATAAAGCGAGACGAGCTGCGAAAGAATATAGCGATAGTTTTGCAAGATACGGTGCTGTTTTCGGATACTATTGAAAATAATATAAAATATGCAAATTTAAATGCAACCGATGAACAATTGATATACGCGGCAGAGATGAGCAATTCACGTTACTTCATTGAGAGACTGCCTGCTAAGTATAAGACGTTTTTGAAACAGGCGGGGGCAGGGCTTTCGCAGGGACAGAGACAGTTGCTTGCAATTGCAAGAGCGATACTTGCCGACCCGAAGATACTTATTCTTGACGAAGCGACGTCATCTGTCGATACGCGTACAGAAAAAAGAATTCAGGACGCTATGGTAAACCTTATGAAGAACAGAACGAGCCTGATTATAGCACACAGACTTTCAACGATACGCGATGCAGACAAGATAGTTGTTCTTGACCAAGGTAGAGTTGTCGAAATAGGAAACCACGATGAGCTTCTCGAAAGTCAAGGAAAATATTATGACCTTTATATGACGCAGTTTGCCGGAAATCAAATATAAAAAATATTAAAATACACCTCTATGCTTCTCATAGAGGTGTATTTTGTATAACAAAAACCCCACCACTATGGCGGGGTTTAAAAAAGTTTTATCGGTGTTCTGTAATACTACGGCTGACACCTCTGCTTTTGAGGGGGAGGCTTTATTAATATGTCATAGAGTGAACAGTATTAAATGTCTTACCGGGAGTGAGCTTCTGAATACCTACTTTTGTTTCGAAAATATAGTCGGTATCATCGAAATCCGGGAATCCGAACCAAGGCTCAACGCAGATATAAGGAGCACCGGGAACCATCCAGAGAAGGAGGTTCTCGAATCCTTTGAAGTCTACCTTGACGTTGAGAGAACCGTCATTCTTCTTTATTGCAAGGCTGTCAAAGTCGATATCCTTGAACACGAGAGCGTCAACTTTGAAGTAGTCGTTCTTAAGGGGGAGAATATTGGAGTTTTCAAGTATTCTTGTTGTCTCGTGGTTTACGATAGGACCAACTACTGTGTAAGAATCGAGAGTAACATTCTTATCGAATTCGATGTAGAAGTTTTCGATACCGCCCTCGCAAACATAGCTTTCGTGGCCGCCTACCGAGAAATACATATCATAGTCATTTTTGTTTGTAACAACGTATTCAACGTTAATAGTTCTGCCAACAAGCTCGTATATAACCTTGAATTCAAAAGCGAAAGGATAGTTTTTGAGAGTTTCTTCTGTTTCGGTAAGAGTAAATACAGCAGAAGTATCGCTCAACTTTTCAGCCTTATATTCCATAAGCTTTGCAAATCCGTGGCTTCCGAGAGAATATTCCTTACCGTTGTAAAGATACTTGTTATCGCGGAGTCTGCCGCAGATGGGGAAAAGGTGAGGGCCTCTGCCTTTCCAGAAAGTAGGGTCGCCCTGCCATGTGCATTCTCTGCCTTCTTTTGTGATGACGGACTGAACTTCAGCACCAAGCTCTTTTATTTGAACCTTTAGCTCTTCGTTTTGCAAATATACCATTGTAATATACCTCTCTTTGTATATGATTTTGTTTGAATTAATTATAACACGAAAATTTCCGTTTGTCCACGAAATTGTAAATTTTATTGCCAATTTATTGAAATAATAATCTAAAAAGTAGTATAATAAGCAAGACGATTATTTTGCATAAAGGTGGATATATGAAAAGAAGAGTTTTATTTTTTGTTTTAATTGCAATGGTCTTAATAATAACATTGGCATCTTGCGGCGAAAAGAGTGATTTTGCCTATGAAACTGTTGAGGGTGGAATAGCAATAACAGGGTATTCGGGCGAAGAAATGAATGTTGTTATCCCTAAAACTATAAACAAAAAAAAGGTTGTTGAGATAGGTGAGGCTGCATTTGATACAACCTTAATTGAAAGCGTGGTTATACCCGAAAGCGTAACAAAGATAGGAAAATATGCATTCAGGCGTTGCGGAAAGCTGACTCACGTTACAATAAATGGGAATGTCGAGACCGTAGAAGCGGGAACGTTTAATTTCTGCAGCGCACTGAAAAACGTAACTCTTCCCGATACCGTTAAAACTATTGAAGATAATGCGTTTGGCGTGTCGGCGATTACCGAGATAACCTTGCCCGATTCGTTGGTGACTTTGGGAGATATGGTCTTTTATGATTGCCGTTCATTGAAGTCGATAAAAATGGGCGAGGGACTTGAAGTTATAGGTGGAGCGTGTTTTTCGGGTTGTACTTCTCTTACGGATATTACTTTTAATGACTCTTTGAAGACTATAGGTGAAATGGCATTTGCGGGTTGTGCATTTACGAGTTTGGATATTCCTAATGGAGTTGAGGTGTTGGAATCCACCGTGTTTGCGGCTTGTTCGTTTGCGGAATATACCGTACCATCGGGAATAAAGACAATAAAACGCCAAGCGTTTGCCGATTGTAAGTCTTTAAAAAAGATATATATTCCCGAAACCGTTGAAGAGATAGAAACCGATGCATTTTCGGGAACGAAAGGCCTTGTTATATGCGGGGTAAGAGATTCCGAAGCCGAGATATTTGCAGACACCTACGGCTTCAAATTTGAAGAATACAATTTTGGATAAAACAAAAAAACGTGTGTGGACTTTTGCCCACACACATTTTATTTATATTAAAGTTTTTGAAGATTTTCAAGAAACTTTTTCAAAAAGTTTCTTGAATCGGGTTTAAGGGCGGAAGCCCTTTTTTTATCCTATTTCTATCCCCTTAACTAAACTGTGAATTATAGAGCGTACTGTAGAAGCCACCTTGTTTTATAAGCTCGTCTTCATAAAATATTAACAATATTATCCATTTTAGCACTTGACAATTGAGAGTGATAAGTGTAAACTCTATATACGGTTTAGCACTTGTTTGTTTTGAGTGCTAAAGCGGATGAGGGGAAGGAGATGTAGTTTGTATGTACGGTAATGACGGCGGGCTTAGCGAGCGCAAAAAGATGATACTTCGTGCAATTATTGATGCGCACATAGACAAGGGCGAGCCCGTAGGCTCGAAGTACCTTACGCAAAACAACAACATCGCATATTCCTCGGCGACCATAAGAAATGAAATGGCAGAGCTTGAAGAGCTTGGGTATCTTGAACAACCTCACACGTCGGCAGGCAGAGTTCCGTCGGAATTAGGTTACAGATTTTACGTCGATTCTCTTATGGACAAATACCGCTTGACCAGAGACGAGCTTGAACAGCTTGATACTTTGAAAAAATCAAAGGAAGAAGAGCTTGACAGAATAATTGAGCAGGCGGGCAGGCTTTTTTCGAGAATAACGAATTATACGGCTATCACGGTTAAGCCGAGGGCTATTCAGGTGGTTATAACGGCGTTTAACGTAGTGTACGTTGACAGCAGAAACTTTGCGCTTGTTATGGTATCGAATACAGGAGTTGTAAAGACCAAGCTTATTCGCACGTCGGAGCCGATAAACACACGAGTAACCGAACGTTTATCGGAGCTTCTCAATAAGTTTATCGCGGGAAAAACCGTAAACGAATTGTCTTATGCTTCGGTAGTTGAAATAAAGAACAATTTATTTGGATACGAAGAAATTGTTGACCCTATAATAAAATGTATATACGATACGGTGAACGAGATAGACAGGGGCGACGTTAAGGTCGAGCAGGTAAACAGACTGCTTGAATTCCCCGAATATTCAAATCTTTCACAGCTCAGTGGACTTATCGGTATGCTTGAGAAGAAAGATGACATAATAAATATTATAAGCAATTCCGAAAAGGACACGACAAATATACTTATAGGCAAAGAAAATGCGGTTGACATTATGAGCAACTCGACTCTGATTTTCAGAAACATTACTGTAAATGACAGAGTGGTGGGTGCTATAGGTGTTATAGGACCGTGCAGAATGGATTATTCGAAGGTCATAACGACACTTGACCTTTTATCCGAAAATATAAGGAACCTGTTTGGCGAAAAGGAAAATCTGCTGACAGACGGAAACAACGGAGGAGAAAATGGCTGAAGAAAAGATTGTAACCCCCGAAGAGACAGCTTCGGAGGAAACGGAAGTAAAACAAGAGACGGTTGAAAAAACGGACACTACCGAAAAGACCGAGAAAAAAGAAAAGAAGACGTCGAAAAAAGAGCTTGACGCTTTGAAAAAGGAAGTTGAAGAGCTGAAAAAGACGGTTGAAGAAAAGAATGAAATGTTCTTACGTATGGCGGCTGAATACGAAAACTACAGAAAGCGTACCGCAAAAGAAAAAGAAGGACTTTACGGCGATGCATACATTGATGCCGTAACACAGCTTTTGCCCATACTTGACAACCTCGAAAGAGCAGTTGCTTTTTCCGAAAGCGGCAATTTGGCTGAGGGTGTAAATCTTACTTTGAATATGTTTAAAGAAACATTCACAAAGATGGGTGTTGAAGAGATAGTAACTGAAAACGCGGAATTTGACCCCAATTTGCATAACGCAGTTATGCACGTTGATGATGATTCCGTTGGAGAAAATATGATTGTCGAAACTTTCAGTAAGGGATATAAAAGAGGCGACAAGGTCATAAGATATGCAATGGTAAAGGTTGCAAACTAAAAAGAACGATTAAAAATATTACTTAACATAAATCGAAAGGAAAAAATTATTATGGGAAAGATTATTGGTATTGACTTAGGAACAACAAACTCTTGTGTAGCAGTGTATGAAGGCGGCGAGCCTATCGTTATACCCAATCCCGAAGGTGCGAGAACAACTCCTTCGGTAGTTGCATTCTCAAAGACCGGCGAAAGAATGGTTGGTCAGGTTGCAAAGCGTCAGGGTATCACAAACCCCGACAGAACGATTATGTCCATTAAGCGTGAAATGGGTACTGATTATAAAGTAAACGTAGACGACAAGTCATACAATCCTCAGGAAATTTCCGCTATGATTCTTCAGAAGCTTAAGGCTGATGCAGAAGCATACCTCGGAACAACGGTAACAGAAGCAGTTATTACAGTTCCCGCATATTTCTCAGACGCACAGCGTCAGGCAACAAAGGACGCAGGTAAGATTGCAGGCCTTGAGGTAAAGAGAATTATCAACGAGCCTACGGCAGCAGCTCTTGCATACGGTCTTGAAAAGGAAGAAGAACAGAGAGTACTCGTATTCGACCTTGGCGGCGGTACTTTCGACGTATCTCTCCTTGAAATATGCGACGGCTTCTTTGAAGTTAAGGCTACGGCAGGTAACAACAAGCTCGGAGGCGATGACTTCGATAAGAGAATTATCGACTGGATTGCAGATACCTTCCAGAAAGAAAACGGAATTGATCTCCGTCAGGACAAGATGGCTCTTCAGAGACTTAAGGAAGCTGCAGAAAAGGCAAAGATTGAGCTTTCAGGCGTTGCTTCTTCAAATATTAACTTGCCCTTTATTACTGCAGATGCAACAGGCCCCAAGCACTTTGACGGCACTTTGACAAGAGCTAAGTTCAACGAGCTTACAGCAGACCTTGTTGAAGCTACAATGGCTCCTACAAGAAGAGTACTTTCCGATGCGGGCGTAACACCCGCACAAGTTGATAAGGTTCTTTTGGTAGGCGGTTCTACAAGAATTCCCGCAGTGCAGGATGCAGTTAAGAGCTTTATAGGCAAAGAACCCTTTAAGGGTATCAACCCCGACGAATGTGTTGCTCTCGGCGCGGCTATTCAGGGCGGAGTACTCAGCCAGGATGCAAACCTTAACGGCGTTGTGCTTCTCGACGTAACACCCCTTTCTCTCGGTATCGAGACGTTGGGCGGTGTATTCAACAGAATTATTGACAGAAACACAGCTATTCCTACAAAGAAGAGCCAGATATACTCCACGGCTGCAGATAACCAGACATCCGTTGAAATTCACGTTCTTCAAGGTGAAAGAGATATGGCAAAGGGTAACACCACCCTCGGCAGATTTATACTTGACGGTATTCCCGCAGCTCCCAGAGGTATTCCTCAGATTGAAGTTACTTTTGATATTGACTCCAACGGTATCGTTAACGTAACAGCTACAGATAAGGGTACAGGTAAGGAACAGCACATCACTATCACATCTTCTACAAATATGAGTCAGGAAGATATTGATAAGGCTGTTAAGGATGCAGAAAAGTACGCTGAAGAAGATAAGAAGCAGAAAGAAGCTGTAGAGGTTAAGAACCAGGCTGAAAGCCTTATCTTCCAGTCCGAAAAGACACTTACGGAAATCGGCGACAAGCTTCCCGAGTCTGACAAGGCTGACGTTCAGGCGGCAGTTGAAAAGCTTAAGGAAACCGTAAAGGGCGACAACACAGAAAGCATAAAGGCTGATACAGAAGCACTTCAGCAGGCATTCTATAAGCTCAGTGAAAAGCTTTATGCACAGCAGGCTCCTCAGGGTGATGCAGGAGCACAGAACGGCGGAGCACAGGGAGGAGCACAGAACGGCGACTTCTATGACGGCGAATACGAGGATAAGACAAATAACTGATAAATAAAAACAGTAAAAGATGAACTGTTGGCAGAGTATATCTGCCAACAGTATCGTTGTTTACATAGATAAAAAGAGGTAGTATATGGCGGATAATAAACGGGATTACTATGAGGTGCTGGGAATAGACAAAAGCGCTGATGAACAGACGATAAAAAAAGCATACAGAAAACTTGCGAAACAGCATCACCCCGACGTCAATCCCGGCGATCCAAAGGCTGAAGAGAAGTTTAAGGAAATAAACGAGGCTTACGAGGTACTGAGTGACGCAGACAAGAAAGCGAGATATGACCAATACGGACATGCCGGCGTTGACCCTAATATGGGAGGTGGCGGATTTGGCGGCTTTGGAGATTTTGGTGGCGGATTCGGCGGTTTTGACTTCGGAGATATATTCGGAAGCTTTTTCGGCGGTGGCGGCGGACAGTCATCTGCAAGAAGAAATATGCCGCAGCAGGGCGAAGATTTACGTGCACATATAACAATATCTTTTGAAGAGGCGGCATTCGGCTGTAAGAAAGAAATATCATATAACCGTGTTGAACTTTGTGATGAATGTAAGGGAAGCGGTGCACAGAAGGGAACTTCTGCCGAGACGTGTAAGACCTGCGGCGGTAGCGGTCAGGTGAGAGTAACACAGAGGATGCCCCTTGGTATGTTTCAGACGACAAAGACGTGTGAGACTTGCGGCGGCAGAGGAAAGACGATAAAGAACCCTTGTACGAACTGTAGAGGTACAGGCTACGTAAGAATAAAGAAGACGCTTGACGTAACAATTCCTGCGGGCATTGACGACGGACAGAGAGTTATTTTGCAGGGACAGGGAAATGCCGGAAGAAACGGTGGAGGATACGGCGACCTTTACGTTTCTGTATCGGTTAGACCGCATCACGTATTTGAACGCGACGGATATAACATTTACTGCGATGTTCCGATTACATTTGTTGAGGCGGCATTGGGAGCAGAAATAGATATACCGACACTCGAGGGCAAGGTTAAGTATACAATCCCTGAGGGAACGCAGACTGATACACGGTTTACACTTCGCGGAAAGGGTATACAGATACCGCGTTCAAAGAATAAAGGCGACCTTATATTTAGAGTTATAGTTGAAGTGCCGAAAGGCCTCTCGGCAACGCAAAAAGAAGCGTTGAAGAAATTTGCAGAGCTTTGCGGAAACTCCAACTACTCGAAAAAAGAATCCTTTATGAAAAAGATTTTTGGAAAAGATAAATAAACTGTAATAAAAGCAATTTTTAAAAGAGCTGAATCGGATTTGATTCGGCTCTTTTTTGTAAATAAATGCCAAAAGATGTAGTAAAAAAGTTTTTTGAATCGTATTAATTTATAGAAGGACCAAAAAAATTAAACAATTTTCGGACAAAAAAACGGTAATTGAGGGACTTTTTAATTTTTGGTGAAAAAAGTATTGTATATTGTTTTTGTAGTGTGAGTTACTATACTAAAATACAGAAAGAGGTGCAGTCGCCAATGGTTTTATGAAATAATTTACATATTTTTTGTATTTTGTTAAAAAAATGTATACTTTTGACAAAGTTTTGGCTTTTGTTAATACCAAATTAATAAATATATTTTACAATCAAGGAGAAGACACAATGAAAAATAAAAGAAGTATAAAGTTTACAGCTTTTATGCTCGTAATATGTATGATGATTTCTATACTTCCGGGGAATATTATTGCATTGACAGATGACTCTGCACAAAGTACGGAAAACGAACAAGCAGTAACACCTGTTACGGAAGAAAAATCATTGGCAGACGAGATACTCGAACCGATTATTGTTTCGGAAGACATAACCAAGCGAGGAGAAAATGAAAAGCACTTTCTTTGCGACGACGGAAGCTATATAGCGGTATCATACCCACAAGCAGTACACGAACAGGTTGACGGCGAATGGGTTGATATAGAATATGACGTAGAAAGAGACAGTAACGGCATATCGCCCGTAGATGATACAATAAAAGTAAAATTTGCGAATAATACTAATTCCGCAAAGCTTGTAAAGCTTGAATCGGGCGATTACAAGATAAGCTGGACAGTTGAAGCGGAAAACGAAAACGGCGATGCTACCGAAAAGGTAAAGCTTTCAAAGGAATCAAAAGCGGCTTTGAAAACAAGCAAAGAGCTTCTGAAAGATAAAAAAGAAAAAATAAAGAATAATGCAAAACATACGGTAGAAGAAGTTTTTGATATTAAGAAAAACACGAAAAAGAGCATAGAGGCTCAGAAGAATAGTAATAAAGAAAAACTGAAAGAGACCGATATTGTTTTGTCAGCTAATGAGGCTATACAGTCGTATAACTGTGACTATATACAATCAATATTATTTGAACAGTCAAATATCGAGTACGTAGGGGCATTTGGCGAAGGGACAACACTGCGTTACATATTGTCCTCGGGCAAGATAAACGAGGAAGTGATTCTTGAAGCATATAATGGCTTTAAGTCATACAGTATGGTAATAGATACCGACGGACTTATCCCGAAAAAAGATGAATACGGAAGAGTTTCACTTACCGATAAAGACGGAAAAACCATAATGCTTATAAAAGCACCGTATATGTACGATGCGAATGATATAATATCCGAAGATATAGAAGTAACAGTAACGCAGGAAAACAAAAAGGAATGGAGAATAACCTATACACCCGATGTGGAATGGCTTTTGGATAAAGAGAGAATATATCCTGTTGTTATTGACCCTATTGTAACGACACAAAACTATGCACAGGTAGACCAGCTTGATACGTACGTAAGATCTACACAGACAGCACCGTATAATGAGTCTTTGCCTAATCTTTACATGGGATATTACGGTGGAGAGAACTGGGCTTATTGGGGAATAGAGAATCTTCCCGGAATGGGTAGTATAACAACGGTAACGGGAGCAAGCTTTAATCTTAGATTGTTGAACGGAACAACCACTATGGGAAGAATAGGACTGTATTTGGTTTCGTCTGATATAAACACATATACGATGCAGTGGAGCAACAAGCCGTCAATAGGAACAAAACTCGGAGAGATAAGCACAGTTCCCGGAGATTTGTGGCTGAGATATTCTTCAAATGAACTTGGAGACAATCTGAGAACGTATTACAGAGTGCACCGGACAGATTTCGGGTTTGCATTAAAATATGAAGAGCAGATAAACGACTGGAATCAGGTTTACTCATCAGACTATTTAGGCAACGGCGGTGCGAATATACCGTATCTTGAGGTGAGATATACAACAAACTTTGAAACGATGACGGAAGGGACATATTATATACAGAATGTATATACAGGTAAATATCTCTGTGCATCGGGGTCAAGTGTATATTTAAGCGATTACGGAAATGGTGGAACAGCATTACAGTGGACTGTACAGAAGAACTCATATTTTACATATTCATATGATATTATACCGAATGTGAATACGTCATTGGTACTGTATTTCAATATGGATTATGGTACGATAACATTGCCGCCAAAAATAAGTGACGGTTTTGGCAGATGGCAGTTTGAGAGGTTAGATAACGGTTCTTACTTGATTATGTCTGCCGGAAGACCTTGGATGAGCTTGACAGGCAGTGGTACAAGTGTATATCCGTCTGTTACAAATACAGATACACCGCATCAATGGGTTTTGATACCTAAAGGTGAAATAAACCCGCAAAGCAAGAATTTGTATATTGGTGATACTTATGATTTGGACAACATTTCGGTTTTTCCTGCTGCTACTAATCTTACGTGGTCTATAGTGTCCGGAACGGAATACGTAGACTTTGATAGTACTACTAATGAGGTATTTGCAAAAAGTTCCGGAACAGTAATATTTGAGACAACTTTGTTGGGGGCTACACATCAATTTACTGTAACAGTTGTTAAATCAAAACTTCTTGAGGATGGGATATACTATATTCGAAATGAATTTAGCCAAAAATATATGGATATTGAAAATCCTGAAAATGGCAATTCTAACACTATTGCAAACCAATGCATTGTACAGCAAAATACAAAAGATAGCACATCAAAGTCCCAAGTCTGGAAAATTACTTATGATGAGGTAACTGGCATCTATGGTTTGTCTCCAATATGCAATATAAATACATATTTAGGAAAGAGTTCAAATAAAAACAATTCTTATGCCCAAACTTCTACAGGGACTTTTACTAGTTATAATACAAAAAAATGGGCAATAGTGCCATCCGATGAATCTAATATGTATAGGCTGGTATCGTTTGAATCGTTGGATAAAGTGTTAAGTATATATCCAAATGACTTTTCAGATGGTACAGATATAGTGTTGCAAGATAGGGATAATAGCTCAATTGCTCAAAATTGGATATTTGAGGATGCGACTTCCGGGGTTAAGGGTGTAGCTCAAACGTTAACTATTGGAGAAACTTTAACAGGTACATTAAATCATGATAATGACTTTGAAATGTATAAAGTAACTTTATCGGGGGAAACAAAATATGCTTTAACTGTAAATCCGCCAGTAAAAGCAGAAAACATAATAGACGGTAAAAACCTTAGTGATTATGCTAATTGCACGGTTGTGGTTTATGTGAATGAAAACCAAGGATTTGGCTCTTTGAAAGGATTGTACATGACGAATTACCAGACACAAAGTTTTTATTTAAAGTGTAGTGGTAGTGGAACAAAGGAATATTATATCATAATAAAAGCAGAGGATTTAACTAATTTTGCACCGGGAAATTTTGATATTAAGATAGATGATGAAAATGTTATTCCAAGCAGTGAATTAGATGGATGGAGATATAAGGGAGAAAAACACTATTCCGGAACTAGTGCTACCTTGTATTATAATATGGGAGAAGATATGGAAGAGGAACGGCAATATACTGAAGGAACTTTTTCATACGCAGAATTGTTTGAAGAAGCGATGGAAATCTGGAATGATCGATTGGATAATGACGGTATACCACTTTCATTCAAAAAGCGTACATGGTTAACTTTTAATTACTTTACAGTTAGTACATCTAATCAATTGCCAAATTATATTAACGGATATAACAATGGTGGAAATATAGTTTTCAGGGGAGATACCACTCCCCAAATCGAATCGAAGAATGGGATAGTTCAAACTTTTTGTCATGAGTTAGGACATTCGCTTGGTTTGGCAGACCTATATATCAATTCAAGTTATGGCTATGAATATAACGGCGAGCTTGTTGACAATTCTGATCATTTGATGTATGGAACGGGCGGAAGAAATTTAGGTTCAAATATAATACATAACGACGAAATAACCGGTGTGAATATAATACGTGCACCTGGATTTAATTATTCATTTAAAGAGTATACTGAAGAGGATTTGTATAATGAATCTGAATATATTGTAAAGGGAACGGTTGTTGATACTGAAAAATATAGCGATAATTATACAAGAGTATATTTTGCAATTGATGAATACTTACTTGCGAATGCAAATGATGTACCAAATGTAATCAGTTTTTTGCAATATACCCCTGAAGGCAAATACAGTGATGTTGATCCATTGTATAAAATTGGAGAAAAGTATTTACTGTACTTATCGTATGGTTTGTTTGATGAACTTTTCGTAGTAGGCGGACCGCAAGGAAGATTTTTGATTGAAGAGAATGACGGAGAAATTGAAGTAACCAATCAAATTGACCGTGTGGTCGAAAAAGAGGGTAAAAAACAACTCGGTATAGAAAAGAAGTTTTCGAAAAAACTGAAAGAGTTTAACAAACAAGCGAAGGAAAAAATTGAAAAAACCAAGAAAAACAAGTAGTAAAACAAAATACAAGCCGAGAATAAAACTCGGCTTGTATAACCCAATTAAAGGAGGCTTGTATATGGGTAGAAAAATATTATTAGTGTTTAGCTTTATTTTTTCAATATTGTTGCTTGTTGGATGCGGTAATGTATCTGATGAAAAAAATAATTCCGATAATACAAATTTATTAGAAGGATCGTTTGTATATTTCCCACCTGTTAGAGATGTGTTTGAAATGGCAAAGAACGTATATGAAGCAGAGGTGGTTGAATTAAAAGAAAACAAGAACGAATATTTCAAATATACTACCGCAGATTTTCAAGGAAATTTTAAAATAAAGGTAAAAATAAAATTTGTGTATAAAGGTGAATTGCTTCCCAGCGAAGACATAGTTGAAGATACAGTGTTTTTGCATTATACAGATTGTATTAATATTGGTTCAACTTATTTGTTTATGACTGGAATAGACGAAGATTATATAGAGTCAGACAAAAATAAAATTAATAATAAACTTAACTTATACAATTTCAGTAAATTTCATACGATAGAAATCTTTGGGGACGGCAAATTTAATGCTGTACTTACCAAGAGTGGATACACAGGCGGAAAAAAGTACTCAACATATTATGAAATACTTTATGATATGTTGAATTTGGAAGAAATAGGGGGCGTATATGGTGAATATTTTACAGAACATCTTACAGAATATACTTATACCGTTATTTCTTTAGAGAAGATGTATGAGTTAGCAGACAATGTTTATATAGGTGATATTGTAGAGATACAAAATTTCGGTAAATCAGAAATACTTTTGGATGAATATAATGATTGGGAAAAGTGTGCTGTATCAAAAGTTAAAGTGAAAGTATTATCAGTAGCTAAGGGGGATTATGTTTCCGGACAGATAATTGAAGATATAATCCCATTAAATGAATATGCAACAGAAATTTATGCCAATAGTTTATTATGTATTTCTGGAGACGATTTTTTTGCGGATTATAAAGAAATGCTTAGCGGCGAAAAGCCGATTATAGATTCTCGTATTAGTAATTAAGATGAACTTTTCGTAGTTGGTGGACCGCAAGGAAGATTTTTGATTGAAGAGACTGACGGTGAAATTGACAATCCCGAGAATTACAATTCATTTGCCGATATTGAAACCTTTTTGACAAATAAACATGAAAAACTTGTAATGGACGTTAGAGATGAAGGGGACAATGTTGTTGGATTAATGAGTCAAATTGGTTGGACTGAAGAAGGAGAAAATGGGAGACCTACAAAAGTTATTCCTATGGAAAAAATATATATTGTTATTGATACAAATGGCGGAAATGGAGTTGACTGTAAATATTTGGAGACTTTTTGGGGAAGTATTTTTCACAGTAAGATTCAGCACCGTACAGTTGTAATGCAGCAGGTAGCAAATTACTTATCTGAATAGGAGAAGTATATGGGTAATAAGAAACAAAAATATTCAAATATATTAAGCGTAATTATTTGTTATTTTGCGGTATATATTTTGCTTTCAGGCGGTTTAATGTTTTTTGAGCAAATATATGAAACCAATAGAAGTAGTATTCTTTTTGATGTTATGGGTATATATGCAATATTTGTTTGCTATTTGTATTTCCCCATTATTTCAATAGATTATGGAAAAAGAGCATTTTTAAAAAACAAAAGTGTCTTTTTTCCTGCTTTAATACTGTTTCTTGTCCTGCTAAGTGGCATAGTATTTCTTGTTATAATGTCCTTTTTAGTTGCTGGTATGCTTAACTTAGATTTTTGGGGAAGTGATTTGTTAGATAAACTATTTGCAGCGGGATATGGTACACTTATTATGACATGTTTTTCTCTGCCTATTTCATTTGTCGTGTCTGTTGTGTCTTCAATTATTACAAAAATAGTGTTAAAAAACAAAGATAATAGAGATAGGCAATGTTGAAGTGACCAATCAAATTGACCGCGTGGTCGGTATGAGGTTAAGGTAATACCTTGCAGTCATTCTGAGCGAAGAGGGCAACGCCCTCGAAGTCGAAGAATCCCATTAAGTTTAGGGAATTTGTATGGGATTCTTCGGCTCGCTTTAAAGTTTTTTGATAAATATTTATGTGAGTAATGCTCGCTCAGGATGACCGTCGAGGGAGCTTTTTTGAAAGCGGATTTGTTGGCGGAAATTCGATTTTGGATAGGTTACACAGCAAAATGCAACATAGGACACCGGTAATGGAAAAAGTAAAAGTTTACCTTGAAGAATAGGAGTAGAGTATGGAAAAGATTATAAAACTAGTTTTTTCATGTATAGGTGGAATTATAGTTGTAAAAATTCTGGGTATGTGTATCCTTGGATCAGTACCTGCCGGAGATTTTGGGACTATACCTATAATGTTGTCTTTGATTGTCGCATATATGTTTTTTGTTTCCTGTTTAAGTGTATGGGCGTATAAAAAAATACGTAGTATTATCGGTGTGAATGTAACAATATTTATGTTAAATATTATAACTGGGTACATGTTTTATAGTCAAAAAAAGTTTACGTTATTGGTGTATTCGCTGATGCTCCTTGGTGTTACGCTTATTTGTACATTGATAACCAAGTTTGTTCTTTGGGTGGGTAGGAAAAATAACAGTAAATATGATAATTCTTTGCCTAATCAAAAAAATAGTATTCTTAATTATAAGTATAATAAAAACGAGCCAAAGAAGCGGTAGTTAATCATTTTCCAACCTACACAACGCTCCATAGCTTTGTGAAAGATGCAAGCTAATACCCTGTAGTCATTCTGAGCTGAATGTGGCAACAGCCGTGGAGTCGAAGAATCCCATTAAGTTTACGGAAATTATATGGGATCCTTCGGCTCGCGTTAAAGCGTTTTGATAAATGTTTATGTGCGTAATGCGAAGAATGACCGTTGGGTGAAGCTTTTGCGAAAGTGGATTTGATGGCGGAAATCGATTTTGGATAGGTTACACAGCAAAATGCAACACAGAACAGAGGTAATATTAAAAGTCTTTGAATATTTACAGGATTGAGGTGGAATTATGGAAGAATACAACTATAAAAAAACATTGGGCATTATATACATAGTATACATAATACTATTAGCAACGTCTCATGTTTTAATGGACGATAATATCCTTTTCGGTTTATTTGCTTATTTCCCAATTGCGGCAATTATTTACGGTAGTTACAGTTACATAAAAACGCAGGAGATTGCAGCTCCCGGGTTGAAATATGGCTTGTGGTACTCGGTTTTAGGTATAATTGCCTTTTTCGCAGGTGCGGTGGCAAGATTCGATGTCCTAAATGCGAATAAATGGTGGGAGAAAATCTGCGTTTCTTTGTTTTTGACTATTGATTATTTCTTTTTTCTTGAATTGCTAATTAGTGTTGGGCTGTCGTTTTTGTCCGGCTTTATAACTCACTTGATAGTATCCAAAATCAAAGCAAAAAAGTGATACAACAATCTGATAATGGTTAATGAGCTTTTCGTAGTAGGCGGACCGCAAGGAAGATTTTTGATTGAAGAAACTGACGGTGAAATTGAAGTAACAAATCAAATTGATCGCGTGGTCGAAAAAGAAGGCAAAGAAAAATACGGCATAGAAAAGAAGTTTTCGAAAAAGATAAAGAATTTCAAAGAACAAACTAATAAAAAACTTCAAAAGGTAAAAAAAGATAAAAAATAGTATTAAATATAAGCTGGATGGGGAAATTCCCCATCCTGTATATAGCATTTATTTTTAGGAGTAGTATATGAAGAAATACGTATTTGTCTTATTCTTAATAATTACTTTAACGTTTTTATCTTGTCAGAACAAAAATAATCTTGACCAATCGGAAACACTTGTTGAAGACGAAGAATCATTGTCTTTGTGTTTTCATGCAAAACTTTTGGAAACATTTGAAATTTCAAAAAATGTTTTTTCCGGAGAAATAATTGATTTTGAATATGATGAAGATTTTAATGCGCAAAAAAGAACAGGAAATATTACTTTGAAGCTCAAATTAAATGCTGTTTATAAGGGTGAATACATACAAAATGAAATAGTGGAAGAGATATACCCCATAGGTTCTTTTGATTATTCGATAGACAGAAAAAACTATTTGGAAAAAGGTCAAAAATATTTCTTTATGTTAGGAATAGACGAAAATGTGGAGGATATGCAAGAAGCCCAAAAACTTTCATATTATTCGTATTATAGGTGCATTAAGCTATTTGATTTTGGAAGAATGGAGTTAGTAACCGGAGATAAATCGGTTGAGGGTTTTGAATGCTACCAAGAAGTTATAGACATTCTCTTGAAGATTGATACGCAAATAAGATGTTCATATGATTATTTGGGGTTATGGGATAAAGGATTATATTATTATGATTCGAATTCCAATAATTGTTTAGGGGAAGCCTTTGAAATTTCAGATGATGTGTATATAGGTAAAATACAAGACTCAAAAATAATAGGGGTATTGGATGATTATATTAAAGTTTACAGTATCAAAGTGAAAATAATATCAGTATTTAAAGGAGCTTTTATTCCGGGAGAAGTTGTTGAGGATATTAGCTTAGTAAGATACAAATATCACTCTGAACACGAAAAATCTTCAATTGTTTTTTTGTGTACAGGCAAAATAATTGATGAATTGTGTGAAGATCCTGCTTTTGTTAAAAGCGCAAGTTAACTTTTCGTAGTAGGCGGACCGCAAGGAAGATTTTTGATTGAAGAAACTGACGGTGAAATTGAAAAAACCAATCAAATTGACCGCGTGGTTGAAAAAGAAGGCAAAGAAAAATACGGCATAGAGAAAAAGATTTTCGGAAAAGATAAATAAACTGTAATAAAAGCAATTTTTAAAAGGTTCTATGTCAATAGTTGGGGTAAAGAAAAAATTAAAATGAGAAATGCGAGCAGTTACATTAAGATGTAGCTGCTTGTATTTTTTTGAGAGAAAAGATATGTAAGATACGATTACGAAAGCGATTAAAGTTACGATAACC
>JAZNCH010000020.1:0-8633 GCA_045587445.1 Eubacteriales bacterium | reverse complement strand
TGCCAACCCCGGCGTGAAGGATCAGGACGGTGTTACCTATACTGACATCGCACCCGGCGACGTGCTTGCTAAGAATCCCACCGTTGAGAATCTTGGCGATTACGACCAGTGGATCCGTGTTTACGTTACCTTTGACGAGTATGCAACCATCAAGGCTGCTTGCGATGCTAAGGGTATCTCTTCCGATCTGCGCACTTGGCTGGATGTAGACAACAACGCTTGGTATGCAGACGATTCTGCTACCACTGTAGCCAACAATAGTGTCACTTATGTGTACTATTACCGTTACAAGCTGACCACCGACGATGCAGCTCAGACCGCTGTTCTGTTCAACAACGTCACCATTCCCGGTGAATTTGAGCAGGAAGATATGAGATTTGTAAGCGGTGATTTCAGCATCAAGGTTAAGGCTGAAGCTCTGCAGGCAGACAACACCGGCGACAATGCACGTGCTGCGTTTGCTACCTATTGGAGCTACTAAGAACGTGTGTTAAACCGTATCGAAGGTCTTGAATTGATTGGCTTTATAAGAGACCGGATTACATAAAAGCCAAAACCACAACTGCACTCGTTTTGTCGGCGTTCGGGTAATGCAGTTTTCACATAGCGCCGACAAATATGAAAAGGAGGTCATTATAATGACTAAAACAAAAAGCACCAAGCGTGCTTTACTGACGAGCGCACTCGCACTCCTTATGTGCGTGTCTATGCTCATTGGTAGTACGTTCGCTTGGTTTACAGATTCCGCGACTAGCGGCGTCAACACCATTCAAGCTGGTACTTTGGATATCGTTCTTGAGTACCTTGATGGTAATGAGTGGAAAAATGCTGAAGGCATTACCCTCAATTTCAAGAAGGCTGCAGGTGCTCCTGCAGGTGAAGCTATCCTTTGGGAGCCTGGTTGTACTTACGAGCTTCCCGCCATTCGCGTTCGCAATAACGGAAATCTTGCACTTAAGTACAATATGGTAATCAATGGTATTGACGGAGATGCAAAGCTTCTTGAAGCAATCGAATTTACCGCCAATGGTGCTTCTATTACAAATTTCAGTGGCAATTTAATTGCTAAAGACGAAGCTTCCGCTCCCATCGTTATCAAGGGTCATATGAAAGAAGAAGCAGGCAACGAATATCAAGGCCTTTCTATTGGAGGCATTGGCATTACTGTGGTTGCTACTCAGCTTACCTCTGAGTTCGACAGCTTTGACAATCAGTATGACAAGGGTGCTGCTTGGGATGGCGTGGTTCCTACCGAAAAGCCCGAGACTCTCGTTGTTGACGGAGCAACCCAGACCGTACACGTTAAGGATGCCGCTGCATTTGCATACCTCAGCACTTTGTCCGCAGATTGGTCTACACTCCATGCCAATGGTGGTAGCAGCTACATAGACTATGCAAACGGTGCCGGTGCCGATTATTATTATAGCGGTAAGTGGACTGTAAGTCTGGAAGCCGACATTAACCTCATGAACTATCCCATCGAGCCTGTTGTTATTAAGTTTGGTACTCGCACCGGTGCTTCTGCTTTTAGGGGTAACGGACACGTTATCAGCAATATCAATACCACCACCGGTCTGTTTGCAGACAACAGCTGGGCTCACTATGCTGACCTCACATTGGAGAATGTTAAGGCCACCAACGGTGCGCTTGCCGGCGCTGCTTACGATTCAAATATCAGCAACGTGACCGTTAAGAACGCAACCATCTCCGGCGAGAACTTTGTCGGCGGTCTTGTGGGTTATCATTACGGTGATATTACCGGATGCCAGGTGATCGACAGTACTGTTACCGGCAACGAAGATGCAGGTGGTTTGACCGGATATAATTGCCAAGAAAACGGCTCGTACACGGTTTCCAACAATAAGGTTCAGAACGTATCCGTTTCTGCAAAGGTTCGTGCCGCCGGTCTCATTGCGACGGCAAATATCACCGGTGAGGTTTGCAACAATACCCTTGATAATGTGACTGTAGTTGCTGCCGAAGTCGATACCGATGGACATAAGGCTGACATTATTAGTTCTTGGAATCTTGTAGGAAACGTACAAGATAACACCGTTAACAATTGCAAAGTCGGTCGCGAAGTTTACGGTCTGACCCTCTTCCCCAATGGTGAAAATTCTCAGATCATTGTGAGCGACAAGGAAGGCTTCTTGAACCTTACCAAGCTGTTTGCTGACTGGACTGCACTGTTCACCGACGGAAATGGAACTGATTATATCAACTATTTTAACGGTGCCGGAGTAGATTACTATTACGGCGGTAGATGGACGATTGTTCTTGATGCTGACATCGATTTGAATAACGCCACCATCGCTCCTGTTATCATTAAGCACCCTAAGTCCGCTGGTGCGCCTTCTTTCGAAGGCAACAACCATACGATTAAAAATGCAAAGATCGTAACCAATGCTACAACCGAAAATGAGGCAGGCTTGTTCAATACAAATTACGTAACTTTCAAGAATTTGAAGCTCGACAACATCCACGTTATCGGTAGCAACGTAGGTAACTCCACCGCAGGTGTTTTGTCCGGTTCTGTAAATGCAGATCAGGGCGTACAGAATATCACCATCACCAATTCTTCTGTTACCGGCGGTAAGTACACCGGTGGTGTTATCGGTTATGGTTATACTGACGTTCTTAACTGCACATTGACTAACGTTACCGTTAAGGGCGGTTATAAGCTCGGCGGTCTGGTTGGTTATATCTGCGCTTCCGGTACTAATACCGGTGACGTAACCGGCAACACCTTGACCGATTGCACCGTTGACGGTATCGGTGACGGCGTATTCGCTGGCGGCAAGGACAAGTACGTTATTGGTCAGGTCGTTGGCAACTACGACTGCAATGGTACTTGCAACAATAACACCATTACTGGTATGACCTCCTCTGTTACTGACGCAATCGGTGAGATCGAGTCAGGCAAGACTGTAACTCAGTAATTTCAAAATTCTTTCCGTGTGAACGGATAAAAAAGTCCGTCCTAACTCCCATTGCGGGAGTTAGGCGGCAATCAAAGGGTATAAGCTACGGTTTATATCTTTTGATTGCCGAGTGACACACTCAAATCTTGCAAAAGGAGGACATTATGTTGGGCAAGATCAAAATGAAAATCGTTGTTGTTGCTCTTATGGCAGCACTCATAACCCTTATGAGCCAGGCAACCCTTGCATATTACTCAACAGTCGGAAAAGCCACCAATGTCGTGACCTCCGGTAATATTCAATTTATTATTCACGAAATGACGGATCAGGGCAAAGAATTTCCCCAGGAAGGCGTGTATATCGTTCCCGGAGATATTGTTTCCAAGAAGGTCAGTATCGAGAGCGATTGTGAGCATCCTTTCTATCTCCGTGTAAAGATGGTTTACGGTATCGACTCCCAGGAGCTTACCGCCGAGGACTGCTTCAAACTCAATATTGACGAAGAACATTGGGTGCTGCACGACGGCTGGTATTACTATACCGGCATTGTAAATCCCGGTGAAACAACGCCGAATGTGTTCTCTCACGTGGAGATCGTCGGCTCCAAGGTGGATAACAGCTATCTCGGAAAGACTTTGACGCTAACCGTTAAAGCCCAAGCCGTACAGAGCGAAAACAATCCCATCAGCGACGGTAACACCTATACCGCCTCCGGTTGGCCCGCAGAATAAGGAGGACGTATAGATGAAGAAAATTATTGCTTTATTATTTACCGTCGTTCTGCTCCTTTCCTCCACCGTGACCGTATTTGCGGCGGACGGAAAGGTTACTTACAGCGGCAACGCAGGAAACTTTGTGTTTGAACCCGGAAGTGATCATTCGCTTACGGATCTATTCCCGAATTTTAAGGGCGTTATGCCCGGCGATACCTTAACACAGAAGATCACCGTAAAGAACGATGCGGATAACAAGGTTAAGGTAAAGATCTATATTCGCTCTCTCGGAGCGCATGAGGATTCTGTGGAGTTTCTTTCACAGCTTGGCTTGAAGGTCGCCAAGAGCGAAGAAAACGAAATGGCGTATATGTTCGATGCTGCAGCCAATGAAACGGCACAGCTCACCGATTGGGTATATCTTGGTACGCTCTATTCGGGCGGCGAGGTCAATCTGGATGTTACCCTTAATGTCCCCGTAGAGCTGCCTAACGAATTTCAAAATAAAATCGGCTATCTTGACTGGGAATTTATGATTGAAGAATTCCCCGTAGAGCCGGACGATCCCAAACCGCCGCAGACCGGCGACAATTCCAATATGGGATTATGGTTTGCACTTATGATTAGCTCACTCGCAATGTTAATTATTCTTTTAGTATGGCGTAAAAAGGATAAGGAGAATGAAGAAAACGCCGTGAAGCGCTGAAAAAGACAAGGAGGAATAAGGCGTGAAGCCCCAAGCAAAGAAAACACCTTATAAAAGAATAGCCTTAGCCCTCAGCCTGTGTGCATTGCTCATTTGGGCAATTCTTGGCACAGGTGCATCGCTGGCGTGGTTTACCGATACCTCTCCCGAAATCAACAACATTTTCCATTTTGCAGAATTTGATTTGGTGGTATCCCACCGCCTAACCGATGGAAAATGGCAAGAGGTTGACAGTCAGACCAAGATTTTTGATGAAGAAGCTCTGTACGAACCCGGCTACGTACAGGTTGTATATCTGAAAGTGGAAAACAAAGGAACGATTCCTTTTAAGTTTTCAACGGCAGTTAACGTAAACGGTTATATCGTTGCAACTAACGTGTTCGGTCAGGAGTTTATGCTGCAGGACTACCTAAAGTTCGGTCTTACAACTGCCGACAGCGAGGATGCAATGAAAAACAGCGTTCCCAACCGTGAAACAGCGGTTGAGATTGCAGATATGCCCTTGAAGAACTATTCTACCGAAACCGCAATTTTGGCACCCGGCGGGGTCAAGTATATCGCACTGATCGTCCGTATGCCCGAAGAAGTCGGCAACGTTGCCAACTACCGTGGCGATACAGTCCCGAAGGTGGAGCTTGGCATCACAGTAAAGGCAGACCAAATTCAAGACTAACCACCCAATAGCAACTCTCTGAAAGGAGGATGATGGTGTGAGAAAACTGTATAACGAGTTTTTCTACATACCCAAGTACGGAAAAATACGTGAAAAAGTAATGCTTGCTCGTGTTGCCATGACCGTTGTGATTATGGTCGTTTGTTTAGCCGCCATGAGCATTACCGCCTACGCCTATTTTTCACACAATGTCACCTCCGGCTCCAACACTATTAAAGCGGCAAATTTTGAGGCGAATGTTTCAATTGCAATAACGGATTCAAATAGTAACCCCGTTATTGTTACAAAAGACGGCAAAGTTCAAACCGCAAACTTGGATGCCGGCGAATATACGGTGTTACTTACCAAAGGCACAAGCACCGCCAAAACAGGTTTTTGTATCATCACAATCGACGATACCGAATACTATACACAACAGATCGGCGTTGATGTGGAGAGAGGTCTGACGGACGGAAGCGCAAGTGTGGAATTCACATTGAAAGTCTCGTCTGTTACAAAAATAGAAATCCTTTCTCATTGGGGAACCTCTACATATTACGGTTACAAAGACGAGGGCAGACCTGAAATCTTTATCGATAGCACCGGCTTCTTCTTGGATTTAACGAATGGCGAAGGTGGCAATTCAGATGGTCAAGACGGTAGTGGAACGACAACCGACACGGCGACACCTCCGACAACGGATACAACCACCAGTACGGAATCTTCCGACACGACTTCAACTACTACCGAGTCAACGGAAACGAGTGAGCCGACCGAGAGTACGACCGAGCCAAGCAGTACGACAAGTACCGAACCCACAGTTACCGAGCCCACAGTTACCGAGCCTACTGTAACAGAGCCTGCGTTAACTGAATCTACAGAAACAACAGAAAGCACAGAAACCCAGCCTACCGAAGAAACCACAGGCGCAACCACCACCGAGGCAAACGAATGAATACCCGTCATACTGTTGAAGAATTTGAGCGTTGCGTAATATGCGGTGAATTGACCTGTATTCCTGTTTCCTTGCCGATTGATTGGCGAGAAAACTACGAAATCGGTTGCGGTCAGATCTGTGCCGAGTGTGCAAAGAAGCAGCGTGAAGCAACGATAAGAGAAAACGCTTTGACAACCGAACAAATTCTGCTTGCCGTAGAGCAAAGCAGAAAGGAAACCAAAAAATAGACGATGCCGTGTATCGGTGATCGACACTCCGTTCCGGCAATTATAAGTCGGAACGGATTTTTTATAAAGGACGGACAAAGAAATGAGAGAACATCCATCCCTAATTGGAGAACGATTTGGAAAGTTAATAGTTATCGAACAGTTACCATCTACCGATAGAGGACAACGCAGATGGCGTTGCAAATGCGATTGCGGCGGTGAGCATATTGCAACCACAGGCAATCTGCGCAGCGGAAGAACAACGAATTGCGGTTGTAAGAAATCGCCTGATCTTACGGGAAAGATTTTCGGTCGTTTAACCGTTCTTGGACGTTCCGAAAAAAGAAGCCCTCGCGGTGCAAGAACAACCCCTATGTGGGAGTGTCGTTGTGAGTGCGGAACTATTACATATAAAGCGACTGATACTTTGACAAATCCGGAAGAAAGTATGTGTCAGGCTTGCCAAGGAATCTATGCAGCCGAAACCGCACGGAAATCCGCAGGTTTCGTCGGCGGTACACAAATTACGAAGTTGCGTAATATGGAGCCTACTGCCGCCAATTCAAGTGGTTGCCGTGGTGTTTACTACGACAAAAAGACGAACAAATATCGAGCAAGGCTGAAATTCAAGGGCAAGATTATGAACTTCGGCTCTTATGCAAAGTTTGAAGATGCTGTTGCAGCTCGTAAGGCTGCGGAAGAAGAATACTTTGGGGCTTTCCTTGAAGAAATAGGACAAGCAGAGTAAAGAAACGAGGTGTTGTGCGATGGTAACAAAACAAATAGCGGCTATCAGCCATTGTATGACACAGGAAACAATGGCAGCTTTTCTTCAGCACGAAACGGACAATGGTGCAAATGAAAACTTGCTCCGCCGTTTCAGAGGAACGCTCAGGGTCATTTACGACTATCTTCCCGAAGATAAGTGTATTACGAAGGAGCGTCTTTTAGCTTGGCGTAAAGGAATGGAGGAAAACGGATATGCCTCTATGACCATCCTAAATTACGTGAAATACATTAACCGTTATTTAGACTTTGTTGGTTGCTCCGAGATACGGTTTAACAAAGGTCGAGCAAAAGATATTACCGGTATGACCTTCGGCTACTTAACGGCTATCGAGCCGACCGGTGCCAAGAACCGCGGTGATTTTGTTTGGCTGTTTCAATGTAAATGCGGGAACACCGTTGAACTACCGGCAACGAGAGTGCTGATCGGAAACACATTAAGCTGCGGTTGCCTAAAAGGTGCGCATTTCAAAACAACGATGAAAATGATTGACGGAACAAGCCTTGTGATGAGTATGACCGAAAAGGTGGAAAGTACCCGTGCGGTCAGCGGATATACCGGCGTAACCCCCAAAAGAGATAAGTGGCAAGCATATATCAGGTACAAAGGCGTCCACTACTCCCTCGGCTGTTATTATGACATCCAAGATGCAGTAAAGGCCCGTGCAAGAGCAAAGGAGCTTGTTATTGCTGATGCCCAGGGGTTGCTTGACTTCTATACGGAATTGGAGAAATCCTTTCCGCAGCTTCCAAGCAAAAATAACGTACCGAGAAAGAAATTTGCAAACACCGAATGGACGGTAAACAACACTCCCACCTCTGCTGCAACCCGCAGCGACAACACAAGTGGTCATCGTGGCGTTTCTTTTCAAAAAGGAAAGTGGGAGGCAAAAATCTGTTATAAGGGCATTCGGTATGCACTTGGTCGCTTCGATGATCTTGACGAAGCGATTAAGGCGAGAACGGCAGCAGATCAATTATTAAGAGAAGATCCAAAGCGCTTTGTGAAAGAATACTCAAAGAAATATCGGCATCATCATATTTAAGCGACTGCACTGAGAAGCAAACCGCAAGCGTTGCGAAAAAAGCCAAAAAGTGATATAATAGAAAACACAAGGATCATACTTGGAGGCATTAATTGTATGGCAGACAAAAACAGACCGCTACACATACTGAAATACCTGTGGGATCATACCGATGAAGAACATCCCGCAATTATAACGGATATACTCGCGCATCTTGAAGAATGCGGCATCCACACCAACCGAAAGACGGTTGCCTCGGATCTTGCGGATCTCCAGGACAGCGGCTTTGACATCGTCTGCAACAAAAGCCGACAGAACCAATACTTCATCGGCAGCCGTGCGTTGGAGCTTGCCGAGCTGAAAATGATTGTAGATGCAATCCAGGCGGCTAAATTCATCTCGGAGAGCAAGAGCGTGGCTCTCATCGAGAAGGTCTCGTCATTGGCAAGTCCGCATCAGGCAGAGCAGCTCACACGACGTCTCTACGTAGAAGGTAAAGCCAAGACCACAAACGAAACCGTCAATTATACGGTGGATCTGCTTCAAGCCGCAATACAATCGGAATCCGCTGTAGAATTCCAATACACCGAATACACGGCAAGAAAGAAGAAAGAGTTGAAACACGACGGCTATTTGTATCGCTTTTCACCGTATGACCTGGTGTGG
>JAZNCH010000019.1:0-3983 GCA_045587445.1 Eubacteriales bacterium | reverse complement strand
CTTTTGAAGTAAAAACCCCCAACTTTGAAAGCGAATTGCGTATAACAATGCCCGGCATTTTCAACGTTTCCAATGCACTCGCGGCAATTGCCGCCTGCCACATACTCGGCGTACCACAAGAACATATCGCAGATGGGTTACAAAAAGCAAGAGTAAGCGGCAGAATGCAGGTATATACAAGCAAAGATAAAAACGTCGCTATTATCGTCGACTATGCCCACAACAAAATGAGCTTTAACGCTCTTTACAACACCGTAGGTATTGAATACCCCGACTACAGCGTCATATCGGTATTCGGCTGCCCCGGCTGTAAAGCACACCTCCGCAGAAAAGATTTAGCCGAAGAAGCTGACGAACATTCGGATTATATCGTCATTACCGAAGAGGATTCGGGCGAAGAACCATTTGAACAAATCGCTTCGGACATAGCTTCTAATATACAAAATTGCCCCTATTCAAAATTTGAAGACAGAGGACAAGCTATCCGAGACGCAGTATTTGGCTTTAATGCAGAGAAAAAGGTTATTCTCTTTACCGGAAAAGGAGAAGAAACAAGACTAAAAAGAGGGCTTGTTTACGAGGACTGCCCCACCGACGCCCAGCTTTCCATTGATATATTAAAAGAATACGATGAACTTACCGTTCTCTCTAAATGAACTACTTTTTTGAAAGGACACATAAAATATGTGCGGTTTTACCGGATTTTTTTCAAACAATACCGAGCTTATAAACAGAAATGAGCTTATCAAAAAAATGGCTGACACCATAATACACAGAGGTCCCGACAGCGACGGATATTTTGTTGACGACAAAATCGCTCTCGGCTTCAGACGTCTCAGTATCATTGACCTTGAAGGCGGAGACCAGCCTATTCATTCGCAAGACGGAAGATACGTTATTGTATTTAACGGTGAAATATACAACTACAGAGAAATTCGCCAAAAGCTTATTGACGAAAACGGCTGTGTCTTCTCTACCAACTCCGACACGGAAGTCATTTTGAATACCTATACCGTATATAAAGAAAAAACCGCGTCTATGCTTCGCGGTATGTTTGCGTTCGTTATCTACGACAAAGAACAGCATACACTTTACGGTGCAAGAGACTATTTCGGCATTAAGCCCTTTTACTACGGTAAATTCAACGATACCTTGCTTTTTGGCTCGGAAATCAAGTCATTTCTTCCCCACCCCGACTTCAAAAAAGAGGTCAATCCCGATGCTTTGAAAATGTATCTTGAATTCCAATATACGCCTACAAAAGAGTGTATCTTTAAGAATGTTTATAAGTTAACTCCCGGTCATTACTTTACATACGAAAACGGAGAATTTACCGAAACACAGTATTTCGAGGCTGATTTCGCTCCTGAAAAACGTTCTTTCGATGATGCGGTAAAAACAATTGATGAAACAGTACTTTCTTCGGTTGAGTATCACCAGATAGCCGACGTTGAAGTAGGTTCATTCCTTTCGGGCGGTGTTGACTCAAGCTACGTCGCATCAACAGTACGCAAAGGCAGAATAAAGCCTATGAAAACTTATTCCGTTGGCTTCCAAATCGAAGGCTTTGACGAAACAAATCTTGCAAAAGACCTTTGCGATATTTTGAAAATACCCAACAAAATTAAAGAAATTACTCCCGACGAGTTCTTTGATGCTCTTCCCTCGGTACAGTATCATTCCGACGAGCCGCACGCAAACCTTTCGGCTGTTCCACTCTATTACCTTTCTTCACTTGCTGCAGAAGACGTAAAAGTCGTTCTTTCGGGCGAAGGCGCAGACGAGCTTTTCGGCGGATATGACTGGTACATTCAGAGTACTCCATCTAAAATATATCAAAAGTTTCCGCTTTCTTTCCGTAAAGGTATGGCAAACGTTTTTGGAAAGTTCCCCCAAAGACATATAAGAACATTCTTCAAAACAAATGCACAGAGAGTTGAAGATACCTATATAGGTCAAGCGTTTATTATGAACGACGAACAAGCTGACATAATAACAAATAATAAATATAAGAGTTCTCTCTCTTTCAAAGATATAACTGCTCCCTATTTTGAAAAAGTAAAAAACTGTGATGACCTCACAAAAAAGATGTATCTTGACATGCATTTGTGGTTACCCTATGACATTCTTCTCAAAGCAGATAAAATGACTATGGCTCACTCACTTGAAGCACGAGTTCCCTATCTTGACAGAGAAGTATGGAAGATTGCAAAAACGCTTACATCGACACAAAAAGCAAAAGGCAGACACACAAAGAGAGCCTTTAGACAAGCGGCTCTGTCTCATATTCCGAGCGAATGGGCAAACAGAAAGAAAGCCGGTTTTATGGTTCCTTTCAGAGTTTGGATCCGTGATGCCAAATACGGCGACAGAGTCAAGAAACAGTTTTCTGCTGACTATGCAAAAGAGTTCTTTAACATCGACGTTCTTAACAAAATGCTTAGCGACCACCTTGAAGGAAAAGCAAACAATGCGCGTGTTATCTACACCGTATATTCGTTCCTGCTTTGGTACGAACAGTATTTTGTTTTGAGATAACACAGAGGTAGACATAATGACAAAACAAAATTTTCTTCCGATTATTCTTGGAAGTGATGAAAACGCCTACGGACAAGCAAGGCTTTTCAACGAAGTTTATAACATAAAACCATTACTTTGCTGTACAAGACTGCTTACTCCCACAAGCAACAGTTCTCTTTTTTCTATAAAAAAAATTGAAAACTTTGACAAAGACGAGGTATTTCCTAACGCTTTTTTTAAGGTGCTTGAAGAGTGCAAACAACAGTACGAAAAAATAATAGTTATTCCCTGTTCGGACTACTATAGTGCTCTTATGTCAAAACACTACGAAAAGTTTGAGGGGCTTATTGAAAACAAATTTATTTCTCCCGAACTGCTCGACACGCTTGACACAAAAGATAAGTTCTATGCCCTTTGCGAAAAGCACGGTATGGACTATCCGCAAACCTACGTCGCTCTCCCCGATGACAGAATAGCTGCTATTGATAAGCTGTCTTTTGATTTCCCGATTGTAGTAAAACCCGAAAACTCAAATGCATACGAATATCTGCACTGCGAATTTGAAGGAAAGAAAAAAGTTTTCTTCTTCTATGACCGCGATTCCTACGTTAAAGTAATGGAAAGTATGAATAAATCGGGATATATGGGAAAACTCATTATTCAGGAATTTATCGAAGGCGACGACTCGGCAATGAGAGTTATGAACTCGTATTCCGATGCAAACGGCAAGGTCAGACTTATGTGTCTCGGTCAGCCCGTACTTGAAGAATATCACCCCAAAACGCTTGGAAACTATGCTGCCATAGTTTCGAGAAACGACGAAAAATTATATAAAAGAATCAAGAACTTCCTTGAAGAAATGGGTTATATAGGCTTTTCCAACATTGATATGAAATACGACGAGAAACGCAAAAAATATTATATGATGGAAATTAATCCACGTCCGGGAAGAAGCTCGTTCTTTGTAAGGGCGGCAGGACTGAATCTAATGCGTACGCTCGTTGAAGATGCAATTTTCGGCACTGAATACTCTTGCGTAACCAATGAAAATGAAGCTCTTTGGGCAAACGTTCCAAAATGTGTTATCTTTAAATACGTTGATGATGAAAATCTAAAAACAGAAATGAAGTCTCTTATCAAGCAGAAAAAGTATATGAGAACACTTGACTGCAAAGAGGATTTCAACATCAAAAGATGGCTCAAAATCAAGAAATATTATTTCAGCCAATATAAAAATTTCAAAAATTATTATTTTAAGAAAAAATAAGCGAAACGGCTTTGCAAAACGCAAAGCCGTTTTTTTGACGGGAGGAGCAAGCCCCTCCCCTACCGCACACGGTAATGTTTCTACAATCTATTTTTTCACCGGTGGATATGGAATCCCCCTACAATATAGACGGAAAGTTTGTGCTAAAAACATATCATTAGAATTACTAATTATAATACACTCTATAATTTTCTGC
>JAZNCH010000018.1:0-52708 GCA_045587445.1 Eubacteriales bacterium | reverse complement strand
TACGTTGGCTTGACTAAATTGGCGACAAAAGAACTGCTTGAATCACCAACTGATTATAACTTAGTATTTGTTGAGTCTAATTATCCTATCCTTGCTGTAAGAATTACTATAAAAGACCAAAACGGTAATACACTTGATGCGGTTGAGAAGAGAGGTTTAACAAACGTTAATGCTTATAATATAGGTAATTTGTTTAAACCTGATACATATTCCGGTATTGGAGACGAATATATTTGCGTAAACAACTACAAGGGTCAGAGCTACAAGTACACTCTTGAAGTTGAACTTGCTGCAGGAAAGGCTGTCCTCCAAACTCTTGAAGTACCTGCATAAGTTAATGATAATTTTAAAAAAATCCCGCTTTATCAAGCGGGATTTTTTGTCTACATCAAAAAAAGATATAGAGGTCATTCAAAAATATATATAGTAAAAAAGCCATAATTTATTGACAATAAATATTGAATATGTTATGATGAAATCGGTCGAGGGACTTCGGCCGAAAAATTTCTAGCACAGAAAGAAAGAGGTAAGCAAAATGGCAAAAAGATCTTTGCTTACAGGTGTTGCATATCACGGCAATCGTATGCCTTCTCACGTAAGACAGGATATGCGTGAGATAGCGAAAGCTGATATGGATATTGTCGTTCATATGCTTTCCCACACAGACTGGGACAGACACAAAAACGTAATGAAGGAAAACTTTGCAATAACCGAAGATGCGGGAATGGAAGTATGGGTAGACCCTTGGGGACTCGGAGGACCTCCCGGAGACAAGTCTCATTTTCTTGCATATTATCCCGATTCTCATATGTACTACAGCAATGGTGAAATGATACCTACGTATGCTTGTCTTAACAGCCCCGATTTCCGTAAGTTTATTAAAGATTGGATAGATACAGTAGCAGAGCTTGGCGGAAAGACAATTATTTGGGATGAACCTCATATTCCGGTAAAAAAAGTTTCTCCTGAATCTGGGGACACTTATTATGGTTGTTGCTGTCCGAGATGTAAGAAGCTTTATGAAGAAAAATACGGTAAGCCTATGCCTTTGTTGTTTGATAAAGAAGTTGATAAGTTCAGAACCGATTCAATAGTTGATTATTATGAAGAAGTAACGGCATACAGCGCATCATTAGGAATTAGAAATGTAATATGCGTAATGCTTCTCCCGAATACAGGAATGGATCTCAGCACAATAGACAGACTTTGCAGTATACCTACTCTTGACTGTATAGGCTCTGACCCTTATTGGTTGGGACATAAGGATGTAAATCCGTATGATTTCGTATACCAAGGTGCAAAGAGAACGCTTGACGTATGTAATAAATTTAAAAAGGATCACAATATTTGGATTCAGACATACCAAAATCCCAGAGGCAGAGAAGAAGAAATAATTCAAGCTACACACGCGGCTTATGATGCAGGTGCAAGAACGATTCTTGCATGGGGGTATATGGGAAGTGAGTCCAATGACTACGGTGCAAAGAATCCCTCGCGTACATGGGATATAACGGTAGAAGCAATGAAGAGAATTCGCTCAATTGAAAGAGACAAAATTCTCGAAGAAAACCGCAAAAAATATATGAAGTAAAATCTTTTACAAAAAGCATTGTGTTTTGACACAGTGCTTTTTTGTATCAAAATAATTGCTTCTTGAAATATTGTAAATCTTATGATATAATAATTATAAACTAAATACTTTTTAACATATAAGTTCAAGTTTTATTATTTACGTATAATTAAGCCGAAAAAGGAGAATATTAATGAAAAAAAGTTTATTTATAATATTGGCGTTGTTGCTTTTTGTGATTAGTGTTTCTTGCTCGAAAAAAGAAGAAGGCGACAATGGTGCTGTCAAAGAAAATATTGTTGAAGTGCAAGAGGGAATAGATGATTTGACGGCTCAGCGTAACAAGATAAAAGAAAAAGGGTGTTTGGTAGGAGTAGCTTATCTTGGCGAAAGAGATCCTGGGATAGAGGAGTTGGGAGTATTTTTGAATAGGCAGCCATATTGGTCAGAGTATCCAATGTTTTTCAATATTTCTCCCGAAAATATTATAGAAGAGATAGGCGGAGAGATGTATTTGATAATACCGCTTGAGGGAGTTACTACAAAGGTATATCGTTGTAAATATGATTCAACGGAAGGGACTTATGAAAAAGGCGAGGAGTTTGATATTCCGAAGAACGGAGAGCCTTTTTTCTTGCAGGGAAATATGTTTGCTCCGTCCTTTGTAGTAGTTGCAGAGAAAAATGGAAAAAAGGTTGAATTTTTACCTGTTGCCGATACAGACAAAGGTAAACTTATTGTTGAGAAAGAACTTGTTTATGATATAATGCCGTAAATTATTGATAAAAATGTAGCAGTTGCGAGGGAGATAATATAAAAAGATTATTTATGTTTATGCTGTTGCTTGTATTGGCAGTATCTTTGTGCAGTTGCAAGATAGAGGGGGATTTTGGTTTTTCCGAACCCATATGGGAGACCGAATCAAACTGAGAAAATCAGAATGAGATTGAGGGAATTGATTATTCAAAAACGATAACCGAAGATTTTGTACAATCAATCGTAAGTGCAGAGATTGCAAAATATAATGTCTGCACTTATTTTTTATTTGAGCTTGTAACAATATTTAAAATATATTTTACAATAATTGGCTTGAAACTATGATAGATAAAGAGTAAAATAAGTGCATTAAGGAATATTATTGGTGGGTAAATAGAAGTGAGAAGATTTTTTAGTGAATTAATACATAGATACAGCAGATTTATGCAAGGCAGATACGGATACGACGAATTTGGTCGATTTCTGGTTGTTACCGCTTTAGCTTTGACGCTTTTGGCATATATACCGTATTTAAGAATACTGTCGCTTTTTGGACTTGCTGTGTTAGTATATTATTTGTTCCGTATGTATTCAAAGAATCACACTGCAAGGCGAATGGAACTAAACAGATATTTTGTTATATCTGATAAAGTAAAAAAAGAGATAAGACTAACAAAATCAAAATGGCGTGACAGAAAGACGCACGTATATTTTAAATGTAAGACTTGCGGTGCGATAGTACGCATACCGAAAAATAAAGGTGAAATTGAAGTAACTTGTCCAAGGTGCAGAGCGAGAAGGACGAAGAGAACATAAAAAGGTGTTTTATGAATAAAGAAAAAATTCCGACGTCAAAAATTAGAAAACAATACATGTTTAGATTTGTGGTAAGAATTACAATACTTATTCTTTGTATTGTTGCGTTTGTTTTTTCACCTCAGCATTTTGAGGTGTTGCAGGGGAATGCATTTTTTAAAACGTTTTCGCCTTTGCATATACTGTGGGGAATATGGATGTTTGATATGATATGTCAGCTCATTCCCGTAAAAGAGCATATTCCGTTAGGTTCGCAGAAACATTTTTTTGACAGATTTAAGCCTATAAAAGAAAAAATAAATTATCAAGCTTTGCGTAATTACGCGATAACTACAACGAAATCGGCATATAAGGTGTTTATACTGTGGACAGTTTTGATTTTGGGAATAGGCGTTTTATATAGATTCGGCATACTGAATGACATTATGGTTTTTATGATAAGCGTTTTGTTTTATGTATGTGACCTTATATGTGTGCTTTTTTGGTGTCCATTCAGATTAATTATGAAAAATAAATGCTGTACAACTTGCCGAATATTTAACTGGGACCATTTAATGATGTTTACCCCGATGATATATATTGACGGTTTTTTTTCGTGTTCGTTATTGCTTACCTCAATAACTGTGTGGATGGTATGGGAATTGTTTTTTATGATGTATCCCGAGCGTTTTTGGGAACATTCAAACGTTGCATTGAAATGCTCTGAATGTACCGATAAGTTATGCACACAGTACTGCCGCAAACTGCGATAAAAAAGCGGGGTCTTTTGGTTGTATGATTTTTTCATTTGAAAGTTTTAATACAAGCCCCGCCTTTAAAACGTAATAATTGGTTAAATTATATTAATACGCTGACTGCGAAAAGGAAAGGGCAAAATAAGAAAATTTGTGTGCTAAAGTTACCCCTGTAAAACTATTACGGAGTAAGATGTATGAATGAAATTACAATAAAACCTATAGCTTATATAAAAACGGATTTTTCGCAAAAATTCGGAATACCGCGTCAAAGCGGAAGAGTAAAGTCGCTTAGAGCGAAGATAGTGTTTTTGCCGGAATACAGAAACAAAGAGGCTTTGCGAGAGATAGAGGGATTTTCGCATTTGTGGCTGATATTTGATTTCTCTCTTGCTCACAGGGAGGGATGGTCGCCGACAGTAAGACCGCCAAGACTCGGAGGAAACAGAAGAGTAGGCGTTTTTGCAAGTCGTTCACCGTTTAGACCGAATAATTTGGGACTGTCTTGTGTAGAGCTTATTTCTGTAGAACACGAAAAAGAAAACGGATACATGTTGATTGTAGGCGGTGCAGACCTGCTTGACGGTACACCAATATATGATATAAAGCCATATTTACCGTATTCAGACTCAAAACCCGAAGCTAAAGGCGGGTATGCTGACGAAGAGGCAAACCACAGACTTGACGTGGTTATAGATGATGAATTGCTGAAAAAGATTGCACAAGAAAAAAGACAGCCCATTATTGACTGTCTTGCAGATGACCCGCGTCCATCATATCAGGATGACGAGAAACGTATATATAAAATGACCTTTGCAGGATATGACGTCGATTTTACCGTTGACGGAAATTTGCTGACAGTAGTAGCAGTTTCAATAAATTAGCTTAAGAAAATAAAAAAGCGCGAATTTATATGAGTATCATAGAAATTTGCGCTTTTTGATTTATTCGACCAAGCCGTATTTAACCTTTATTCGATCCATTTTTTCAAGCATAGGCTCGGCGGCAATCATAATAAATATTACCGTTCCAAAAGCATGAACGAGATCCATAGGAAATCCCGTAATGTAGTAGGCAAACAACATTTTTAATGTTATGCCTTCTGACGATACCATAAATGCGGCGGCAGGATTCATAATACCGCCGTAAATGATAATCGCGGTAAATGCGCCGAATACAGCAAGAGATACACGGGTTCTTCGAAGCCAGCCCTTTTTGAAAAGTACACCAGCAAGGAAACCGATAATTCCCATTGCAAACATCTGCCAAGGTGTCCAAGGCCCTTGAGAGAAAAGCATATTAGAGGTAAGCATTGTAACAGCTCCCACCAAAAAGCCTGCCTCACCGCCAAAGGCAACACCGGCAAAGATTGTAAGCGCAAGCACGGGCTTGAACTGAGGAAGCATAAAGAACAAGCTTCTACCTGCGATGCCGATAGCACACAGAACGGCAATGGTTACAAGCTCTCTTGCTTTAGGCTTTCTGCCTTCAAATACAAGAATAAAGGGCAGCATACATTCAAGTAAGATCAGCAAAGCTACAAGATTATACTGCCGATCATCCATATAGAAGATACCGGCAAAGATTGTAAGCGGAATCAACAGCAAAATACAAACGGTTGCTGCAATGGTACGCTTGCTTAAATTTCGCTTTTCTTTTGGTGTTTGTGCTACAAGTGGCGGTTCGCTTCGCCGTCCGATAGCAAATAAAAATAATGTCAGTGCAGCAAACAAAACGATATACAACGATAACTGTTCCTTCCCCTGCGGGCTTATCCCTGAAGAATTTACGAGTGCAGACAGATCGGTAATACCCGTCGCATATAGGAACACACCAAATGCAACAATTCCCGAAACTATGGCAAGAAGCTTTCGCCACAGTTTTAGAGGCTGAGGCTTAAAGTTTACGCTTCTCGGCGGAGGCGTGGGCAGAGGTAAAACTTCATTAAATTCCTCTTGCTTCTTTTTGATTTTTCCGCCGCAGCAAGCAATAATATCATCCACTGTAACCGCATCGGGAATCAAGTGCCTTGCCATACGGTTCGCAGGAGTCGTATAAAAACTGTTACCCGAGAAAAACTCACGGGGAGTGCCTTCCGCTACAATGTTTCCGTCGAAGAACATTCCACACCGGTGAGCATACTCGGCACAGAAAGGCACATCGTGGCTCACCATAAGAACGGTAACACCATGTTTGGTCAGTTTATCAATAATATCGGCAAATGTTACCTTGAACTCTGCATCAAACCCCTTTGTAGGTTCATCAAGTAAAAGAATATCGTGTGCAGTCAAAAGCACTTTGGCAAGGGCGGTTCTTTGTTGCTCGCCGCCCGAAATATCATAAGGGTGCCGGTCAAGGAAACCGTTGAGCGAACACAGAGCGACTACACGGGCAACCTGTTTTTCCTTTTCCTCTTTGGAAAGCTTTACTCCATGCAAGGTCTCGTATAAATCCTCACGCACGGTTCTTTTCACAAAAAGCACTTGCGGGTTTTGAGGTAACATTCCGATCTTGCCGTTTGTTTGTACCGTTCCACGATAGGCACAGCGCAGTCCGGAAATAACTTTCAGTGAGGTGGTTTTGCCCGCACCGTTGCCACCGAGTATGGCATAGAATTCGCCTTTATGTAATGTTAGCGAAAAACCTTTTACAACGTCGGGTAAGTTTTTCTCATAACGAAACCATATTTCATCACATTGTAAGGTGATTTCATCGCTATATGTGGGGGAGTGAGCTGCATTTAGGGGTAAAATAGTTTTTTGATTATTTAGCTCAGTTAAATAATCACTTCCGTCACGCACAGTGAGAGGACAGGGAAGAGTGCTTTCAATTCCTGCCCAAACACGCATGGCGGTAGGCATTGCAAGGAACATACCGCTATCCTTATTACGGAGATGCAGTCCAACCTTTTCAGGGGCATCGTCGCAAACAATCTTTCCTTTTTCCATTACAATAACTCTCGTTGCAAAGGGAAAAGCTTCTTCTAAACGGTGTTCGGTCAAAATAACAGTTATACCGAGTTCGCGGTTAATTTTACCAAGTAAAGCCAAAAAGTCAGTGGCGGCAATGGGGTCGAGCTGTGCCGTAGGTTCGTCAAGCACCAAGATTTTTGGGCTCATTGCCATAACGGAAGCAAGACTTAAAAGCTGTTTTTGACCGCCCGAAAGCTCTGTAACGTTTTGGTAAAACCAATTTTCAATACCAAAGAAAGCGGCAACCTCTGCAACGCGTCGGCGAATGGTCGGAGTATCGATTCCAAGACTTTCAATCCCAAATGCAAGCTCGTGCCATACCTTGTCGGTAACTACTTGATTATCTGGAGATTGTAATACAAATCCGATTTCCTGCGATTGAGTCCGTTCATCAATCATTTTTAAGGGAATACCGTTAAACAGTATTTCACCGGTCAGAACACCGTGAGGGGTAAGGCAGGTTTTGAGGTGGCGAAGCAAGGTGGATTTACCGCATCCCGACGGACCGCAAAGAATAACGAATTCTCCTTGTGAAATATCAAAGGAGATATTTTGGAGAGCTTTATTTTCTTGTTCGGGATATGAAAAGTTTACGTCTTTGAAACTAAAGTTTTCCATTTTTTCTCCTCCTTTATGTTTAATACGACAGGGGTAATGCAAAGGGCAAAATATACACAGTAAAAAGGTATGGTAGTCATATCAAGAGCGGCATATCGGATATTGGGGAAATACCGGAAACCGAATGCAGACAGCATGGTTCCCGTGATTAGAAACAGTCCGCAGAAAGAAAACCAAATAAGAGTATATTTATCGCGCTCGTCAAAGCGGTAGATTGAAAAAGCAGTTCTGCCTTTCAGACCGTAGCCGCGACTTTTCATACTGTCAGCAGTTTCAATGGCATTTTCGAGAGCCCACGTAATCATAATTGAAAAAATAAGGATCGCCGTTTTTGTTCTCTGCCAAAGACTGCCGCTTGATACATCTCTGCCGATACTTCGTTGCGCTTCGGTTACGGTACTCATCTGCGTTTTGAACTTGGGAACAAACCGCAGGGACATACTAAGCACAAGCGATAAGGCCGGTATTATTTTGCCGAACAGATAAATAAACTTATCCGATGTCATTACTCTGTTGAATGAAGCGAACCAAAGCAATAGCGTTACGAGCATTGCACCCGCCGAAAATCCGTACAAAATACTTTCTAATGTTAAAGGATTGCCGCTTGAAAAATACATTAAAATAGTTGTTCCTTCGTGATTAAAAGCGGGATTGATAAATGCCGTTAAAAGCACCATTGGCAAACAGTATTTTATAAGAAACAATAGGCTTTTCTTGCCATCTATGCTGATAATGTAAGCACAAGAGCAAACGAGAGTTATCCCTTGTGCCAAGGGGTGACTGAGCACAAGGGAAAAGCTTATAACTAAAGCAAAATACAGAAAATTATTAAACGGATGATAATCTAAAAAAGAATCTCGCATCATGTTTACCACGTTCCTTTACGGCCCACGTCGTTACCAAGGTCGCAGGTATAGCGCCATTCAACAACTTCTCCGTCCGCAAGCTGATAACGGGAGCAACCGTAGTTGGGATACCAGCCGTTTACTCGGTACATCCATCCCGATAGTTCACCGCAATCAAATTCATAGAGGTTATGGATACCTTCAATATATGAACTGTTGTAGATAGGGGTCCAAGAGGATTCCAAATGAATACCTTTTTCTTTGCAAATACGCTGAAGTACGTCAAATACCGATTCACCCTCGTAAAAGGTTACTTTAGTTGGAGCTAAAATTACACCGTTTGACGGAATAAGCTCAAGTTTGTCAGGGTCAAGGTCGGAGAGATTATTGAGTATTGTTGAACATTCGATTGAAAAAGTACAAGTATATGTTTTTTGAGTGTTTACTTCTTGATTTTCGGGCTCTACCGGCATAGGTTTACCTTCGGGAACAGGATCGGTTTTATATTTATCTTGATTTGTTTTGTTACCGTCTGAATAAACACGCTGGGTTTCGCTTTTTACATTTGAAAGATAATCGTCTGTTTTATTCGTTTCTGCGATAGTCTGTGAGGTTTCTTCGGGAGAAGTTGATTCAGGTGCAAGAACAATATCCGTTTGTTCGGGGTGGTCGGGGAATATCTCACATTCTGCCACGATCTTGTTAATAGATAAATTAAGAATACTTGTTTTGCTTCCGGTAATTGAGACGGAATAAGCTGCATTTTCGCCATTGTAAGCGGTGGCACTGTCTGCTGACCATTTTTCATTCAAATGAATTGACAGAAGCGCGGGAAAGCCAAGATCTGCCGGTTCTGAAAACTTAACACCGACACTGTCTGACTTAATTTCTACCGAAAGTGATAAGTTTACGTCTTTTGTTTCATTAAGGTCGCTTCCGAATATTATCCATTCGTATTTTATATTGTCGGATATACCTTCAAAAACAGCAATAGTGTTTTCAAGTTTTATTTTTTCTAATACGCTTTTTTCAATAATACCGTTTTCTGGTATTGCGATAGGCTCTTTCAAATCAACTTTTGCGTAATTGCCGCTGCATGATACCAAAGCTAACAGCAAAGTAAAAATAAATACCAAACAAAACCGTTTTTTCATCATTATTCTCCTATCACAATTTTTCCATTTCTGATTTTTAATGTATCTTGTATCATAGCGAGGCTATCGGCTTCGTTTGAAGCGGCAAAGACAGCGTCTTCAAAAATTAAATCGCATACGTCGCCTTTTCGAACGCTTCCGCGCAAACGGAATTTGAGCCTTAGTACTACGTTGTCATCATCTGCAAGAAGGTCTTTGCTGAAGGCGTTTTTTCCGCCCGTTGTATCAAGATACATAATGCTGATTAATCCTGTGTTGTTGCTTTGTTCGGAATTACAACTCCATTGAGGTAGCTTTTGTGTTACGTCATTTTCATCGTTGCGAATAAATACGTTTCCTTCTTCAACGCTGATAAATTCAAGTCTCGATGAATCAAATGAAATATTCATACTGACAGCAGGGTAGAGTGTATTGCCTAACGAGGAAATATTTACGTCTACCAAAAACTCATTTGTTTTCGAAATACTGATTTTATTAGGTGTTTCAAGAATAAGAGTAGGGGAATTATTTAAGGGGACATCTTTTTTGGGGGTAAGAAAAACAATTATCAACAAAAGAAGTAATAATACTGATCCTACGCCGAAAAGCAGTTTTATTAGTCGTTTTTTATTTAAAAGTCTTTTGCTCATAATAGTACTCCTTGTATAAAAGTTAAGGGGGAATATTATCCCCCTTGACCGATTAATTCTTTGTAGTAAGAGTTGCCGCTTTTGTAACTATCGTATATTCACTGCCGTTTACAAACGCTTCAACGATACCTAAAGCATCAAACGTATTGATTCTGCTGTCGCAGTTTACGTTAAGAGCCAAAATATCACTGTCCGAAGGAATATCACACTTGCGAAGCCATGTGTCAACTGCAATAAGTGCATCTTGGGCATTGATAACGCCGTCTCCGTTTGCATCGCCGAAAGTTATTTCGTTAGGTTTTATTTCTTCAAAGGTAAAGTTTGATTTGTTTACAAATTCGGTCATTTCAATAGAAGAGTTTACTAAAGCAATGTAGGTTACAATTCCTGTCTTTTTTGAGATTTCTTTGCTGTACTTAAACTCGTATTTATTCGTACCGTCGTTGTACACAAGGTTTATAGGTTTTTCTATACCGGTCAGTGATACGGCAACCGCCTTTTTTGAAGAGGGAATAAGGTCGATATCATCACCATTGTAAAGACATACTGCACTGAAAGAAATACCCGCAACGACGCTGATGCTTCCGTTTGCCGTTGAAGAATCAACAATAGTCATCGAATCTTCATCAGTTGCATCGGAAGTGCGTTTAAGAGAAATACCGCCGAGGCTTATTTCAATCTTGTCTCCTGCATTTACAGAATCTACACGGAACGTAACCGTAAATGCCGATAGGGGAAAAGTGTTTCCGCTTACGGTAAGATCGCTGTTGTTGTTTGCATCAAAGTAAACTGCACGCAATTTGCCTGTGTCTGCTTCAAGGTTATAGTTTACTGTTCCTCCGCAAAAACGGTTATCTGCGGTAACGCTTATAACACTGAGACCCTTTGGAACGTTTAATACAAGATCGATAAGCTTATATCCTGCCGTATTGTCCCAACGGTCAAGATTTACCGTTGCATTAAAAGTTATGCCGAGGTCACTGGTTATTGCCGAGGGAAGACCGAGTGTTGCTTTGGGGGTACCCGTAACCACTTGTTCCTGACCATCAAACACAACGTCGCTGTAATCAAAAAGCGAAGTCTTTCCGTTTATAAAACGGTTGTAAGCTACAAGCGCATAACAAGCTTGGTCTGTTGCCATGCCGTTTGCCCCGGCACCGATAATATGTTGGAACTGAGCTTCGCTTTCTAAATAATGGCTCAAAAGCCCGTCAACAACAGATTTTCCGTTTTTTATGAAACGAGGGTCTGTATCGGGATTTATTCCCCAAGTGGTACAAGCTACAATTACCCAAGCGCAGCTTTCTGCGCATTCGCTGCCCCCGGAAGAAAAGATTCCGTTGTTATGTTGCATATTGGATAAACATTCCAAAGCTTTTGAACAAGCGGTTGCTACTGCTTCTTGATGGCGGTAGGGATATAACGCCTGCAAAGCCATTCCGGTTATATCCGGATCCGAAGCATAGTTTTTGTTTGCCTGCAAAGCCCAGCCACCGTCATTATGCTGTCTTGCGAGAATTTCATCAATACACTGTTGGCGCAACGCTGTATCGCTTATCTCGTAATCATTTGAATCGAGCGCGATAAGTGCCCATATTGTTCCGTTAAGACCTTGCTTTTTTATCCAGTTAAACCCGTTAATTGCGTATGCTTCCACCAAATTCCACTCACCGACCGAAGTTGCATCCTTGCCGATTGAAGAAAGTGCAACGATAAGACGGGAGTTTTCGGTAGATTTATTTTTGTGGAGCGCGCCGTTCATATTGACGGATGAGGCAGTTTGATTTACGGTTTCTACAATACGGTCATAGTAATTGGTAAAATAAGTATCATCTTTACTGTAATACTCACCGCGCGCAAGAGAGAGAACGGTCCATTCACCAGCATCCGTACCGAAAGTAGGGATTTTTACGGTATCGGCAAGCTTTGCCATTGTTGCATTAAGAATAGAACTGACGTCCTTCGGTTGATTTGATGCACCAAATACTGTTAATGGAATTATTGCAATTACCATTAATACAGCAAGTACAATACAAAGAATCTTTTTTTTCATTACAAATAGTCTCCTAAAAAAGTGCAATTCTCTTAATCTATATAAGACTCTCCCACAATGTGTGAAAGAAGTTTGTCAACGTCATTATCTGAAATTCCGGTATTGCCGTCAACGTCGCCGGCAAATTCTCTCAAATCGTTAATTTGTGGAATGTTTTCCGTCATAGATTTTTTTGCCAAAAGAGCGTCGAATACCGTTGTGATACCGTCGCCGTCAATATCGCCTTTGATTACAATTTCAATTTCTTCTTCGCCTAAAGATATCTTGCTTCCGGTGCCGATTTTTCCGTCATTTGAGGTTATTGTTATTTCTGTATTACCGTTAAACATAGCATAAAGCTCATCTACGGTCATAGCGGTGTCGTTTTTTTGCGTCTGTATTATCGCCGCAGTTCCGACGCTTTCGATAATTGCAGTGCTTACATTTGCACTTTCTATAGCTTGTTCAAGGGGCGTTTTTTGTACAACTGCTTCGGTTACAGTTACTTCTGCATATCCTGGGGCTGAAACAATAGCTTCAGGAAATTCATTGCCATAGCCGCCATCAGCCCACAAATACCATGTGCCTGCAGAGGGGAATGTTATTGATGTACATGCATCACCGTCCGTTGTTACGCTACCTGTTTCGTTATAAAGTTCGGTGCCGTAGTAAACGGTATAATTGGAAACATCAAGGAAAACGGAATTGTATTCGATGTCTTTTGTTCCTTTAATAAGCTTAATATCACAAGCCTTGCCTTCCTCGGCAGTATAAAAATGCGTCATATCACCGTTTTCATCAGCAAAATAATGGAATCCATAACCGGAATCATAAAAAAAGTCCCAGCTTGTAAAACCGGCAAGGCTGATAACATCGCCGGGTTCAAGCACGATCTGGTCGGAGGTTGCACCCCAACCTGCACCTGCAAGGGGATATTGGCCGTTTAGATAATAGTTAAGGTTTTCATCCTGTCCAAAAAGTCCACCTTGGAAATAAGAGCTTCCGGGACCTCCGGTAAAGCTGACTTCGCTGAAATCACCGCCGTATAATTCTTCGTGAGCATAAATAATGAGCTGAAGTGCGGTGGTTTCGTAAGTTCCGTCACCGTTTTCATCATACCAATAGTCCGATAAGCCGTATGCATCCAAATCAACATAAGCGAGTTCTTCAAACGAGACGGGAACATAGGCAATAGGCTTTCCAGTTTTATCTTCTTTGAACTTGTCATCATAACTTACTGAAATATAAACGTATTCACCTTCATTTTCTCCCTCTGTAGCAAATGAAGTTAAGTGTATCATTGAAAATAACAAAACAATGGCAAGTGAAATGCTGAGAATCCTTTTTTTCATCATAAAGATCTCCTTTTAATAAATAGTTATTCTTTGTTTTTGTTTTCCGCAGAAGCTTTTTGCTCCTCGGAACGAGCTCTGCGCCTTTCCAGCTTTTGACGCGCTGAAACGGCTTCTTTTTTGGATTTTGTTGCTGCTTTTTTTCTTTTTTTGGATTTTATAGGAATAACTCGCGCTTCCTTTAATCCTGTAGCTTCCAAGGCTCTTGGCCAAGGTCCAAGGAAGGCTTTTATTCGCGACCGTGTAGCTTCATTAAAGTCGTCCTTGCGAGGCAGTCTTCCAAGTTCTTTTTGTTTTTGACGCAAAAGTTCTTCCGCCCAGCACTTTTTCTCATCAGGTGTCACGATTTTCCCTCCTTTACATAACATAAAATAAAAAATACTCTTTCACCAAAAGGTCAAAAGAGTACAACTGACTTAATATATAACATAGCAAAATGACTTCATATTCTACAAATATAAAAAGAGAATGCAAAACCCAAAATTGCTGTATAGCAATAAGTCGGTTGCACTCTTCTCACCCAAGTTGTGTTGAACCTAAAAAGATACGGCAGGTTTCCTGACTCATGGCGGTGTGAAAAATCACAAAATGAGCAATCCTTCTCGGGAAAAATCCCAATGGTTGTTTATGCTCACAATTCGTCAAATACAGTAATGGCGGTTGTTTCGGGGTTACACCGAATTCCCTATTTCGTCTACTAAGTGTTTAACTTTTCAAACCGTATCTTCGAGTATTTATATTTACCTTTTTACACTATAATACAACTTTTCAAAAAAGTCAACATACAAACAAAATTTTTTTGCAAATTTATTAAAGAGTTTACAAAGTAATTACGGTTCTTCATTTAATTAACTTAATTTTCAAAAAATATTGATTTTTGACAAAAAAGGTGGTAAAATAATACAGTTAAACCGATAAATAGAGTACCGTTAATACGGCTGTGATATAACAGAGGTAAAGTATGAGAAAAATACATATTCTTAACCCCGCGGCAGGAATGGTAAAGGCACATTTGTTTATCCCCGAAACTGTTGAGGTATATGAAACAAAGGGCCCTCACGATATGGAGCGTTTTATAACAGCGACGCTTATAGAGGATCCGGAAGTACATTTTACGGTGTACGGCGGAGACGGAACTGTCAGCGAGGCTGTTAACGGAATAATGGCGGCGGGAGAAGAAGCGGCAAGAAAATGTTTTCTTTCGGTTGTACCCAAGGGCTCGGGAAATGATTTTGTTCGTAATTTTTCCAAGACAGAGAAATATATGGGCAGAGTTGACGTATTGAAGATAAACGACAGATACGGTATAAATTCTGTAAATATAGGCTTTGACTGCGACGTTGTTGTAGAGACCGATAAGGTTAAGAAAAACTTTTTGACGTCGGGCAGTTTGGGTTACATAGTAGGCGTAATGAAGGTTCTTTCGCAGGAGATGGGGAAGGACTTTGAAATTGAATTAACCAAGAAAGACGGAGAAAAGGTTGAATTCAAGGGTAAGTACCTTATGACTTGTCTCGGTAACGGTAAATATTGCGGAGGCGGATTCAAATTTGCCCCCACCGCTATATTAAACGACGGTTACTTCGATGCTATGGTTGTAAACAATATGAACAGACCCACGTTTTTGAAGCTTGTGGGGGACTATAGATTAGGCAAACACGTAAATACGGAAACCTGTGAAGTTAACGATAAATATAAAGAACTGCTGACATATTTTCAGTGTACAAGAATGACAGTGAAAAATATCAGCAGATACGGTATAGACGGCGAAGTTATTTATGGGGATACGGCAGATATATCTATCGTGCCTAAGGCAATAAACGTTAAGATGCCGGCACTTGATTTAACGAAGCTCAGCAACATGAAGAAATAAAGCTGTCAAAAATAAGCTTAGCGTGAATGTTGGTGGAATACATTCTTTCGGGGTGCCATTGAATTCCGAGGTGGAATTTTTTCCCCGGAGCGTATACGGCTTCAATAGTTCCGTCTTCACTTTGGGCGGCTGCCTTTAGACTGCCTAAGGCTTTAACTGTTTGGTGGTGGAAGCTGTTGACGTCGGTGACGTCGGCACCGAGAATTTTCTGTAGAGGCGTGTCGGGAAGTATTTTTACCATATGACTTGTTACGTGCTTATCGGCGGATTGGTCGTGATTTTCGATATGTTGATGCAGCGTTCCGTCTGCGGCAACGGTGATGAGCTGACAGCCTCGGCATATACCAAGAACGGATTTATCTAAATCGGTAGCAATTTTGCATAGCTTAAGCTCGAAAATATCTCTTTCAAACTCAATGTTTCCGCAATCAGCCTGAGCATTCTCACCATATTTTTGCGGGTCGATATTTGTTCCGCCCGAAAAGATAATGCCGTCGAGTCGGCTTATTGTTTCTTCTATAACGGAATTGTTTCGGGTGTATGGCAGTATAAAAGGGATACCGCCTGATTCTTCTACCGCTTTTGCGTAGAAGGGGGATATTTTATTTATACCGAGATAGTTGTCGTATTGAGGTGTAATACCTATAAGTGGTTTCATAAATTTTTCCTCCGATATGAATTTGTACATTTTATTCGGCTGCAAATAAATATATGAATAATGACAAAACAATTTGTATATAAAGTAATACAAAAGGCAAAGAAAGGTTTGATTTTTTAATGAGTATAAGAATTGGTATAGTGGGTTACGGAAATCTTGCAAGGGGTGCAGAGGCATCAATAAAAGATAACGCCGATATGACACTTGAGGCAGTTTTTACGAGACGCGAGCCGTCAAGCGTTAAGATAAATACAGAGGGAGTACCCGTGCTTCATACGGACGAGATAAAGAACTATAAGGACAAAATAGACGTTCTTATAATATGCGGAGGAAGTGCTACCGACCTTCCCGTACAGACACCCGAGTATGCAAAATATTTTAATGTTGTCGATAGCTTTGACAACCATTCTATGATACCGACACACTTTGAAAATGTTGATAAATCCTCAAAAAAAGGTGGTTACGTCAGCGTTATATCAGTAGGTTGGGACCCCGGAATGTTTTCCTTGAACCGACTTTACGGCAGTGTTGTTTTGCCTGTAGGTGAGACGTATACTTTTTGGGGCAAGGGCGTAAGTCAGGGACATTCAGACGCTATACGCAGAATTGAAGGTGTAAAGAATGCAAAGCAATATACTATCCCTGTAGAAAACGCGTTAGAGAGAGTTAGAAACGGCGAAAATCCTGTCCTTACAACGAGAGAAAAGCATACCAGAGAGTGTTTTGTGGTTGCTGAAGACGGAGCAGATAAGGCGAGAATCGAAAAAGAGATAAAGGAAATGCCCGCGTATTTTGCCGACTATGATACAACCGTTAATTTTATAACCGAAGAAGAGCTTGAAAGAGATCATTCGGGTATTCCTCACGGCGGTTTTGTTATAAGAACCGGAAAGACCAACGGAGGCAAATCGACACACGTTGTTGAATATTCGTTGAAGCTTGATTCCAATCCTGAGTTTACTGCGAGTGTGCTTGTTGCGTGCGCACGTGCGGCATACAGACTTCACAAAGAAGGACAGAAAGGTTGCAAGACAATATTTGACATTCCCCCCGCATATCTTTCTTCACTCGACAGCGAAACTTTAAGAAAAAATATGTTATAAAATAAGAAAACGAGCTGATAATCAAATCAGCTCGTTTTATGTTTTAAAATTCTTTGAGAAAATATATATTGTCTTTTTTTACTTCAAACGTCTTGCCTTTTAGGTAAGAAAGAATACCGGATTCTGTCGTGAAATCAAAGCCTAATTTGTATGAATAAAGGGCTTGGCATTTGTAACCTGACTTTCGGTCATCTTTATTGATGCCGTATTTGCCGTCGCCGAGAAGTGGGTGGCCTATATATGAAAACTGTGCTCTTATCTGGTGCGTTCTTCCCGTCAAAAGCTCGGCTTCAATAAGAGAAAGGTTATTTCTCTCTTCAATAACTCTATACTTTGTTTCGGCTGTTTTTGAGCCTTTTACTTGAGTTTCGTAAATTTTGACAGTGTTCGTCTTTTCGTCTTTCAGTATAAAGTTTTTGATAGTACTGTTTTTAGGTTGTACCTTGCCGTGAACTGCTAAAAGATATTTTTTGGTTATTTCGCGATCTTTTATTTTTTGATTGAGAATACGTAACGCTTCGGAGTTTTTTGCCGCAATAACTATACCGCCCGTATTTCTGTCGATACGGTTACAGAGTGCGGGGGCGAAGGAGTTTTCGTTTTCGGGGTCATATTCGCCTTTTTGATAAAGATATGCTTTTATATGGTTGATAAGCGTCTTTGTGTCTTCCTTTGAGTCCGAATGAACGATAAGTCCGGGGCGCTTGTCTACAAGAAGAATATTCTTATCTTCATAAACGATGTCTAAATTAACCTTTAGCTGTGTAAAAGATTCCGAAGACATAATTTTTTCAAAAAATTCTTCGGCAATAAACAGTTCGACCGTATCGCCGTTTTGCAATATATATTTAGGCTCGGTGCGTTTTCTGTTTACTTTTATTTTCTTCGTTCTTATCTGTTTATACATAAGGGAAAGGGGAAGTGTTTTGAGTGTTTTTGTCAAAAACTTGTCAAGCCTTTGCCCTGCATCATTTTCTTTTACGGTAAGAGTCCGCATAGACAATACTCCTTTTTAGGAACTGATATAAGAAGATTATAACTTTTTTTATCAAAAAATGCAAGAAAAAAATAAAATATATAAAAAAATATAAAAATACTGTTTACAGAATCATAAAAAAATGTTAGAATATATTGATTAAGTATATCTACGGAGACATAAATGAGTAAAAGATACAAAGCTTCGGTATATACGTTGGGGTGTCGTGTAAACCTTTACGAAAGCGAGGCTATTATGGACAAGCTTTCGGAACATGGTTTTGACATAAGGGACTTTTCCGAAAAGTGCGACGTTTATATAATAAACACTTGTACGGTAACAGCCGAAAGCGATCGTAAATCAAGGCAGATTATAAGACGTGCAATAAAGAATAACTCCGATGCCAAAATACTTGTTTGCGGTTGTCATTCGCAGATATTTCCGCGTGAAACAGCAGGAATATCGGGAGTCGATTATATCGGCGGAACTGCCGATAAACTTAAAATAGTTGAAAAGGCTGTTTCTCTTGTCGAGAACGGCAAGAATGAAAGTTCGGAAATCAACGTAGGCGACCCGTTTAAAGCCGAGTTTGAGGAAATGGAAGCAACTACCCAGGACAGAACAAGAGCATTTTTGAAAATAGAAGACGGTTGCAACAACAAGTGTTCATACTGCATTATACCTAAAGCAAGGGGCAGAGTACGCTCAAAGCCTATTGAAGAGGTGTTGGCAGAAGTAAAGAATATCGTTGCAAACGGTTATCGGGAAATAGTTCTTGTCGGAATAGAAACGGCGGCTTACGGCGAGGGAAAAAATTACAGTCTTATAGATTTGCTTGAAATGCTTGAAAACGTAGAGGGACTTGAGCGAATAAGGCTTGGTTCATTAGAGCCTGCGTACTTAAAGAAAGCTATAATTGATAGATTGGCGGTACTGAAAAAGCCTATGCCGCATTATCATTTGTCTCTTCAAAGCGGTACGGATAGAACGCTTAATGCAATGAGGCGTCGGTATAATACAAAAATGATAGCCGAATGTGTTAGCTATATGAGAGAGAAAATACCAAACGTAACGTTTGGCTCGGACTTTATAGTAGGTTTCCCCGGGGAGCGTGAGGAAGACCACAAAAATACGTTAGAGTTTGTAGATTCATTAGGCATACTGAACAGCCACATTTTCTCTTATTCGATAAGACCCGATACGGAAGCTGCAAAAATGAAAGAGCAGTTGGATAACGACGTAAAGTTACGACGGCACAAAGAACTGCAAAGTGTTGCCGACTTAATGAAAAAACGGTGTATTGAAGGCTTTATTGAAAAACAAACGATTCTTGAAGTGCTGTTTGAAACCGAAAAAGACGGTTGGTGGTACGGCCATACAAGCAATTTTATTTATGTAAAAGTTAGAAATGACACAGAGCTGGGCGGAAAGCTTAAAAGTGTCGTTTTGAAAAAATATAACGAAATAGACGGAATGACAGAGGGAGAGTTAATATGAGCGTTTTCAAAGTTTTTGTTGAAAGAAAACAGGACAACCGTATTGAAGCGGAAGGCGTGAAGAGAGATCTTCGCGAAAACTTGATGATAGGCGGACTTGAAAATGTCAGACTTATCAACAGATATTATGTTGAGGGTATCAGCGAAGAAATTTTCGAGAAAGCAAAATATACTATTTTTTCAGAGCCGCAGACTGATGTGGCTACGGAGAATATCGAATACGGCAAGGAAGATAAGCTTTTTGCCGTAGAGTATTTGCCCGGACAGTTTGACCAACGTGCAGACTCTTGTTCCCAGTGTATCCAGATTCTTACACAGGGAGACAGGCCTATCGTAAAGACTGCAAAAATTTACATTCTTTCAGGTAACGTATCCGACACCGAGCTTGAAAGCATAAAAAAATACGTTATCAACCCTGTTGAAAGCCGTGAAGCATCGTTTGAAATGCCTGCTTCCTTGGAAGAAAAGCACGAAATGCCCGATATGGTACCTACCATTGACGGTTTTATAAAGATGACAAGACCCGATTTTAAGGGCTTTATCGCTAAATATGCTTTGGCTATGGACGAAGATGACGTTGAATTCTGCGTTAAGCATTTCAGAGACGAGGAAAAGAGAGATCCTACACTTTCAGAGCTTCGACTTATCGATTCCTACTGGTCAGACCACTGCCGTCATACAACGTTCCTTACACATATCGACGGCGTAAGAATTGAAGATTCCTTTATAGCTGATACATACAAAGACTATCTCGCAAAGAGAGAAGAGGTATATGCAGGTAAAAAGATGAAGCCTATGACATTGATGGATATAGGCACTTTGGCTGCAAAGTACCTCAAGAAAAAGGGAATACTCAAGAATCTTGACGAGTCTGAAGAAATCAACGCTTGTTCAGTTAAGATAAAGGCTGAAATTGACGGAGAAGAGCAGGATTGGCTCTTGATGTTCAAGAACGAAACTCATAACCACCCCACAGAAATCGAGCCATTCGGTGGTGCGGCAACATGTCTCGGCGGTGCTATCAGAGACCCGCTTTCAGGTAGATCATACGTATATCAGGCAATGCGTGTTACCGGTGCGGCTGACCCTCGCAAGAAAGTAAGCGAGACTATTCCCGGTAAGCTTCCCCAGTCAAAGATAACTACAGGTGCGGCTAACGGTTATTCTTCATACGGTAACCAGATTGGTCTTGCTACCGGTAGTGTTAATGAAATATATCACCCCAACTACGTTGCAAAGAGACTTGAAATAGGTGCAGTAGTTGGTGCAGCTCCCGCAGAAAACGTAATCAGAGAAGTTCCCGAAGACGGAGATGTTGTAATTCTTCTCGGCGGAAGAACAGGACGAGACGGTTGCGGCGGTGCTACAGGTTCGTCAAAGGCGCATACAGCAGAATCTCTTGTTAAGTGCGGTGCGGAAGTACAGAAGGGTAATCCCCCCGAAGAAAGAAAATTGCAGAGACTTTTCCGTTCAAAAGAAGCTACTACTCTTATCAGACGTTGTAACGACTTTGGTGCGGGCGGTATTTCGGTTGCTATCGGTGAGCTTGCAGACGGACTTGATATAGACCTTTCAAAAGTACCGAAGAAATACGAAGGCCTTGACGGTACAGAACTTGCAATTTCCGAATCTCAGGAAAGAATGGCAGATGTAGTAAGAGCAAAGGATGCAGAAAAGTTTATGCAGCTTGCTCTCGGTGAAAACCTTGAATCTACCGTTGTTGCAAGAGTTACCGAAGAAAAGAGACTGAGAATGCATTGGAACGGCAAGACTACCGTTGACCTCTCCCGTGAGTTCCTTAACTCAAACGGTGCAGAAAAGCATACTGAAATCGCGGTTGCTAAAGCAGACGTTGCAGATATATTCGAAACCTCGGCAACCTCTCACGCAAAAGCAACTGTTAAAGAAAGCTTTGCTTCTTTGGTTGGCGACCTTAACGTATGTTCTCAGAGAGGCTTGGTAAGCCGTTTTGACTCGTCTATCGGTGCGGGCAGTGTTGTAATGCCTTACGGTGGTAAGACACAGTCCACAGCTCCTCAGTTTATGGCGGCGAAGCTTCCCGTACTTAAGGGTGAAACAAATACGGTATCCGTTATGGCTTACGGCTATAACCCTATGATAGCAGACAAGAGCCCCTACCACAGTGCACTTTATGCTGTTGTAGAAAGTGTATCGAGAATGGTTGCGGCAGGCGTACCCTTTGAAGATTGCTATCTTACGTTCCAGGAATATTTTGAAAGAACCAACAACAAGCCTGAAAGATGGGGCAAACCCTTTGCCGCGTTGCTTGGAGCTTTCAGAGCACAGACAGAGCTTGGTCTTGCGGCTATCGGCGGTAAAGACAGTATGAGCGGAACCTTTGAAAATATTGACGTTCCTCCCACGCTTGTATCATTTGCGTGTGCTGCGACAAAATTGCAGAATATTACAACTCCCGAATTCAAGGCGGCAGGAAATAACGTATACCTTATTACTCCTGAATACGACGAAAACGGTATCGTATGCTTTGACTCCTTGAAGAAGGTTTATACCTATATCCACTCGCTTATTGCCGATAAAAAGGCGAAAGCGGTATATACACTTGGCTTTGGCGGTATTGCAGAGGGTATTGCAAAAATGACCTTTGGTAACGAGATTGGATTTGAGTTTGCAGAAAACACCGACATGAAAGTACTTCTTAAGAACGGTTACGGTGCATATATCGTTGAAACCGATTCGATGGCAGAAGGAAAATATTTAGGTAAAACCTTGAGTGAAGCTGTTATCAAGCTTAACGGCGAAACAGTTTGTGTAAAAGAACTCAAAGAAGCTTGGGAAGCTCCCTTGCAGAAGGTATTCCCGACCGAAGCAAAGGGAATAGGCAGAGATACTACAGAGACGTTTGCATACACCGAAAGAAATGTTGCAAGACCTGCAGTTAAGGTTGCGAAGCCTCGTGTAATTATTCCTGTATTCCCCGGTACAAACTGCGAATACGACACTGCAAGAGCATTTGAGAGAGCAGGTGCAGAGGCTGAAATATTCGTTCTCCGCAACATTAACTCCGACGTTCTTACACAGTCTATCAGAGAGTTTGCAGAAAAGATAAACAACAGCCAGATTCTTATGATTCCCGGAGGTTTCAGCGGCGGCGACGAGCCCGACGGTTCGGGTAAGTTTATTACTGCCGTACTCCGTAATCCTATGGTTAAAGAAGCTGTAACAAACCTTCTTGAAAACAGAGACGGTCTTATGCTTGGTATTTGTAACGGTTTCCAGGCACTCGTTAAATCGGGACTTTTGCCATACGGTAAGATTATGGATACTATGGATACCGACAGTCCTACTTTGACGTTCAACGCTATCGGCAGACACCAGTCGCAGATGGTACAGACGAGAGTATCGTCGGTTAAGTCTCCTTGGTTTGCAAACGTAAATACAGGCGATGTTCATACAGTTCCGATAAGCCACGGCGAAGGTAGATTTACTGCTCCAGAAGCGATATTGAGACAGCTTGCGGCAAATGGACAGATAGCTACACAGTACGTTGATGAAAAGGGTAATCCTACGATGGATATTACCTTTAACCCCAATGCTTCTGATTATGCTATTGAGGGTATTACAAGCCCTGACGGCAGAATTCTCGGTAAGATGGCGCACAGCGAACGTGTTGGCAACGGCGTTGCAATAAACGTTCCCGGCGAACAGGACCAAAAGATATTCTTGTCAGGTGTAGAATACTTTAAATAAAATAAAGCAAAAAACAAGGGGGTACTTTCAAAAGTATCCTCTTTTCGTTTTATGTGGGTGAATCGATACATTTGACTTGTAATTTGAATTTACTTAAAATTATAGTTGCAATTTTATAATCATACTTTTCGGGTAAAATAAAAGTAAAACTATCCGGAGGTAAATACGATGAAACGAAGAATTTTAACAAAAAATCAAATTGCGGCGTTTGCCGTATATCTCAAAAACGAGGAAAAGAGCGAAAATACCGTAGATAAATATATTCGTGATGTGAGTTTTTTTGCCACTTATGTAAATGGTGCAGAAATCACAAAGGAAACGGTGATTGCTTATAAAAATAAACTGCTTTCCGACAATTACGCTATACGAAGCATTAATTCAATGCTTGCTTCTATCAATAGTTTGCTCTCATTTCTTGGATGGGTAGATTTGAAGGTGAAGTCTATCAAGCTCCAACGGCAGATTTACTGTCCTGAAGAAAAGGAACTGACCAAAGCAGAATATATGCGGTTAGTTCATACCGCTAAGCAAAAAGGCAATCAACGCTTGAATTTGCTGATTCAAACAATATGCGGAACAGGTATCCGTGTCAGCGAGTTGCAATATATCACGGTGGAAGCGGTAAAGTGCGGTGAAGTGGTCGTTTCTCTAAAAGGCAAAACACGCTTGGTGTTCATTGTTAGAGAACTGCAAAAAAAATTGCTCCGCTATGCAGCAGAGCAGAAAATTACAGCGGGGGCTATTTTTATAACCCGAAGTGGCAAACCGATGAGCCGAACCAACATTTGGCGTGAAATGAAAAAACTTTGTGTGCAGGCAGGGGTGAATCCCCAAAAGGTATTTCCTCATAATCTACGCCACTTGTTCGCACGAACATTTTACGGCATAGAAAAGGATATTGCCAAGCTTGCCGATATTCTCGGTCACAGCAGTATCAATACCACAAGAATATATATTATCACTAGCGGAAACGAACACCGTCAGCGTATGGAAAATATGCGATTGATAATATAGCTTCGCTGAATGACGGCTTCGCCTTATTGAAAAATAGCCACCGAAAATGGTGGCAATAACATAATCAGCATTATGTTGTATATTGAGGCAAATAAAAAACACTCACGATCAATTCGCGAACGATAACAAGTAAAAATGGGTATAAGAAGCCAAGCCTTTTCAGCTTTGCGTTTGAGAAGGCTTATTTGTGCTATTAAATAATGACAATTTTCGAACAAATCATACTTTTCTCTCTAAAATATCTTGTAAAAAAAACAAAAGTGTGCTATACTTACTTGGTATAATAGATTAAGTGTATGTATTTTTACTTACCCACTACAACATAATGCTGATTATGTAATAAATATCGAGGAGGATTTTATCGTGGCAATAGTTGATGTGATAAAATACAATGGCAGTCCAGATGTTTTCGCTTGGAAATATCCTAATAGCGAGTTGGGAACTTGGACTCAGTTGATTGTAAATGAGTCCCAAGAGGCCATTTTGGTAAAAGGAGGACAAGTCTGCGATGTGTTCGGTGCAGGTAGACACACATTAGAAACTGCGAACATTCCGATACTCAACAAATTAGTCAATCTTCCGTTCGGTGGACGCTCTCCGTTTAGTGCTGAAGTATGGTATATTAACAAAGTTTTTTCTTTGGATGTAAAGTGGGGAACATCAACTCCTATTCAGTTACAAGATCCTAAATATAAAGTTTTTGTTCCTGTTAGAGCGTTTGGTCAGTTCGGTATACAAATAGAGGATTCAAAGAAGTTTTTGCTGAAGCTTGTAGGTACACTTCCGCAGTTTGATAAAACGACGCTTCTGAAATTCTTTAGAGGTGTTTATCTTACAAAAGCAAAGGACGCAATTTCGTCCTATCTTGTACATAAAAACATAAGCATATTAGAAATAAACGCCTATCTCGATGAAATATCTACCTTCCTGCAGGAAAAGATGGCTCCGATGTTTGGAGATTACGGCATTAAACTTGCTTCTTTCTTTGTAAATGACATTAATGTTCCTGAAGATGATCCTGCTGTTGTTCAGCTTAAAAAAGCACTTGCTAAAAGAGCAGAAATGGATATTGTCGGTTACAGTTATCAGCAAGAACGTTCTTTTGATACTTTGGAAGGAGCTGCAACAAATCCCAATTCAATGCAAGGCGGTCTTATGGGGGCCGGTATTGGTTTAGGAATGGGGGTTGGTGTTGGCGGCGCTATTGGACAACAATTCGGTGGTTTAACGCAAAATCTGAACACCGTTGAAACAAAAGAATGTCCGAAATGCAAATCTCGAATTGGCATTAACGAGAGATTCTGTAATCATTGTGGATGTGATACTACTGCTCCTGCACAAGAGAAAAAGAAGGCAGATACAGATAATATTACTTGTTCTGCTTGCGGCGCAAAATTGACGTCAACAACAAAGTTCTGCCCTGAATGCGGAAAAAAGTACAATCCTTGTTCTAAATGCAAGGCTGATCTTCCGGAAGGTGCAACAGCCTGTGTAGCTTGCGGTGCGAAAGTTCCCACGCCTTGCCCTCAGTGTGGTCATTTATTAGAGGGAAATAGTAAGTTCTGTCCCGAATGCGGTTATTCCTTGGTGAAGAAATGTAAGAATTGCGGAAATCAGCTAAATGGTAATACAAAGTTCTGCCCCGAATGCGGAACAGCAACAGAATAAAAAGGGGGGGCGAATTTATGTTAAACAAGTCTAAACATATTGCATTGATTTGTGGTGCCGTATCAATCGCTGTAACAGTAATATTTTATCTGCTGACATTTGATAATATTTTCACTGTTCCTATGCGCTGGGTATCATTAATGTTTTTGATTTTAGCAGAAGTTATAGGAACTATAAAGGCTTTTACTGTTAAACGAAGCATATTCGGTGTTTCAAATATTGTAACGAGTATGGTTCATATTATTGCCGTTCTTATGCTTTCAATTATTTTTGTAAACATTTTCCCATTGCTGATCAAGAAATATATTTTGTTGAATATATTGGCTTTATGCATTCTTTTAGTTGTTGATGTCGTGATAGTGTTCTTTACAAATCGTGTTGCAGCACAGAACGGCAAATTGAACGAAAGCCAATCTATAATGGGAGGCTGTGTTGAAAAAGCTGCCTCGTTGTGCGTGGAATTTGGCGATACAGTGTATAAGAAAGATTTGGAAGATATTGTTGAATTGTTAAAGTACTCTGATAACAGTTGTCTTTCTCAAGATGAAATGACAATTATGAATAATCTTGACGAGGTACAACTGTTATTAAAGAACAACGATGACGGCATTGCTGAAAAGATTATTGAAATCAAGAATGTTATCAAGTTGCGTTCAATCAAAGTCGCAAGTGCGAAACGTGGAAGTTATTAAAATTATACTGATATAGTTGGAGAATAAGAAAATGAACAATAATGGAAAAGTAAGTTTTTTGTATTCGTGGCCAGTAATTATTTTGGCTCTCTGTTTCTTTTGGCCGGTAGGAGTATTCCTGATTATCAAAAGAGTATCAACTGATAGAAAAACCGCTATGGGTGCAGGTAAAATCATTGGCATTCTCGGAATTGCTTCATATTGCATTGCTGCACTCGGTTTGCTCGTTTGCATAAGCGATGGCTTCGCAAGCGAAGATGTTGTAGCGATTCTGTTCTTTGGTGCAGCAGGCTTCGCTTTAAGAAAAGTTGCTAAGAAGATTAAGACAGAAGCTGAAAATGTAAAACAGTATTTGGCTATTATCGTTAACGGCAATGTTCGTCAGTTAGATACTATCGCATCTACTACCGGAAAATCTTATAACGTTGTTTATAAAGATGTCAAGAAGATGATTGACAAAGGTTATCTAAAAAACGCCTACATTGATGAAGGTATGAGAGAAGTTGTTTTGCCGGGTAATGCTCCTGCACCTCAGAACAACGTAAATACTGCCACCTCAAACGCAACGCCGGCACAGTCCAAAATCGTTGCTTGCCCTTGCTGTGGAGCTAATAACACCATTTATGGTGATATGGGTGAATGTGAATACTGCGGTTCACCTTTGAAATAATTTTAGGAATTAACTATGGAAAAAAGATGCTCAAATTGTAATGGAACATTAAAAATATCATCTGACAAAACGAAATGGGTTTGTGATTTTTGCGAATCGGAATTTTGGATTGAAAAAGATTTTGAAGTGAATTATGTTGCGATAAAAGAGACTGATGTCGTTTATTATATTGGCTCCGTAAAGGTTGAAAAAGAGTGCATTTCTAAAGTAGATAACTATATGTCTAATAACAAAAAAATCGAAGCCATAAAATATGTGCGTGAAGTTAGTGGATTAGGACTTGCGGAAGCAAAAAATTGGGTGGAAAATTATAAAAACTATAATATTGAAGAACCACATAGCATAAACACAGCAACCACCCCTTCACAACAAACATCAAATAAATCGGGATGTTATATTGCAACCGCTGTATATGGCTCTTACGATTGCCCTGAGGTTTGGACACTTCGCCGCTATCGTGATAATATACTTGCTGAAACGTGGTATGGTAGATTATTCATCAAAACGTATTACGTAATCAGTCCTACCCTTGTTAAATGGTACGGAAATACGGATTGGTTCAAGAAAATGTGGAAAGGCAAACTTGATCGTATGGTTGCTGATTTGCAGGCAGAAGGTGTCGAATCCACACCATACAAAGATAGAAATTGGTAAAATTAAGAACACGCTGACTCATAAATCAGCGTGTTCTTTCGTTTAAGTAAGTATTAATTCACTATTTACGACTTTTACCGCCTGTTACAATATTATTCATCCGAATAACCCATTCCATTTGATTGTCTGCTTTGAGTTGCTCGCTCACGCCCTCACGCTCCGCCATCTGTTTTATAAGTCGAGCGAACATTTCCTCAGCCTGCTTATCGAGGTCTAAAAGGTATCCGTTCAGCTTGCCGCTTGTCAGCAGATTAAAAGCCCTTTTTTTAACACATTTGCAGAGTTTTGCATAGAATATCAATGAAATACTAATTTAAAAGGGAGATATTTTAATGCAGAACGAAAAAAAGTACTTTGCATCTGCAAATACCGAAAAGGGTTTTGTATCATATTTTAACGAGATATACGGCGAACTTGATATGGTTTACATAATAAAGGGCGGTCCCGGTACGGGAAAATCAAGCTTTATCAGAAGAATAGCAGACGAGGCTGAAAATAAGAGATATTCGGTAGAATATTTTTACTGCTCGGCTGACCCTTTGTCACTTGACGGAATTATAATTGAAGAATTAAACACCGCTATTATAGACGGAACAGCTCCCCATACATACGACCCACGATATCCCGGTGTAAAAGATATGATTATTCATCTCGGAGACAACTGGAATGGGGAAGTGTTACAAAAGAATTCGCAAACTATATGCGAATTAGTAAACACCAAAAGCAGACTTTATAACAATGTGTATAACTATCTTTCTGCAGCAGGCAGAATAGAAGCTGAAATAAAACTGTATAATAAACGTGCCGTATTGTATGATAAAATGCAGGGGGCGGTGGAACGTTTGACAAAGGGGTGGAAAAACGGCAGGGGTTTTTCAAAAAAAATACGGCCTGTTGAGGGAATAAGCCATGCGGGACATATTATGTATGACACGTACCACAATTTTTCCGATAACAAATACGTAATAAGAGATAGATACAGTATAGGCAATATATTTATGGATATGATACTGAAAAAGGCTGAAATTAAGTCTTTAAAGGTTATATACAGTCCGTCTTATTTAGATAACACGAATATATCCGCCTTATATTTGCCCGAGGTAAGCTGTTCCTTTGTTATAGGCGAAGACGACGATTTGAACAAGAAACAAATAAATATGGATAGATTTGTTGACATTGATGCTCTGAGAAAAAATAAGCAGAAAAACAGGTTTGCAAGACGTTGCTTAAATTCGCTATACGAGGGCGTTCAAAAGGGCTTTGACGAAATATACGACGTACATACCTCTCTCGAAATGTATTATATAGAAGCTATGGACTTTTCAAAGAACGCAGAGGTGCTAAAGAGAATAAGAAAAGAGATATTTCAGAAATAGCTTAGAAAATATAATAAAACAGTAAAAAACACCGTGTCCGTTAAGATCTTGTGTAGATGGATGCGGTGTTTTTTGATTTTATTTACTCACAGGATAGTAGACAAGTCCGTTAAAAATCAACGTTCCGTTTGAATTAATTGAATAGTCAACCTCCATAGCTTCTCCGTTATTATCAATTGTAACCTTTTTTTCATTAACCGAATAACTGTATTTTTCGCTTCCTTTTTTAAACCAGCCTTTATCTGTAAATTCAATTTTGTTTCCCTCGTGTTCCCAAACGCCTACGATTTGATGTCCTGTCAGATTTGAATGACAGCTCGGTAAAACTAAAATGAAAATCAAAATTAGAACGGCTACAAAGATATGCTTTATAGTTTTTAACATAATATTTCTCCTATAGCACTATAATTATATATAAGTAGTATTTCCCCAAAATCGCTTGTTAAAACACTCAAACTTGACATAGGGCATTAAAAATGATATAATATAACGAGTGTTAGGCTGAAAAATTACATATTTTGAAAGGTTTAAAATATGCAAAAGTTAAAGAAAATCAGATTTGGTTATATAATTTTTTTCTTGCTATCGCTATGTATTATATTATTTATAACAATGTACCGCCCAAAAAAAGAAATCGAAACACCGAAGTATGAGCCCGCACCTCCAGAAGCACCAAGACTATCTTCTTTGGGGGCTATTGGTGAAGCTTTGAATTTTGAAAGCGAAGTCAGATACTACGAAATAAAAGTTCCGGGCGGTAATCCCTATGTACCGCAAATATGGGCAAACGCAGTATCTGCAGATACAAAACTTAATATTTATCAGGCTTTCTTTGCAAATGGTTCAAATGAGGCGTCTGCAAGGATTTATCTTGATGACGGCAAATATCAGAACAGTTATGAAGTAAGGTTTATAAAAGACGTATCAAAAGGTTTTGTTCTTCAGTATGATGACAGATATACCTTTACCCCAAAATACGCTCTAAAAGATGGTGAAGTGTTTACTTTTTCCGTTGAAAGCGGAGACGGTAACGTAACTGTAGACCAATCGGGAACAGTAAGAGTTGTTGGTATCAGTGATAATCCGTCTGTAGTAAAGGCATACGTCGGAGACAAGCTTGTTGACTCTTTTAACGTAACAAGGACTTTAAAAGCAACACTCAATATGTTTATCGTTGCGGGTCAGGGAAATGCTGCAGGAGAAGGCGGTAACGTTGAAGAAAGCGTAAAGCCGTTAGCGGGTACTGCATATACGGTTGAGCTTGATGACAGGGCTTTTGAAATGAAAGACCTCTCAGGTGGAAGAAAAGGTTTTACTCCATCATTAGCTTCTCAATGGTATTCATACACTAGTGAAAAGGCATTGTTCGTTCAAACGGCGGTATCAGATGTCTCAATAACCGAGTGGACACAAAGCGGCGAAGCTTACAAAATGGCTTTGACTCGTATAGAATATTTTAAAAATAAATTCTCCGAAGACAGTTCACCATATACTTTAAATAAAGTATTTTGTGTTTGGCTTCACGGTGAATGGGATATTGCGAATGGTATGAGTTCGGAGGAATATATATATTATTTCAACGATTTTTACGCAGGACTTAAAGAGAGTATAACACTTGAAATGATTGCGGTAATACCCGTCAGAGCATCTCTTACCAAGGACGATTCCCACAGTGAAATAGCACCTGTATGTTCTGCACAATATATGCTTGGAAATATATACGAAGAATTACGAATAATCACTCGTATTCCCGATAGTGCAAGTGTTGAAAACGGTATGGTTGGCTCGGGTAATCTTTATTATACTCAGAACGGATATAACGAGATAGGCAAAGATACGGCATTTAACTTATATAATTGCTATAGCTCGGACACTGATAAGTCGGTAAGAAAAATAGATGTTTTTGGAAATACTCACGAGGATTTGTTTGAATACGGAGAGAACATAGAATTAAAAAAAGACGAAAAAGTAAGAACAGTAGCTGTGGTTTCACCCTTGTATGCAGAAACGACCAAAGTTAACGTATTTTTTGACGATAAAATGTTGACTTATTCAAACGGCGGAATTGTAGGTATAGCCGAGGCGAATGACGGGGCTATAGCGGAAATGCTTTTTTCTTGCGGAAACTTTGACTTTAAGTTTAATATAAAATATATTCCCCAAGAAACCGATGTGAATATGAGCGAAAATTCGTATATTTGGGAATTCAATGGTTTGAATGAGATTACAGGTTCAAACAATTTAACCCTATCGGAAAAATCGGTTGCAGACCAATATACAATAACGAATGGAATTCTCACGACTGAAAACAGACAGGTTGATTTTAGTCTTGCGACACCTATTGAGCTTACTTCCGATTTTGATTGGTCAATTGAGTGGACCGGTGTTTTGAATGACAACGGTATTATTCTCGGTAATGCTTTTTTGACAAAAGGTTATATTTATCTTGCTCCGTATGCTCAGAATATGGGGTATTCGGTTAGAATGGTAGAAGACAACGGACAGACGTTTTATTTGCCTTACGGCGAGTACGCGGAGTCTTGCAGAACCATGAATAGTTGGAAAATACTGTATAAACGTGAAAACAAAACTATTAGTTTTTGTTTAAATGATGCGGTTATTTCTGAACAGATTATCGAAAAGTCATTTTCGTTTAAGTTTACAAATATGCTTGGAAGATACGGCAGTGATAACGTAAATTACTGTTATGCTGGAAGTTTGGATAGTTTAAAGATTACTTTTGTGTCACAAATTTCCGAAAATCAAGGAGAATAAAATTACTTTAGGAAGCTTTATTATGTGCAGAAAAAACAAAATAAAATATGTAACTGCAATAGTATTATTTTTTGCTGTATTGGTTGCATTATCGGTTTTATCAAGCGGGGCTGCAGTAAAAAAAGTTTATCTTAAAAACGGCGGAAGCGGAGACGGTTCAAGCTACCAAAATGCGATAGGCGATTTTAAAGAAGCTGTCAGAATTCTTGCGAAGAATGGCGGAGAAATTGTTATTTGCGGAAAATATACGTTTACCGAGCTTATAAATCTTTCGGAGAAAAGCGGAACCTCTAACGGCTCAAAGGTTATTACCGTAACGAGCGTTGACGGAGAAAACGATTACCGTAAGAGAGACAATGCTGCGCTATGCTTCGGTGATGGGAAAATATCGGCAAATATGATACTTGCAGGAAATTTTGTTTTTGAAAATTTGAATATTGTAACCAATGGTGGTAAAACACCGAGAGCTGTTATTTGCAACGGATACGATACTGTTTTTGGAGAGGGAATTGTATGCGAGAAAAAAGGAGATGCGCCGCATTTGTCTGTGGTGGGCATATCTCTTGAAGAGGAACGTGTTTCTTCCGATGGAAAATTAACTATAAAAAGCGGTACTTACAATAACGTTTGCGCAGGAAACAGAAGCGGAAATAGTGTCGGGGACACTGTTCTTACTATAGACGGTGGATTTTTTGAGGGAACAGTATCTGCAAGTGGGTATATTTCTATAGGTGTTAAGCAAGATGGTAATGCTGTCTTGGTTATAAACGGCGGGACTTTTCTTGGTCAGGTTGGCTGTATAACAGACGTGTCCGATACGTTTGTTTTTACTGTGAACGGCGGTAATTTTAGAAAAGAGATGTGCGCTTACGGTAAATATAACACTTTAGATATTAACGGCGGAAATATGCAGAGTATATCGGCTGTAAATATAGCCGATTATATAGAAGAGCCTCCCGAAACCACCAAAGACGGAAAACCTGTCGAAACAGATGCCGATGACGTTAAGAAAAGCATGGTTAATATAAACGAATACACCGGAGACGTTGACAATCTTATAGGTAAAATAAAGGGCACGGGTGTTATAATAAACAAAAATACAATGGGCGGAAATGATTTCGAAACGACAGCGGGTTTGGTAACTTATACTGGTTCGCCCGAAACAAACATTACTGCGCCGGATGTGTCTGAGCCGCAAGGGATGGATAAGTTCCCCGAAAAGAAAAACGAAAGAGAGTATATATTAGGTTCAAGGCAGAATACGGTGTTTGCGATATCGGCAATAGGTGTTATTATTGCATTGTCGATAATAATATTTGCTTACAGAACAGTATATAGAAAGAAATAATCATAACCATTGATTATATTTAAGCTGTGGTTATGATTGCAATACAAAAAATAATAAGACGGTACATAGGTGGGCAACCCACGATGTACCGTCTTATTGATTGTAGGGGAAACTATAAAAAATGTTTGTTTATATAATTCCTTGAGCCATCATAGCCTCAGCAACCCTGAGGAAAGCGGCTATGTTTGCACCGGAAACGAGGTCATAACCGAGCTCGTATTCAAGTGCTCTTGAAGCGCATTCGTCGTGAATGTTCTTCATTATATTGCGAAGCTTTTCGTTTACTTCTTCTTCAGTCCATCTGTAGCGCATACTGTTCTGACACATTTCGAGAGCAGATACCGCAACACCGCCTGCGTTTGCAGCCTTGGAAGGACCTACTGCCAATAAGTTTTCTTTTAAATATTTCAAAGCGTCGTTAGTTGTAGACATATTCGATACTTCGATATAATATTTTGCTCCGCTTTCAACAATTTTCTGTGCTTCTTCCATATTAACTTCGTTCTGAGTTGCACAAGGTAAAATAATATCTGCCTTTGTTCCCCAAGGCTTTTGACCTTTGAAGAATTTTGCATTGGGAAATTTCTTAGCATAATCTTCAACCTTGTCTCTGCCCGATGCACGCATTTCAAGTAAGTAATCAACCTTTTCGCCCAAAACGCCTTCTTCGTCATATACAAAGCCGTCGGGACCGGATATTGTAACTACTTTAGCACCAAGCTGTTCAGCTTTTTTACATACGCCCCAAGCAACGTTACCAAAACCGGAGATTGCAATTGTTTTATCGTGTATGGTTTCGTTAAAGTGACGGAGGATTTCTACCGTGAAGTATACTGCACCATAACCGGTAGCTTCGGGTCTGATGAGAGAACCGCCGTAGCTTAACGATTTACCTGTAATTACCCCGTTTTCAAAGTTACCTTTTATTCTTCTGTATTGACCGAACAGATAACCAATTTCTTTAGCACCTACACCTATGTCGCCTGCGGGAATATCCGTATCGGGACCGATGTGCCTGTAAAGCTCGGTCATAAATGCCTGGCAAAATCTCATTATTTCAGCATCACTCTTGCCTCTGGGATCGAAGTCGGAACCGCCCTTTGCACCACCTATGGGAAGACCTGTAAGGCTGTTTTTGAACGTTTGTTCAAAGCCTAAGAACTTCATCATTCCCATATATACAGAGGGGTGGAAACGAAGTCCGCCTTTGTAGGGACCGATAGCGGAATTGAACTGAACTCTGTATCCTCTGTTAACGTTAACTTTACCGTTATCGTCAATCCAACTAACTCTAAAAGAGAGCTGTCTGTCGGGTTCTGCCATTCTTTCGAGAATGTTGTTTTCTTCATATTCGGGATGTTTGTCTAAAACAGCCGAAAGGCTTCCGAAAACCTCTTCAACCGTCTGTATAAATTCCGGCTCATATTGGTTACGAGCCCTTACATGCTCAATAGTTTTTTGAATGTATGCGTTCATAATTTCCTCCATGGGTTAATTAATAATTACCTTCTTTTTTATCTTATATTATTATACTGTTTTTTATGTAAAAGTGTCAATGTATAAAGTTCACCAAAAACTTCCTTGCAATCAATTAATTTTGTGAAGTTTATGCAAAAAAATACATATGTCAACTTAATAAAATTAAAAAAACAAGAAAAATAGTTAACAAAACTAAAAAATAACATTGTTTTATCGAAAGACTGCGAATTGTTGGTAAGATTGTGTAAAATTGAAATAAACTCTTGAAAAATACGATGGAATAGTGTACAATAAATGTATAATTTATTTCTAAATATATATTGGAGAGATTGCTTTTTGAAACTTCTTGAGGACAGAATCAGAGCAGAGGGAAGAATATACCCCGGTAATATTGTAAAAGTTGACGGTTTTGTAAATCACAGAATTGACGTTAAGTTACTTAAAGAAATAGGAAAAGAGTTTTGTAGACTGTTTTCGAATATGGGGGTAAACAAAATCGTCACTATAGAAGCATCGGGCATAGCATTTGCGTGCGCGACCGCTATGGAGCTTGGCTGCGACGTTGTTTTTGCAAAGAAATGCGGACACAAAAACGTGGGTGACAACGTATATACCGAAAAAGTTGTTTCCTTTACAAAGGGAAAGGAATATGACATAGTTGTATCAAAGGATTACTTATCAAAAGAAGATAGAGTTTTGATTGTAGACGATTTTCTTGCAGACGGCAATGCGGCGAAAGGTCTTATAGGTATAGTTGAGGCTGCGGGCGCGCAAGTGGTCGGTATAGGAATCGTCATAGAAAAGGGATTTCAACAAGGCGGAGAGTTGCTTCGCAGTAAAGGTATAAAGGTTGAGTCATTAGCTATTATTGACAATATTGATGAAAATAATATAACCTTTAGATAACCGGTATGTTTTTCATACTTGATTATAATTTTATTTTAAAAAAAGGAGAAAATCCAAAATGAAAAAGTTTCTTTCAATTCTTTTGGCAGTGCTTCTCATTGCAGTTTCTTTGGTTTGCTTCGCATCTTGCGGTAACGAATCCGAGAACAATGGCGGCGAGGACAAATTTAAGGTAGGTGTAATCCACATCGGTGACCCTGCTGACGGTTCTGGTTATTCCTATACACACGATTTAGGTATCGTTGAAATGCAGAAAGCTCTCAACCTTGCCGATGATCAGATCATTCGTAAGCTTAACATTGCTGATGATGATGAATCTGCAATCAGAGAATCTATTGAAGCTTGTATATCCGAAGGCTGTAAGATTATCTTTACAACAAGCTACGGATATATGGATACAACAGAAGCTCTTGCAAAAGAACATCCCAACGTAATCTTCTCACATGGTACAGGTTACAAGAGCAATGAAACAAACTTCAACAACTATTTCGGTAGAATTTATCAGGCTCGTTACCTTTCCGGTATTGCTGCAGGTCTTAAGACAAAGTCTAACAAGATCGGTTACGTAGCAGCTTACGGTACAGAGCTTGCTGAAACATGCAGTGGTATTAACGCATTTGCTCTCGGTGTACAGTCCGTTAACCCCGAAGCTGAAGTATACGTTAAGTCTCTCAATAGCTGGTTTGACCCTGCAAACGAGACAGCTTATGCAGAAGCTCTTATCGAGCTCGGATGCGACGTTATTGCACAGCACTGCGATACAGCTAACCCTCAGATCGCAGCTCAGACAAAGAGCGTATTCGGTTGCGGATACAACTCTGATATGACAAAAGATGCTCCCAAGGCTCACCTTACTGCTCCTATCTGGAACTGGGGTGTATATTACACAGCAGCAACAAAGGCGGCTATGGACGGTACATGGAAAGAATTCGGTAACTACTATGGCAGCTTGGCTGACGGTCTTGTAGACGTATCTCCTCTTTCTGAAAACTGCGCAGAAAACACTGCTGAATACATTAAGCTCGTTAAAGACCTTTTCAAAGAAGGCGGTTGGGACGTATTCTCCGGCGTTAAGCTTTCCTTCAAGGACGGTGCTATCGTTAAAACTGACGCTGACCTCAAGGATAACGCAGGTAACGTAATCGTTAAGGCGGGCGGCGCGTCTGTTGAAGATTCCGTTATTACAGGTACAATGAACTACTTTGTAGAAGGCGTATCGCTTAAGTAATTTTAAAAAACATTTTGAATATGCTTCTCTTCCTATAAGGGAGGAGAAGCATATTTATAATAAAAATCAAAAAAGCAGGAGAGGTTATGGCAGAGGTAACACGCGGCAATGTTGCTATTGAACTAAAAAATATAAGCAAGACCTTCGGTTCGGTACACGCAAACAAGGGAATAAATCTTTCTGTAAACAAGGGTGAAATATTAGCACTTTTGGGTGAGAACGGTTCGGGGAAAACGACCTTGATGAATATGCTGTCGGGGATATACAAGCCTGATGAAGGTGAAATCTACATAAACGGTGAAAAGGTTGTTATTCAATCGCCCGAGGACTCAAAAAGACTTGGAATAGGTATGGTACACCAACATTTCAAGCTTGTTGAGAAGTTTTCTGCCGCAGATAATATACTTATCGGCTCTGACAACGAAGTGGGCGCGGATAAGTACTTATTAAGAAAAAGAAGATTTAAGAAAATTGGAGAAATGAGCCGCAAATTCGGGTTTGACATAGATCCCGAAAAATGCGTCTGTGATATGGGAGTCAGCGAGAAGCAGACTGTTGAAATATTAAAGGTTCTTTACTACGGAGCAAATGTACTTATACTTGATGAACCTACAGCTGTGCTTACGCTTCAGGAAAAGGATAAGCTTTTCTCCATATTGCGTAAAATGAAAAAAAGCGGCTGTGCTATAATAATTATTACCCACAAGCTGAACGAAGTTCTTGAAATAAGCGACAGAGTTACTATTTTGCGTAAAGGTGAAAGTATCGGAACGGTAAACACCTCTGAAACAAGTGCAAAAGAGCTTACCGATATGATGGTTGGCAGGGCAGTTGAGCTTGCTATCGACAGACCCCAGTGCAAAAATGATGAAGTACTGCTTAAATTAGATAAAGTTACGGTTCCCGGAGAATCAGGACTTAAAGCTATTGAAGACGTTTCTTTTGAACTTCACAGTGGTGAAATACTCGGTGTTGCCGGTGTTTCTGGATGCGGCCAGAAAGAGCTTTGCGAGGTTATTGCAGGTCTTCAAAGGCTTGATTCGGGAAAGATTGTTTATAAAGATACAGAAATACAAGGAAAATCAACCCGTGAAATAATCAACCTCGGTATAAGTATGAGCTTTGTACCCGAGGATAGACTGGGTATGGGACTTGCGGCATCACTTAGTATCACGGATAATATGATGCTGAAAAACTACAGCAAGGTAAAAGGACCTTTTGTCGACCGTAAAAAAACACGAGAAACGGCTAAGAGGGTAATAAAAGAACTTGAAATCAATACACCCGGAACTGAAACATCTGTAAGAAAGCTTTCGGGCGGTAACGTACAAAAGGTACTTGTCGGAAGAGAAATAGAATCTTCTCCTACAGTTATTGTTACTGCGTATCCTGTAAGAGGTCTTGACATAAATTCTTCATATATCATATACGATATTTTGAATGAGCAGAAGAAAAAAGGCGCGGGTGTTCTTTTTGTAGGCGAAGACCTTGACGTTATGTTAGAACTTTGCGACAGAATTATGGTGCTTTGTCACGGTAAGGTTACCGGAATAGTTGACGCCAAAGAAGCAACCAAAGAACAGCTTGGTTTGCTTATGACCAATGCTGTAGAAGCAGAGAAAAACGGCGAAATAAAAAAGAATACCGTTGAAACGGGCGAAGTTGAGTACGAATTCAAAGAAAAAATAAGCGGAAAGAAGCCTAAAAAGCACAAAGAGCCTTTTATACATCTTATCAAGAGAGATACGCTTCCACTTTGGAAAACGTCGTCTATATATTTGGCAGCAGTAATGGCAGCACTTTTAATAGGCGGTCTGTTCGTTATAATGAACGGTGCCAATCCGTTCAGCTATTATTCCAACATTCTTGTCGGCTGTTTTAAAAACTCTATTAACCTTAACGGTCTTATAAGGCAGATAATACCTTTGACGATTACGTCGCTCGGTATAGCGTTTGCGTTTAAGATGAAGTTCTGGAATGTTGGTGGCGAAGGTCAGTTTATCGCCGGAGCGATTTCGGCGGCGGCAGTAGCGCATTTGTTCAGAGGAGGCGACACGTCAAGTATTATTGTTCTTTTGTGTATGTTTGTTGCGGGCGCATTGGGCGGAGGAATCATAGGTCTTATTCCTGCACTTTTGAAGGTTAAATTCGGTACAAACGAAACGCTTCTTACTTTGATGCTCAACTATATTGTTCTTTATTTCTTCATCTTCTTAAAAAAGACTTATTATTTCGGTCAGTTGAATAACGGTGTACCTAATAACAGAGATTTTGCGGCCTTGGAAGAGAATGCGCACTTGCCTCAGGTAACTTTTGCAAATGGCATAAGATTTGACGTTTCATTGATAATTGCATTGATTCTCGTTGTTGTATGCTTCATTTACTTTAAGAAGACAAAACACGGATATGAGATATCTATAGTCGGCGATAGTATCAATACAGCAAAATACGCCGGAATGAACGTGCCAAAGATTATAATAAGAACTATGTTTTTGAGCGCGGCTGTAATAGGTATCGCGGGAATGTTCCAGGTGTCCGGTATTGCCACCTCGTACAGATTGAGTACGGGTATAACGAGCAGCGTGGGGTGGACGGGTGTAATCGTCGCTTGGCTTGCAAAGCTTAATCCAATTGGAATTCTTGTTACGTCGGTGCTTATGTGTATTCTTTCAAAAGGCTCAAGTGTTGCAGAAAGCTCGTTTAACATTTCTCCCGCAGTATCGTCGATTTTGCAAGGTATAATTTTGTTTACCGTTCTTGCGGCAGACTTCTTTATAAACTACAGATTTGTATTTACCTTTAATAACAAAGCTGAGGGAGGTAAAAAATGAATACGATTATAAAATTTCTTTTTTACTCCATCAGAATGGGCGTACCGCTTTTGTTCGGTACGACGGGTGAAATAGTTTCCGAGAAGTCGGGCAGCTTGAACCTCGGTGTTGAAGGGCTTATGGCTATGGGGGCTATCGGCGGATATTATTTCGGCTGTAAGACGAATAGTATGATAGTTGCAATCCTTGCCGCATTCTTGTGCGCGGCACTTGGCGGACTTGTGTATTCATTCCTTACGATTACTTTTCAGGCAAATCAGAACGTAACAGGTCTTACGCTGACAATATTCGGTGTAGGCGTATATGAATTTGTCGGCAGGTCTTTGACGAGCAGTGGCATATATCCGATAATGGACGAGGCTTCACAGATGGTCTTTATGAAGTCGGATATAGGAATTCCCAAGCTTCGTGATATTCCATATATTGGAACGTTGTTGTTCTCGTATAATATAATGGTCTATATATCGGTTTTTGTTGCTGTGGCTCTTTGGATTTATATTACAAAGACGAAGACGGGACTGAAATTGAGAGCGACAGGTGAAAATTACGGTGCGGCTGACGCGTGCGGTGTAAACGTTTCACTCTACCGTTATATGCATACGGTGTGCGGTGCAGGTATAACAGGGCTTGGCGGACTTTACCTTGGCGTTGTTATAAACGGTGGCGCATGGAATGAAAGCTGGATAAACGGTATGGGTTGGATTTCTGTTGCATTGGTTATTTTTGCAAAATGGAATCCCGCGAAAGCTGTTTTCGGGTCATTCCTCTTTGGTGCATTGACTGTATTGCAATCTTGGAAAGGGAACCTTAAAGAAGCGTTTCCGAGTGTTCTTGGTTGGGTAGACGTTATACCTAATGAATTTTACCAGATGCTTCCGTTTGCTATAACCTTTATAGTTCTTGTCGTTTCCTCCATAAGAGACAAGGGCAGAGGAGAACAACCTACCTGCTGCGGTATAAACTACTACAGAGAAGAAAGATAATAATACATAAAAAATTGCACACGATTTCGTGTGCAATTTTTATGTGTTTTTTCTTATGCTTCGGGGGCGATTCTTGAGGGCGAAACTATTTGGGCGTAGAAGTTCATATAATGGATAGGACCATCTTGGCCGTGGAGAGGGAGTCTTGTTTCTTCAAGTTCTTCAATTTTTTCCATTTCTCCATTGAGATACTGATTTACTTCTATAATCGCACTCTTGATTCTACCAATGAGAGAAGCGTAACGCATATCCATAATATCCCAACCGAATGCCTTGTAAATCTTGAACCAATTTGTTCTGTGGCATTCCCAAAGGTCATTAACTCTGTTAATAAGGTCGGGAAGTTCCGCGTCTGCAAAATTCTTGAGAGCGGCCTTGTCGTTTGCTTTATAAGCGGCTGTGAGGCGGAGTCCCATTTGGGATTTTTTTGCGAGTACGTTTGCTGCGTGGTAGCTAAATTCAATCACGTCGTCATATTTTCCGTTTCTTCCGATAGCAGCTTTCATTTCTTCAGCAAGCTTTTCGTAGTGCTTGTCAAGCTCAACGCCTTCGATGTTCTTATCTGCAAGACCTGTCAATATATCCTGCCACATAAGATATTTCGAGGGGTTGTATCTTGAGGAATCTTCCATATGCAGCATATCGGGGGTTCTGTCAAGGCGTTCAAGAAGAGCAAAATCTTCAACGTTTGCACCGCATATAAATTTAAATCTCTTTGCAAATTTATCGTAGTCTATTGTTTCAGCATATCCGTGTTCTGCATAGAGCTGACAACCGATAAGGGTTGTTGTGAGCAAACACTCCGTACCGTTGTCGCCCCAAGTTGTCATAAATACTTTATTAATTCCTTTTTTCTTACAAGCATTGAGAGAGCATTCCGTTGATACTTTTGTCTTATTCCAAGCAAGGCTGTAGCCTATCCAAGTCCAAATACCGCCTGCGAAAATTACGTTGTCTGTAAGCTGTTGGTGAGTAGGAATGGCTTTTTCATATTCTTCTTGTGTGATCCTGTAATAATCCCAGTAAATGCAACCCATATTCTTGGGAACCATATCAATAGTAGACTGGGGAAATATAATATTGGGCTGATAATAATTCTTGTTGCCTACCGTACGGAAAAACATATCGTCCCACATCATAGGCTCAAGTCCGAGGTCATTAACAATTTCCATAACCTTTGTCAAATGCTCTTGCATAATTTCATTTGCAGGCTTGTAACCGAAGTGGTCAATATATTTTCCTCTGCCGAGTTTCCAAGCCTCATCCATACCGATATGAATTTTCTTTGTTCTGAAAGGGCGGGAGGCGGCGGTGATAATATCTCTTATGAATTTATAGGTTTCGGGTTTGCCTACGAGCAAACATTCTTCGTAGTCTCTTATATTGTAGAAACAGTTCCAACGAAGTGTATCCGGCATATGAGCGAGAGTCTGAATACAGGGAATCATTTCAATACCGAGATCATAAGCATAGTCGTCAAGTTCTCTCATTTCCTCTTCTGAATATCTTGCTCTCATATAACCGAAGTACGGCTGTTCTTTTACTTCAAAAGTATCTTCTGCGTAGAGCATAAGGGTATTAAGTCCCATAAGAGCTAATTGCTTAATCACTTCTTTCAATGTCTTTACGTTAAATGCTGCATTACCCTGAGCTACGTCGAACATAGGTCCGTTCATTTCAAACTGGGGAACTTCTTCAATCTTGAAACTTTCTTCGCCGTCAGAAATGTGTTCAACCGCAAGACCAAACGCTCTGAAAAAGTTACACTTTTCGGCGTAAACGATAGTACCTTTTTTGTTTTCGAGGTTTACAACGAGGTTACAGCCGCCCTTTTGGGTAACGGTGAATTCATAACCGCCTTCGCCGAGGGTTACACCCATATAATCGGCAAGAATACCGACGCCGGTGTTAAGCTCTTCATTTAGCCCGATAAATTTAATGTTCATGGTGTACTCCTTTTAATGTGTATTAATTAAAATATTTGCAGCAAGTTTTGATGGGGGAGAAAGACTTTCCCAACGGATCTATAATGACTTGAGTCTTTAATTTCGTCAAATAATACCGAATGCTCGGAAATGTCTTTTTTCTCAAGTAAGCAGATATATCCATCGTCGTCTATTTGAGATTAAGTTGAGCATCGGTTTTATTAATTACTGTTTTTGATAATCGGGAGAACTATATCTAACATTTATATAATAATTAATTACTCGCCTGATAACACTGAACCATTGTAACATAGCGGAAAAATTTTTTCAATAATCTATGTAAAAAAAACACCAAATTTACACAATTTTATAAAATACGAAAAAACAAACACAAAATAGTTTTAGAATAAAAAAATATTATAAAAAAATAATAAAAATTGAAAAACTGTATTTTCATTTTGAATAAAGTGTGTTATAATATAGATAATAATTGCTTAAGTTGCAATAAAACGTCAAAAATCTGTTATGGGGGAAAGTATGAAAGATAATATTTTTGGTGAGCTTAGTGTAATCAGTATGAGGGGCGGCGAGACATTTGCCGGAAATGTAGATTATTATTTGAAACAATGGAGAAATACAGACGAATCTTTTGTTGTTAATGCAGACTGTCCCAGGTTTGGTACGGGCGAAGCAAAATGCCATTTGAAACACAGTCTTCGCGGACATGATGTGTTTATTATTGCCGACGTATTTAACTATGGAGTAACATATAAAATGTATGATATGGTCGTGCCTATGAGTCCAGATGATCATTTTCAGGATATAAAGAGAGTTATAGGTGCTATAGCAGGTAAGGCGCGCAGACTTTCCGTAATTATCCCGATGCTTTACGAGGGTAGACAACATAAAAGATCTGCAAGAGAATCGCTTGACTGTGCAGTAGCTCTTCAAGAGCTTGTGAATATGGGGGTTACCAACATAATCACATTTGATGCACACGATGCAAGAGTACAGAACGCTATCCCTAATCACGGTTTTGACAGTGTTCAGTCTACATATCAAATGATAAAGGCAATCGTTAAAGAAGTGCCGGACATTATTCTTGATAAAGAACACGTAATGATGATATCCCCCGATGAGGGCGCGATGAGCAGAAGTATGTATTATTCTTCCGTAATCGGTCTTGACCTCGGTATGTTCTACAAGAGACGCGACTATACAAGAGTTGTTGACGGAAGAAATCCCATTGAAGCGCATGAATATCTCGGCAAATCGGTTAAGGGTAAAGATGTTATCGTTGTTGACGATATGATTTCGTCCGGTGATTCAATGCTTGACGTTGCGGCTCAGCTTAAGGCTAAGGGGGCAAAGAGAGTATTTGTATTTGCAACCTTCGGTCTTTTCTGTAACGGTTTTGACAAGTTTGATGAAGCATATAAACAGGGACTTATTACTAAAATCTTTACGACAAACCTCAATTACAGAAAACCCGAGCTTCTTGAAAAGCCTTGGTACCATGAAGTTAATATGTGTAAATACGTGGCTATGCTTATTGATACGCTCAATCACGACGCAACTATCAGCGAGCTTCTTAACCCTGTAAACAGAATACATAATCTTCTCGATAAAATTAAATAATTAATCTAAGCCCACCAAAATTGTGTGGGCTTTTTTGATGATAAAATAAATGAGTGTGGACTTTTATCCACACTCATTTTGCTTATAATACTTTTGAAAGAAAATCCTGAAGTCTAGGGTGCTTGGGATTGCTGAAGAATTCCTGTGGGGGAGCTTCTTCCATAATCTTTCCCTCGTCCATAAACAGAATTTTCGTTCCGACTTCTCTTGCAAAACCCATTTCGTGAGTAACAACTACCATAGTCATTCCGTCTTCGGCAAGCTCTGTCATAAGCTGTAAAACTTCGCCTACCATTTCGGGATCAAGAGCCGAGGTGGGTTCGTCAAACAGCATAACATCGGGGTTCATTGCCAACGCTCTTACAATTGCGACACGCTGTTTCTGACCGCCCGAAAGCTGAGAGGGGTATGCTTTCGCCTTGTCGGCAAGTCCAATTCTTTCAAGAAGAGCCATAGCTTTTGCTTCTGCCTCTTCTTTAGTCTGTAACTTTAAGGTGATGGGAGCAAGAGTTATATTATCGAGTATGTTTTTGTTGTTGAAAAGATTAAACTGCTGGAAAACCATACCCATCTTTTGCCTGATGGTATCAATTTTCGTAGCTTTTGCGTTTATCTGTATTCCTTCAAACCAAATCTCACCCGAGGAGGGAAGTTCAAGAAGATTCAAGCATCGCAAAAACGTACTCTTACCCGAACCCGAAGGACCGACAATAACAATCTTTTCGCCCTTTTCTATCTTGTAGTTAATATTCTTTAAGACGTCGTTTTTGCCGAAAGATTTACATAAGTTCTTAACTTCTATCACTTTGCGCAAATCTCCTTTCGAGCATATTGAACAGCTTTGATAAGCCGTGAACCATTATAAGATAAATAATGGCTATTGTAAGATATGGAAAATATACGTTGGCGGTACGGCTGATAACCGATTCTGCCGCTTTCGTCAAGTCCATAACGCCGAGGTATCCGATAACCGACGTTTCTTTCAAAAGGGCAATAAATTCGTTACCCAAAGCGGGAAGTACGTTTTTGAAAGCCTGAGGCAAAACTATAAGTCTCATTGTCTGAAGCTGTGAAAGACCGAGTGAACGACCTGCCTCCGTCTGACCGTCGTCAACTGCCATAATACCTGCTCTGATAATTTCAGAAACGTACGCGCCCGAATTTATACCGAAAGCGATAATACCAATCATTACGGCATTGTTTGAAAAAACAAAAATAAGGTTATACGAAATCAAAAGCTGTAAAACAACGGGAGTACCTCTGATTACAGTCGTGTATAATTCGAATATCCAATTGAGAATTTTCAGCTTCCCCGTCTTTTTGTGTAATACTTTTATAATAGCGATGATTACACCGATTATAATACCCATTAAGGTGGCGGCGAGCGCGGTTATTATCGTGTTCTGCAACCCCTTTAGAAAGTACATATATCGGTCGTCAACAATAAACGTTTTGTTGAATTGCTGAGCTATCGATTCAAAAAACTGCATAATTCAAATACCTTTTTACTAAAAATAAAAATGAATTTAGAATACTTACTCTCCCACCGCCGAAATAGCGGTGGGAGAGTGGTAATAGATATTAAGTTTAAACTAAAACTTACGCGAGAGCGTTTGTTGTATGTGTAACAATGTATTCGTCGATCTTACCGCTTTCGAGAAGGTCTTTGATAACCTTGTTAACAACTTCGAGGAGACTGTTGTTGCCCTTCGCAACGCATATTGCATATGATTCAGCGGTGTTGGAGCCGTCTTCGTAAACGAGCTCAACAGCCTTGAGCTTGCCGTCGCTGTTCTTTGCGATGAGTTCAGCGGGGAGCTTATCAACTACTACAGCCTTGATCTTACCTGACTTGAGAGCTTCTGCAGCAAGGTTAGCGTTATTGTATGTAGTAACTGACGCACCGGAATCCTGAAGAACTCCCTTAACGTCGTTTCCGTCGTCGTCTTTGTAGCCGTTTACTTCATCGGAAATAATGAAGTCGCCGGTTGTACCGAGCTGAACGCCGATGTTCATACCCTTGAGGGAAGTGATGTTTGCATATTCAGCTTCAACGGGGAGAATAACGTACTGTGTGCTTGTTGTGTAAGAGATAGAGAAATCAACGGATTCTTTTCTTTCTTCGGTAACTGTAATACCTGCAGCACCCATAGCTGCCTTACCTGACTGAACAGATGATATGATGGTATCAAACTTAACGTTTTCAATCTTAAGTTCAACGCCGATTTCATCAGCAATTGCCTTGGCGATGTCCATATCAACACCCGTGGGTTCACCGTTTGCAAGATATTCAAAAGGAGGGAATTCAGCGTTTGTGTAAACAACGAGTTCGCCCTTTTCTTTGATAGACTCAAGGCTCTGTTTCTCAGCAGCGTTTGAGCAGCTGGCGAGAACGGCTGTGCAAAGTACGATTGTTAAAAGTAATGCGATTATTTTTTTCATAATGTCAACCTCACAATATAATTTTTTTGTATTATAACTATATCACTATTTATTCAAAAAATCAAGTGTTTTGGTTTGTTTTTGCATAATATTATAATAAGAATTAGTTTTTTAAAAGAAAATGTGTTATATTTGACAAGGAATATGCATAAGTAGGGAGTTTATGCATAAAAATATGCATCGGTGGTGTTGTGAAGAATGTTGACAAAAGTCATATTGAGTGTTAAAATATGTTATAGAAATCAAACTACAAGGGAGAAAAGATTATGGGTAAACTTTTTGGTAACAAAAATCAAAATCAGTTGAATGAAAAACAGTTATATGAAAGAAGTTATAGTTCTGCAGGCGGAAGTATATTGTTGGTTGTTGCTTTTACATTAATTAACGGGCTATTGCTGGTGGCAAACTCGAATACATATTTTTTGTTTACCGCTTGGGTTCCATATCTGCTTCTTGACCTTGGTATGTATTTATGCGGGAAATACCCTGCGGAATATTATGAGGAGAATATCGCTGATTATAATTTTATGAATAACGGCGTATTGGCATTCTTGGTAAGTGCGGCATTGCTTATAGTATTGTTGTACGTCCTTTGTTGGTTCTTTTCCAAAAAAGGAAAAGTCGGAGGCTTAATTGGCTCGTTGGTTCTTATGTTTATTGACACGGTTATAATGTTTGTATGGCGCGGGATGAATGCTGATATTATAATGGACGCAGTATTCCACGGCTGGATCATTGTTTCTATGATCAGTGGAATATCGGGATATTATAAGCTTAAAAAATATGAAAAAGAACACCCCGAACAACCGCTTGAACAGCCAACTTTTGATATTAACAATGGCTTTGACTATAACGATACAAATAACGGAAGTAATATGTAAATTGAATATATAAAAACAAGCTTTCTTTTCCGAAAATAACGGAAAGGTAAGCTTGTTTTGTTATCTATGTGTAATGAATTGCTTTAATACAATATATATATTTAATGTTTATTGATTTCAAATGTGTCATTTGTTGTTTTTTTGGCAGTTCTGCATGATGAGATTAACATTGCACGTAGAGACGCGCATTTTGAATTTAAGGTTTTGTACAAGTTTTCATAGATATAATTTGTTCTGCACAGGATACGGTCTCGCGCGACCTACGCGCTCGGTCTTCCGCGGCTCTCCAAGAGAACCCCCAAAACTTACTTCGTGCGTTTCGGGGAACCCCTAGCTAGTCCACCGGACTGTCAATTCACTACCGCTTCCCCTTGGAATCCTGCTTTGAATTGCACACACAAAAAAAGGAAAAGAACACGCAAGGTGTACTTTTCCTTTTTGGCGCGCCGCGCAGGATTCGAACCTGCGACCTACCGGTTCGTAGCCGGGCACTCTATCCACTGAGCTAGCAGCGCATTTGTTTTTCGTACCTTGTAATAATATCACATTGTTTTAATAATGTCAATAGCTTTTTTGCTTTTTTGAGGAAAAAAAGTACTGCTTTTTTGATAAAAATTTCAAAAAATTTGAAAAGGTTGCTTGTTTGATAGTGTTATATGTGATATAATTATTATATTGATAGTTTATTGTGAGGATTTATAAATGATTTTATATATAGTTCGTCATGGCGATCCTGATTACGCAAATGATTCATTGACCGAGCTTGGAAAAATACAAGCAGAAGCTGTTGGTAAGCGTTTGCAAAAGGCGGGGATTAATGCCGTCTACTCGTCTCCTATGGGAAGGGCAATACAGACTGCTCAGCCAACATGCCGACTTCTCGGACTCGAATGCAATATCGAAGAATGGGCGCACGAAATTCACGGCGATGAATTAACAACCTATCCCAACGGTGAGCCTGTGTCGCTTAGTTTGCTTCAAAGTACCCTTATGCGTGAAAACGGTGAAATGGATATACCTTTTCCCGATATGTTTAAATGCAAGGCGTTGGCCGGGTCAAAAATAGAAGGTCCTTTTAACTACATAAGAGATAACGGAAGAGAGTTTTTAGAAAGACTTGGATATAAAGAAGAAAACGGACTGTACAGAATTATAAGACCAAACGAAGACAAGGTCGCATTGTTCTGCCATGCAATATCGTCAAGACTTTGGCTTTCAGAGCTTTTACACATCCCGCTTCATATAATGTGGTCGTCGTTTTTCGCCCATTTTCATACCGGCGTAACGGTGATTAATTTTAAGAACTATGAAAATGGTTGGACATCGCCAAGGTGTTATTGCTATACCGACACTTCACATCTTTATGCCGAGGGGTTAGACGTGAAGCACCCCGGCGGTTCTATTGTTTAAATACTTATAAGGTTATATTGTATTTTTATATATCGTAAGACATATGAGCCCAAAATTTTAAAGACGACCAAATGATTTTGCGAAAATGTAGGCAAGAATAAAAGAGGGATTTCTTTGAAAAATACAAAAGGAATGGACCTTACTCAAGGCCCTATATTAAAACAACTTATAATATTTGCTTTACCGGTAATAGCTACAAGCCTTTTGCAGCAGTTTTATAATACTGCTGACCAAATGGTTGTAGGAAAATTTGCTGGAGTAATTGCTCATGCGGCTGTAGGTTCTACGACTCACGTAACAAATTTAATATTAAATCTTTTTGTCGGAATATCTGTAGGCGCTACGGTAACCTGTGCAAAATTTTTTGGTGCAAAAGACAAGGTGCGTATAAGCCAAACCGTTCACACTTCAATAGCATTGGCACTTTCAAACGGTCTGTTTTTGGCGGTCGTCGGAGTATTGTTGTCGAGACCGTTACTTACATTGATGGATACTCCTCCCGACGTAATAGACCATGCTGTCAGATATATGTCAATTATTTTTATAGGGTCTCCTTTTTCAATGCTTTATAATTTCTGTGCGGGACTTTTGAGGGCAAGCGGAGATACGAAGCGCCCTCTTTACATATTAAGCGTGTCAGGAGCCGTAAACGTTGTATTAAATCTTATTTTGGTTATCTTTTTTGGAATGGAAGCGGCAGGGGTTGCTATCGCAACGGTTGTTTCTCAAATGGTATCATCTTTGTGGATATTGGGAATAATGATAAATCGCAATGATGATATGAGAGTGGATTTACGTAAACTGACATTTCACAAGGAGGAGCTGGCAAATATAATAAGAATTGGGATTCCTTCGGGACTTAACTCTATTCTTTATAGCGTTGCAAATATCTCGTTGCAATCAACAATAAACGGTTTCGGAAAAGAATATATTTCCGCAAGTTCTGCGGGAACGAATATAACCAATTACATAAATCTTGCCCAGGGGGCTTTTGGTACTGCTACGGTAAGCTTTGTCGGACAGAACTATGGAGCAAAGAAATTTAAGCGAATTGAAAAAGTAGTCATGGTCGGAGTTTTGACAGTTACGGTAATGTCGTTGGTGCTTGCGTGTTTGGTGGCATTAATTCCGGAAGTTTTGTTAGGGTTATTTACGACTGAAAGCAAGGTTGTCGATATAGGAATAGGAAAACTTCTAATAATTGGGTTCGGATATATTTTGGAAGCTCCGGCGGTTGTTTTTGCGACTGCCTTGAGGGGAATGGAGAAATCAAATACTCCCATGTTTTTGAATGTATTTTCAATATTTATAAGCAGAATCGTGTGGATAATGCTCGTATTCCCGATGTTTCCTACAGGTTCCATGTTTGCTTTTAATATGTTGTTTGTGTGTTTCCCGGTGTCGTGGTTATTGTCGTCAACTTCTATGTGTATAGCTTTTTTGTTGTACAAAAAAAGGTTTCCGATTAGTGTAGAATAGTAATAAATAAAAGTACGAAAAAAAGAAAATTTTGAAGAATTAATTAAAATACTGTGTATGCTTGGGTTCAATACGAAAAGACTATCCAAGTGTTGTTGAAAATGCGGTTATAAAGCAAAATTGCACTTGAATGCAGATTTGTGCCCGATTTTGATAACGCTATTGTTGCGGCAATGCCTGCATTGAAATTATTTGATTAAGGTGAATTAATGAACAAAGAAGCAAGCTTAAAGCTTTCAAGTTATATTTCTCAAAAGATAATTGAAACCTCTCCTTTAGTGAACTATACTTCTTCGGAGCTTGAAAAAGAAAAAAAGAAATACCCCAAAGAGCAGCTTGAAAAATTAGCAAAAGAGGGATATTACAAAGGTGATTTTGAAATCTTTTACGTAGTGAAAAAGTTGTGCGATTTGTTAAATATTTGGGACTATGCAGATGACGACTATTTGAAAAAGCTGTTTGCCAATGCCAAATGTTTAAAAAAACAGGAATTATATGAAGACAAGTATCTGAAAAATATTAAAGTTCCAACGGTTGCAAACGGAAATATCCTATTGACTAACGCATGTTATGAAAAAGGCGAGTTTTTTCAGTATGATATGCCAAAATTATCGGAAGACCTTGTCGTTCCAAAACTTGCATTTTTCAATAGCAGAGTGTTCTTTCCCAGTGTATACGAAGGGAATATGCCTTGGGTGAGCGTATGTCCTTCTGAAATAAACTCTATGCAAATAGACGTTGACAAAGCCGAGGGCAGATGTCTTGTTTTGGGACTTGGACTTGGTTATTATCCTTATATCATATCACTTATGGAAAAGGTAAAAAGTATTACTATTGTAGAGATTAGCGAAAATATAATAATACTTTTTGAAAAATTTATTTTGCCGCAGTTTGAGCATAAAGAGAAAATAAGGCTTGTACATGCAGATGCTATTGAGTTTATGAAAACGGTTGAGCGTGATGAGTACGATTATTGTTATGCGGATATATGGGAAGGGCAGGTTGACGGTGCACCCCTTTATAAGCAGATAAAGAAACACGAAAACAGACTGCCGTATACCCGTTTTGCATATTGGATAGAAGACGAAATAAAATGGTATATTGAAAACACATAGAGGATATGGGATTTGCCCATATCCTCTATATTTATATGAATTTTAAAATGTCATTAACGTTTTCGGCAATATATGTTGCACCTGATTTGGTCAGTTCATCAAGGCTGCCGTAACCGTAGAGGACACCAATAGAATCAATGCCGACAGATTTGGCTCCTATAACATCGTGCTCCCGGTCGCCAATCATAACAGTTTTATTTAAGTCTGTTATATTACATTTGTCGAGGGCGTATTTAATAATGTCGCCTTTTATGCTTCTTTTTCCGTCCATAGATGCTCCGCAGACAGAGTCAAAATATTTGTATAAATCAAAGTGCTTGAGAATGGTAATGGCAAATTCTTCGGGTTTTGACGTTGCAATAACAAGTCTTTTTCCGTCGGCTTTAAGTTTTTGGAGAAGTTCCGGAATGTTATTGTAGACAGAATTCTCGAACATTCCTTTTTCTTTAAAATAAACTCGGTATTCAAATATGGCTTTTTCGCAATCAGCTTCGGAAAGAGAATAGTACTTTGAAAAAGAGTCTTTAAGCGGCGGACCGATAAATTTATAAAGCTGTCGTCTGTCTGTATTTTCAATACCAAAGGCTTTGAGGGCATAAGCGACAGAGTTTGTAATACCGACACCGGGGTCCGTAAGAGTTCCGTCAAGGTCAAAAAGAATGTTATTATACATATAATTCTCCTAATTTGGACTGTATTATATTTATTATACAGCCCGAAGGAGCTTATTGCAAGGCTTCTTGAGGCAAAAAAATCTTATCCTTTATAAGTCTTGCGATTTTAAATGCGGGTATGCAGAGCAAGAACCATAGTGTTGAATACAGAAGACATACTTGTCCTAATATATTAAAGATATGCCCGGAATAATCCCAAACGTTCAA
>JAZNCH010000017.1:0-8364 GCA_045587445.1 Eubacteriales bacterium | reverse complement strand
TTCAAGTATCCACATAAGCTTTGAAGCCGAAAAATACGGGTCGGGAAGAAGTCCGGTTTTTTCTTTTATCATTTTAGCGTAGCCGAGTCTGTCAAGCTCCTCGTAAGCCGAGATTGCCAGATATTGCTCGGGCAACTTTTTGATTTCATCGGGCGTGTAATTTTTGAACGTGCCGTAGAACCAGTTGGACTGAAGAACCTCTCGCGACATATTGCTCGCAAATTTGTCCATTTTCTCCCAACAGTAATCCGACCAAATCCAAGCTCTTGCGCCACATTTTTCGCAAAGCTTCACGATGTAATTGAGGTCGTGCCACCAAAGTGTATCGCCTCTGGTCACAATCATCTCTCTGTTGCGTAGGAAATATGGGCGCTCCTCGTCAAAACCAATATGGAAAAGCTCTGGTGAATCGAAAAGCTCCGCAACCTCGCGTATAGTATCCTCGCATACCTGATAATATTCGGAGGTGGAAATCATTCTTGAATACTTTTTGAGCCAGGCATCATGGCAGGTAGAGAAGTTGAGCTTTGGAATAGGAGTCATACCGAGTGCACGAATTTCGTCAAGCTTCTTCTTAAGGAAATCCTTGTCCCATGCGTTAGGGGCGGAGATTTCGGGACGGCTTTCGTATTTAACCGCATCGCCAACGTCAACGAGCACGGTGTTGTATTTGCATTTTGCAAGGTATGAGATAACCTCATCCCAAACGTTGAAATCGGTATTGTTGTTAGGGGTATACATCTTGGGAAGATAACTGCCGCGCTCAGGTGAAAGCTCGTCGTCCCACATATGCTCTGAAAGGTGTATAAGATATGCCCACATCAAATTATTTTTCATAGTAAGCTCCTATTTTTAGGCCGTTATGACCGTGAATTCAATTATATAATATCATACAAAAAAACAAAAGTCAATATTTTTTCGCAGATAAGAAAGTGTCAAAAAAACTTGAAAAATCACCGAAAAAAACGTGTTTCATCTCATAAAAAAGTGGGAGAAAATGAGCCTCCCACCTTAATTTTTATTGCTTCTGACTTTTTCTTTGAAGAAGGTATTTTTTTCGTACCTTCGTTATAAAGCGCTGTACACGCTCGGATTGATAGTCACGGTATGTCCAAGGTAGCTTTTGCCACTCCCCCCTTGCCCAAAACAGTGTCATTTCGGTATAAATTCCATCACTAAGCGGAATTCTAAAGCCGGCTGGCTTAGTCGTTGCGAGCAATAGTCTGCCGTGGTTGATAAATCCGGGGTCGATGTTTATGTGTCTGTTTCCTCTGACCGAGAGCTTCATTTCAAGTTCGTTCGTGAAAATCTTGATTTTTGCTTGCTCTGCGGGGTCTACGAGTCTTTCAAAGCTGTAAATTCTTCGAAGTCCCTCGCCGCCAAGCTCCTCATCGTAGTAGTGCGAAAATTCCTCGGAAAATGAAAACTCGTCGCAAATGTCCTCAATTTCGCCGAATTTTTCGCAAAGTGCCGAGAGCGCCGATTCGAGAAGCGCTCTGTCGCTGTAAATAATCCCGATTATCAGTTTTTCCTTTTCAAACTCTTGTGCAAGTCCCATAGCTTATTCCTCGTATAAATCTGACGAGAGGTATCTTTCGCCACCGTCGGGGCATATTACGACGATATTCTTTCCTGCGTTCTCGCATCTTTTTCCAACCTCTATTGCAGCGGCAAGTGCAGCACCCGATGAAATACCGACCAAAATTCCGATTTTTGAGCCAAGCTCGCGTGCGGCACGGTATGCCGATTCCGTGTCGATCGGGATTATCTCGTCTATCACGTCAAGATTTAAAATCTTCGGCACGAATCCCGCACCGATTCCTTGAAGCTTATGTACACCCGAAATTCCGGCGGAAAGGTATGGCGAATCCTTAGGCTCTACCGCAACGATTTTAACATTCGGATTCTTTGATTTTATGTACTCTCCGATGCCGCTGATAGTGCCGCCTGTACCGACTCCCGCCACGATAATATCTACCTCGCCATCCGTGTCCGCGTATATTTCGGGACCTGTGGTTTCTCTGTGTGCGCGTGTGTTTTCGGGGTTGTCAAATTGTGAGGGAATAAATGCGTTTCCCATCTCGCGTGCAAGCTCGTCGGCTTTGGCAATAGCGCCTTTCATACCAAGCGACGCATCGGTCAGTATAACCTCCGCTCCATATGCCTTCATAAGACGTATTCTCTCCCTGGACATATTGGAGGGCATAACGATTATCGCTCTGTATCCATTCGCTGCGGCAAGCGAAGCAAGCCCTATACCCGTATTGCCCGAGGTAGGCTCGATTATTACCGTATCATCCTTTACAGCGCCGCTTCTTACAGCTTCATTTAACATATATTTTGCCGCACGGTCCTTTGCGCTTCCTGTTGGATTAAACAATTCAAGCTTCGCAAGCAGCTTTGCTTTTACACCGTGTATTTTTTCGGTTTTTTCAAGTCTGAGAAGCGGAGTTTTTCCGATAAGCTCCTCGGGAGTATTGTATATTTTCATAAAAATCACCATTTTTGAAAATTTATTATCACTATTATACATCAAAGCTTATCGAAAATCAATAAAAAACAATATTTTTGATGATTAACTGTTAATAATAACAGCGAGGTGAGCAAGGATGAAGAAAATGCTTTTGTCAAGATTGATAAAAAGGGTGCTTGATTTTGAATTTGTAAGAGTTTATCTTGCTGATATCGGAGTGCGACACAACGTGTATCTTTTGCGCAGCTTGATATCCGGTGTGCTTTATTCGGCGTTTAATATGCTCGCCGCAATTTACTATAACAGCCGGTGGTTTGCGGCGGTATCGGTATACTACGTTTTGCTTGCTACAACGCGATATATATTATATTTGACAGCGAAAAGTCATGAGTGGGGAGAGAAAATTTCGCTCTTGCTTTATCAAAGATGCAGAACCGTCGGAATTGTCATGCTCTTTCTAAATATCGCTATGGCGACAATGATTGTTTACACTATACTCACATCAAGGGGGCAAAAGCATTCAGCAATCATTATTTATTTGCTTGCAATTTACTCAGTTTCTGTGTTCGTTTTTAATATGATGTCAGTGTATTATAATAGAAAGCGAAGACTTCCGCTATCTTATGTAATAGCACGAATAATAGCATTTTGCGCATCATTTATGTCATTGTTCAATTTTATAAATTCATTAGTCTATACTCTCGATATAAGCGGTCGAGCCGCTGTTCTCATAAACGGAATATCGGGTGTGGTTGTTATCGTGTGTGTTTTAGCATTGTGCATAGCGGTTATATACAAATGCAACGGAAAAATAGTACTCTTTAAAAGAATGCAATAGAATATTTTGTCGCAAAAAGCACTATCAATCATAAGATGATGGTAGCGGTGAACACCGCTAATGCAAATAAAGGACAGTACAAATATGGACAGAAATGAAAACGGTTTACCCAGAAGTGCGACGGGCGGAGCCACAGTCGGTCGTGATTGCACCGGCAGAGTGCGCTCCGGCACTAACGGCACCAATGGCACGAACGGTTCAAACGGTATGAACGGCAACGGTACTGATATCGGCAATATGGGTGACACGGGCGTCGGCTTTGGCTGTGGTCCGCAAAGCGACGGCGTTGGCTGTGTGGATTGCCTTGATACCAAACCGCTCGCTTATTCTTACAATCCCATACAGCGCTGGCAGATGCTTTATACGGTAGATAAGGCGCTTGGCAGAGGAACGCTTTTTGAGGATCTTGATAAGCCTATGGGGGTATACGGTAATGAATAATGCGGGAAACAACAGCGCCGAGCGTGCGTCGCTTATGCGAAAAATACAGTCGCTGTGCTTTGCGAAGGTCGAAACCGAGCTTTTCCTCGACACCCATCCTCAGTGCCGGCAGGCACTCGAATATTACAAGGAAGTAGTGCACAATCTCGAAGATGTGACCGAAGAATATTCGGCAAAATACGGACCGATTACGGCATCTGACGTAGAAGGTAATAAGTGGACCTGGGCAGATGGACCGTGGCCGTGGCACACGGTGGGAAAGGAGGAGTAAAATATGTGGATTTATGAAAAAAAGCTTCAATATCCCGTAAAAATAAAAAATCCCAACCCTCGTCTTGCGGGCATCATAATAGATGCGCTTGGCGGACCTGACGGAGAGGTAGGTGCGGCGATGAGATATCTTAATCAGCGTTACGCAATGCCATCGAGCAAGGTAATCGCTACGCTGACGGATATCGGTACGGAGGAATACGCTCATCAATGTTGGATATAGAAGGTGCAAAAAATTACACCTTCAATTTGATGTCAATCTCGATAGGTGGGTTAGTCCATGTTGCTCCTGATTTAAGTGGGTTAGGCTTGAGGCTCTTGCCTTTTTCTCTACCGTTTTTCTTTGTTCTTTTTTCGGGGTTTGTTACTCGCTCAGGCTTTTCTCTTTTGTATTCTATTCTTTCAATGCAGTCCTTTAGTAGCCTATTCTTTTTTTGAGCATCTACTTCGGGATCGAGTAAAGCATCTAAAGCCTCGGAGAATCTGCAAAGCCTTTCCTTATAGTCAATAGAGCTTGGCGCATTCTTGCGTGCGTTACACATAGCCTCTTTGACTTCTTCCTTTTCTTTAAGGAGTTTTTCATTCAGCATCTTGAATATGTGCGGAGGCATTCTCTGTGCAGGATCGGGATTTGCCTGTGCTTCCCATTGGGCGAGTTCCTTAGCTTCAAGTTCTTGCATTTTCTTTTCAAGAGTCTTAAGCAGCTTTTCATGGAGCTTTATTGAATCGCCTTGGTCGTTTTTAATGCGGATTTCAAAATCCTCGATACACTCCTTTAAAGTGTTAACAACAATATTCTCCATTTCTTCATAAGTGCAAGAGCCGGTATGACAGTGTGTTTGATTCTGACATATTAACCGTGGTTTGCTTTCGTGATATTTATATGTCCTTAATGACATTGAGTATCCACAATGACACCATAAAAGCGTTGCAAAAGGATTTCTTACCTTTGTGGTTGGTTTAGCTCGGTGATTTCGTCCTTGCTTTTCTCTTGCTGCGTTGAAAAGCTCCTCGGTTATAATAGCTTCGTGCTTACCCTCATATACAAGGTATTCGCCTACTTTGGATTTAGGGCGTGTCTTTAAAATTTCGCTATCCTCAACAATGGTAATAGTCTTTCTCCAATCCCATTTAACCTTGCCTATATAATGCACATTTTCAAGCATATCCTTAAGTGCAGCACGGCTCCAATGTTCACCTCTTGGCGGCTTGATTCCCATTTCATCGAGGCGAGTACAGATATTCGGTCTGCCCATATCTTGATTTACGTACATATCAAATATCATACGGACTACGTTTGCCTCATCCTCTTTAATAGCGAGGGTGGGGCATTTTCTTTTACCTTCCATTACCCATACCTTTTCATATCCATAAGGGGGAATAGAGCCTATATAGTTGCCTTGGCTGATAGAGAGTGCTTTTCCTCTACCCATTATCTTTTTTGTATACTCAAGGAACTCGTTACCTCGCTTTAGTTCTCGCTCAAAGCTGTCTCTGTCATATTCATCGTGAAGGTCATAGGTTTTCTGCGGTGTTATGACAAGAGTGTTAGTAAATCTGAATAATTTAATTATTCGACCTGCATCCTCAAGGTCTCCTCTTGAAAGTCTCTGAACTTCCACAATCAAGACTGCCTTGATTTTTGGGGATTCTATCTTCTTTAAGATAACCTGTATCTCAGGTCGGTCTGCAATGGTCTCTCCCGATACAACCTCTCTGTACTTATTCTTTTCGGGAATTTTCTCTCCGAGATACTTTTCTGCCCACTCGTCAAGGATTGCTTCATGCTTAGAGAGGACTTCCTCTACTGACAAAAGAGGATCGTCAGAACGGGATTTGCGCAGATATACAAGTATTTCGTCTGCTTTGAATTGGGTAAAATCGATATAGTTGTACAAGTTGCATCCTCCTTTTATTCTTCTTCGATTAACATATCTTCAAATTCATATGGGAAATTAACTCCGCAGGCATAAGTATCATCGACTTGCCAATCTTCCGAATGATCCTCATCCCCAAAGTCATTCATTTCCTCGGTCATTTGCTTAACTGCAATGGCATATATCTTGTCATATAGGTTTGTGAGTTGCCTGCATCTCGAAAAACCTTCGTAGTATATGTCCGCCTGCTTGCCGTATCGCTCAAGCATTTCGGCTTCTTCGTCTGTAAGTTCAACCTCAACTTCGGTCTCGCCTGAGTCACCTTTACCGAAGGTGCAGTAGGCGATGAATGTATAAGCTTTCATTACCTCCTCCTTTATAATTACAGCCATAGTGCTGCTATTACTAATGCGCATATAGTAAAACATATTTCTGCCGAATCTTCGTTGGTTTCTATTAGTTCCCACTCTGATAAGTAGAGAGAGACCGATAATGGAATGATTTGACCTATGGTGGATAGAATCTTAAACACCAAATCTGCTGCTATACTGTTATGAGTTAATGCCTCGACAAGAGACATTGCTATAAGTGCAATTCCCAAAGGTATCAAGGAAAACATAAAATAAAACCAAGCATTTGGAAAAAGTTTTTTTATGAAACTAAACAAGCAAGAAGGAATCTCCATTAGTCCTTTTTTGAATATCTTAAAATAATCTTTCATTTGTTAAATCCCTCTTAATACATAATATCCTTAGTTATTCGGTTTGATTTTGTTGTAGTAATTATGCAGGGCAAGGAGTTCTTCTTTGTGCTGAAGTTCCTTTTTAAGAAGCTCTATCTCGGTTGATAGAGCAGCGTTCTTGGTCTTTAGCATTTCGTTCTCAACGAGGATCAGGTCACGCTCGGCTTCTACAACATTGGCGTTCTCCTTAACCTCTACAAGACTTTCGGTAGCGACTACAACCTTCGTATCGGCAAGGATATCATCAAGCGAGCCTCCGAGGACGGTAACAATACGGTGGAGGGTGTCCACATAGGGGTTATCCGTGTCTCCTGATAAGATACGGTTGACAGTCCTTTCGGGCAAGTTTGTCTTATCTGCAATCTGCTTTGCTGACATTCCTTTCTCTTTTTTCAATTCTTTTAGATTATCAAGCCACATAATAGTGTCCTTTCTTGTCTCTTTGCGAGTAATTCTTGGCCATATAGAAGTGATAAACTTGGGTATTCGATGGTCAAAGGTGGGTATTGAAATGAAATTTTAGCTGAGTTATAATTGTGTCAGAAACAATATTCCGAATGTCGAAAATTGTTTGACAATTACAATGTAATAGGTTACACTAAAATAAAACATTTAGTTGCTTTAATTGAAAGGAGAATTAGTATGACAGAAAATGAAAAGGAACTTATTAGAATTATTCGCAACAGCGATAATCCTGAACAAGCGCTGATGGCAGCTACTGTCATTATTCTCGGCTTCCTAAAGCAGCACGAATCATCCGAAGTAGCATCTGTTGCTTGTCTTCGGGAACACGCCTAAATAGGTCAATAAGTATCTTTTCTCCCTCGGAAAGCTTCGGCTCTTCGGGGGTGTTTTTTACAGTCTTATTCTCTATGAGGTCGGATTTCTGAATACCAAAGTAATTTGCCAACATCTCTACCTTATCCATTCTTGGATACTTTTTGCCATTTACCCAATCGGTTACGGTAAAATAACTGATGCCTAATGCTTCGCTTATGTCATTTCTGCTTTTACCTTTCACCTCCATATACTTTTTTAGATTTGAAGCGAATATATTTTTGTTATCCATTTTATCACCTCCTCGCATATATTATAGTACTTAAAGCACAAAAAGTCAAGAGGAAAGCACAATTTTTTTTGCTTTTGGTATTGACAAATGTCGAAACGTGTGTTATTATGTAACTGTGCTTAAAGCACAATTCAACAAAAAAGGAGACAGGAAAAAATGAAAATCACATTGAAAGCCGCAAGAGTCAATGCAGGTTTGACTCAGGAGGAAACGGCAAAAAAACTCAAAAAAAGCAAGAATACCATAGTAAATTATGAGAGTGGTAAAAGCACACCCGATATTGAGACGGGAAAAGCTCTCGCTGCATTGTATGGTTGTTCTGTAGATGACCTTATTTTTTTACCCAACGATTGTGCTTTAAGCACAAATGAGTAAGAAAGGAAAACAAAATGAAAGAATACGGACTTACAGACGAGCAGGTAGAGCAGGAGATAGAGAGGCTTAATGCCTCTGAAGCGGTAGCGCTTGCACGAAGAAAGGCAAGGCTTGAGTATCGCAGGAGACAGTATCTCTATCAGCTTCGTGACCTTGAGAAGAAGGGTAAAGCTCTTATGGAAGCAGGTATCACAAGAGAAGTTCTTGATAATATGTACAATTCTTGTGACGAAGAGTGCTAACCTTGCATATTATGTAGGAAATAATTTTTAGAGGTAC
>JAZNCH010000016.1:0-43145 GCA_045587445.1 Eubacteriales bacterium | reverse complement strand
GTTCTTGAAGAGGTTTTGGGCGAACAGAATTCAATAACCGAAGAAATCGAAACGAGAAGAATAGCAACTCTGCTATCGGGTGAATATGATAAGAATAACGCAATTGTATCATTCCACCCCGGTGCCGGCGGAACAGAGGCTCAGGACTGGGCGCAGATGCTTTACCGTATGTACACGAGATGGGGCGAACGTCACGGCTATAACGTTAAACTAATTGACTGGCTTGACGGCGACGAAGCGGGATTGAAGAGTGCGACTATAATGATAGAGGGCGAAAATGCTTACGGTTATCTTAAGGGTGAAAACGGAGTACATCGCTTGGTTCGTGTATCCCCCTTTGATGCGTCGGGCAGGAGACATACTTCATTTGCATCGGTAGAAGTTATGCCCGAGTTTGAAGACGACGGAAAGATTGAGCTTAAAGAAGAAGAGCTTGAGATAACGGCTCACCGTTCAAGCGGTGCGGGCGGTCAGCACATCAACAAGACCGACTCAGCTATCAGAATTCTGCACATACCGACGGGTATCGTAGTAGGATGTCAGACAGAGAGAAGCCAGCTTCAAAACAAAGAAACGGCGATGAAGATGCTGAAAGCGAAGCTGATGGAAATAAAAGAGCGCGAAAAGCTTGATAAGATTGAAGACATCAAGGGTGTTAAGACGAATATCGAGTGGGGTGCACAGATAAGGTCATACGTATTTATGCCCTATACCTTAGCGAAGGATACGAGAACGGGGTATGAAGACGGTAATATTTCTGCAGTAATGGACGGCGAGATTGACGGTTTTATCAATGCATATTTGAAATCACAAGCACAGATATAAAAATTAAAAATAGGAGGATAATACAGATATGATTAAGAAGACAGCTTTTTATGCGGGGATAACTCTTGTTATTCAGTCAATTTCGATGATGATTCTGTTTTTCTTGCTTTTTGCAAAGAAAAAGAATCTTGCGACAGTGTTGTTGGCGATGTCGGCGGCGGGCGGTATAGCAGGCGGCGTATTGCTTTACAAGCACGCGAAGAGGGTTAAGGCAGAAGAGGACCTTCTTTCTGAATTCCTCGGCGATGACGAATATATGTATGATGACGGCGAAACGGAGATATTGACAGACGAATACGTTGATGAAACAGAATTCTGCTGAAAAGAACGGAGAAAAAAATGAGCAAATATTTAGAAAAGGCATTTGAACTGCATAACAAAGGATATAATTGCGCTCAATCGGTACTTTGCGCTTTTGCCGATAAGACGGACGTTGACGAAGTAACCTTATACAGAATCAGCGAGGGCTTAGGGGCAGGGATGGGTAACCGCAAAAACACTTGCGGCGCGCTTAGCGGAGCAACGGCACTTTGCGGACTTGTTTCGAGCAGTGGCGATATAAACAACTCTACCAAATCCGATACTTATAAGACTACGGCAAAGATAGTTGACGAGTTTGAAAAGTGTTGCGGTGCATTTGTGTGCTCGGATATAAAGGGAAGCAACACCGGAAGACCCACGGCATCATGCGATGACTGCATCAGAACTGCGGTTGAGGCTGTAGAAAAAATATTGTTTAAGTAAAAAAGGAAAATGTTTTGAATTATGAGTTTTAAAAAATTCAGAGCAGCCATAATGCTTACGGTAGCGGCACTCGTTTGGGGTGCTGCTATGTCATTTCAAAGCGAAGGAATGGCGTACGTAGGACCGTTGACGTTTCAGGCTGTAAGGTTTTTGTTAGGTGGAACGGTGCTTCTGCCGCTTGTGTTTACCTTAGGAAAAAAAGACCCCGGAGAAAACAGAGAGGATTATAATCCGAAAGGCGTTTTCGTCGGGGGAGCGGTATGCGGTATATTTTTGATGATAGCGTGTACGCTTCAGCAGTACGGTATTCTTTATACGACCGTTGGTAAAGCGGGATTTCTGACAAGCCTTTACATAATTATTATACCAATATTCGGCTTATTCCTAAAAAAGAAAATAGGAATAAACGTGTGGGTAGCCGTTGTATTGGCAATGGCGGGAATGTATCTTCTCTGTATGAAGGAATCCCTTGTGCTGTCAACGGGAGACACACTTGTATTTATATGTGCGTTTGTATTTACGTTTCAGATAATGGCTATAGACAAGTATGCGGCTATATATAACGGACTAAAATTGTCTTGCATACAGTTTTACGTGTGCGGCATACTGTCGGCGGTGTTGATGTTTATATTTGAAAGCCCCGACGTATCAAGTATTCTTGGAGCATGGGTACCCATTCTTTATACAGGTGCTTGCTCATGCGGAATAGGATACACATTCCAGACGTTAGCACAGAGGGACTTGCAACCTGCTATTGCATCGATAATAATGAGTCTTGAATCAGTGTTTGCTGCACTTTTTGGGTGGATACTTCTCGGACAGAAGATGTCGATAAGAGAAATAATAGGTTGTGTAGTAATGTTTGCCGCAATCATAATCGCACAAATCTTTGACAAAAACGAAACAACATAACCTACTTTCTTTAAGGAAGAAAGTAAGCAAAGAACCTTGAATCTTTTGGTCTGTGCCACACACTATTGTTGGTACAGACCTACTTTCTTTTAAGGAAAAAAAGTAGTCAAAGAAACCTCGAACAGATGGTTTGTACGCACCCAAAGGCTCCCACTTTGGGGGAGCTGTCAGCGAAGCTGACTGAGAGGGCTTTTTTCGCAGAAAGCTTAGCAAAGAACTTGCCTCTCTTGGTTTGTACATCGTTTATTGAATATATCGCAAGGTGGAGTGTTCTGGCAAGAGCAAACCAAAAAAACCTCATCAAAAGATGAGGTTTAATATATTTTACTTGATATTAATAAATTCCGTAGGTGTAACCGTCGGGATAAGTTGCAACGCCTTGCTTGTGGTAGAGAATAGCATAAAGAATATTAATCGTACCATTTAGATCCATATCTGTCAAATCGGATTCATCGCCATTTACGTAGTAATCCAACCAGGTTTCAATGGAATCAACATTCGCAGCAACTACAGCGAAAGCCACAGTCAAAACTATAATCAAAGAAACTATAACCAAAGCGGGAACTTTCTTAAAGAATTTCTTCATGGCAAATACCACCTTATAATTAACATAATCTTTGTTATATTTTAGCATATAAGAAGCTGTATGTCAACCGCTTTATGATAAAAATATCAAATATATTTGAACAAAATAAGAATTATTAAAAGAGAGAATATAATTTTTGAAAAAGTATTGCAATTTGGAAAATGTTGTGTTATAATAACTCTGTTAAAAATAAGTTTACTATTTGATTTATCATAAATGGAGGTGCATCGGAATGGCAAAGTGTGATTTCTGCGGCAAGAGTGTAGCATTTGGACTTAATGTTTCTCACTCCAACCGTAAAACAAACAGAGTATGGAAACCCAATATCAGAAAGGTAAAGGCAGTTGTAAACGGCACGCCCAAGACAGTTAATGTCTGCTCTCGTTGTCTCCGTTCCAACAAGGTTACAAGAGCTAACTGATTGTATATTGAAGTACTACAGCCCGGACAAGCTAACGTCCGGGCTTTACTCTTATAATTGACAAAAAAGGGGTATTGATTTGAAGAGAATACTTGTTGGTGAGGGTATAAGTGCCGGATGCGAAATTAGCTTAAAGGAAATGGGATATACGGTTATAAAGCTTCCCAAATTTGATAGACTGCAAGACGGTGTTGCATCACACGCAGATATGCTTTTGTTTTTAAATGACGGAGTATTGTATACCCATGAAGAATATTACAAGAAAAATAAGGCGATTTTAGATTTAGCCGAGGTAAAAGTAAAAACAACCGACGAACCTGTTTCAAAAGGTTATCCGAAGGACATACTTTTTAATGCGGTACTGACAAAAGATAAAATACTGTTTTCGAGAAACGACTCGACTTCGGAGTTGATAACCGCTTTAGCCGAGAGGAAAGTAGATGTTAAGCAGGGGTACACCGCCTGTTCGACCTGCCGCGTTGACGATAATAATTTTATAACGACAGACAAAGGATTATATAAGGCTTATACAGATAACGGAATAAACAGCTTGTTGGTTGAAAAAGGTGATATTTTACTGCCCGGATATAACTGTGGTTTTATTGGCGGTTGCTCTGTTGTATTAGCCGACAGCGTATGTTTTTTTGGTGATGTTGATAAACACAGAGATTTTGATTTGATAAAAAGGTTTATTGAAAATACCGGAAAGAAAATTATAAGTCTTTCTGCTGAAAAATTGACAGACATCGGCGGTGCTGTTGTTGTATAAATAATTGACATAGGATTATTTTTGTGATATAATGTAAGGAAAGTTTTTGGTATTTTTTGAAATATGAGAATGAGTAGGGAAGATGATTTTTAAGAACGAGGACGAAAGAAAGTTAAAGCGTTCAAAAATTGAAGAGTTAGATAGCTTTTGGGATATAGGTGAGATTACCCCGCCTATCAAAAAGGCTTTTGATACAAAGGTCGAAAGAGAGCCGGAGGCGGTGTTGGTTTTTGACGGTAAGAACACTTCTTACGTACCTATGTCAGAGCCGATAAAAAGAACGGCTGAAGAGCCCAAAATTCTTTCAAACTATTCTCCCGAAAACAGTTTTATTGACAGTGTAACGATTTATTCGTGGCCCACGAAATACACTTTTTACGAGCGTTTTAGATGCGATGCCGAGAAGTATTACAACTTAAAAAGGGGAGAGACTTCCCCTGTAAAATACTTTTCATATATGCCGAGCTATATTCAGATGTCAATACGGCAGAGAGAATGGTATTTTTATTGGAGAGATTGCGTCAGAAACAAAAAATATATACCTACAGACAGCAGTTACATTTTACTGTATATATACGAGATAATAAATCTTCCCCATATAATTCCCGCCGAAAAGGGATTGGAACTGATTTGCGATATATGGGAGAATTACAGAAAGAGCTACACGAAGCTTGACAAGTTTTTATCCGAATGGGTGTGCGATTACTGTCTTATAAATGAGCTTGAAGTACCCTTGAACAGAATTGCTTCATTTTATACCGAAGCAGTTGAAGCGGCGGCTTTTAAGCAGTTTTATTATTGTGAAAAAGAGGAAGACAGATTTGCATTGCTTCTTATGGAAAGCTTGTCGTCGTACGGGTGGCGAAAGAGCAAGTATATAGACGAGAAGAATTATAAAGTTTTTCACGAGCATATAAGGGGCGGCATTTTTTACGCAGTAAGAGAATTAGCCAAATCCGACGGCAGATTTGATTTGAATAACGGCAGATTTATAAAGAAAAATATCGTCAGAGACTCATTTAGCGGTGCTGTATGCTCATACCATTCAAAGCGTAAGATTAGTGTAGACTATTTTGAAGCAGAAAACGTAAAGGACTTGTCTTTTATAATAACTGATATGGTAAGATATTGCGAAAACAGAGTGAGAGCGTATCTTGGAATAAGAGCAAGGCTTGGTGTACAGAACTTAACAGAAGAGCAGAAGATTATATTGAACGAATATTTCGATAAGAATTTGCCAAGCGTTTATTACGAAAGAAAAGTTAAGGAAAAGGTTTCGATAATTTCCGAAGAGGAACGTAAGCCTTTTGAAGTGTCTTTTGAAAAGGCTAAAGCAATTGAGGAAGAATCGTGGCAGTTGACAGAACGTTTGGTTGAATATGAAGAAGAGGAATCAGAACCTCTTGAAAATACCGCCCCAAAGACGACCGAAGGCTCCCTTGAAAGCGAGGCACTTGATATAGCGAAAGTTGCTATAAGGTGCATTGCCAATGGCGATAATAAAGGCTTTATGAAGATAGCCGAAGAGAGCTATATGCTTCCCGAGACGTTGGCGGAGGTTGTAAATGAGCTTTGCTTCGAGCTTTTAGGCGATATAGGCGTAGAGGAAAGAGAAGGACAATACGTTTTGATTCCCGATTATGAAGAGGAGATAAGAGAATGGCTCAACAAGTAAACAGAGTCCCGAAAAGAATATTGGTTTCTCTTCTTGAAAGTCTTGCGGCGGGTGTAGTTCCCAGAATGGGAGCACCGTACGTAGCGATTGGCAGAGAGGGGGAGGTAAACTCTCTTCTTGACAGTCTTGAGAACGTATCTGAGGGCGGCTCATTTATGAAGCTTGTTATAGGCAGATATGGAAGCGGAAAGAGCTTTCTTATGCAGCTTGTAAAGGGGTATGCCGTTGAGAAAGATTATGTTTGCTGTGATGCAGACCTTTCACCCGAAAGAAGACTTTACGGCTCAAAGGGGAATGGTGTTGCTACTTACAGAGAGATTATAAAGAATATGTGTACGAAGACGTCGCCCGAGGGGGGTGCTCTGCAGTCGCTTATAGCAAAATGGGTATCTAATATACAATCCGAGACAGCAATATCGGGGCTCAAGGTAGGAACCGAGGAGTTTGACAAAGAGGTAGAAAGACGAATATTTGAAGTAACGCGAGAGGCAGAAAACCACGTCGGCGGATTTGATTTTGCTTGTGTTGTAAATACGTTTTACAGAGCGACTAAATTGAATGACGACGGACTAAAGGGGTGTGCACTCCGTTGGTTGCGAGGCGAATATTTGACCAAGAGCGAAGCGAAAAGAGAACTCAATGTATATTCAATCATAAACGACGAAAACTGGTACGATTATATAAAGCTGTTAGCGTTTTTCGTACGCAGAATAGGTTACAAAGGCTTCGTAATATTCATAGACGAATGTGTGAATTTATATAAGATAACGAATCGGGTATCGAGAGAAGCGAATTATGAGAAGCTTTTATCGATGTTTAACGATACGTTACAGGGCAATTCAAAGGGACTTGGTATAATCCTCGGCGGAACGCCTATGTTTCTCGAGGACAAGCGAAGAGGGCTATATAGCTACGAAGCGTTAAAGAGCCGGCTTGAAGACGGAAAGTATGCAGATATGGGTTACAGAAACCTTATGGGACCCGTTATAAGACTTGAAAGGCTTGATGACAATCAGCTTTATGCCCTTGTAACGAGAGTGAAGAATCTGCACGGTATGAATTATAACTGGGAAGTACCGGTAACCGACGAGCAGGCGGCGGCGTTTTTGAAAGACAGCCTTGACCGAGCCGGTGCTGACACAATGATTACACCGCGAGAGATAATAAGAGACTTTCTACAGGTTTTGAATATTTTATATCAGAATCCCGAGGCGAAATTTGAAGATATAGTAAAAACAAAAGTATCCGAAGACATCAAAGCTTCTAAAGAGAATGATATAGCGGATATAGAGTTTTAAGGAGATATAAAACGATGAAATGGACAGGACTTAACGATTTAAGAGAAGCATATTTATCATTTTTTGAGAGCAAAGGACATTTGAGACACAAGAGCTTTCCGCTCGTCCCTATTGACGATAAGTCGCTATTGCTTATAAACGCAGGTATGGCTCCTTTGAAGAAGTATTTCAAGGGCGAATCAGAGCCGCCTAAGAAGCGTATGACTACCTGCCAGAAGTGTATTCGTACACCCGATATTGAGAGAGTGGGTATAACCGCAAGACACGGAACCTTTTTTGAAATGCTCGGCAACTTTTCATTTGGAGACTATTTCAAGGAAGAGGCTATAATGTGGTCATGGGAGTTCTGTACGAAGGTTATTGAGCTGCCCGAAGAAAAAATATGGGTAACTATATACGAAGAAGATGACGAAGCGTACAATATCTGGCATGACAAAGTAGGGGTTCCCGCCGAGAGAATAGTTCGTCTCGGAGACGATAACTTCTGGGAAATAGGAAGCGGTCCCTGCGGTCCTTGCTCGGAATTACATTTTGACAGAGGCGAGGAATTCGGTTGCGGCTCTCCAGACTGCAAGCCCGGATGCGACTGCGACAGATTTATGGAATTCTGGAACCTTGTATTTACTCAGTTTGACAGCGACGGTGAGGGAACGTATACACCTCTTGCAAACCCCAATATAGATACCGGTATGGGACTTGAAAGACTTGCTTGCGTTATGCAGGGCGTAAACAACCTTTTTGAAGTTGACACGGTAAAGAACATAATGGCGAAGGTATCCGAGCTTACAAACGTAAAATACGGCGAGGACAAGCAGAAGGATATATCCCTCCGTGTTATTACAGACCATATCAGAAGCACGTCATTCCTTATCTGCGACGGTGTAAGCCCATCAAACGAGGGTAGAGGATACGTACTCAGAAGACTTCTCAGACGTGCCGCAAGACACGGCAGATTGCTCGGTGTTAAAGGAACGTTTCTTGCTGAAATATGCGACGTTGTAGCGAAAGAAAATGCAACTGCATATCCCGAATTGACTGAAAAGCTTTCTTATATCAAGACTGTAATCCAAAACGAAGAAGAGCGTTTTGCGGCAACGGTTGATAAGGGAATGGAAATGCTCGAAAAGCTTATAGAAACCGCAAAGGCAAACAATACAAATCAGTTAAAAGGAGAAGACGTATTTAAGCTTTCTGATACTTACGGCTTCCCGATAGATTTGACGAGAGAGATTTCTGCAGAGGCGGGAATCGGTATTGATAGCGAGGGCTTTGAGAAACTTTTGAAAGAACAGAAAGAAAGAGCAAGAGAAGCGAGAGCGGCTCTCGGCGATTTCGGTTGGACTGCTGAAAACTTTGATGAATTAAAGAAGCTTGAAAAGACGGAATTTGTAGGCTACGAAGATACAACGGCTTACGCTAACGTATTAGCTGTTATGGAGAGTGAAGACGGCGAAAATGTAACCGTAGTGCTTGACAAGACTTCATTCTATGCAGAAAGCGGCGGGCAGGTAGGCGATACGGGTAAGATATTCTGTAATAACTGTGAATATCAGGTTGTCGATACCAAGAAGCACGACGGAATATATATGCACGTTTGCAAAAAGAATTTCGGAGAGCTGAAGGAGGGCGACAGTGTTTCTGCGGCCGTTTGTACAAAGAGGAGAAAGGCCATTTCAAGAAACCACTCGACCGTACATTTGCTTCAGGGAGCGTTGCGCAAGGTTCTTGGAAATCACATCGAGCAGGCGGGTTCATACGTTGACGAAAACAGACTCCGTTTTGATTTTTCACACTTTACCGCAATGACGAGTGAGGAGATAGAAAAGGTTGAAAAAATAGTAAACGAGCAGATACTTAACGCATTGGCTGTAAAGACCATTGAAACCGATGTTGAATCGGCGAAGAAGATGGGGGCTATAGCTTTGTTTGGCGAAAAGTACGGAAGCACCGTAAGGGTTGTTCAAATGGGCAGTTTTTCGACCGAGCTATGCGGAGGAACACACCTTTCTAATACAAGCGAAGCGGCTTTGTTTAAGATTATATCCGAATCTTCAGTAGCGGCAGGTACGAGAAGAATAGAGGGTGTAACCGGTAACGGTGTGCTTGAATATATAGCAGAAAAGAATAACCTTATCAATTCTGCGGCAAAAGAACTTAGGGTAAATAACATAGGTGATATACCGAAGAGAATAGAGCAGCTTCAAAACGAGCTTAAGGAAGCGAAAAAAGCTATTGACGGACTTAATGCACAACTTTCCGAAACGAAGACTGCAGACCTATATAATAATGCAGTTGACGTTAACGGTGTAAAAGTAGCTGTTATGAAATCGGCAGAAATGAACGTAGACGTTGCAAGAAAGGCTTGCGACAAGCTGAAGGATGCACATTCCGACATTGTAGTAGCTATGGCGGCTATGGCGAACGGAAAGCTAAATTTTGTAACATGTTGCGGTAAGGAAGCTGTAGCTAAAGGTGCTCACGCGGGCAATTTGGCGAGAATGCTTGGTACGTTTACAGGCGGCAGTGGCGGCGGACGTCCCGATAGTGCAGTGTCGGGCGGAAAGGATGCGTCAAAGGTTGACGAGGCGTTGGCTGCAGTAACAGGATTTATTGCAGAAAATATAAAATAAGACAGAATGATACATCAGCAAACATTTATAAAAAAAGCAAGGTGAGGGATTATAATAGAGAGTAAAATAATAGTAAGACTTGTTACTGTGGTGGCTATATGTCTTGCCTTGTTGGCATTGGTGTTGGGTGTGATAAAAGCTTGCACTAAAGAAGAAATCCCCCCAAAAGAAGACAAGCTGCCGTCATCGAACCAATTACTTTTAGGTTTTAAAGAAATAGGGAATGTGAAGTTTGATTATGATGTTCTCAAGAAGAATATTATGAAAGACGACAGGTTTTCGGGTTATGGCTTGCGAGATGAATACTGTATGGTATATCAGGCGACCGATTTTGAAAGCGAAACGACCGTTAAGGATTTTCTCGGAATAAAGGAAATGCTTCCCGAGGTAGATTATTCAAATTATTATATGGTTTTATCTGTAGGTCGTAAAATTGATGATATATCAGACAAATTCAAAAAGACTACGGAATCAGGCGAAAAAATTGTTGATTTTACTTTTAGTGAAGATTATTCAAAAAACACCGTATACGTATATTCAATAAAAAAGACAAGATTCTTGTCGGGAGCGTTGCTTGAGATATATTATTTAGAGAACGTTCACTCATATTGTAATCTTGAAGAGATAAGCCGAGATAAATCGCAGCTTATATCCGACGGTAAGTATCATAAGGTGTATAAAAAAGCCGAGGACGTTTATGAGTTCGTTATATATATGGCAGATGGGCAAAAGGTATCTTCGAGGAAGATATTAAATACACAGCCTGTAATCACCGAATATAACGATTCTATGGTGAGATTGGAATATGAAGAAAGAGACCAATATTACAATCCGCAAAATGATTTTTATACGACGAAATCGAAATACAGACTTCTCCATTTGAGAGATACTAAAATTGTATTTGCCAAGTTTTCGAATGAGGGAAAGCTTTTAATAGTTGTGCGAGATGTGTACAACACAGCAAATTACAGTTATATTTTGAGACCTCCGTTCAACTGTAATTCGGAGACATTGAGAAACATACTTCACAGTGTAGAGTACGTTGACAGCACTCACATAAAGCTTGAGTTGGATTTCGGTGGGGATATGCCTATACAGGAAGAGATAGTAACCGTTCCCGATTTGGACAGAATATTAATTGTGAGTTAAAAAAAGAGGATATGGGCTTTGCCCATATCCTCTTTGACTAATAAAAAAGCGTGTGGGAAAATCCCACACGCTTTTTGTCGGTTATTCAACAATATTATAAACAGCATATTCAAATATGGACCAATAATTATATCCTAAACTCTTGTAGGAGATAGATTCTTTAAAAGGAACGTTGTCGCCAAGTTCGGGAATTGATGCGGCAGAATCGCAAATTCTGAATTCAAAATTACCTTTTGGGTCGTCGGGGTTGATACATTCGGTAAACACAACGTAGTGGATGGTATCCCGGGCAGTATTTTTCATACCGACTATAACACCTTCGGGGTGGGACTCAAGAAGCGTTTTTATGTGTTTAAGGTTATTGCCGTAAAAATTCTGTGTTTCAAAAGCCTTTCCGTTGATTGTAAAGCGAGCGTTTATAAGGCGGTTATTTATGTAGTTGGGGTCGTTTATAACACGTGTTTTATCGAGGCTGAGTCCTGTTGCACCCGAGTTTGCAAGTGCAACGGTAAAAGGGTCGGCATCAAGGTTGTCGTGAATATCGAGTCTTAAATCATAACCTGTTGTCATTTTTGCACCGAGATTATGAAGCACCATAGCTTCACAGCAGAGCTTACAGCCATCGTCCATCCAGTCTTTGCCTGTTTTGTAACCGTTAATAAAGAACGGTCTTTTTTCGCCCGCATAGTTAATTATATAGACTGTGTTAAGCATTTCGCTAATCCAACCGCCTGTTAAGGCATTATGCTGACTGTACCAAGTAAAAGCGGGGAGGTCTGTAACTTTAACTATAGTTGAGTCTGTTTGATTACCGCAAGTAACGGTAATTGTTGTTGTACCTTCAGAAAGACCGTAAACCATACCTCGACTGTCAACCGTAGCGACCTCCGGGTTACTGCTTTCCCAAATCATATTACCTATAAGGTAAGCGGGAGTAAGTTTTGCAATTAGGTGATGCGAAGTCCCCATTCTTACGTCAACATATCCACCGAGGATATTGAGCGATTCGGAAGATACCTTAACGAATTGCCATTGTTGTGAAAGGGAAGAGATTTGAAAAGCGAGACCTGTCAGAGAAGAGTTGTATTTGCCGACAGCTTGTGAAATATCAAGAGAAAGCATATCGTCATTCATGCAAGCGGGTTTAATGGTATAGAATCCCGTTTGCAAGTTGTTTTCCGTAATCGGCAGAATACTGAATTTACTTTGACTTGTTACGTTAGCTTTTTTGGAAATGAATTCGCTTTCCATAATATCTAATTCGTACGAAAGGGAGTAGATACCGTCTTCGCTTTGCGGATAGATTAAATATGTACCGTCATCTTGTCTTTCAATAAGAAAGTTTTGACTGGGTTTACCTGTTTTGTTTGAGAGATATGTTCTGCCCGCAGCGTCGTCAATATAGCTGTAAACGTCAAGATATTGACCTGTTTTGCGGTTAACAATATTATAAACACCGTCAGTTAGTTCATCGGGGTCTATTGCGGAAGAAAACAATCTTACCGAAGCCGAGGCGGAAATTATAAAGAAACATGATACCAAAATTGCGATGACTATAAACAAAATACTTTTTTTACAATCAATTCGTAAAATGCAAACCACTCCTTTATATATTTTTTATAATACTAATAACTCACTCATTATACCATATTATCAGCAAAATGTCAATGAAATTGCTGTGTTTTTGTGCATTCTCTACAAAAAACGCTGGCGGCCTATAGGGAGTGAACCGAGTATAATAAGCATTAATAGGTTTTTTGCAGGGAGGATTTTATGCAATTATACTAAAATATGAACTTTTTTGTTTGTATATATATAATATGAAAAGAAACACGAAAAAAGAAGAAGTAAGTGGTGGGATTTGCAAATAATTCCAAGACTCAAAAACGAATAAAGAACGGTGATATATGTCAATACTTTTCTTGCATACAAAATGCGGGAGGAAAGTAAATGTATTACAATAAGGTTGAAATATCGGGAGTTAATACATCGAAGCTGAAGACGCTGACCTCCGATGAGAAACAGGAGTTATTGAAGAAAGCAACCAAGGGAGATGCAACAGCAAGGCAAGAATTGATAGACGGAAATCTTCGTTTGGTTTTGAGCATAGTACAACGTTTTTCAAACAGGAATGAAAATGCGGATGATTTATTTCAGGTAGGGTGTATAGGGCTTATAAAAGCTATAGATAATTTTAATACGGAGCTTGACGTTAAGTTTTCGACATATGCAGTTCCGATGATAATAGGGGAAGTGAAGCGGTATTTACGAGACAACAGCAGTATAAGAGTAAGCCGTTCGGTAAAGGACCTTGCATATAAAGCGTTGCAAGCTAAAGAAGAGTTGTCAAAAACTCTTTCGAAAGAGCCGACTGTAGAAGAGATAACAAAAAAGGTAAACGAGCAAAGCGAAGATGAATATACGAAAGAAGCGATAGTATACGCACTTGAGGCGATAATGGAACCGGTATCGCTTTTTGAACCGGTGTATAACGATGGCTCATCATCGGATTCACTTTACGTTATGGACCAGTTGAAAGACGAAAGGAACACTGACGAAGCGTGGCTTGAGGATATAGCGATAAGAGAAGCTATGAAGCGGCTTGGCGAGAGGGAAAGGTCGATAATAAATATGCGATTTTTCAACGGCAAGACTCAAATGGAGATAGCCGAAGAGATAGGCATATCACAAGCACAGGTATCAAGACTCGAAAAAGGAGCCTTGGCAAAAATAAGAAAGTATCTGTAAAAACAGTATATTCTTTTACACCAAACATTGTGAAAAACATATGTCTGGTGTTTTTTTGCATGATTTTACCTTAACAGTCTGACATAAGTGATTTTATTACAAATGGCGAAAAATATTAACATAGGGGTAAGAATATTTGAAATGCCTATTGCAAAATTAAAATATGTATGATAGTATAATGTAAACACAGAGTAGACAGATGAGCGTTAAGTGCTGATTGAACAGGGAGTTGTCATTCAGACGAAAGCAGATAATGTTGCGGTTCATTTGTCGCATCCCGCTGTTGCATATATGAGCTGTCTTATGTTTGGCTCCTCATTTTGTGGCTTTGGAATGAACAATGTGAGGAGGTTTTTTTATGCAAAAAAATAACAAAAAATCCATAGCTTTGTTTGGAAACGTAAAGATTTTAGTATTTGCGGCACTGCTTTGTGCAGTAAGCGGAGTAATGAAGTTTATAGCTCCGAGCGGCGACACGTGGCGAATAAGCCTTGAGAATTTTCCTATAATATTCGGCGGAATTACAATGGGGTCTATAATAGGGGGAGTAGTCGGTATCGTTGCCGACTTGCTGGGCTGCTTGTTTAGAGGATACGCTATAAATCCTCTAATTACGTTGGCATCAATGTCTATTGGCTTGGTTTCGGGACTAACGTTTAAGCTGTTAAAAAAATACCACAATATTGCGATAATCGCATCTGTTTTTTTAGCTCATATTACAGGAAACGTGATAATAAAAACGTTTGTGTTGCACAGTATGTTCGGAACTCCCATAGCCGTACTTTTTGCCGAGAGAATAGTAACTTATTTAATAACAGCGGCGGTCGAATGCGTGATAATAATTATTTTACTTAATAACAAGGCTATAAAAAATGGTATGGGAAGAGTGATTGGTTATGATGAATTATAAGGAAACGCTTGAATATATCCATTCTGTATGCTGGAAAGGAAGCCGTCCCGGGCTTGAACGTACTGAAAAGCTTCTTTGTATGATGGGAAATCCGCAGAATAATTTAAAATATATCCACGTTGCAGGGACGAACGGCAAAGGCTCTGTATGCTCAATGCTGTCAACCGTACTTCGCCGTGCAGGATACAAGACAGGACTTTATACGTCTCCGTTTGTAAGATATTTCAACGAGAGAATGATGATAGACGGACAGATGATTTCAAATGACGAGCTGTCCGAAATAACCGAATACGTTAAACAGTTTGCAGATAAAATGGAAGACGTTCCGACGGAATTTGAGCTTATTACCGCGATAGCTTTTGAATATTTCAGCCGTAATAAATGCGATATAGTCGTGCTTGAGGTTGGGATGGGCGGAAGACTCGATTCGACCAATATTATAAACACCACAGTTTTGACTGTTATAACAGGAATTGCCCTTGACCATACGGCATTTTTAGGCGATACGATAGGGGAGATAGCGACCGAAAAGGCGGGAATAATAAAGAATAATATCCCCGTTGTTTTCGGCGGAAAGAGTATTGAAGCATACGAGGCTGTAAGCAAAGTCGCAAAGGAAAAGAATTCTATTCTGCATACCGCAACAGATTCAGAATTTACGAATATAGAATTTTCATTTCGCGGCTGTACACTTGATACGCCAATGCTTAAGAAGCTGTTTGTTTCGCTTGTTGGGGACTATCAGCCGAGCAATATTGCAACGGCACTTAAGTGTCTTTCCGTTTTGAAAAGCACCGGAATGAAGATAAGCGAAGAGGATATAAGAAACGGAATGGCGGAAGTGTATTGGCCTGCGCGTTTTGAGATTATAAACGAAAATCCTTTGATGATATACGACGGAGCACATAACCCCGAGGGACTTCGCGCTTGTGTTGACAGTATCAAGAGGTTCTTCGGCGATAAAAAAGTAAATATAATTTCGGGTGTTATGGCAGACAAGGACGTAAACTCTATGCTGCCTGTAATTGCAGAAGTTGCAGACGAAGTTTTTACAGTTATCCCCAACAACCCGAGGTCAATGGACAGCAAGGTGTATGCCGAATATTTCAATAACTACGGAATAAAGGCTTATGCATTTGAAACTATAGAAGACGGAGTCAGAGCCGGGCTTAACTCGTCGGCTGAAAAGGATTGTCCTCTCGTATCACTGGGTACGCTTTATATGTACGGTGATATAAGAGATGCTCTTGAAAAAATAGCAAATTGATGGTTAATACAAATATAGAAAGAGGAGGGATAAAAACATGAGCAATCAGCCTTTGGCGGATAGAATAAGACCGCAAACTTTTGAAGAAATGGTGGGGCAAAAGCACCTTTTCGGCGAAAACGGCGCGATTACGCGTATGGACAAAAATAATTACATAACAAATATGATTTTTTACGGACCTCCCGGTACAGGTAAGACTACAGCCGCTAACATAATTGCAAAGAGAAGCGATATGAAGCTCTATTCGCTTAATGCTACGTCTGCCACCCTCAACGACGTAAGGGATATAATATCCCAAACTGGAACGCTTTTTGGACAAAAAGGCATATTGCTTTATCTTGATGAAATACAGTATTTCAACAAGAAGCAACAGCAGTCGTTGCTTGAATATATGGAAGACGGAAGAATAACTCTTATTGCTTCGACGACGGAAAATCCCTTTTTCTATATATATAATTCGATTTTATCACGTTCTGCGGTGTTTGAATTCAAGTCGGTAACAAAAGAAGATATGATTCCCGCATTGAAGAGGGGACTTGATATTTTAAATGACGAGCATAAAAAAGCAATAACCGCCCCCGATGCTTCTTTGATGCAGATAGCGAAATGCGCGTCGGGCGACGTAAGACGTGCATTGAATACGCTTGAAAACGTATATATGACGGCAGACAGCGAAATAACCCACGAGCTTATAGATTCGTTTGTACCCGAAATAAGCTCGGTATACGATAAGCACGGCGATTCGCATTACGATATGCTGTCTGCACTTCAGAAGTCGATAAGAGGCTCAGACCCGGACGCTGCTATTTTTTATCTTGTAAAGCTTATTGAAAACGGCGATATGCTATCGGCTTGCAGGCGTTTACAGGTTATTGCGAGTGAAGACATAGGACTTGCATATCCGTTAGCACCCGTTATGGTAAAAAGCTGTATTGACAGTGCGTTTAACGTTGGACTCCCCGAAGCCAGAATCCCCCTTGCGAATGCGACAGTATTTCTTGCGACCTGCCCAAAATCCAACAGCGCATATATGGCGTATGACTTGGCGAAGCAGGATATTGAAAACGGCAAGGGAATGGAAGTGCCGAGACTTTTCCGGAGCAAATACCACGACGAATATAAATATCCCCATGATTACCCCAACCATTACGTTGAACAAAAATATCTTCCCGATGATGCTACAGGTAACTATTATACTTTCGGCGAGAACAAGCAGGAACAAGCAGCAAAGGCATATTGGGAACAGATAAAGAAGAAAAGAACGGAGTAACGCCTTATGAAATCGGTTAAAAAAATGCTTTTTGGTATTGCACTTTTGATTATTTCAGTTATAGGGGCTGTGTTTTTTGTAAACAACAGCATAATAGGCGCGTTTATATTTTTTCCCGCACTTATAATCGGAATAATTATTTGTATTGATGGGTATTTAAGCATAGATTAAAAAACAATTAAATTTCTGGAGGAGCAAGCCCCACCTCTACCTATCCAACTATATTAAATGCGGTAGGGGACGGTGCCCTCGACGTCCCGTAAAATATAATGGAATTTGAAAAATAATAAAGGGAGTGTAATATGAAAGCAATAAAGCAAAGACCGTTTGCATTTTCGTGCATACTTTACGTTGTCGTTTCAGTTTTATTCTTTTTCAGCACACTTCCGATAAAAGCAGCAGTTATACTGCTTCTTTTTGTTTTAGAGACGTTTTTAGTGCTTAAAAAGAGCAAATACAGATTGCTTATACTGTATACGATTCCGCCGATAATTTTATCCGGCTTGGTGTCGATATATTTTTACAGCGTAAATTATAGGAATATTTTGACTTACGCAGAAAAGACGTGTGAGATAGAATTTGTAATAACGGACAAAGAAAATATAACCAACTCATTTTCCACTTACGTAGCACTTGTAAAAAAAGCAGACGGCAATGATGTAAACTTCAAATGCCAACTCTCGTTTGAGGGGCGTGTTGATATTGACGAATATACAGCACACTCGGCGGAGGTTGAATTTTCAGATATTTCCAATGGATTAACAGGCACTTCAAAATACTCTTTTTTATCCCAAAGTATATATTTATCTGCAAGTGTTACCGAAAGCCATAAAGACAAACAAACTACAGTAAAGCTTTTTCCAGAATTTTATTTTCATAGAGTAAACAGATTTCTTTCAGCCCGAATTTCAAAATATATTCAAGGCGAAGAAAACTCATTGATACAAGCATTGCTGTTAGGAAACAAAGATATGCTGTCGGAAGAGACCAAATGCAATTTCAGACTGTTAGGTCTGTCCCATATTCTTGCAGTAAGCGGTATGCACCTATCATTGATTATAGGTACGCTTGATAAGCTTTTTGACAGGGTATATGAAGACAAGCGAAGAAAGCACATTTTAATGATGCTTTTAACCTTTGTTTATGCGGGAATAACCGGTTTTTCTCAGTCTGTAAGCAGAGCAGCGATTATGCTTATATTGTATTATTTGATGTTTTTGGTTTCAAGAAAGCAAGATTCCGTAACGTCGCTTTGTACGGCATTGGGGGTTATTTGTCTTATATTTCCAAATTCGATGTTTGATATAGGACTGTGGCTGTCGTTTTTATCGACGTACGGTATAGTTGCAGTTGCATTACCTATAGATGTGAAAATAACGAAAACAGCAGAAGAGACCGAATTGAAAATAAAGAAGATATTGCTTAAATTGTGGTCAAACCTTTTGTTTGGTATAGTTCCCATAATGTTTTCGCTTCCTGTAATATGGTTTTCCTACGGTGAAATATCTATTATTTCACCTATTGCAAATATACTGTTTACACCGTTTTTGTTAGGCATAATGTATACTGCACCGTTTATGGTTATATTTGCCGACTTTTACATTTTGGCGATAAATCCGATAATTCTTTCGTATATATGTTCGCATTTTATGATTTTGTTTACGGACGTGTTGGCACCGTATTCTCCGATAGTGCCTTTAAATTACAACTTTACACCTGTAATTATAATTTTACTCGTACTAACGTATATATTTTTAGCGTTGAAGAACATAAAAAGAAAGTCAATATATTTTGTGCCGTTTATTTGTGCGGCGGTTGTGTTTGCGACTATTTGCGGTATTCATGGGTATATGACGTCAGATGACCAAAAGATAATATATTCCAATACTTCATATGGTGATTCTTTTGTGGTGATAAGCAAAAACAGAGCTCTTGTATGCGACGTATCAGGAATTTCTCGAGCAAACGCCATACAGAGTGAATATTATCTTCACGAAAATAGGATAAACAAGATAGACGCATATCTTATAACAGATTATCACGGAAGAGGGACAGATACACTTGATGAGGTGATTTCGTATACAGACATAGATAAAATATATTTGCCTTATGCGAAAAGCTATGATGAAAAAATATTTGAGAAAAAATATGCAGAATATGCGAAAGAGAAGAGAATTGAATGCATAATGTATGATTCTCTCGGCGGCGAAGAAATAGACTTTTACGGAATGACTTTAAGTGTGAGAAATGTGGCAAAACGGCAAATAAACACGCCGTCTTCAATATGCGTTACGTTTGCAAATAAAAATAAATCATTTGCATATGTTGGTGCGGGCGCATACTCGACGGAGATGGGAGAGAAATATTTAAGCGTTCTTTTCAGAAAGAATATTCCCATTTTGTTTGGTGAATATGGGGAGGAAGTGAAAGTGCCTATAACCACACTGTATGGACAAGATGAAACGGAACTTTATTTTACCTCTCAGGCGATATTTAACTTATACAAAGAAACCTTAACCGAAAAAGCGAATACAAAAATTACAGATGGGGATCTTGAAATTTGGTTTAACCAATAGCAACAGATAGATTTAGTTGATGATTTTATATTTTTAAGAAGAAACTTAATTTATTTAAGTTTTTTTCTTAAAACCCTCTTGAAATTTGTTGACTATTTGAATATAATGTGAGTGTAGTTTTGATTTGCAGTAAAAAGGGGAATATACATATATGGACAAGATTGATAAGCAGATATTATCTATGCTTCAAAAAAATGCGCGTACGCCGCTTAAGGTTTTGGCAGAGAAAGTTTTTCTTTCGTCGCCCGCTGTTTCATCAAGAATAAAGCAGCTTGAAAAAGATGGTGTTATAACAGGATACAGAGCAGAGATAGACCCTGCAAAGCTTGGATGCTTCATTACGGCGTTTATAAATATTGCGATGGACGGAGAAAAGAGAAAGTCATTTTATGAATTTGCGGAAAAATGCCCGAATGTTCTTGAATGTAATTTTATAACAGGAGATTACAGTTTGCTTTTAAAGGCTGTTTTTCCGACGACGTTGGAGCTTGACGTGTTTGTCGGCGAGTTGCAGAAGTTTGGTAAGACACAAACGACTATAGTATTCTCTACTCCCATAAAGAATCGGGGTATCAGTATTGAATGCCAAGAACTTTCACCCAAGAAAAAGAATCAATAAAAATGATATTTCGTCCTGCCCTATCAAGTTTAGGGGAGGGCGAATTTTTGTTTTTCTGATGCATATAATTGTAAAAATATTATATGAGGCAGAGAGGGTAAATGAGCGAAGTATACATACCTACTATTACAAGAGAAAAGAAAAAGATAATACAGAAAACAAATAATGTACCCGTGGCGGTTATTTACTTTGACGTAATAACAATAGACGGAGAAAACAAGATATGCAAAAAGATAAAGACTTTTTATGAAAAGCTTTTTGAGCGTTTTTTAAGATGGGTGAATAACGATTTTGAAAAATATGCAAAGAGGTGTTATGAAGAAGATACTGCCCCGCGTAAGAGATACAGATATATTCCCGGTGAATTGAAATACGTAATGAATTATGAATTGGCTGAGGAAAAATATTTGGTTATTGACACAGAAATTACTCTTTTCAAGGGAAAGAGGGAAGTGTCAAAAAAAAGGCTTAAACATATCTGGAATTTGCAAAAAGGGATTTTGCACACGCAAAGGCGTGAGGAGGAAAAAAGTACAACAAAAATAAAAAAACAGCAAAGAAATGAAAAGTGAGCAATATATGTCTTGTCTTGTGATGTTTTTGTCTTGCTTTTTTCCGAAGGATATTATAGAATATTTGTAGCAAACCGGTTTATTAACAATAGAAAAAGAAAAAATTTAAACATATCAGAGGTAAAAATAATATGGATATCAAGAGTATAATTTCTCAAATGACACTTGAAGAAAAGGCGAGATTCTGTTCGGGTGCTGACGAATGGCATATTGAAAAGCTTGACAGACTCGGTGTACCCACAATAATGATGTCTGACGGACCTCACGGATTGCGCAAGAAGGTAAAGACACAGGCGGATAGCTATTTTTACGGTGATACTGTAAAATCGACCTGTTTCCCGTCTGCTGCAGGCTTGGCTTGTTCATGGAACAAGGAGCTTCTTTACGGACTTGGTGAAGCTTTGGCTGCAGAGGCGAAGGGCGAACAGATTTCGATTCTTCTCGGCCCCGGTATAAATATGAAGCGTTCACCCTTATGCGGACGTAACTTTGAATATTTCAGTGAAGACCCTTATCTTGCAGGTAAACTTTCGGCTGAATATATCAAGGGGGTTCAGGCACACGGTGTGGGAACCTCGTTGAAGCATTTTGCGGTAAACAACCAAGAGCACCGCAGACACTGCACGAACGCTATTGTTGATATGCGTACGTTGAGAGAGATATATCTTGCAGCATTTGAAATTGCAGTTAAGGAAGCAAAGCCTGCGACGATAATGCATTCATATAACTGCATAAACGGCGATCAGGTATCGAAGTCAAAATGGTTGCTCAACGATATTCTTCGTGAAGAATGGGGTTACGAAGGAATGGTAATGAGCGACTGGAACGGTATGAACAACAGAGTTGTTTCTCTTGAAGCGGGAAGCGACCTTGAGATGCCCGGCAGCTTTGGTATTAGAGACGCTCAGATTGTAAAGGCAGTAAAAGAAGGAAAACTCGACGAAAAGATAGTAGACAGAGCAGTTGAGAGAATTATCAGGACATCTTATAACTGGTTGCCCGATGAAAATGCAGAAAAAGCAGACCTTGAAAAGAGCCACGCGTTCTGTGCAAAGGTTGGCGAAGAAACTATGGTACTGCTTAAGAATGACAATGACGTTCTTCCTTTTGCAGACAAGAAGCCATTGGCGGTTATCGGTGCATTTGCGAAGACTCCGAGATTTCAGGGCGGCGGTTCCAGCCACGTAAACGCAGCGTTTGTTGACGACGTGCTTGAATGTATGACAGAAAGAAACGGCGGTATGATTGAGTTTGCTGCAGGATATACTCTTGAGGGCGACGTAAATACTCCCGACGAAGCACTTATTGCCGAAGCGGTAGAGACAGCGAAGAAGTGTGGCAGGGCGGTAATATTTGCAGGTATGCCCAACAAGTTTGAGTCCGAAAGCTATGACAGAAGCAATATGAATCTTCCCGAGTCTCACAACGAGCTTATTGAGAGAATAGTAAAGGAAGTTCCCGAAACTGTAGTTGTATTGCTTGGCGGCTCCCCCGTTGAAATGCCTTGGCTTGACAAAGTATCTGCATTGTTCTATGCATACCTTGGCGGTTGCGCTATCGGTAAGGCTATTTCTCGTCTTATATATGGCGACGTATGTCCCAGTGGTAAGTTGGCAGAGACGTTCCCCGCTAAGGTTGAGCATAACCCATCTTACCTTAACTTCCCGGGCGTAGGTAACGATGTTGTATACGCAGAAGGCGTATTTATTGGTTACAGATATTACCAGAAGAAGAATATAGACGTAAACTTCTCATTTGGTTACGGTTTGTCATATACGACGTTCAGCTATGACGAAATAAAGGTTGACGGAGACAAGGTTACTGTAAAGGTAACGAATACAGGTAAGGTTGCAGGTAAAGAAGCTGTACAGCTTTACGTTGGGGCACCCAAGTCTTATGTTGAAAGACCCGTAAAGGAGCTTAAGGGATTTGAAAAGATATTCCTTGAACCCGGTGAAAGCAAGACTGTTGAATTTGAACTTTGCGACAGAAGCTTTGCTTACTATGACGTAAGAATAAACGACTGGAGAGTTGAATCGGGCGAATATACGATTTACGTAGGCGGAAGCTCTGTTGACACACCTTTGACAGCAAAGATTGAAAAGGTTGACGAGAATCCTTACATTACACCTATTACAATAAATACTCCTGTAATCGACATTATGACTTTGAAGGAATATGAACCCATTAGAGAAGAGTTTATGATGAAGATATTACCTCCGGTAAGCAGAGAGCAAATAAAGGAATTAGGCTTCTATTTAGAAGGACACCCTGCTATTTACGGCAAAAGGTATCATACGCTGCGTATGTCTATACGTTGGAACGAGGGTAAACTTACAGAAGAAACGCTTATGCAATACATTGACGAAGCAAACGCAAAAGTATTTAACAAATAAGTGAGTAATCATAGCCATCGCTTAGCCGATGGTTATGATTATAATATCGAATCAAGACAGACGCTGTGAAAAAAACACCGCGTCTGTTTTTTGTTTTTTAGCATTGTTTGTCATATTTTTTTAAGGCTTATCATAGAGTTTACCAAAAAGAAAAAACTAAAAAGAGGTAAATTATATGACGGATACGAGTATTTATAAGGATATATCTGCCAGAACGGGCGGCGATATATACATAGGCGTTGTAGGTCCCGTAAGAACAGGTAAATCCACTTTTATAAGGCGGTTTATGGAGACGGTGGTGTTGCCCAATATAACGGAAGAATACGAAGAAAAGAGAGCGAGAGATGAGATGCCGCAGAGTGCGGCGGGAAAGACCGTAATGACGACAGAGCCGAAATTTGTACCCGACGAGGCGGTAAACGTAACTTTTGGCGGAAAATCGACTATGCGAGTAAAAATGGTTGACTGCGTAGGTTACATAGTTCCCGATGCTTTAGGAGCTATAGAAGATGGAAGTCCGAGAATGGTAAATACACCGTGGAGTGAGTTGCCGATGCCGTTTGGAGAGGCGGCAGAATTAGGTACACGAAAGGTTATAAACGACCATTCGACGATAGGGGTTTTGATTACGACGGACGGAACGATTGGGGAGATAGGCAGAAATGCATATATAGAAGCAGAGGAAAGGGTTGCCGAGGAGTTAAATAAGATAAATAAACCGTTTGTAATAGTGCTTAATTCAGCGACTCCCGATTCGCCCGAAAGCGAAAAACTTGCATACGAGCTTGAAGAAAAGTATGGTGCACCGGTAGCTTTGGTAAACTGTCTTGAACTTGACAGAGCCGATATTGAAAGCATACTTGAAATGGTTCTGTTGGAATTTCCTGTAAGAGAGATAGGGGTAAAGCTTCCCGGCTGGGTTTACGCGTTAGACGATGGACATAAGATAAGACGGAGCATAACCGACAGTATACTTGCAAGTGCCGAAGAGGTAAGAAAAATCGGCGATATAAGAAGTGCTTTTGAAACTCTCGGCGAAAACGAATACGTAACGAGTGTAAACACAACAAACATAAATTTAGGTAACGGAAATGCCGAAGTGTTGGCAGATTTAGCAGACGGTTTGTTTTACAAGACTGTAGGAGAGATGACCGAGCTTGAGATTGAAAACGAAGAGCAGCTTATATCGCAGATGATAGAATTAGCGAGGGTAAAACGCGAATATGAAAAGGTCGAACAGGCATTACGCGACGTTGAAGAAAGGGGATACGGAATAGTAACCCCCCGTCTTGAAGACTTGAAGCTGGAAGAACCCGAGATAACGAAACAGCAAGGCTCATACGGTGTGAAATTAAAGGCATCAGCACCCTCTGTTCATATGATAAAGGCGACGATACAGACCGAGCTTAACCCCATTGTCGGCACTGAACAGCAGTCGGAAGAACTAATAAAATTTATGCTACGGGAGTTTGAAGAAGATCCAAAGAAGATATGGGAATCAAATATGTTTGGAACTTCTCTTTATGAACTAATAAACGAGGGCCTAAACAGCAAATTAGCGCAGATTCCACACGAAGCAAGACTGAAATTCGGCGATACTTTGCAGAAGCTTATTAACGAAGGCTCGGGCGGACTTATCTGCATTATTCTGTAGAATAAAAAGGATATGACGTATGTTTGAGAAATGTTGTATAGCAGATTTGCGTAACAAAGAAGTAATAAATATATGTGACGGCAGAAGACTTGGGTGCGTAATAGACGTAGAATTTAACGTATGCGACGGAAAGATACTGTCGCTTGTGGTACCCAAGGATGAGAAGCTGAGTTTGTTCGGTAAGGTTGACGGATTTAATATACCTTGGTGTAAAATTGATAAGATAGGAGATGATATAATTCTTGTAAACGTAGGCGAATTATCTGATGGCAATAAGGAGAATTGCAGACACAGATGAAATGTTTAAGGGCAGTATATTTTGAAAATATACTGTCTTTTTTTGTTCAGATACTTGAGTTTTGGTGATTATGGTGATATAATTGGAGCAGAAGAATAGATGCTCGAAAGGAGATAGAAATATGATAGAGAAGTTAAGAGAAGAAGCAAGAGAATTGGCAGAGCAGTTTTGCGAGGGTGCAAAGCTAAAGAAAGGTATGCTTGTTGTTATGGGTAGCTCGTCGAGCGAGGTAAGAGGCTCGAAGATTGGAAGCGATTCAAGTCTTGAGGTTGCAGAGGCAGTATTCGGTGAGATATATAAAGTTCTTTCGGAAAAGGGAGTATATCTTGCAGTACAGTGCTGTGAGCATTTGAATAGAGCTTTAATTGTAGAAAGAGAGGCATTGAAGCCTTGGGAAGAGATAGTTAACGCAGTACCCCAGCTACACGCAGGCGGTGCGTTTGCTATGACTGCATATAAGACGTTTAAAGAGCCTGTTGCAGTTGAACATATCAAAGCTGATGCGGGAATTGACATAGGCTCGACACTTATCGGTATGCATTTGAAGGAAGTGGCTGTTCCCGTAAGAGTTGCCAGAAAGACTATTGGCTCTGCATACGTTGTATGTGCAAGAACGAGAGCGAAATATATTGGCGGTGAACGTGCAAGATATGACGACAACCTTATGTGATGTTTTTCATATAAGGACACTTTTTAATTAAATAAACACCTTGAAAAAAGGCAATATATGTATTATAATATATAAGATTTAGTATACTTTTTTATAATGGGTGAAAAATGGCAGATATAAACATAGTGCTGATAGAGCCGGAGATACCTCAGAACACGGGGAATATAGCAAGGACGTGTGCGGCGACGGGGGCTGCATTGCATTTGGTTAAGCCGATGGGGTTTGAGATAGATAATGCAAAACTGAAAAGGGCTGGACTTGATTATTGGCATCAGCTTGATATAACGTATTACGAAAATTCAGCCGAATTTTTTGAGAAGAACAAGAAAGAAGAGATGTTTTTCTTTTCGACGAAGGCTCCGGTATCGCACGTAACTGCAGTATATCCGAAAAGGGTGTTTCTTGTGTTTGGCAAAGAGACCAAGGGACTGCCCGAGGATTTACTGAAAGCGAATATAGACAAGTGCGTAAGAATACCTATGAGAAACGGACTCAGAAGTCTCAATTTATCTAACTCAGCGGCGATAGCGGTTTATGAAGTGTTACGCCAACGTGATTTTGACGGATTACTCGAAGAGGGAGCGTTCCCGAACGGTTAAAGAAGAGGAAGATAGAGCTTATGAATATAACACAACTTACTTTAGGTTATTTGCGGACTAATTGCTATATTGTGTACGGCAAAGATAACAAGGCGGCTGTAATCGACCCCGCAGATTGTGCCGACGTAATAGAGAGCAAGCTTGAAGAGCTCGGACTTACTATAGACAAGATACTTTTGACTCATGCACATTTTGATCACATAATGGCGGTTGAGGATTTAAGAAAAAGCGGTGCAGAATTGTATATCCACAAAGAAGATTTAAAGATGCTGAACGACCCGAATTTGAATCACATGCTGAGGGCGACGGGGAAAGAGATAGAGTTTAAAAATGTTGAGCATATACTTATCGACGGAGACGTAATAGATATAGGGGGAGAAGAGTTAAAGGTGCTTCATACACCCGGGCATACGCAAGGTTCTGTATGCTATATTTCAGATGAGTGGATAGTATCAGGTGATACGCTTTTTAGAGAGACGGTAGGCAGAACGGACCTCTACGGAGGAAGCATTGATTCGATGTTAAGTTCATTAAAAAAACTCCAAGAGCTCGAAAAGGACTATGCCGTATATCCCGGTCACGGTAAAAGTACGACATTAAAGCACGAAAAAACTAACAACATATATATGAAAACTTTGAGGTGAAAACAATGGATTACAACAAGTTAGCAGAACTTTTATTTCCCCATATAACAGGAACTCCCGAAGATATAGAGGCGAGATTTCCCCGAAGAACGTTACCCGAGGGAGCAAAGGTAACGAGAATAGCACCGTCACCTACAGGCTTTATGCACTTTGGAACGCTGTTTCCTGCAAGAATTGCCGAAAGACTTGCTCATCAAAGTGAGGGAGTGTTCTATCTTCGTATAGAGGACACCGACTCAAAGAGAGAGGTTAAGGGAGCAGAAAAGGATATAATCGAGACTTTGGCTTATTATCAGATACACTTTGACGAGGGAGCGTTGGCTGACGAAAAGGAATTTGGTATATACGGTCCGTACAGACAGAGTCAGAGAGGCGAGATATATCAGACTTTTGCAAAGCAGCTTGTAAGAGAGGGAAAGGCGTATCCATGTTTTACCACAGAAGATGAGCTTGAAGCACTTCACGCAACGGATAAGAAAGCGGAGATAAAGAACAAGGATTGGCACAATAATCCCGATACAGAAAAAGAAGAGATAAAGAAGCTGCGTAACATAACCTACGAAGAGGCAGAAGAACAAATGAAGAAGGGCAACCCCTTTGTACTTCGTATACTTTCAGACGGGGACCCCGATAAAAAGACACCTTTCGTTGATTTGATAAAGGGTAAACTTGAAGTTCCCGAAAATGATGAAGACTTCGTATTGCTCAAGAGCGACGGTATACCGACATACCACTTTGCACACGCGGTAGACGATCATCTTATGGGAACGACACACGTTGTAAGAGGTGAAGAGTGGCTTCCTTCTTTGGCTAAGCACATAATGCTTTTCAGATACCTGAACTTCAGACTGCCTAAATATATGCATATAGCACAGCTTATGAAGATGGAGGGCAATTCAAAGAAGAAGCTCTCGAAGAGAGATAACGGTGCTGCCGTATCCGATTACAGAGAGAACGGCTATCCGCCCGTAAGCGTAAATGAATACGTTATGACACTTCTCAATTCGAACTTTGAAGAGTGGAGAACGGCTAACCCCGATAAGTCGTATCTTGATTTTCCCTTTTCGATAAAGAAGATGAGTACTTCGGGGGCATTGTTTGACTTTGATAAGTTGAACGACGTAAGTAAGAACGCAATTTCAAGAATGACTGCAGACGAAGTATATGAGGGTGTAACCGAATGGGCAAACGAATACGACAAAGAGTTTGCCGAGCATCTGGAAGCGAACCCCGAATACGCAAAGACTATACTTGCAATAGGCAGAGGGGGCAAGAAGCCGAGAAAAGATTTTGCGGTATGGAAAGACGTTAAGCCTTATATGTCATATTTTTACGACAGCTTGTTTGAGGTAGAGGCTGAGATGCCGACACAGTTTGCAAGTGATGACGTAAAGGCGATATTCAAAGACTTTGCCGCAAGCTATGACGAAAATGACGACAACGGCGTTTGGTTTGACAAGATAAAGGCGATAAGCGAAAAATACGGCTTTGCATCGGATATGAAAGAATATAAGGCTAACCCCGATAACTATAAAGGTAACGTGGGCGACGTAAGTATGCTTCTCCGTATAGCAGTAACAGGCAGAACGAATTCGCCCGATATGCACGAGATTATGAAAATACTTGGAAGAGAAAGGGTGCTCAGCCGTTTGGAAAAGGCTGCAAACGCGCTTTAAAGAGGGATAAAGATGGACGAGATTACAAATGGCAACTTTATAGAAGAGATAATAGAAACAGACCTTCGCGAAGGCGGATATACGCACGTACACACGAGATTTCCGCCCGAACCTAACGGCTATCTTCACATAGGAAGCGCAAAGGCTATTTGGATAAATCACTCAGCAGCTCGAAAGTTTGGCGGACAGTTTAACTTGCGTTACGACGATACCAATCCGGCGAAAGAGGATAACGAATACGTAGTTTCGATTTTGGAAGACTTGAAGTGGCTCGGAGCTGAACCCGACGGCGGTATATATTACGGCTCGGATTATTTTGACAAGTGCTACGAGTTTGCGATTAAGCTTATAAAAGAGGGGAAGGCGTACGTATGCGACCTTTCTGCAGATGAGATGCGTGAATACAGAGGAACTTTAACAACCCCCGGAAAAAACAGCCCTTATAGAGACAGAACTCCCGAAGAAAACCTTGATTTGTTTGAAAGAATGAAGAATGGTGAATTTGAGGACGGAACGAGAACTCTTCGTGCTAAGATAGATATGGCATCACCCAATATGAATATGAGAGACCCCGCTATTTACCGTATAGTTCATACAAGCCATCACAGACAGGGCGATAAATGGTGCATATATCCTCTTTATGACTATGCTCATCCTATTCAGGACGCTCTCGAGGGAATAACACATTCACTTTGCTCGATTGAATTTGAAAATCACAGACCTCTTTACGAGTGGGTTATAGACAATATAGGCTTTGAGTCAAAGCCGAAGCAGAGAGAGTTTGCAAGACTTAACGTAACTTATACCGTTATGAGTAAGAGGTATCTTCGTAAGCTTGTTGAGACAGGCATAGCAGACGGTTGGGACGACCCTCGACTTCCCACACTTTGCGCGCTCAGAAGAAGAGGTTTTACCCCCTCGTCGATTATAGAATTTGTTAAGCGTGCGGGCGTTGCAAAGGCATACAGCTTGGTTGATATAGAGCTTCTTGAGTACTGCTTGAGAGAAGAACTGAATATGTCAGCGCAGAGAAGAATATGTGTTACAGAACCCGTAAAAGTAGTAATTACAAACTATCCCGAAGACAAGGTTGAATATTTTGACCTGCCCAACAACCCCAATGACGAAAATGGGGGAACAAGAAAAGTGCCGTTTACAAGAGAGCTTTATATAGAGAAGAGCGACTTTGCGGAAGTACCTCCTCCAAAGTTCTTTAGAATGAAGCCCGACGGCGAAGTAAGGCTCATGGGAGGTTATATAGTTAAGTGCAACGAGATAATCAAGGACGAAAACGGTGATGTAAAAGAGATAAGATGTACAGCAGACATTGAGACAGGCAATGGAAATCCCGTTGACGGAAGAAAGGTAAAGGGTACTATACATTGGGTATCTGCGAAGTATGCATTTGACACCGACATAATGCTTTACGACAGATTGTTTACGGAAGCCGATATGAACAATATGCCGGAAGATAAGACTTATGACGATTATCTTAATCCCGATTCCGTAAAGAAGCTTACAGGCTGTAAGGCAGAACCCAGCTTAAAGGACGCAAAGGCAGGCGACAAATTCCAGTTTGTAAGAATGGGATATTATACGCTTGATTCAAAGCACGGAAATACGTTTAACAGAATAGTATCCTTAAAGGATAGCTACAAGGTAAAGTAAAAAAGGCGGTATAAAATATGAAAGATTATAGATTTAACACGAAATGCATACAGGGCGTATACGAGCCAAAGAACGGTGAACCGAGAGTAATGCCTATAGTACAGAGCACGACTTATAAATATGAATCGAGCGAGCAGATGGGAAAACTGTTCGACCTTGAAGAGAGTGGTTATTTTTATACCCGACTTGCGAATCCGACCTGCGACTATACGGCAGGAAAGATAGCTCAGCTCGAAGGTGGAGTAGGTGCTATGCTCACGTCTTCGGGACAGGCTGCAAGCTTTTATTCGGTATTCAACATATGCAGATGCGGCGACCATTTGATAAGCACTTCTGCGATATACGGCGGAACGTTTAACCTTTTTGACGTAACGTTGAGACAGATGGGAATCGACGTAACATTCGTATCCCCCGATGCGACTGAAGAAGAGCTTATGGCGGCATTTAAGCCTAACACAAAGGCAGTATTTGCAGAAAGCCTTTCAAACCCCTCGCTCGTAGTGCTTGACATTGAACTTTTTGCAAAGTGTGCTCACGCAAACGGCGTGCCGCTTATAATAGACAATACTTTTCCGACACCCGTAAACTGCCGTCCTCTCGAACACGGCGCAGATATTGTTGTTCACTCAACTACTAAATATCTTGACGGACACGCGACAGCTTTAGGTGGCGTAGTTGTTGACGGCGGTAAGTTTGACTGGCTTGCAAACGCGGACAAATTCCCCGGACTTACACAGCCCGATGAATCATATCACGGTATGGTATATGCAAAGGACTGCGGAAATGCGGCTTATATTACAAAGGCGACAGCTCACCTTATGAGAGACCTCGGTTCAATGCAGTCTCCCAACAACGCATTTTTGCTTAACCTCGGACTTGAGACGGTATTTCTCAGGGTAAAGAGACATTGCGAAAATGCTCTTGAGGTTGCGAAATATCTTGAAGCTCACGAGAAGATTACTTGGGTAAACTATCCCGGACTTGAGGGCAACAAGTACTATGATTTAGCAAAGAAATATATGCCCGACGGCACATGCGGCGTTGTATCTTTCGGAATAAAGGGAGGAAGAGAAGCGGCAACGAAGTTTATGGACAGCTTGAAGCTTGCGGCAATAGTAACACACGTTGCAGATGCAAGAACGTGCGTACTTCACCCTGCAAGTACGACACACCGTCAGCTTTCGGACAAACAGCTTGAAGAGGCGGGCGTTGGCTCCGACCTCATCAGATTCTCCGTAGGAATTGAAGATGTGGCTGATATAATTGAAGACATCGAACAGGCATTTGCTCAGGTATAATCAAATAACACAAAAATCTATTAAATGGTTCTAATAACCGCACAGTAAAAATGCGGTATACAGCAGAAAAAACATAAAAAGGGGCTGTCTCAAAAGCGAAAAAATTCGCTAATGAGCCAGCCCTTTTTTGTGCAAATATTATTTGTGCAGTGGTGGAGAGGAATAGGTAACATTTGATGAGCTCGTCTTTGGTTGGGAGAGTGTTTTTAAGAAAAAATTCCCTGTATCAAGATAAAAAACAAGTAAATTCAAAAAATTAAAAAAATAACCGTGAGTTTTTTTTATATATATCGTATAATAGACAAACAGACCAAAGGACCGACAAAGAAAAGGAGAGACAAAAATGGATAACGGTGCAAGTAGCTACCGCCGTTTCCTTGAAGGAGATGACAGCAGTTTTGTTGACATAATCATGGACTACAAAGACGGCTTGATTTTGTATTTGAACGGAATTACAGGCAACATACATACAGCTGAAGAAGCCGCAGAAGAGACATTTTACAAGATTGTAGTAAAAAAGCCAAGATACAACGGAAAAGCAAGTTTCAAAACGTGGCTTTATACCATTGCCAGAAATACGGCATACGACTATTTAAGAAAAACAACCAAAAAAGCCGAGGTTTCTATTGAAGAATATTCTTCTGTTATAAAAGATGAAGAAGACCTTGAAAAAGCATATATAAAAGAGGAAAGAAAAATAACGGTACATAAGTCATTAAACAAATTAAAACCGGAACACCGGCAGGTGCTTTGGCTGTTGTATTTTGAAGAATTTACAACGAAAGAGTGTGCATTTATAATGAAGAAAAACATTCATTCAATAGAAAGTTTGAGCTACAGGGCAAAATTGGCACTCAAGAAAAGATTGGAAAGTGAGGGTTTTATATATGAAGAGTTATGAAGATATGGCGAAAGATATTTTTAGACGTAGAGATGAATATGTAGAGAAAAAGAAAAAAACGCGGAGAATGATTTTTGGAAGTGTAACACCTATAGTTTGTTGTTGCTTGGTTGCGGTAATGGGTGTTGGAATACTCCAAAGAGCTGATAGTCCCACACCGTCGTTCCGGACAGAAGAAAGTATGACGACAGAAGATACCTCGGAAGAGGGCGAGGAAACAGATATAAAAGATAATAAAGATATTTTGTGGGCTGATACAAAAACTTTATATATCAATGATGAATTTGGAAGTGCAAATAGCAATTATTTAAGATTTCATGGTGAGCTAAAAGAAAAATTCTATGAATTAGATGAAAATCAACCTATTGCTGTATGCATTGCATATCGTATGTCTCATAAAAAATATGCAGAAATGGGGTTTAGAGCAGCACGGGATAATAGAATTAGCATATTAGGCAGTGAGTTGGAAGAAAAATATGATTCGCTAAGAGGAGGGATGAATTATCTATATGCAGCCGTAGTAGACGAGCTTCTTGATCAAGGTTTAAGCTTTACAGAAATTGCTAAATCCGAAAAAATTATTGATAGATTTAATGAATTGTATGAAGGAGAATATGGTTTAAAAGACTTTTTGCGTATTGCATCAAATGCTATAGAGCCTGAAATATTATATGCAAGAGAGCATTTCGAGTCTTTGGGGTTAGATGTTATATATGATGGAATTGATGATGATTGGGGAGCTTTTTTTGAAGAATTAGCTGTCGGATATCAGTGTGTTGTAGTTACTACTCCTAAAAGGCTGATTGAATTGAGCGAAATTGCAGAAGAAATTAGTAAAAAAAGTGTTTATGACGGATACGGTTATCATATAATGTTAGCTCCCGAAAAACCAGATGTTGCGTTGAAACATTATTGGTTTAATTGGGTTTTGAGAGATGTACCTGCGGGGAAATGGCTAAAAAATGGCTCTTATGTAGAGGGATATAATGGGAATGTAGATGAATTTTACGAAATGGTCTTGGAAGAAAGAAAAAAACATAATAATTAAATTATGATTAGATAAAAGCTTTCCCGTTAGTTTTACGGGAAAGCTTTTATCTGTTAAATACAATTGTTTTTAAAGCGTTATAAAAAACGTCAAGCTCTGAGAAGGTGTTGAAATAGGAAAACGATACTCTGACAGCACCTTTATCGGTATTAAGTTTTTTGTGTACAAGCGGGGAGCAATGAAGTCCCGCACGAACACAAATGCCACTGTCATTCAGCTTATCTGCAACGCTGTCCGAGTCTATATTATTTATATTGAAAAGCATCGAAGAACTCTCACGCAGGTCAGAGAAGTAAACTGTTGTATCGGGCAGACTTTTTACTATATCGACAGCGCGGTTATAGAGGTTGCACGTATGCTCAAATATAGCGGCTTCGGTTCTTGCGTTGACGAATTTGATGCCCTCGGCAAGCCCTGCGATACCGGGGGTGTTAAGCGTACCGCCCTCGAAGCGTTCGGGTAATATATCGGGCATTTTTTTATCAGCCGAGTTAAAGCCGTTACCGCCGTAGATAAATGGTGATAGTTTTGCCAACAGTTTTTCGTTTGCGTATTTGTCGTTAAAAATAACGAAACCGGTACCCTGAGGACCGTAAAGCCCTTTGTGTCCGGGGCAGCAAAGAGCGTCTATGTTGCAATTTGGGATATTGATAGAGTGAGTACCCGCACTTTGTGCACCGTCAACGATAAAGTTAATGCCGTATTTTTTACAAAGTTTACCTATTTCGTAGAGGGGAAGCGTAATACCGCAGACGTTTGAGACGTGCGCGCAGATAAGAATAGACGTATTTGAGCGCAATTTCATTTTTATAGAATGAAGAGTGTTGTTTATATCGCGAGGGTCAACGTTAAATATATCATAGTCGATACCGAATTTAGAAAGAGAAGCGACAGTACGGTAGACCGAATTATGCTCAATATCGCTGATAAGAATATGCATTTTTCTTTTTGCGAAGGCGTTAAGGGCGATATTGATAGCATAGGTGGTGTTTTGCGTAAAGACTACATTGGTAGGATTGTTGACACCGAACAATTTTGCAAGAAGCTCGCGGCACTCATATATTTTTTCTGCGGCTTTGATAGAAAGAATGTGGCCGCTTCTGCCGGGGTTACCGCAGTATGAAGACATACAGCTTATTATTTCGTTAACGACGGCGGGCGGTTTGGGAAAGGTAGTTGCGGCATTGTCAAAGTATATCAAAAATAAATCACCTCAGTATTTCGGAATAGGGAATACCCGCATTGTCGAGAAAAGATATGGCGACAGGAACGTCCTTGCAGTTTAATTCAAGACCGTACGCACAACCTTTTTTAGTTGAATTAGGCTGTAATTTAACAATTTTAGTTTTAAGTCCGTTGTTAGCCAGATGTTTTTCGCTCCGAATGGCGTGATTAACGGAGCTTATAGCGATTATACATTTTTTCATTATTTATTTTAAACCTCCTTCACTACAGTTTATGAAGGAGCCATTTTTTTGCTCCTACTTTCTTTAAGGAAGAAAGTAGGCAAAGAACCTCGAAACTTTGGTTTGTACACATTCAAAGGCTCGCCCTACGGGAGAGCTGTCGCCGAAGGGCGACTGAGAGGGCTTTTCTCAAAAAAGCAAGCTAAGAAACCTTACCACTATACATTTACATAAAGTGAGCATAAAATCTGTCAAACCTCCATCTAAGGAGGGAGAGAAAAAACTTTAAATCTTGGTATCTTTTTCTATGCACAGGTGGAAACACTATCTTAATAAAATCTTAAAGGGTTTCCATATTGTATCTTAAAATATAAAGTGCTATAATTAAGCCATATAAAAACAAAAGAAGAGGAAGAAAATATGTACAACGTACTTATATGTGACGATGAAAGGGATATTGTATCCGCATTAAAAATATATCTGACATCGGAAGGCTACAATTGTTTTGAAAGCTATAACGGCAGGGAGGCAGTAGCGTGTGTGAGAGCGAATGACATACATTTAGTTCTGCTTGATATAATGATGCCCGAGCTTGACGGAGTAGAGGCATTGGCGAGAATAAGGGAAATATCAAATATACCTATTATATTTTTAACAGCCAAGTCCGAGGATACAGACAAGATATTAGGACTGAACGTTGGGGCTGACGATTATATAACCAAACCGTTTAATCCCGTTGAAGTAATAGCAAGAGTTAAATCGGCTTTACGAAGATATTTTTCCTTAGGCGGAGGAAGTGTAAAGGAAACTGACTTATCTTTAGGCGGCTTGTATTTAGATGACGGAGCAAAAAGAATAACCGTAGACGGAGAAGAGGTATCTTTGACACCGAGGGAATTTGAGATATTGAAGTTTCTGATGCAGAATAAGGGAAAGGTGTATTCTCCAAAGGAGATATACAGAAGAGTTTGGAAAGAAGAACCCATAGGTGCCGAAAATGCCGTAGCAGTACACATAAGGCATTTAAGGGAAAAGACGGAGATAGACCCCAAGAATCCGCGATATATAAAGGTTGTATGGGGACAAGGGTATAAGATGGAGGATAGAGAAAGATGAAGGGGTTTACACAGAATTTAGCAGTAAAGATTATATCGTTTATATTGCTTGTAGTTTTAATCTTTTCGCTTTACGTTTCGGTGGTTGGAATATGTTTGCTTGTATCATATGACGTATATATCGACGGCGGCACAAGATTAACAGATGAGATATACGAATCTTACGTATACAGTTATAAAGGCATATCTATGGCTGAAGATTATTTGAATGATAAGTTTAACGGGTATGATACTTATGTATACGAAGGACATTTATCCCCTGAATACACTAACTTCAGATATAAGGCTATAGACAGCGAGGGAAATATACAGGGTTCAAATTTAGCAGAAACAGACGAGTTGTATAAAACTTATCATACTGTAATTAACTGTTTCGTATCCGACGGAAGCTCAGTGAATACACATTACGTTACGTTGTCCGGTTATTCAGACGTTGATTCGTATATAGCTGATTTTGAGAACGAGGGAAGGCTCGTTGTTTCTACAGACCTGAAAGATATGAGCGATAACAAAGTATTGTTAAAGCTGATATACAGAACAGGTGAGCAGAGAAAAATTGACATTACGTTCGGTGCATTGAGAGAACCTATAAAAAAAGACGGTTTATACTTTAATTTGCAGTTAGCTAATATAGGAATAGCAGTGAAAGATGCTGTTTTTGTATATGCTGTGGTTGCATTGTTGCTGTGTATATTCTTGTTTACTATTCTTATGCTCGGTGCAGGACACAAAAAAGGCATTGAGGGAATACACATCTGCAAATTTAATAAGATACCGTTTGATTTATACTGTTTTGTAAATCTTTTAGTTGTTTGCTTTGCCTTAGAACTAATATTTGATTATGCATATTCCGATACAGATGTTTTGGTATTATTGGGGTTAGGCATTATATTATTTGCGGCTCTGGCAGTGGGACTGTGTATGACTTTTGCGGCAAGAGTGAAGAAAGACGGTTGGTACAAGAATACGGTAATATACTTTTGCTTTAAATGGCTATTTAAAATATTGAAAGCATTTTTTAAGGGGTGTTGGTATGTGTTGACAAGACTTCCTTTAATAGCCAAGACTGTTTTGACGGTGTTGGGGCTGGCGCTTGTTGAAGTAATATTTATCGCAATGGGAATGGAAGATTATATTCTTTTGTGGTTCCTTGAGAAGATATTTATTGTTCCCTTGATACTGTATTTTGCTTTGTGTATGAGAAGTTTGCAGACGTCGGCAAAAAGAATAGCGGCCGGCGATACCGAACATAAGGTCGATACGCAGTTTATGATATTGGATTTTAAGGAGCACGGCGAGAACTTAAACGGCATAAGCGACGGTTTAAAGATTGCGGTAGCCGAGAGCGTAAAAAGCGAGCGAATGAAAGCCGAGCTTATAACCAACGTTTCGCACGATATAAAGACTCCATTAACGTCAATAATAAACTACGTTGACTTAATAAAACGTGAGGGATTAACAGGAGAAAATGCAGAAGAATATATAGAGGTACTTGAAAGACAGTCAAGCAGACTAAAGAGATTAACCGAAGATTTGGTTGAAGCTTCAAAAGCCTCGACAGGTAATATATCAATAGAACTTGAAAAGACGGATATAGGAGTGCTTTTGTCGCAGGCTGTAGCTGAATATGAAGAGAAGATGAGCGAAAAAGAGTTATCCTTGGTTGTTGATGTTGGAGAAGAAGAGCTGACTACGGATGCAGATGGACGAAGAATGTGGCGTGTGTTTGACAATTTGCTGAACAATATCTGCAAATACGCACAGCCCCATACTCGAGTATATATATCGGCGGCAAAAGAAGCCGAGGGAATATCGGTAATATTCAGAAATATATCGAAAGAGCCGTTAAATATTGCCCCCGATGAATTGACAGAAAGATTTGTGCGCGGAGACAGGGCGAGAAATACAGAGGGAAGCGGTTTAGGGCTGTCAATAGCGAAAAGCTTGACAGAACTTCAAGGCGGCAGCTTCGATATACAAATAGACGGCGACCTCTTCAAAGTAACCGTAAATATATAACTTACTTTCTTTTAAGGAAAGCCCTACTTTCTTTAAGGAAGAAAGTAGGCAAAGAACCTCGAATCTCTTGGTCTGTATCACACACTTTTGTTGGTACAGACCTACTTTTTTTAAGGAAAGCATGGCAAAGAACCTCGAAACTTTGGTTTGTGCCTCTATTTATTATGAGTGCTATGGTATCTTGCAACGACGGCTTCCGCCCCGTAAGCTTTTTGCTTGAAGTATGCAAATAAAAAAACCGACGTTGTCGGTTTTTTTAAAAAAATTATAGTAAATCATCTTTATCGATAGTAGGGAGCTTAGGTGCAGACTTAGGCTCTCTTTTTAGTGGGTCATAGACGAACTTACGGCAAACGAAGTCCTCGCTGACAACGCCTTTATATTTACAAAGTAAATTGGTGTCGCTTTTCAGGATTGTTGCATTTTCGCAGAAAAGGCACATTTTCACATAGTCTGATTCTTTACGTTTAGCCATAACAAAAACCTCGTTTATTCGTTATATTACTATCATTATAAACGAAAAACGCTTACATTTCAATACAATTTGAAGATTTTGCAAATAATAATGCAAATAATAGCGCAAATAAGACCTTGCAAAGCTTTTGAAATTACAAATTTTTTGCAACTTAAACCAAATTTAGAGGTAATACTAATACTTTGCAGTATAACCGACAGCCCCGACCAGCCAATGAGAAATGCCGAACAGAAAACCGATGCGAAGTTTGTGCTATAGTTTTCAAGAAGAGATATACCTTTTGTAATTTCAAAAAGACCGATAAAAAATACGGAAATATATTCGTTTGCGCCCAAAGCCGTAAGTATATTTTCTACTGAGCCCGAAACACATGAAAAAAAACATATAAAGGCACAGATGTTGAGCATGGGCATTATGCTGTTTGAAATAGCTTTAGGTATATCCGACAGAGAAAAGCGAATTTGAGTATCATATAAAACATTTTCTTGAAATGTATCCTCTTTTCGCAAGATCAGTCCTATAATTATAGCCGAAAGAATTTGGCTGAAATAGATAACAAAAGCGATTTTTTTACTGCAAAGGGCGGTGCCGACGATACCGACGATAAAAGCAGGACCTGTATTTGAGCAAAAACAAATAAGCTTTTCTGCTTCTTGCTTTGATATAATATTTTTTTCGTAGAGAGATACTGCCGTTTTTGTACCCAAGGGGAACCCGAAAAGGCACCCCGACAAAAAGGCTGCAAAGCTTTGTTTTTTTATTTTAAAGGCTTTGCAAAAGGGTGTGCCGAATATTTTTCCAAAATTATCAGCCACTCCCCACGAGAGCATAAGGTCGTTAAGGACAAGAAAGGGGAAGAGCGCGGGGATTGCTTTTGTTAGGCAGATAGAAATCCCCTCGTTTACCGATAGAGCAGCTTGTACAGGCGATTTCAGCAGAAAGAAGAAAAGAAATACGGTCAAAAACGAAAAAACGTTGAACAAGGCTATACCTTTTGTCTTAGTCATTTAAAGTTATACCTCCGCATAAGATGTCTTGATTAATATTATTAGAGAAAATGGGGGAATATACTTGAAAAGGGGTATTTACCGAATTATATCAGCTCTGTCGGAAATAACAGAGTTGCCGTTAAACGAAATGTGCCACGAATTTTCCGCAACTCTTTCAGGCAGACGAGAGATAACAGTCGACGGCGTTTTGAGTATCAAAAAATACGAAAATGAACATATAGTACTTGAAGTATGCGGAGATTACGTGCAGATAATAGGGCAAAATTTGACTTTAAAAAACTATTATCACGCGACGCTGTGTATTTCGGGCAATATAGACGAGGTTGTGTTTGGAGGGTATAATGAAAAGACTTCTTGATTATGTGTTTGGCGGTGTAAATTTTGAATGTAATAATGCCGATACCGAGAGGTGTATAAACGAGCTTCATCGCAATGGGGTATTGGCAAAAAAAATAAAAAAAGAAGAGGAAAAATTTTCTTTTTTCATAAGGCTTTCAAAATACAAGAAAGTGAGAAGTTTGCTTGACAAATCGGGCATAAAAGTTTATAGTATAAGAGGGGAAGGATTGCCATTTTTTCTGATGCGCTATAAAAAAAGATACGGTGTGCTTGTGGGTGCTGTAATTTTTTGTACTCTTTTATGGATGTCAAAAAATTACGTTTGGCAGATAACCTTTTCTGGTAATGAAGATATATCCGACAGTACGGTTGAAAAACAGCTTTTGGATATTGGGTTCGGTGTCGGAACGTATATACCAAACGTTGACTATTACAGCCTATGCAACAGTTTTTTGCAGAGGACGGAGGATTTTTCATTTATATCGGTAAATATGGAGGGTACGACGGCAAAGGTTGAACTTCGCGAACGTAAGAAGCGGAATGATGAGGAAGGTTATTCAGCATCAAATCTTGTTGCGAAATACAGTGGACAAATTGAAAGTATGACCGTATACTCCGGAAAGACTGTTGTTGAAAAAGAGTCGGTTGTTAAAGAGGGGGACTTGCTTGTAAGCGGTTTTTTTGAAAAGGCTTACGGTTTTGATATAGTTCGGTCAACAGGATGCGTTTACGCTTACGTAACGCGTGATTTTGAGGTGTACGTTCCTTTTGAAAAGACCGTTAAGACATATACAAACAACCGTCAAACGAAGAATGTTATTAACTTTTTCGGTAAAGATATAAAGCTTTATTCAAACATAAAGGACAGTTTTGAAAAGTACGACGAGACAGTTGACCGAGAAAGGCTTGTACTGTTTGACAGAGTAAGGCTTCCGTTTGTGCTGACAAAGACGAGTCGGGTTGAATATACGGAAGAAACAATAGCTTTAGACGAAGACAGTGCAAAAAAAGAGGCTGAATTACAGTTAAGCAAAATACTTGCTGAGGAACTAAAGAATTCGGACGTACTTGAAAGAACTGTTGAAGAGAATGTAACGGAAGATGGATACAAGCTTACTTGCAAGATTTATTGCATAACGGATATAGCCCTTGAAAAAGAGATAAAGACAGAGAAAAACGATTCGTAAAAATATAAATCCGTAGAAAACGAAAGGAAAAAAATTGATGTCAGAAAAGGTATTGCTGACCGATACGTTTGAACAAACTTCAATAATATTTGGCAATTTTGATTCGAACGTACAGATGATTGAGAATGCATTTGGCGTTAGGATAACAAACAGAGATACCGAGAGAACGGCGGGAAACGCAATAGTTGTATCGGGAGAGCAGGAAAACGTAGAGAAGGCACACGAGGCTTTGGCTTATTTGAAGAAGCTGTCGGTGCTTGACGATAACGTAAGTGAACAAAACGTTGATTACGTTATCAGTATGATAAAAGACGGTAGAGCAGACGAGCTTGAAGATTATGGGGACGACTGTATTTGCATAACTTCGAGAGGCAAGCCTATTAAGGCGAAGACGGTAGGGCAGAAGCACTATGTTGATGCGATAAAAAAGAATATGGTTGTTATGGGTATAGGTCCTGCCGGAACAGGTAAGACGTTTTTGGCTGTTGCTATGGCTGTTACCGCATTGCGAAATAAGGAAGTCAGCCGAATTATATTGACTCGACCTGCAGTAGAAGCGGGTGAAAAGTTAGGATATTTGCCAGGGGACTTGCAGAATAAGATAGACCCGTATTTAAGACCGCTATATGACGCTATGTACGAGATGATGGGCGGAGAAAACTATTTACGTAATCTTGAAAAGGGCGTAATTGAAATAGCACCGTTAGCGTATATGCGAGGAAGAACCCTTGACGATTCGTTTATAATACTTGACGAAGCACAAAACACGACTCCAGAGCAGATGAAGATGTTTTTGACACGACTTGGTTTTAATACGAAGGCTGTCGTAACGGGTGATATAACACAGACCGACCTACCTTTTGGAAAGAAGAGTGGACTTGTTGAGGCGATGAATATACTGAAAGAGGTTGAGGGAATATATATCCACAACTTCTCATCAAGAGACGTTGTAAGACACAAGCTCGTACAACGCATAATCAACGCTTACGACAAATATGAAAAAGAGAATATGGAAAAGGCTAAGGCTCAGAAGATAATAAAAAGGACGGTTAACTGAATATGAAAGTAACTTATTATATAGAAAATGAGCAAGAAAAACTTGAATTTATTCCCGAATATGAAGAGCTTGTAAAGATAGCGGTAGAGGGAACGTTGAAATACGAGGGATTTGACAATGACTGCGAGATTTCGGTAACCTTTACAGACAACGAGAATATAAGAGAATTAAACAAAGAGTACAGAGATATTGACCGAGAGACCGACGTATTGTCATTTCCGATGGACGAGGACGATATGCTGGGAGATATAGTTATATCGCTCGAAAAAGCAAAGGAACAGGCGGAAGAGTACGGACACTCAATAGAGAGAGAAATATCATTTTTGTGTGTACACTCTTGTTTGCATCTTCTCGGCTATGACCACGAGACAAGCGAAGAAGACGAAAGAGAAATGTTTGCAAAGCAAGAAGAAATACTAAAACAAATAGGACAGATAAGATAAATTATTTTTTAGGTGGAGTTTTTAACTAAATCAGACTATTATTCACTCACATAAAGGAGAGCCAAGGAGGTGGGGAGAGTTTGAGAGGGGCAATTACACATATTAAACTTTGTACAAAGATTGCCTATTTCTCCTGCCGACGTTGTCGGCTCGGCGTTTGAGATGGTTTTGCCCCTCTCAATAGAGAAAAAAAGAAGAAATATAAAAAAGAGGTAGAAATGAAGAGAACAGCTTTTATTGCGATAGTAGGAAGACCAAACGTAGGAAAATC
>JAZNCH010000015.1:0-12751 GCA_045587445.1 Eubacteriales bacterium | reverse complement strand
CAGTTCGGCGGTCTGTGCCTGCTGGTTAGCCGTGATAAATGCGTTCTGCTCGCTCTGGCTTGCACGGAAGCGCAGGGACAGGTTTTCACTCTGGAGGGTGTCAATCTTGTCCTTTACCAGGAAGTCCAGAATTGCCCGGCTATTTGCGTTGGCATTGTCAATCACATCACGGGTTGTGTTCTGGATGGTGTTCTGCAAAGCGCAGGTGTTGGACTGGTTCTCGTAAGCTACACGGTCAATAGCACGCTGGGTCTGGCAGCAGCAATCACCGATTTCACGGGAAATGCCGTTAAAGCCGCCCTGGATAGTATAGCCCAGGTTGCAGATTGCATTACCCACGCCGTTGAAGCCCTGCAGCACAGTGGTGTTCACACCGTTAAATCCCTGGCACAAGGTCTGCTGGATGCCAGCCTGGCCAAGCTGAAGGTCATTCAGGTTGGACAGAACGGCAGAGTTGTTAAAGCCAGCGGCAAGGTCAGCCTGTGTAGCGCAGGGGGAGCAGCAACAGCCACCAGAACGACCGCTGTCAATCACGATGGGCTGGCTGTAACCAGCACCGCCACCCTGACCGCCATCGCCATAGCCACCATAGCCAAATCCACGACCCAGAGCCAACAGCAGCAGAATGATCCACCAGCCGTTGTTGTCGCCCCAACCACCGTTGTTGCCGTTGTTGCTGTTACCAGTCACGGCAGCGATGTCAGCAGGGGACATAGATTCCATAGTCAAACTCATTGGAATTTCTCCTTTATTAAAATATTTTATATTCAGCCATTCCGGACTGGCTCAATATCAAAGTTTACCGCCCATAGCAGACATAATTTGGTTTGCCATCTGTGCATACTGGTTAAACTGCGCCTGCGAAAGTCTGCCATCGTTCAACATCTTCTGCACTTCATCTTTCGGGTTGCCCTGTAAAGTTTGCTGTAATCTTTTTGCCTCTGCTACAAGGCTTGCCATCGGGTTCATCTGCTGACCGACCAAAGCGTTAAACAAGGGATTATTCGCCATCTTCCGCAACCTCCGTCAAATTGTTCTTTTTTGCTTTTTCTTTACATTTGCATTGTGAGCCGATAGACGCAATTCTGCGCTCAAATTCTTCACGGGTAACAAATCTATCGTCCAACTTATCAAGTCCGCTTACAGAGCCGCTGGAAGCCTTACAGGCCGCTTCATTTGTTTCTTTGTACTCAAATATCCGTAACGGCATAGGCATACCGCTTGCATCGGCTGATTTGATATAGAAACGCTCGCCCTCGCTGTCCATTAGCATCACGGTATTGCCCGGAGCAACAAGGTAGGATTTTGCACCAGCTTCACCCTGCACCCAAATCAATCCGCTGTTTGGCTGTGTTTGCACCTGTGGAAGCGTAGGTTGCGCCATAACGGGATTTTGCACCTGACCTTGGTTCATTCTTAACTGAGCCAAATTGTCGGGCATAGCCCCGTTAGTGCCGTAGTAGGTAGGTTGATAGCCATAATAAGGCTGATTGTTGTACATCATTTCTCATTCCTTTCAAAGTAGTACACGGGTGTTTCGTTTCGGCTGTCCCAGCTATCCCATAAAGTTCCGTCAATTACGGTTGTGAGATGGCTGCCAGTTCCGATGACAAAAGTGCCTTGCGGATGATCCTTGCAGAAATCGCCCACGCAATAGCAATCCGGGCAATCGTCCGGGATAGTCCGTCTTTTGAAGCCTTGGTTTTTCAGGTAGGCTGTTGTGATTGCATTACTGGATGGCATATCGCCGTTCAGCAGACCGAACAAGCACAAGTCAAGGTAGGTGTCCATCCACCCTTTACCTGTTGCTGTGGAAATCGCCCGCACTGTACAATCCCCGACAAGTTTTCCTTTCGGGTTTTGGTTGTGATATTGCCACATTTTCGCCACCGCCTTTCTCAAATGCTGATTGCTCGATAAAGCCATCGTTTATCATTTCCATAATGGTTGTGTAAACCGTGACAAACGGCATCAAATCAAATTTAGGCTTGCTTTTGATGTATTCTTCAATGGTCAAAAAAACGCCCCCCTTTTCTGCTGAAAGCATAACAAAAAAGCCGGCCTTGCACAATCAAGTGCAAGGGCGGGTTTTGTATATATTTCGTTTTTATTATGCGTAAACTCTCTTGTAGAAAGATGTTGCGGAGCAACCTCTATAATTGGTGGAGAAAGTTTCAACGGTGGAATAACAAGCAATTTCTTCATCCCATACCAGCAACTTTAATGCGGTGATTTCATTTCCAAGTTGTGCAATCCACTCTCTTGCGGAAAACTCGTCTGCAAATCCGCCCTTGTGGTTGATGGTGTTTGTTCCGTTGTTCTTGTAGCTTACTCTATACATTTTGTTTGCCTCCTATTATTTGGGGTGTTTCCCTTAACTGTTTTTATTATACACCATTAATTCGCGTTTGTCAACAACTTTTTCATAAAATTTTATAACTATTTTATAAAAAAGAAAACCCCACCTTTCGGCAGGGTGTTCTTTATAGGTGTTTTTCCAGCCTGTCCATCGCCTTGTAAACGATGTTCTTGACCTGCTGGGTGGATAGGTCATATTTCTCTGCCAGCCGTTCATAGGTCGTGCCGTTAAATAGCCGGTCACTCAAAATTAGCCGATGCCGTTCATTGAAAATCCACTGGTCAATGAGGTATTGCAGTTCAGACCTTGACAGATTATATGTTTCGGTGCTTTTCCGCAAGGTCTACCACCTCCATCCCGACCATTCGGCAATAGTCGATTTGCCGCCGCATAATGGGCGAAATGTCGCTGACAATCAGCATTTGGTCGCAGTTCATAAGCAAATCCGCTTCGATGTCGAAAATATCATCCTGCGAAAAATCGCCGTTGTACAAATGTTCAAAAGCGATAGCGGCAGGGATAAAGCAATGCGTTGGATTTTCAAACTGCAACTGCAACACGATTCTTTGTGAACGGAGAGAGCTATCTTCTGTTTGTGCATGGGCGACAAATACAGTCAATGTGTTACCTCCGTCTTACTCTTACTCTTACGCCTTTAGATTTGTTTGTAGTTCTAACTTTTACACCTTTGGCATTATTCTTTTTCTTCTTCTTGATCCGCAGTTTCTGCGCCATTGTCTACATCATTCCCATCGCCGATAATGTTGGTGCCTTTGCCGTCCTGCGTATATTCGTAGGTTTCAAATTGAGCCTCGTAATGCAACCATCCGAAATGCACGGTCAAGGGAGCAATGACAGCTGCAATGATTGCTACAATCAGCGCAATCCAAAGCCGCTTGGTTTGCCGCTCCATCCTTGCCATAGACGATTCATGCACGATATAGGGTACGCTTTCGGGTGCGTGGTCTTCCTTGCCCTTGCAGGTTTCACAGTTTGCCATAGTTTTTACCTCCTAATTTTTTCCTCCGTACTGCTTATAAAAAGGGGAGGGGATGCCGGAGGCTTTCATGATAACATCCCCAACGGTGTGCAGTTCACCGCCCCTCATTTAAGATTTTAGCAGATTATAGCGGATTTGTCAACCAAAAAGCAATTTGACACACACTCCGACAATCGGCACGGCAATGGCTGACAGAATAGCAATCAAGATGTTCAGCTTTGTATTGCTTTTTGCAAATTCCACCGTCAAGCGGTCTATCTTTTTGGTTTCTTCTTTGACTATTTTTTCGCAATCCTCAATCTGGACATATCGAGCGTCAAAATGGTCTTGAAGCTGATTTTGCAAAACGATGTACTCTTTGTGATCGAGCGGAAAATCCACTTTAACCGCCTCCATTGATCATTTTTTCAAATCTGTGCAGAATTGTGACCAACTGCTCACGGGTCACCGGAGCTTCCCATGCGTAGTTGGGTTTCCCATCGGCACTGTTACCTACGCCGTTAATGATTCCTTGCTCCACAGCCCACTTACGGGCATCTTCCGACCACTTGCTGCTGTCATTGTCCTGCAGCTCATTCAGGTAGGCGGTCATGTTTTTGCGAAATTCTTCCATGCTCAATACCTCCGCTTCTTTTTGCTTTTCTTCTTCTGCCGCCGCTTGTCTCTCTGCTTCCTTTGCATCTGCACGCTTTTTCAGCTCTGCATCAACCGCAGAGCGGAAGCCGTTCATGGTCAAGCCGTGCTTCTTCCACCAGTGTTCGGGATCGCCGTGGTTGCTGCCCATGCCCATACGGTACGCCTCCGCATGGCTGACGATATGCTCCGTGGAGATGCCGTAGAACTCGCAGAGCTTCGCACACAGCTCCACCGCCTCCCGGTAGGTTGCCTTGCAGTAGTCAGCCGAGCTGTGATCATCCTCGCAGATCTCGAACTGGATTGCACTGTTATTGAAGCTGCCCTTCCAGCCTGAGCCGACACCCCAAGCACGCATTCCCCAAGGCAAGGTCTGCACCGTGGCAATGCTGCCGTCCGCAAGCTTGCCGATGAACCCATGCACGCAGACCTGCAGCCGCTTGCCGTCCAGGATCTCACGGTTCCAATCGTTGGCATACCGATTCTTGCCCAGCAGGGCGATCATTTCCTCGGCGGTGTAGGTCTTTCCACCGGGATACTCTGCCATGCCGATGGTCTGTCCCGGGTGGGGCTGGACATATCGGCTGATGGCTGTATTCGCCGCTCCCGTGCTGTGAACCACGATGTAGGTCGGCTTTATGATCCTCCCTGCCTTGTAGCAGGGATTGTGATACAAAAGACATTGTAGCTGTCTCATTTGTCTCCCTCCTTTTTCTCATGCTGTGTGCCGAAATAGAACGCCACCACCGTGGTCACGATGTACATCACGCTGTCCGCATCAATGTCCCCACGCAGTGCCAGCACCGTAAACACTGCCAACACCATCAGTGTCACGATGGTCTTGACCTTTAAAAGTTGTGCAAGGTTTTTAAAAAAGACACTCATTCGATCACCCCCTGTGCCGCTAAAATCAGCCGCACCATGTTGTCCTTGGTCATGTTTGCAGAAATCCCCATTCCCGCAAGAATCGCTTCTAATTCTGCCTTGGTCATAGCGGAAAGGGTGTCCTCACTGTACAGCACCGGAGCCTCCTGCGGTGGGATGTGGGTCAGGGTTCTCGTTGCCATAACCTCCGCGTATTCCTCTGCAGTGATCTCCACCGCTCCCTCTGGAGCATACCCCGTGTAAAGGTCATTGCCGTCTCTGAAAAATTTCATTTCCTATACCTCCTCTCCAATGACGATCCAGTGATAAACCGTACCTGCGACAAACGGATAATAGCTTACTGTGGTCGGAGAAAAGCTTTTACCTGCGATGTCTACGCTGAACCGATACGCATTTGCGGAAGCCGCGCTTCCATACTGCATATAGTCACCACTGCCGCCTCGCAGGATTGAAAAACTCATCTTTGCATTGCCTTCCAACAAAGGATTCGGCTTAATCCAAACCTTCCCAACGATCTGTTGGATATACGCATCCTCCGAATTCTTTATCTTCGGCGTTTCTGCAAACAAAAACACCGCAATTGGGTCGACTATGTCGTGGATGATTGTACCAAGATTATCCGTATCCTCTGCTACAGAAATAGAACCGCTTGCCACCCTTCTGCCGTTGAGGGACGGAACCTCCACCGCCTCCTCACCGCCGCTGATGCCGCCAATCAGAGCCGCCAGTTCTCCCGATTTCAACAGTGCTGTGCCGCCGGTCTTTTCCCGAACCGCATCACAAATCGCCTGATAATTCGCACCGGGCATCATTACCATGTCTGTCATTTACGCTCCCTCCTCTGCTACGTTGGTCAAGGCTTCGAGGACATAATTACCGTTTGCATTTACTCTCAAAAAAGCACCTGCTTGTGATGCATCTGGAGTTGGAAGTAAAGAGCCACCGACCATCTCTTCAACCTTTTTAACAGACGGAAACGAAGGAGCTGTATCATTTTCGGCAAGTGAGAGCTTTACCATAAGCCATTCATCGCCAATATTTTGATCGTAAAGCTTGACAAATGGTAGAGCATATTCAACGTCGTTTTGCCATCCGTCGAGCAAACGAACAAATTCTTGAAGCCGTTCGCTAAAAGACGATAAAGGGACAGAGACATTCCCGCTAATATTAGGAGCGAAGCCATTTATTGTTTTTGCCCTTTTTTGCAAAGCACTTTGTACTGCATCCAAAGCTTCATACAGATTGCCGACTCCAACACCATCAATCGATCTCTGTTCTTGTATATCTGAAGAATAAATAACGACGCTTCCATCGTCGTCCGGTTTTTTTCCGTTAACTTCTTTTACGGAAGCATCTGCCGATTTTGCCGCTTCGGTAACAGCTTCTCCAATGTTGAAGGTCTGAACGCCATTGATCACTTCCTGATACAAAATGTCTTCGGGGTAAATTTGAACATCTCCATTTGTTGGATTTTTTCCGCAAACACTTCTGACAGAAGAATTTGCGGACTTTTCAAGTTCGTGAAGCGATTCTTGCACATCTTCCACAAAAACGCCGTGTATATTTCCTTGATGCGTGATATTAAAAGATCGAAGATCAACGTTTCCAGACTCATCGGGAAGCTCCTCACACACAGACTTAACAGCGGTTTTGGACAATTTGTCATGGATTTCGGAGAACTCATTCAACGCATTCTGAACAGTGCCGTGAAATAGCACATCATTTGCCGAAAAATCAGCAACAATGTCTTCAGCAAAAAGTTGGACGTTGCCCTCCAAGTCTGGCTTTTCGCCACAAACGGATTTTACTGCGGACAAAATTAATTGATCAACCGCGCTTTTAATTTGTTCAAAATTAGGTACGTTCCAATAATCTTCGGAAGCCACCTCGTAAGCATCATTTTTTTCAACATCAACAATAAAAGAGAACGTGTTAAGCACGGATGAAAAATCAGGCTCATTAATCTCGACGTGGACTTTAACACGTCCCGAAACTGTCAACGCTTGCGGAGCAAGGATCAATGTGATATGGCTACCGTTGTTTGTGACAGCATTTGACCCGTCTGGCAATGTAGTGTAGTAGCCTTTTGTCCCGTCTGGCTTTGCGTAAAAAACAGAAAGAACCTTTTCTTCTGGAATCGGGTATGTTGCCCCATTTTCCGTCAAATAAATAGTAACGGTTCGGCTCATAGAATCGCCTTGCTTTGCGTTAACAATGACATATGAACGAGATTGAACATCAAGAGTTATCGTTTTATTTGTTTGCAAAAAATCACCCTCTTGTCAATTTAATTATTTTTTGAACGAGCGATTTTGGCAAATCGCCCAAAATTATCTGCGTTACTTGATTCTTTAAGACATCATAAAAGATTTTGTTAATCTTCATTTCTTTTTTTAAAAGACCAAACTGCTCAATAGTGACAAGAGCGGTGTCACCAAGAACAAGAAGGTCGTTTAACTCGAAAGATGGGACAGCTGTGATTGTTTGACCAATCTTGGCTTTTGCTTTAGCAGAAGCAAAAGCTTTTGAACGCCCTTCAAGATTAACCTCTGTCGGTTCCTCGTCAAAGTAAGGAGTCATATCCAAAAGCTCTGTTTCGGAAAAATCGCCCTTTTCTCCGACATAAATAAGGGGATCGCCGCTCAATGTAACCAACCTGTCCCCGTGCCAAAATGGAAGGAATGACTTTGGAGGAGAATAATTATTTACTTTTTGCGTAACTTCAAGCAAATTCCTCCCATAAACAAGAGGGATATTGGATTTTACCGCACGGGTTTGATTGATCTTAACATCCAATCCGTCAAATGTCAGCTCACAACCGTATATTCCGTAAATATCGCGGAACGATCTGTTTTCGTCGCCGTCGTCGAAGAGCAACGACATCATAGAACGAGGTTCGCCATCCAAAAAAGAAAAGCCTGCATTTTGGTTGAGATATTCTTTTACATTGAATACGTTTCCTGCGGCATTTGACATCATGTCTGTCACAAATTCAGCCGATGAAAGCGATGCAAAAGGAAGAACGAAAATCCGCTCCATCTGTCTGCTGATGTGATATGCGTGAACGCTGATTTCGCTTGTCGTTTTTTCTACAGAATTGATGATAAACGGCTGTTCTTTTTGGTCGGGGGACGGCTTGCAAACGATGACTCGACCAGCAACGAGTTCTTTTTCGTGCAAACCACCGACCATGTATGTCATCGAAAGGGAATAATCCCCATTCAATTCCTCTGCGACCTCGCATGATTTTGCATCGACCAAAAAGCCAATGCCACCATGCGATATATCATATGTCCCGTCAGGCAAAAATACGGAATCAAGCAATCTTGGATAAATCATAGCCGCCACCACCTTGGTTCAACCGTCAATGAATGCATCCCCCATGCGGATATAGCAGCTCCATCTTCTGGGATGGTAAATTCTCCAGAAAAAGTGAAGCTTCGGTTTTTTACCTTACCGTCATCGTCTTTTGCAAGCAATGTCTCTCCATTAAACGTGTATGTTTTGTCAACTTCCAAACTCGAAAACGACAAAAGGAAGTTTCCGAAATTCATTCCGCCAGCTTCTTCGCTGGTTGTAAATGCGATGTTAGGAACGGCTTCTCGCTTAGTTGGATTTGGTACAAAAACGCCTTCTTCCAACTCTTGTGCTGTGTAAACAAACGGTTGAGCGATCTTGAGAAATTTTTGCGGCTTGCATGAAAACCGAAGGTTGACCTTCGCATGACCAGAATCTAATGCTACACGATCGGGAATAAATTCGCTCTCAATAAATGCTTCTCTGTAAGTTTCGGCATCTTCAAAATCTTCCAAAACTTGATACCCCTCGTTTCCGTAGATTTTTTGTTTGACATCGTTCAGGACTCTTCCAATGTCTTTTTCGCCGTAAAAAATCACATCATAGGACTCATAATGGTTGTTCCACCGCTTTTGGGATAGGTAGACATCACCAGACCTTCCATGCATGGGTTCAGTGTTAAAAGCACGCATCGGCGCAGAAAAAAGTGTATTTTTTGACACGACACATGAATAATCACGGCTGTCAAAGGCGTCAAATTTAAAGAATTGTTGAATCAATAGCCCCACGCTCCTTCATTTAATGCATTGCTGACTCTGCGAGCGGCTTCGGCAGCAACGGCTTCGGCAGAAGCATAAGGTGCAGAGTAAACAGTAACGTTAACATCACCGACTCCATGACTTGCTCCAGATCCGACCTCGTGTGTTTGAGGCGAATTAAAATAAGGGGTAACGTATGTTTCATATGCCGCACCTTCGGCGAATCCTTCAAGACCCCAATCGCTCAAAAGATCTCCAAATTTAGCAGCGGCTTCGGGGTTGTCGGAAAGCACATCGGCGAGAATATTTTCCGCATTTAAAGCATTTCCCATCAATAGCCTCCCGAGAGAAGATTGCCGAAGACCAGCCGCAATGCCGGATATTATTTTTTTGCCAACTTCAATCCAATCTGTTTCAAAAATTTTGTTAATAATCGTTTCAACAATTTGACCCGCTGCGCCAAGAAGCTCAGGCAAGTTGTCGATAATGCTACCAGCTAAAGCAATGACCAAATCCAATGCTCCATTAAACAACGTTGTAAGATTTTTCTCCGTAAACAAATAATTTACGAGTTCAGAAATAAAATTTGCGGCTGCAGAAATTAGCTGTGGCAAATTATCTACAATCCCTCTTCCGATGGATATCACAATATCTATCGCAGCTCCTAAAAGCGTGTTGAGGTTATCGTTGCCAAAAAGAAAGTCAGCAAAATCATTAATTAATTGAGTCGCAGAATCTACAAGATCGGGAATGTGGTCAGCTATTCCTGTCGCAAATTCTGTCAGAAGATCGCCAGCAACCTTTAATATCTCTGGGAGAGCATCTTTTATCCCTGATGCTAATTGACTAACCATCGACATTGCAGATTTTGCCAAAGTTGGCAAATAGTCTTTTATCAACTTCGGGACTTCTTTCAAAATCCTCGGGAAAATAGTCTTTACAAGCTTTCCTGCTCCATTTAATGCAGTTTTGACCGCCGGCATAACATTTCCCAAAACACCCAAGTTGGATTCTGTGCCATCACCGACAATGGTTGTAACCAAATTGTCTACCAACTTGCCAATATCTGCGTTGCCGTCAGCAAGTCCAGTAATTAGGTTACTCCACGCAGATTTCATAGCACCGACACTACCAGCAATGGTTGCTCCGGCTTCTTTTGCGGTCGTGCCAGTAATACCCATTTCCGTCTGCACAACGTTGATAGCCTTGACAATGTTAGCGAAAGACATATCCTGCGCATCAACGGTATCGCTCAACTCTGCCGCATCTGCAATCAACCGTTGCATTTCGGACTGAGTGCCGCCGTAGCCCAGCTTTAAGTTATCAAGCATAGTATAGTTGGCTTTTGCAAATCCTTGATAGGCATTTTGGATCATCTCCATAGATGTACCCATCTTGTTTGCATTGTCGGACATATCCGTCAACGCTTGGTTTGCGTATTCTGCCGCCGCTTCGGTATCACCGCCAAGCGATTGCAAAAGGCTTGCAGAAAAACTGGTAACGGTGGACATATATTCATTGGCAGACAACCCCGCTGTGCGAAATGCCTCGCTTGCGTACTGTTTCACTTTGTCAGCACTTTCTCCAAACAGTGTTTCAACACCGCCCACCAACTGCTCATACTCTGCATAGTTTTTCACAGCCGCCGTTGTCAATGCCGTAATACCAGCGGCAGCAACACCGACAGCCGCAGTGCCAATCTTTGCCGCTGTTTTCAATCCGTTTCCAAGTTTTTGTCCAATTTCACCAAGTTTTCCGCTTGCTTGATCATCAACGCCAACTTTTACGAATAACTCAAATAGGTTCAATTTATCACCTACTTTTGAATTTATTTTAGTTTGTTTCTTATGCCATCGATAATGTCATCAGCCGTGCGATTATCGACGGGCTTTGGATCAAGAATGTCTTTAAGCTTGACTTTAATGTAAGAGCCGCCGCCAATCTTGGCTGTGTTTTCCGTCATAATCCGCAAGCATTCTGCGCAGTAAATCTTTGCTGCCTTTTCTTCCTGCTCCTTTTGAAAAAGGGATATGCAAAAATCTTTCACATATCCCCATCCAAACATCTTTAATTTTACTGGTTCAACAGAGGCAAGACCTCTCTTGACAGCTGAAGAAGGGAGGGCAGAACAGATGTAAAAAAATCGATTGCAACCTCATTGGAAAACAGCGTTGCCATAGTCTTGAATGTATTGGGTGCTTTTTCGCCCTCATCCAAAACCCACAGCTTCGCAAACAGTTTGCCGGTATCGGCAGGATATTTCACCATAATGTTTTTAAGAATTTTCTTGAAAACCGCTTTTCTATCTCCCTTTGCATCATTTTCGTCAACATCGATGTTCTTAACCTTGTCAACAAAAGGCTTGATTTCATCGACCAACCGATAAGCGGCGGGCAGACAAACCTCATCCTCGCAATCAAAAATAAATCTTGCCATTGTTTTACCTCCTAAAATTTGTGTTTAATTATTCCTCTGTGCCTTCCTGCACATAGAACTCCATCGGGACTTTGCTCTGTTCAGCAATGGAGGGGTGGCCGTTCAGCGTGACAGCAATCTGGCCCTTGCCATTCTTGGTGGTCTGAAGGCTGAAACCGCTGGAAGAAAGTGCATTGATAAGGCGGATTGCAACCAAGCCGCCGTCAGAACGATCACCAACCCACCAAACATCAGCAAAGTCGGTGTCCTTCAGGTCACGACGGGGAACGATTGCACCGTTTTCTGCACCGATGTCAGCCGCACCCAGAGCCATACGGATGACCTCGGTGGTGGTATTCAAGGCGGTGAAGCCAAGGGAAGTTTCCCAGCCGTCAAGGTGCATCAGCTCCTTCATGCCGTTAGGAACATTGTCAACATCTTCTCCCCAATCGCTGTAAGTGGGTACGCAGGTGGGATTGATACCGCCGGTAGTGGCGCAGATAATATCATCATCGACCAGTTCAGGGCTTGCAGGATCAAAAGACTTCAGCAGAACTCCAGCATCCACCTGAAACTCGTCGAAAGCATCCTGAGAAACAACAGAAAATCTACCCATTATATCTCCTTTCAATTCGCAGTAAAAAACTCGAATGTCAAATTCAAATATTTGCGTTTAATAAGGTCATCGCTTTCATCGCCCATATTCTGTGCGAACGGTTGACCTCGTTTAATCCAAATGCGACCGCCGTCACACTTGATAATTTTACCGCCCAATCCGATATGGGCAGAAATTTCTTCCGTTTTTGCATTGATAGCCGTCCAGCTTTCGGAGCGATACCACAAGGAAGCCGTGGCTGCTACCTCACGATCAAAACTGTCCGTGACAAGCTGATATGTCACATACGGAAAAGCCGCATCTGTGGGAACTGTGTTCTCCTCATAGGCAGTTAAGCCAAAGCCAGACCAAAACTGGTAAATTGCAGCCGCTTTTGTCATACAGGCAGCTCCCATTCTTCCGCTTCGACTTGCAAAAACTGGAATGTTGCACTTTTGGGTGTCTGCACATCGTCACCATCGGTCTTGATACGGAACACCTTGCCATCTCGCAACCTGCGGATAACATCGTGGTATTCAAGTTTTGCATTCAACGGAGCGGTAATAGTGTATCGGCTTGTTACACCTTGCTTTTCAGCCGCCCTTGCTTCCATAGAGGAATTAAAAGTGATAGCCGCCTTAAAAGATGCACCGTCAACCCAAACAGCCGGGAGAAAGCCACCCTCGCCGTCAGGCTCACGCTTCTTTTCCATCAAGACAACATCTTCCATTGCTTGTGTTAAAAGGCTCATAGCTTCCTCCATTTCCTCAGACGGTCTTTGAATACATTTTGCCATCGGCTACCATCGC
>JAZNCH010000014.1:0-2118 GCA_045587445.1 Eubacteriales bacterium | reverse complement strand
AGGGAGATTGATTTAATAAATAGTTCTGAAAATGTCAATACCGAGCAGTTCGCTATTCCCGGCGAGGAAATCGTCGAGAGAAAAAAACGGACCTACGGTAACAGTATACCCGAGCGTGTCCGAGCGAGAAAAAAACTTCTTGCACATTCAGCAGATGAAGTAAGAACGGCAACAAGAAACGATACAACGCTTACAGCAGAGCAAAGAGAAGCGGCAGAGTTTGGAGAAAAAATAGGTGTTGCAGTCGGCTTTGTGGATACTACGCAGTATTACCGTACTAAGAGAGACGGTATTTCCCTCAAGAGCAAGGGTGTAATAATACTTGACAAAAAGACAGAAAATCCTTTAAAGCAAGTGTTTATCCACGAGCTTGCGCATTTTTCTGAAACGTCTAAGACTTATGCAAAGCTGTCAAGAAAGATTATGGAGTCAAAGGCACTTGATAATTGGTTGACAGAAAAAGGTTATACGGGCAGTTTTGCAAACAAAAAATCTGCGTACAGAGTTACAAAAAAGAATCACTACGCAGAAAACGGTGAAGTCTTGACCAAAGACGGTGCCGATGCAGAGATGATAGCAAACTTCCTCGGTGAGACTATTGGCACAGAAGAAAAGTTTAACGTGTTTATGTCTGAACTTACCAAAGAGCAAAAAAAGAACTTCCTCGATTACATCAAGGAAGTTATAGACTGGTTTAAAGCAACTTTTACGAACTCTGTCCCCGCCGAGATAAGACAAATCGAAAGGCTTTATAAGAAAGCTATAAAAGAATCGGGGAATGCACAGAAAGCAAAAGCGGGGAACGCCAACGTACTCAACAGCGAGAACGGGGAAGATCAATTTAAAATGCCGGCTTCTCGTGACAGAGCAAATAAGCAAGGCGACCTGATAAACGACTACTATCAAGCCCTTGACAAGAAAGGGTGGAGGCGTTATTATGGTATTATAGCGGAAAAAGGCTGGTTGCTTTCTGACATTGGAGATGTTGCAGCGGTTGTTATAGACAATAAGCTTATTATTTCCCAACGAAAGAGTATAACCAACGACACTAATGATTTTCAGGTGATTGATGCGTACAAAATTGAGGGAGATAGCAGCATAAGTCATGCATTAAAAAAAATAGCAGATAAGATAGAATGGGGACAAGAATATGACTACAGAACAGTTTGCAGAATCTATGGTGAGGTCATTAAACTGTATGATGAAAATGCAGTACTCACAAGATATAATCGAGCAAAGTATGCTTTTGTTGAAAACTTTACCGAAACCTCTGATGGCGGAAGGGCAAAAGCATATAGAACGGCTAACAGAGCAAAAGCTTCCGGAAAAGGAATACTGGAGGGAACTTCAAAAACTGTACAAGAGACTGTACAAGGAAGCATACGGGACGGAACTGTAACCGAAGACGAGCAGTTTTCCATAAGTGATAGAAAGTTTAATGAAGAGTTTATAACCGATACGTTGCAAGGGTTCGGAATAACTAAACCAAAAGATTATATACATGTTCAAAGACAGGTGTTCTCTACCCTTTTAAACGAAGGCTTTTTTACCGACAAAGAAAAAAGAAGCCGCGTTGATGTTAACAAAGCTTCGGGAATGATTATTGAAACCAATAAGAGTAGCATTGATGAAACGTTTAATCGAAATAACTACGCTTTGGTTGGGATAAATAAAAAAATTGCTAAACTGGCAACTGTAAGACTTATTCCACAAATAATCGAAAATGGAACTCTTGTAAAAGATAATGTTCCTAATCAGTATAAGAATTCTAATAATAAAACATTTGCCTATATTGAAGGTGAAATATTTTTAGACGAAAAGAGAACGTTTCTTAAATTAGATATAAAAAGAACAAGACAAAAAAACAAGTTATGGGTTCATAAGGTTTTAGAAATAAAAGAAGTCAGCAGTTTCCCTGCTGGAACCGAAGTTCAGAGACAGGGCAAAACAACTGCTGACGGTAAAAGTATATCACAATCTACCGAAAAAGTCAATACAGACGAACAATTCTCCGTTCCCGGCGAAGCAATCGTCGAGAGAAAAGAACGGACCTACGGTAACAGCATTCCTGAACGCACACGAAAGCTTCGTCAAGATTATGCCGACGGAAAAATCGGG
>JAZNCH010000013.1:0-10985 GCA_045587445.1 Eubacteriales bacterium | reverse complement strand
AGTTTCTGTCGGGAAAAATGTATTCTGCTTTTCACTGTTCCAAGGTGAAGACCCAACTCGTCCGCAATCTCCTGGTATTTGTATCCGTTGTCGTGCATCTGGAATGGGATTCTGAACTCTGGCTCCAATGAATTTACCATGGCGGTAAGCTCACGGAAATTGTAATCGCTCTCCGGACTCGACTGTGCCGGTCTGCTGGTAAGTACAAACTCCTGAACATCTTTATTGAAAATGGCCTGTTTCTTTACTCTGCGTCTGTAATCATTAATGAATGTGTTCTTCATAATAGTGTACATCCAGGCCTTGATGTTGGTCTTCTCATCAAATTTATCCTGATTGTAAAGAGCTTTGAAATAAGTTTCTTGTACCAAGTCTTTCGCATCATCCATATCAGCAGTAAGGCTGTATGCATATCTTGTAAGACCAGGCTCCAGGTTAATAATCTCATTGTTGAAATTTGTGCTACCCATAATTCACAAGATTATTAATTTGAATAACCCCAATTAATTACAAATGTTTAAATGCTCTTTAAATTGCTAAGTCCAGATTTGTTTGTTTTTTCCAACAGCGAAATTAGAAAGAAGGAGTGGGAATAATATTAACAATAAATTGAGTTATTGTTAAGTTTTGGTAAAATTGTGAAATAAAAGTTGCATGGTTTTTTTGAGCAAATTTTCAAAAAAACCGCACAAAAAATTTGCAGATATTAAAATAATTCCTACCTTTGCAATCCCAAAGCAAACGCTTAGGATTTGGAGAGGTGGCAGAGTGGTCGATTGCGGCGGTCTTGAAAACCGTTGATCTGAGAGGATCCGGGGGTTCGAATCCCACTCTCTCCGCAATAAAGGGTGTAAATCAAGCATTTGCGAGATTTACACCCTTTTTTACACCCAACAATGAAGAACTGGGCGTTTTGTGTATTATTTAAGATGAATCATTTTGGGGTAGCAAAAAATAAAGTAAGCAAAAATAGCCAAGTTTTCTTTTTTAGTTTATTTTATAAGATGTAGGTTTAACTTACCTAATATGTTCCGAAATGGATGTGTACTTTCTATTTGCTCGATTTTCCGCACAGTTGCTTATTTCTATACTATAGAAACATATTTTTCCGTAAAGTTATGTACCTTTGTCGGCAAATAAATATCCTCGTCAAACAAATATAAATAATATAAACATGGAAAAAAACAGAAAAAAACAAATCGTAGTTTTGTGTATAGCTTTAGTTTGCATTTTCATCTTGGTATTTTCATTGTTCCATAAATCAGCGACAAAAGATAGCGCAAATCCTCCTTTAACAAATGTTTTGACTGATAGTATTTCTCAAATTGTCTCAGCTTGTCCTGGTGAAATTGGTGTGGCGGTTATTGTTAATAACAGAGATACGGTTAAGGTCAATAATAAGAGTGTTTATCCTATGATGAGTGTGTTTAAGGTTCATCAGGCATTAGCTCTTTGCAATGACTTTGACAATAAAGGAATTTCACTTGATACCTTGGTAAATATAAATAGGGATAAACTTGACCCAAAGACTTGGAGTCCTATGCTGAAAGATTATTCAGGGCCAGTCATATCATTGACAGTAAGAGATTTGCTGCGTTATACTCTTACTCAGAGTGACAACAATGCAAGCAACCTTATGTTTAAGGATATGGTTAATGTCGCTCAAACAGATAGTTTTATAGCCACACTCATCCCTCGTTCAAGTTTTCAGATAGCTTATACGGAAGAGGAAATGTCGGCTGACCATAACAAGGCTTACTCTAACTATACATCTCCTCTTGGTGCTGCAATGTTGATGAATCGTTTGTTTACTGAAGGTCTTATCAATGATGAGAAACAAAGTTTCATTAAGAATACGTTAAAAGAATGCAAAACAGGTGTAGATAGGATAGCAGCTCCACTTCTTGATAAAGAAGGGGTTGTTATAGCGCATAAGACAGGTTCAGGTTATGTTAATGAAAATGGCGTTCTTGCAGCTCACAATGATGTTGCCTATATATGTCTGCCTAATAATGTCAGCTATACCTTAGCGGTATTTGTTAAGGATTTCAAGGGAAATGAATCACAAGCGTCACAATATGTTGCGCATATATCAGCTGTAGTATATTCTTTATTAATGCAGACTTCGGTAAAATCTTAAACTGCACTTGCTTTGATAATTAATGATAAACAATCTAAAAGCACTCTGATCGTTATCGGAGTGCTTTTAGATTACTAATCAATTTGCTTCTATTACAATTTGAATCCTCTACTTTTTCTTTCTTCCTGTTGTGGCAGCCTTGTTCCGTATCTGAGCCTGTGCCATTGTTCCATGAACCAGTCGGCAATCGGCTTCCTGTTTATTGTCAGGTTCAGCCTGCTTTCATCGTCAGGGTCATTTTCCACCCTTAAAATATCATCCTTTATATCAAAGTTCCGTCTGTGTTGCTCGGAATAGATTTTACCGCTACATTTCAGGGCTTCTTTCTTGACCAAAAGACTTTCAGTCATTTCTTTAGTGAACCCCAGCATGGCACAGAACTTTTCCATGCGTAGCATTTCCCTGAACATCGGGAACCATCTGAAAGCCTTGTCTATGATTCTGGCGAGCCGTGACAGTTCTTTTTCCTTCATGTCAAGTTCCTGTCTGTGCATTTCCTTGAGATTGTGGATTTGCGTATCATGCTGTTTCTGCATCTGCTGTATCTGGCTCTGTAATTTTTCAATATTGGTGTTCCGTTTTGAAACCTCGTCTTGCAGTTTCTCGTTGGCATGTTCCAGTTCTTTCAGTTTTCCGCTTCCGAAAAGAGAAGCAACACCGCTTGTTATGGCTGTCGCTGCTGTGGTGGCTGTCTTCTTTAGCTTGTCAGTGCGTATTTCTGATTTTACCTGTTTCAGTTCCTGCTTGGCAAGATTTATCAGTTCTTCTTTGTGCCGTTTGGCTGCATCCATGCGTTGCAGTTCGGCTTTCTGTTTCTCAATGATAAAGTCGTTCCGGTCCAGATGCTCCTTACCCGTGACAGCCTTTGACTGCCCACGCTCCATTAACAGGATGTCGGATGCCAAGGTCTGCATCTGCATCATGTCATCGTCATTGAGCTTTCGGCTCTTTCCGGTTTCGTGGTTCATCCAGTCGAAAACGATATGGGCATGATAGTTCGGCTTGAACCATCTGGCCATGACCTTGAAGCTTTCTCTGTCTTCCGCTTCCGGCTGACCGTTCAGCCAATGCCCTTCGTCCTTGTGCAGGAAGATTTGCAGTGGTGTGATTCCCCAGCGTCTTTGACACTCTTCACAGAATTTACGCACGTCTGCCAGTGTGGTGTCCGACCTGACAAGCAGCACTCCTTCACGTATGGGTGAGCATCCCGCAATCTTGACTATTTTGCCGTTCTTGCCTTTGCGTTCCCGTTCCTTTTCCTGCATGGCACGTCCGGTCTTTTCCTTTACCATCTGTCTGATATTATCATAATGCGTCCGCAAATCCGGACTGCCGAAGTCGGGATTTATCCACTGCTCGTTGTCTGTGGAGAGTTCAGAAACCACATAGATTCTGGACTCTCCGATGTGGCGCATGTACTCGGCAGTCCTCCTGTTGTGAGCTTCGCTCGATGCGATGTTGCAGGGCTTGATATGTATGCTTGATTTTGTTGCCATAGATATTTGTTTTTTGTTTGTATATTGTTGTACATTTAATCAGCTTCGCTTTCGCAGAGGGGTTCTTAGGGGTGCAACCCATAAGCGGAGATTGCAAAGAGAGGGTCACTCTTTGCTCTGGGTTCTCAGGGGAGAAACGCCCTGAGTGGGTTATTAGGGTAAAACCCTAATCCCCTCGGGAGAGCCCACAACTACGTAAGCGAAGCGTGTAGTTATAGTGGGCTATAACCGAAAGCCTCCCGGTTTCTTCGCCGATACATTTTGCTTCCTCTTGACAGGTTGAACCAGCTTCTCCCTTTCTATCTTTTTCTGTAGGTATTCGTTCAAGTCCTTGCATCCGCTGTAGGTCTGCGAAGCGTCACGGATGTATAAGTCCCTGCCGTATTCCATACGGATTTGTTGGAGTGCTTCCATCCCCGCACGGTCATTGTCAAAGAAACAATGGATGCGCTCGTAGTTCCCCAAAGGATAGAGAGCTTTGGAAACATTGGCTACGGAGTTCAGCACCATATAATCCTGTCTATCCAGTTCGGGATATTTCGGACAACTTTCCATTCTCAAAGTAAGAAATGAAAGATAGTCCATAAATCCCTCGAACACATAGCACGTTTCCCTTGCTGTTCCAGATTGTCTGATGTGGGATATTTCCTTTGGTGCGATACAGCCTTTGAAATAGCGGTTGCGGATTTCATATCCGCCCGATACATTGGGAAAGGCAATGGCGAAATAGCGTTTGCCATGATGGGTGAAATGCGCTTCACTGCATTCTTTTTTCGCCAGTGTAATGTTTATCCCCCTTTCCTGCAAATAAGCAAGCAGGGCAGGAGATGAAAGCGGTACAATCTCCAGCTGTTGGAAACTTGGTTCGGAAAATGATTGCTTGCCAAAAGAAAAAGACACGGGGCGAATGTTGAGTGTCTGTTCTCCGATTCTTTGCAGGAGATATGGCACATGGTCGGAACAATAAAGTTCCTGTGCAAGTGCGATGATATTCCCACCCTTACCGAGTGCAAAGTCATACCATTGGTTACGTTCTGTATTCACCTTGAACGATGCTTTCGTTTCTTCCCTTAGCGGTGACTTATACCACAGGTTTATCCCCTGCTGTTTGACCGGAGAAAAGCCCAGACTGTGCAGATAATCTGCTATCTTGATTTGTTTCGCTGTCTGTATATCCATAAAACGATTGGTTTAATGATAATTGAATTGGTTTATTTCTCTTTTCGCCCGTACCTCTCTTTATGAAGTACGGTCTATAATCACTTCACTTTATTCTCGTATATATAGAGTACGGTAATAAAGTGAAGCGGTTTTGCCACATTCCGCAACCACTTCGCTTTATCCCTAATATATAGACCATCGGAATAAAGTGAAGCGATTGCAAGGTGCGGGCTAATAGTGGAAGTCGGGCATGAACGTGTACTTCCTGCCGTTCTCCTGCACTATCATCCGTTTGTTCCGAAGCATGGTGATGAGCGATACCGCCTTTTTATGGTTCAGCTTTACACCCACCGACACATAAGTCTTGATTAAGGTGTCTTCCAGTTCCTTGTAGCCGTATTCCTCTTTCAGTCCGAAAACAGCTTCCAGTGCGATTCGGTGCTGCTGTTCGGTGATATGCTTGTAAGGATCGAACTTTTCCTCTTCCGGTCTTCCCGGTTTCTTGGCTTCGGGCTTGTAACCCTCCAGCAGTTCGGGCAGAGCATTGTCATTGATGCGGAATGAAAAAGGCTCGAAGTCCATTGCCCGTATGTGCATGGCTGAAACATTGCTTATATCTCCATTGCTCTTGTCCTTTTCCACAAGGAGGACTGTTTCCGCCTTGTTGTTCAGTTCCGTGCCGATATGCCCCCTTGCGTTCTCATCGCCCTTGTTTTGGTGGAGTATCGTGTGGATATGTATCTGCCTGTCGTCCGTCCACTGCATCAGCTTGGATATGATGCGTGTCGATTCACCGGGGCTGTTGATGTCATATACCATGTCACGGATGCCGTCTATGATTACAAGGGCTATGTCAGGCGTATTGTAAATAGCCTGTTCAACAATCCTGATACGCTGTTCAGGCGTGTATTTCCTCAAAGCAAGAAATTCAAGATTTTCATTGTCCCTGTCATCGGGAAGCCCTGCCATCCGCAAAATACGTTTCATTACTTTCAGACAATGGTAAGGGCTCTGTTCCGTGTCCACATAAAGGATTTTCCGTTTGTCTTCCGGAAGTTCCGCCACATATCGCAATACCGTACCATTCCTCAATGCGGCGGCTACGATAGCCGACACATTGAAAGTTTTTTTGCTCTTGGCTTTGCCGATGGATGCGCTGAAATTCCCCAATGTTCCTATGACGGAACTATGTACTTTGAGAATTTCAGGTGCTTTCTCGTAACTTTTCGACAGGCTCAAACGTGAGGCTTGCCAAAGGATTACGGCTTCTTCCGCCGATATTTCCTTTATATCTTTCATATAGTCCATAAGTACCCCTCCCGTTATTTTCGTCCTCCGGTTTTCTTTCCAGCCAGTTCAAGGGCAAGTTCCGCATCCACGATAATCTTACGCCCTATTTGCGTAATGGCTTTGTCTATCTTTCCGCTTTTCTTTATACGGTTGGCGGTTGGCAGACTGCACCCGAACAATTTGGCAATGCCAAGTATTCCGTACACATACTTCCTTTCTGTGTCCGTTACAGGTTGCGGTTGCGCTTCCGTTTGGTTGGAAGCGTGTTTGCTTAGGAATATGAACTCTTCGCCTGTCATCTGCCAGACGGGTTTTAATAATAACTCTTGAAGATTTGTCATCGTCCAATCTATTTAGTCGTTAAACAATCAGCCCTGCGCACTGGCTGCTATTTCTGTTCTCGAACGATGCAAAATTAGGTATGGCTGTAAGTGGTAAGGATGTGGATGATATAAATAGGATGTTGCGCTATCTTATTAAATATCAGACAATAAAAATACCACTCAAAAATTAATTTGAGTGGTAAAAGTGGTAATTTCGTGGAGTATCAGGATATATCACGAATTATCAGAATATGCTTTCCATTTCTTTGGCGAATTTTTGGTTGCTGTCACTCGGAAAATCGGAAACTGGCTCTTTGTATTTTGACCGATAATAACTCTCGTCAATATCCAGCAGTTTTAATATTTGGCTCCTCCATTCATCCCTGTATTGCTTGGATAGTTTCTCGCTCATCAGGAATATCAGGTAACACACCCGTATCTTTTCCCTTGCCTTGATTTTTAGTTTGTTCTTGCAGGGGTACAGGTTTATATTGGCATAGAAGTCCGCTATGGTAATGGCTTCAAACTGTTCCCCGACACAGGTTTCATAAATAGGCGAAAGCGGCTTCATGTCAAAATATTCATGCTGTTCCTCCGGTGTATTATGTACTTCTTCTGGCGCATTTTGCTCGACTAATTCCTCCGGTCGTTTTTCTTCCACATCATCAGGAAGGTATTTTTTCAGGACTTCCATAAAAAGAAGACTTAGGCGGTAAACATCACCGGAAAGGTTTTCGATATATTGAAAAGCCTCTTTCCTGTCTTGCTTTTGCAGATCATAGAGTTTATCCAATTCTTTCTTTTCCTTGTCGTATTCAGCCTTGCAGCGTTCATATTCCTTTTCTGCCTGTATTTCTTCTTCGTCCGTATGCTCCCGAAAACCAATGAAATCATACCTGTGGTATGCGTCATTCAAAGGTTCGTGCAACTTGGTGGTAATCTCCAACTGGTCTCTAATTGCAGAATTACGCCTGTCTGCGTAGTGAAAACATACACGCTTTATGATGTCATCATTCAGTGGTTTTGTTTCATAAGCCCGTATATTCTTTCCTATTTCGATTTTCAGACTATTGAGAATCAATGTGTATTGTTCTTTCTGCTTGTCAAGTATCAGTTCAAGGATAGCGGCTTCAAAAGCCTTTGTATCATTATGCTGCCTGTAAAAATCGGTGATGAATTTTTGCTTGTCAAAAGAAAAAGCATAATTGGTCACCCAATCATTATATATCCTGTTGAGTTCTCCATATAGGGGAATCAGTTTGTTAATCTCTCCTGCCATAGATTTCAATTTTGGGGATTATTGTCCTTGTCAAGGAAAGATGTCAGTTCTTCTTCCACCTCTTCCACGCTTGGCAAGGCTGATTTCAGGTTTTCGGGTATAGCCTTGCTCAACTGGTAATCACTGATACCTATCGGCTGGTCGTAGCCTGTCAATGCGTATTGTGCTACCACCTCATCTTTTCCCTTACACAGCAACAACCCGATAGTCTTGTTGTCATTCTCTCCCCTCAGTTTGTCATCCACCACATTGATGTAGAAATTCAACTGTCCTGCATACTCCGGCTTGAATGGGGTAGCCTTTAGCTCTATAACAATGTATGCGTGTAGCGGAATTGAATATAGAATCAAGTCGGCAAAGAAATCACTGTTGCCAATTTGAAAATGCTTCTGCCGGGCGACAAAGGCGAATCCGTTGCCCATTTCCAACAAATAACGGGCAACGTGTTTTACCAGTTGTTCCTCTATATCCCTTTCATCTGCCTTTTCTTTTGCTCCTGCCAAATCAAATATATACGGGTCTTTCAACAGATAATTGGCAAGGTCACTTTGTGGTGCCGGAAGTGTGGCTGTGAAATTGTTTACCTTGTTGTTGCTGATTTGTCTGTTATATAGGTTGGTTTCAATTTGTATTTTAAGCACATTGCTGCTCCAGCCCATTTCTACAGACTGTTTCATGTACCAATATCTCACACCTAACGGCAACGAACTGTCAAGTATAACCATTTGGCTTGCCCAGTTTATTCTGGCAACAGGGGAGGTCAAGAAAAATTTTTCTATCTCCTTAATCTCCATTCTGTAAATGGCAGAAACAGTTTTCGCCACATCCTGAATTTGCGCAGGAGCTTCCTGCGTAAATTCTAAGGACTGACAATCAGCGGATTGTATTTGCGCAGTAAGTTCCTGCGTAAATTGTCCGTTGTTTAGTTTCAGGACTTCATCTGTAACATTCTGTATGCTTGGAACAGACAGTCTTGCATCTGTATCAATGAAGCTGCGTAGTACGTTCAGCGGATATGACCGTGCAAATTGGCACATATAGGTAAGGTTGCGCTCCGAATAGCCTTTCTTTTCAGGATAATTGAAACGGATAGCCTTAGCCAGTTGCTTGATGATTTTGCTTCCCCAGCCTTGCAAGTTTTGATGATACAGGATATAGTTGCCCATTTTCCAGTAATGGAACAGCATTTGCGCATTGGCTGCGGTAATCAGCCGGACTTGCGCCTGTTCTATTTCCGAACCGACAGCATGAACAAATGCGTCAAAGTCCGTTTTTCCTATATGATATTCTCTGTTATTTTCCATTCTAATGTTTATTGTTGTCGCAAATATAATTCAAATAGCTGATAATCTATGAAACTGATTGATACTTTTATAGTTGGTTAAACTTGTTCATGGCATTAGCCTTAATATCATCTGCTATGTCAATATAGGGTTTCATGGCTTTATAGTCACTATGCCCCGTCCATTTCATTACGACCTGTGCCGGAATACCGAGAGCCAGCGCATTACAGATGAATGTTCTTCTTCCTGCATGAGTGGTTAACAGTGCGTATTTGGGTGTGACTTCATCTATACGTTCATTCCCTTTATAATAAGTTTCCCGTACAGGTTCGTTGATTTCAGCCAGTTCCCCCAGTTCTTTCAAATAATCGTTCATCTTCTGATTGCTGATAACAGGCAGTGCCATGTGGTTTTCAAAATGGACTTCCTTGTATTTTTCAAGTATGGCTTTGCTGTGGTCGTTCAGTTCAATTATCAGGCTGTCTGCCGTTTTGACAGTGGTAACTTCGATGTGGTCGGACTTCACATCGCTTCTTTTCAGGTTGCGAACATCTGAATATCGCAGGCTTGTGAAGCAACAGAACAGAAAAACGTCCCTGACACGCTCCAGATATTGTTTGTCTTTCGGTATCTGATAATCTTTCAGTCTGTTCAATTCGTCCCAAGTCAGGAATATCACCTTTTTAGAGGTGGTTTTCAATTTGGGCTTGAAAGTGTCGTATGCTATATTCTGATGATGTCCTTTCTTGAAGCTCCAGCGCAGGAACCATTTTAGGAATCCCATCTGTTTGCCGATGGTGCTGTTCCTCATATCCTTTTTGTCACGCAGGAAATTCACATACTCGTTCAATCCGAACTCGTTGAAGTATTCAAAGGTTACATCTTCCTTGAACTCTTTGAGGTGGTTTTTCACTGCTGAAAATTTTTCGTAGGTGGATGCCGTCCAGTTATTCTGATTGCCACACTCCTTCACAAACTCATCGAACACCTCCCAAAAGCTTATCTGTGTTTCTTCCTGCTGCTCTTCGCTGGTATCTTTCATCCGCAGGTTGAACGCATCCTTTAGCTGTTGGGTGGTCGGCATGGTTTCCTGTACCTCAAACTCCTTGAACACGTTTTGAATCTCGGCATAATATTTCAGCAAGTCCGCATTGATTTCGGATGCACTTTGCTTTAGTTTGTTGGTGCATCCGTTCTTCACTCGTTGCTTGTCGGCATCCCATTTGGCTACGTCAATCCGGTAGCCTGTTGTAAACTCGATGCGTTGGCTTGCGTATATGACACGCATACGGATGGGTACGTTCTCTATGATTGGCACACCGTTCTTTTTTCGGCTCTCCAATGCGAAAATGATGTTACGTTTGATATTCATAATTGGGTGCGTTTGAAATTCTACACCCAAATATACACCCAATATTTGGAATAGCAAAAGATATTCAGAAAGATTTAGATTTACTCTGCACTTTAGATAGTATATGATTATCAGTGATTTGCAATTTTATGATATTTCTTGAAAGTGTAGGTTCGAGAGCCTCCCTCTCCGCTAAAGCAAACCGGATGATTTTCATCATCCGGTTTTTTTGTGTCCTGCTGGAGCGGTGCAAGCTTGCTTGCATAAGCGAATGGCAGAACACAAAAAAAGATGTGCCTGGGCACATCAGGTTTGCTTTTAGGCGCCCCCGCGGCGAGCGGGGAGGGAATGCCGGAGGCCAAATCCCTCCTTCTGGGTTGAACACTCTCTTCTGTTGCAACTCTGTGTTGGAAATGGTATCTTTTCGTGCACAGAATGCTGTCCTGCCACAAATCCGTACGGAAAATGGCCTGTTCTGGGCACATAATTGCCCGTAATGCAATTTTGTGTTGGAAAAGGTGTCTTTTCGTGCACAGAATGCTGTCCTGCCACAAATCCGTACGGAAAATGGCCTGTTCTGGGCACATAATTGCCCGTAAAGCAATTTTGTGTTGGAAAAGGTGTCTTTTCGTGCACAGAATGCTGTCCTGCCACAAATCCGT
>JAZNCH010000012.1:0-4828 GCA_045587445.1 Eubacteriales bacterium | reverse complement strand
TAAGTCCGGGGAGTGTTTATGCCGGAACAAATATAGTCAACCTATGACGGCTCGGGGATTTGCTTTGATGTTAAAAAGCCATGCGCAGAAATACGGGATTCCGGAAGAGAACGCGCACCCGCATTCGTTTAGGCATTTGTTTGCGATAGAGTTTTTAAAGCGAAACAAAAATATATCATTGCTTGCGGACCTGCTCGGACATAGCGGAGTGAATACAACTATGATATATCTACGGTTATCGCAGGAGCAGCAGGCTGATGAGCTGAACGAAGCAATGAACTGGTAGGAAGAGGGGGGATAACCTTGTCAAGTTGGGCGGCGAGAGACGTCAAATGTCCTTTTTATCAATCAAATTCACCAACGCAGATAGTATGCGAAGGGGTTGCCGGCAGCAAAGCCTTAAAATTGGATTTTAAAAACAAAGAGATATGCAAAAAACATATGTGGAAATACTGTAATTCCATAAAAAATTACGGTAATTGTCAACTTGCTCGTATGCTTGAGGGAAAATATGATATTCAAACAGAAAACCAACAATAAATATCACAACGAAAAGGTCGTTGTTGACGGAATCAGATTTGACAGCATAAAAGAAGCTAAACGTTATCGAGAACTAAATCTGCTCGTCCGCGCCGGAGAGATAAGCGACCTTGAGTTACAGAAAGAGTTTGTACTTATACCGAATCAATACATAAACGGTAAGCTTACCGAGAGAGCTGTAAAATATAAGGCGGACTTTGTATATAAAGACAAAGGGAATACCGTTGTCGAGGACACCAAGGGACTGAAAACAGATGTATACAAGCTCAAAAAGAAGCTTATGCTGTATGTTCACGGTATCAGGATACAAGAAACATAAAGGAGTGGATTATTTCCGCTTCTTTTTTGTTTTTTCAAAATACTGCCGATTTTGAACGCCACAGGTATTTTTCTTTGTACTACAATTGTTTTAACGATGAAAGAAAGGGGCTTTCTGTGGATTGGACAAGAATAAAAGCAGAATACATAAAGGGCGGTATAAGCTACAGAGAGCTTGCCGAAAAACATAAAGTATCATACAACACTTTAGCTAAGGTTGCTGCAAAAGAAAATTGGAACTCTCTCAAGCAAGAAACTGCCGAGAAAACTACCACAAAAATCATAGATATGGAATCTGATAAACAGGCTAATCGAATGAAGCGGCTTCTTGATGTCTCTGATAAGCTTTTAGCGGCGGTTGAAGAGGCGGTCGATAAGTTTCAAGCAAATGAGCTTGTACTTGATAAAAGCACCTTAAAACAGCTCTCGGGCACTATCAAAGATATTAAAGATATTCAGAATATTAAGACAGAACTTGATATTGAGGAACAAAAAGCAAAGATCGCATTGCTCAAGAAGCAAGCTGAGAGCGACAATACTACACCAAACAGCATTACGTTGACTATTGCCGGGGGCGAAGAATCGTGGCAGAAGTAAAGATACATATTCCCGAACCCAGCGAGAAGCAAAAGCTGTTTCTTGCAGATAACCACCGTCACGTAGCTTACGGCGGTGCAAGAGGCGGCGGGAAATCCTGGGCGGTCAGAGTAAAAGCAATCTTGCTTTGTTTGCGTTGGCCGGGGATTAAGATACTTATAGTCCGTAAGACCTATAAAGAGCTTACGAATAACCATATAGTCCCTCTTCAGAATATGATACCCAGAGACGTTGCAAGGTACAACAAGACAGAAAAAGTGTTTACTTTCTTCAACGGTGCAACAATATGGTTTGGTTATTGCAATAACGATTCTGACCTTGATCAATATCAAGGTGCCGAGTATGACGTTATTTTCTTTGATGAAGCAACACAGCTTCAGGAAACTTGGATAAAGAAAATAAACCTTGCGGTACGTCAGCCTAACGGTTTACCCAAGCGCACATATTACACGTGCAACCCCGGAGGCGTATCACACAACTACATAAAACGCCTTTTTATAACAAGAACCTACGAAACGGGTGAAATTCCCGAAAATTACAGCTTCACGCAAGCGCTTTTGACAGATAACAAGGTTTTAATGGAGATGTCTCCAGAGTATAAAGCAGAGTTGGAAGCATTGCCGCCGAAGCTTCGTGCGGCTTGGTTGTACGGAAGCTGGGATATCTTCGAGGGGCAGTTCTTTGAGGACTTTGTTGATGATCCCGAGCACTATAAGGACCGTCAATGGACGCATGTTATTGCTCCGTTTGAGATTCCGAAAACGTGGAAGATATACAGATCTTTTGACTGGGGATACAACAAACCCTTTTCATGCGGCTGGTGGGCGGTGGACTTCGATGGTATAGCATACCGTATTGCCGAATACTACGGTTGCAACGGCACGCCAAATGAAGGTATAAAACATCATCCACCGCAAGTGTTTGCGGATATACACAGAATAGAACAAGAGCACCCTCTTCTGAAGGATAAATACATTGTAGGCTATGCGGATCCTGCTATATGGGATGCAGAAGTGGGCGAAAGTATAGCTGATACTGCAGCAAATCATCAGGTTTTCTTTAACAAAGGCGATAATAAGCGTATTCCCGGTTGGATGCAGATACATTACAGACTTGCATTTGACGAAGAGGGATATCCCATGATGTACGTATTCAACACCTGCAAGGATTTTATAAGAACGTTACCGCTTTTACAATACGACGAGCACTATCCTGAAGACCTTGACACGGATGGAGAGGACCATATCGCAGACGAGACACGATATTTCTGTATGTCCCGTCCTATTGCACCGAGGAAGGCTCCGGTTTCAGACGGTTGGGAAGACGATCCGTTATATAGGATATTCGGTTTTAAGAAGGGTGAATTGCCTAAATATGATGACGAGGAGTAAATATGTCAATATTCGATAAATTCAAAAAACAACCTGCTGCCGAATCTCAGAGTAAGCAGGCAGCACTTCCTATAGGAAAGAAACAACTTGAAGAGGCAACTAAGACTCTGCAGGAATATAAGGACGGCAAAGCAAACCTTGAGAACAGAATTGTTGAAAATGATAAGTGGTACCGTCTGCATAACTGGGAGTGCTTTCAGCACAAGGAACGGCAGGTACAGCCTGCTTCGGCTTGGTTATTCAATGCGATTGCCAACAAACATGCAGATGCAATGGATAACTTCCCGGCACCAAATATACTTCCGAGGGAAGAGGGAGACAAAGCGGAAGCAGAAAAACTATCATCAATACTTCCGGTTATTCTTGAGCATTGTGATTTTGAGCAGACTTACTCCGATTTGTGGCAGAATAAGCTCAAGAGTGGTACCGGCGTTTATGGTGTCTTTTGGGATGTTTCCAAACTAAATGGTTTAGGAGATGTATCAATAAAAAACATAGATCTTCTTTCGCTGTTCTGGGAACCGGGCATAACCGATATACAAGCATCAAAAAATGTTTTTCATATTGAGTTAGTGAATAATAAATCACTTAATCAGCGGTATCCGCAGACAGTCAACCGTCTCGGCGGAAACATCATTGACGTTAAGGAATACGCCCACGACGATAATATAAAAACAGACGGTAAATCTTGCGTTGTAGATTGGTATTATAAAAGATCTGTCAACGGCAGAACGGTCTTGCATTATTGCAAGTATGTCAACGACGTTGTATTATTTGCGACCGAGAATGATCCAAAGTTTGCCGAAAGAGGATTTTACGATCACGGTCAGTATCCTTTTGTGTTTGACACGCTATACACTGTCCCGGGGTCCCCTGCAGGCTTTGGTTTTATAGATATAGGCAAGGATACCCAGGAGTATATTGACAGAATGTCTCAAGCAATTCTTGAAAACACCTTACAAAGAGCAAAGGTGAGGTATCTTTCCCGAAAGGGCGGCGGTATCAACAAAAATGATTTTGCCGACATAAATAAAGACATAGTAGAAGTCGAAGGCAATATTGACGATAGCATTCAGCCTATTCAGACGTTCCCACTTGACGGCAACGTTATCGAAGTATTTACACAAAAAATAAATGAACTTAAAGAGGTTACCGGCAACCGTGATATATCTACTGGCGGAACTACGTCGGGAGTAACGGCGGCTTCTGCTATTGCGGCAATGCAAGAAGCAGGAAGTAAGCTTTCAAGAGACAACAATAAAGCTTCATTCAGAGCTTACCGCAAGGTGATCAATCTCACCTTGGAACTGGTAAGACAGTTCTACGATATGCCTCGTTCTTTCCGTATAATGGGCGAGAGAGGGGCTATCAAATATATAACGTATACTAACCAAAATATTCGGACGCAGTCTAACGGAACAGCGTTTGGTAAAGATATGGGGCTGAGAATACCTATTTTCGATATACAAATAACGGCAGAAAAAGCCTCACCGTACAGCCGAATGGCGCAAAATGAATTGATGATTCAGCTTTGGGGAATGGGTGTTTTCAATCCCAATATGGCTGAACAGTCAATGATGCTTCTTGAATCAATGGATTTTGATGGGAAAGAACAGCTCATGGAGAAAGTTAGTCGGAGGGGCGGAATGATGCAGCAGATGATGATGCTTGCGCAAATGTTAGATAAGGTCGCTCCTCGACCGAAAGGACAGCCGGGTTTCGCGGAATCCATTGCAATGCAATATGGTATCGCTCCGCGTGTGTCTACACCGACAACTTCAGCTCAGGGAGAGTCAGCTACCACAAGAAAGGCGAGAGAGCAGACGGCTAATGCCACAGCTCCAAGGTAATTATGACAGAAATAAAGTTTACGCATGATGATAACAGCAAAATATTAACTCTTGACATAAACGGACACGCAGAATACGCAGACGAAGGTCAGGATATTGTCTGTTCGGCAATATCGATACTTGCGTATACTC
>JAZNCH010000011.1:0-34344 GCA_045587445.1 Eubacteriales bacterium | reverse complement strand
TGGAGAAGGTCCCAAGGGTTCGGCTGTCCGCCGATTAAAGTGGTACGCGAGCTGGGTTCAGAACGTCGTGAGACAGTTCGGTCCCTATCTGTCGTGGGCGTAGGATATTTGAGAGGAGCTGACCTTAGTACGAGAGGACCGGGTCGGACGTACCACCGGTGCACCGGTTGTTCCGCCAGGAGCACAGCCGGGTAGCCGCGTACGGAAGTGATAAACGCTGAAGGCATCTAAGCGTGAAACATGCTTCAAGATTAGATATCCATATAGGCCACTCAAAGACTATGAGTTTGATAGGTCGGAGGTGTAAGTGCAGTAATGCATTCAGCTGACCGATACTAATAGGCCGATAGCTTCTACTATTCCTTAGTAGGAGACGCGTGAGTTATATGAAACGTTTGGATTTACGATTCAGCTTTGTTTAGTTTTCAATGATTACAAGGCAAACGCCTTTAATCAATATATAGCACCGAAGGGTATATGCACCTTTAGCTCAGTTGGTAGAGCAACTGACTCTTAATCAGTGGGTCCCGGGTTCGAATCCCTGAAGGTGCACCACAGCGAAAGCTGTTTAGTTAGTGTCTTTATCGTACAGGGTCCACCCGTTCCCATTCCGAACACGGTAGTTAAGCTGTACTGTGCCGACGATACTTGACTGGCAACGGTCCGGTAAAATAGGTCGATGCTAACACAAAAACCATCTCATTAGAGATGGTTTTTTCATTTTGTTGAATATATTAGAGAGAATATGGGAGGAGCCTATATCCTTTCTGTTTTATCCCAGCATTACGTCGAGTAGCATCATTACTGCGAAACCGAGGATTATTCCCATTGTTGCAATATAAGGTTGTTCCTTTTGTTCTCTTTGACATTCGGGGATTAGTTCATGCACAGCTACTAATATCATTGCACCTGCCGCAAATGATAAAGCATAAGGTAATATCGCTTCTATATATACAACCAAGGCTGCTCCTATTATTCCTGCTATTGGCTCAACCATGCCCGATGCCTGACCTAAAAAGAAGCTTTTTCTTCTGGAATATCCTTCGCGTCTTAACGGTACTGACACTGCAGCACCTTCGGGAAAGTTCTGTAATCCTATACCAACTGCAACAGATATTGCACCCATAATACTTTCCGTTGAATATCCTTCTTTCTGTAATGCTCCGAATGCTACACCTACTGCTAATCCTTCGGGAATATTATGAAGTGTTATTGACAACACCAGCATTATAATTCTTTGCAATCGCTCGCCTGGTTTCTTCTCTGTATTATCAGCTTTTTTTCTTGCTAACGTTACTATCTTATCTGATACCCATATAAATAGCGCACCTAATATAAATCCAATTGTTGTTACTATATATGCGGGAATTTTATAGGATTCTTCTGCGCGTTCTATTGCAGGTTGGAGAAGTGACCAAAAGCTTGCTGCGATCATTACTCCAGATGCAAACCCAAGCATCATATTTAACCATTTTTCTTTTGGCGATGTAAAAAATACGACAGTTCCTGCACCGAGTGCTGTTATAAACCACGTACCAAGCGTTGCTATAAACGCCATTATAACATAATTATTCATATTGTACCTCCTTATAATATTATACACCGTACGTTTTATACGGTGCATGGCGGTACATATATATAAATTGGCATTCTCTATTTTTGTTAATAAAATCTATTTTATATTTTGGTATAAAAAAGCTGTGAACCTTATTATATAAGGTACACAGCCGTTTTGTTTTATTCTTGTGGTGTTATAACGTACGTTGGTACAATTTCTTTGACAAGTGAGCGCATATCTACCGAATCATCGCACATACAATGCTTCATCCGGTGAAGTACTCCATAAAAATGCTCTTCGTCAAACACAATAGGCTTACCTATATGTATCAGCTCATTGCTTGTTGCTTGCAACCCTTCTTCACCCATCAAAAGCTCTTCATAAAGCTTTTCACCGGGGCGAAGTCCTGTAAACTTAATATCAATTTCCTTATAAGGCTCAAAACCTGACAGCCTTATAAGATTTTCTGCTAAATCGAGAATCTTTACGGGTTTACCCATATCAAGAACAAAAATTTCTCCGCCTTTAGCCGATGCGCCTGCTTGAAGAACAAGCGAAACTGCTTCCGGAATGGTCATAAAATATCTGATAATATCGGGATGGGTTACTGTAATCGGTCCACCGTTTTCAATCTGTTTTTTAAACAGAGGAATAACCGAACCGTTACTTCCGAGCACGTTTCCAAATCTAACGGCAACAAATTCTGTTTCTGAGACTCTGTTAAATGCTTGTACTATCATTTCGCAAATTCTCTTACTTGCACCCATAATATTTGTGGGGTTTACAGCCTTATCTGTAGAAATCAAGACGAACTTCTTGACTCTGAATTTATCTGCCATTTGTACTGTATTCAAAGTGCCGAATACGTTATTCTTAATAGATTCATTAGGACTGTCTTCCATTAATGGAACGTGCTTGTGAGCTGCTGCATGATATACAACCTCGGGTCTGTATTTTTCAAACACCATGTCAAGTCTCTTGTTATCTCTAACTGAGCCGATAAGAGTTACGAGGTTAAGCAAGGGATATTTTCTCTTTAATTCAAGCTGAATATCATAAGCGTTGTTTTCGTATATATCAAAAATTATAAGCTGTTTGGGATTATATGCTGCAATCTGACGGCAAAGTTCACTTCCTATTGAGCCACCGCCGCCGGTTACCATTACAACTTTACCGCTTACGTAGCTCATAACGCAGTCAAGGTCTATTCTTATGGGATCTCTGCCGAGAAGGTCCTCGATTTCAACGTTTCTTATCTGCTTAACGTATTCCGTATTGTCTTCCGAATTGTCTACCATTTGGTATATAGACGGCATAGTCTTAACTAAGCAGTTGGTTTTAGCACATATACCCAGTATCTCTTTTTTATCACCGGCAGGACAAGAGGGAATAGCAAATATAATTTTTTTGATTTTGTATTTCTTTACATTTTCTTCGATTGAGTATCTGTTTCCGACAACGGGGACGTTTTCAAACAACATACCGTGTTTGGTGTAATCGTCATCTATTACGCATCTTATTCGATATTCGTCGCTGTGCTTGATGTTCATTTCTCTTATAAAAAGAAAACACGCATCACCGCCTCCGATTATCATAGTATTTACGGATTCATCTTCTTTGGTGCTGAAAAGTACGGTATTTATCTTGCGTTCAATGCGGTAAATGATTATTCTGAAAATAACTATAAGAACAATCGATATTACACCTGCAACGATATGAACCTTAAGATAATCTGTTGGTTTAAAAGTGGTTGTCATTACCAAGCCGACAGCAATATGTATAACGTATGACACCATTTGGGAGAATATCAAGGCAATAATAAGTTTTGAAATTTCTTGCAACGATGAATAATACCATATAATTTTATAAATGTTTAACACATATAGAGAGAAAATGTAAACAACTGCTTGAATCGCTAATCCAACGGTAAAGATTGTAAAATTTGTCTTGTTTTCAAATAGAGAGCCAAAGAAAATAAATTCAGACAACAGCATAGCAATGACTGCAAGAAACATATCAGCTATCCGGAGAATGTATGGCTTCCATTCGTTTATACGCAAAAAAAACACCCCTTTCATTAGTTAAGCTTACATTATATATATTATATACTTTTGTTTACCTTTTGTAAACCCCTGAAACTAAAATTATTCATAATTTATATATCCAAAACAAGAAACCTTATCCATTATCCGCTTTTTTGAAGAACTGCACGTAAAAAACTCGGCTTTTCCTGAGGAAAAACCGAGTTATGTTAACTGTAGTTATCTTATTTAACAAATTCTTCGTAAATTGCCTTCATTGCAATTTCGAGGTCGTTTTCGTCAACGCCGACAATTATGTTTAATTCGCTTGAGCCTTGATCAATCATTCTGAGGTTGACTCCTGCCTTAGCGATTGCACCGAATACTCTCGCTGCGGTGCCTCTTTCACCAACCATACCGCGACCAACAACCGCAAGTAATGCAAGATTATCTTCAATATAAATGCAGTCGGGTTCAACTTCGCGGCAAAGCTCGTTAATAAGTTCTTCTCTGTGGTTTTCGAGTTGTCCTGTGCTGAGAACAACACTCATAGTATCAATACCTGAGGGGAGGTGTTCAAATACCATATTGTGTCTCTCAAACACTTCAAGAACTCTTCTTCCAAAGCCTACGGCAGAGTTCATCATATCCTGTTCGAGTGTAATAACGGAGAAGTTCTTTTTACCCGCAATACCCGTAATAACGTGCTCGTTGTCTACCTTATCGGTCTTGGGAACGATAAGCGTACCGGGAGCATCGGGGTCGTTTGTATTCTTAATTTGTACGGGAATACCAACTGTTCTTACCGGAAAGATTGCATCTTCGTGGAGGACTGTCGCACCCATATATGAAAGCTCACGCAGCTCTCTGTACGTTATAACCTCAATAGGCTTGGGGTTATCAATAATTCTCGGGTCAGCCATAAGGAATCCCGAAACGTCTGTCCAGTTTTCGTAAATATCAGCATCGCAAGCTCTTGCTACGATAGAACCGGTAATGTCGGAACCGCCACGGCTGAACGTCTTAATTGAGCCGTCGGGTTTAGAACCGTAGAAACCGGGAATGACTGCCTTTTCGTGAGTCTTGAGCAACCCTTTCAAAACTGCATTTGTCTTATCTTCGTCAAACTTGCCGTCTTCTTTAAAGAAAATAACGTCTGCAGCGTCTATAAAATCAAATCCGAGGTATGCCGCAAGAATTTTACCGTTGAGAAATTCGCCTCGGCTTGCCGCATAGTCGCTTCCTGCCTTGTTCTTTATGTTATCCTTAACAATTTCAAAATCTTCTTCAAGTGAAAAATCGGTCAAACCGAGTCCTTGAATAATTTCGTTATATCTTTTTTTGATTCCGTCAAAATAAACGTCGATAGACTCGCCTCTTTCTGCAAGTGAATTGCACTTGTAGAGCATATCGGTTACTTTAACATCGTCCTTATATCTCTTACCCGGTGCGGAGGGTACAACATATCTTCTGTTTTCGTCGGAAAGTATAATATTGGCAACTTTTTTAAACTGATTAGCATCACTGAGTGAACTTCCGCCAAATTTTACTGTCTTTATGTGATCTCTTTTCACAACATTCTCTCCTTTTTAACTAAATATACATTACATTATATGTCAACTTATCCAATTTGTCAACATTTAACGAAGTAAAATAATCATTTTTTTGGCTTTAAATGCCGTGAATTAGTCATATTTTTCTGTTTTGATGAGTATATTGTTTTCACATAATAAAACCTGAAAGAAGTGTTTGCCTTTTGAAAAAAATATTGCTCTTTCTTATATTCACTATTATTCTTATGGCGGTGATATATTTTGGCAAATAAAACAAGTGTAAAATTTGCCCTTCCGACTCTTATTTTTTTTGCATTGTTAGCGTTTTTTGGGAGGGACTTTATATATTTTATTCCGTTTGCTGCAGCCTTTTTTCACGAGCTTGGGCATCTTTTCGTAATGCTTGTCTGCGGTCAGCCTGTAAAGCAGATAACCGTTCTTCCTTTTGGGGTTGATATAAAAAAAACGCCATACCTTTCGTCGTACAAAGCCGATATTGCAATAAGCTCGGCGGGAATAGCGGTTAATATTCTTATGATAGGTGTGTGCGGGATATTGCCGGAAAGTAATGTTGTGGAATTCTTTAAGCAGAGCAATATAGTTCTTGTGGCAATAAACGTTCTTCCGATAAAATCGCTCGACGGCGGACAAATACTTGAAAAAATACTGCTATTAACACTGCCGCCAAATACAGTTGAAAGGGTTATGTCATTTTGCTCTATGGTCTGTATTATTCTCGTCGGAAGTGTCGCTATATGGGTGTTGTTTTACTCGGGCTATAATTTCACGTTGCTCTTTATGTGTATGTATCTCTTTGCGGGACTTTTTTTGAAAAGGGGATAAAAAAATATTAAGATTTTTTTCTTAAAAAAACAAAAGGGAATAACCCTTTAAAAAGTAAGCGGAATTTTAAAAATATCGTTAATGTTGAAAATATAATTCTTTTGTAATATGGCATAACGAAAACCAAAATTAACCTCTGTCATAGAATAATATCAGGGTAAAGAAAAATTCGCTTTCCCCGAAAGGAGGTTAACTATGAACTGCTTGTGTAACCTTTTCGACTGTGAAAATATCTGGGTTATAATCGCTATCTGCCTCGTGCTCTTCTTCCTTTGCAACTGTGGAGGCGGTTGTGGTTGCGGCTGTGGCTGCGGTAACTAATCGATAAAAGTGGCTATCCCCCCGCATCAGCGGGGGGATAATTGTTTTTGAGAACAACATAAGCCTTCTCCGCCGGAGAAGGCTTATCTAAGTTTCTGCAAATATTATTTTATTTGTCTAAAATAATTCGTTCCCCTATCGCACTAAATAAAGTTGGATAAGCAGGTGCCAAAGCACTGACCTAAAAGTATCAACACTTCGACTTGATTCCCATACGTGTTTCTCCCGAAAATATTAGTACAAATGGTAGTAAATGCAATAATATTTATAAACAGTTAAAAAACACAATAATTACCAAAATGGGTTGTAATAACTCAAAATGTTTGTTATAATAATACAGTAAAAGACGCAAGAAAGATGGTAGAAGATGAATCCTAAGTTAAAAGAAAAAACAAGAGAATCACTGAGTGCGGTTTTGCCTATAACCGCGATAGTGTTGCTTATAAGCATATTCCTCGTGCCTATGGAGCTTGGGCATATTGTTCTGTTTTTAACAGGGGCATTGATGCTCATACTCGGAATGGGACTTTTCCAGCTCGGTGCGGAAATGGCTATGACTCCGCTTGGTGAGGGTATAGGCGTTCAGGTATCAAAATCGAAAAGGGTATTGTCGGTACTTCTTCTCGGTTTTATAATGGGTTTTATTATTACAATTTCAGAGCCCGACCTGCAGGTTTTGGCGGAGCAGGTGCCGGGGGTCTCAAATAATATTCTTATAATTGCTGTTGCATTAGGTGTAGGATTGTTTCTTGCTTTGTCTATCGTTAGAATCAGAGACCAGATTAGTCTTTCTACTATGCTTTTGGTGTTTTATGTGGCATTGTTGACACTGTCTTTCTTTGTTCCGAAAAACTTTGTATCGGTTGCGTTTGACTCGGGCGGTGTTACTACCGGTCCTATGACCGTTCCGTTTATTATGGCGATGGGTGTCGGATTGGCGTCTGTTCGTAGCGATAAAAACGCAGACAGCGACAGCTTTGGTCTCGTTGCTTTGTCGAGCGTAGGGCCTATTCTTGCGGTAATGGTTTTAGGCTGCTTTTTTAAACCCGAAGCGGCTGATTATACGTTGACGGATATTGAAAGCGTAACGACTACAAGAGATGTTGCAAACGTGTTTATGCGTGGAATACCGAAGTTTGCAGAAGAAGTGTTTGTTTCTTTGCTTCCTATAGTAGCTGTATTCGTTATATTTCAGCTCGTTTGTAGGAGATACCACGGAAACCAGATAGCAAAGATTTCAATTGGTATAGCTTATACCTACGTTGGACTTGTGCTTTTCTTGTGCGGGGTAAACCTCGGTTTTGCTCCTGTAGGCGTGCATCTTGGCGAACAGTTAGCACTTTTTAAATATAACTGGGTGATAATTCCTATAGGTATGCTTATAGGTTATTATATAGTTAAGGCAGAGCCTGCAATACAGATATTGAATCATCAGGTCGAGAGCGTAACCGACGGAGCTATATCCGTAAAAGCTATGAATACTTGTATGTCTGTAGGCGTTGCAGTATCGGTAGGCTTGGCTATGGTCAGAGTATTGACCGGTATTTCTATAATGTGGATAGTTATTCCCGGATACGTAATTGCTTTGCTTCTATCGTTTGTTGTGCCGAAGCTGTTTGTCGGTATAGCATTTGACTCGGGTGGCGTTGCAAGTGGTCCTATGACATCGACGTTTTTATTGCCGTTAAGTATAGGTGCGTGTTCGGCGGTCGGCGGAAACCTTATGACAGATGCGTTTGGCGTTGTTGCATTGGTTGCATTGACACCGCTTATCGCGATACAGATAATGGGTGTTGTATATAGACTTAAGACCGATAAGCTGGAAAAGAATATCGAGCCGAGTGCAGTGCCCGAATTCAGCGACGATATTATCGACTTGGAGGAAGAATAATATGGTTAAAATAAAAGTGCCGACTATACGCGGATTGATGGTTATAACGACGGAAAGATCCGCGAATATGGCGACGGAAATTTTTAAAGAAGAAGGACTTCACGTTAAATATAATATACTTGCAGAGGGAACTGCTTCAAGCGAGATACTTGATATGCTTGGTCTTGGAAGTACCGAGAAAAGATTGTTATTGACTTTGGCATCGAAAGAAAAGGCAGATGCAACACTTGAAAGGTTGCATAACGAGTTGGCTATGAGTAAGGCTGACGGCGGAATAGGCTTTACACTTCCCATAACGGGTGCAAGCGGTGCTCTTTTGCAGATGATGGCAGAGGGCGAAAATACGGAAGAAGATAAGAAAGATGAGGAAAAAACTATGGGTAACAGCCATACGATGATAACAGTTATATTGAATAGAGGCTTCAGCAACGAGGCGATGAAAGTGGCAAAAGAGGCGGGAGCTCGCGGCGGTACAGTAATACACAGCCGTCAGGTTATAGACGAAGAAGATATAGGCTTCTGGGGTATGAGTATGCAAGAAGAAAAAGAAATGTTGCTTATAATAACCGAGGTCGAAAAGAAGCTTACCATAATGAAAGCTATAACCGAGCATTTCGGTATGCATAGCGACGCTAAAGGTATAGTCGTTTCTATGCCTATTGATACCGTAATGGGTATATAAGAACATAAAAAAGACTGTCGTTTGATTATAAAAGGTCAAACGGCAGTTTTTTGTTTTGTGTATGAAAATAAAATGAAAAAACTTCACTTATGCGTACTTATTACAGCTCCGCACAGGGAGGGTAGATTATTTTTTCACAAAAATATGTTTTAAAAAATTAGGCAATATTTTGTTTGTATTAAGCAAGAAAAATATGTAAAAACTATTGACGGAAAAGTATATAAAGTATATAATATATTATTGTACACGAAAAATAAAATATATAGACGATTTTTGCATCTGTGCCAACATTTTTGTCAAAAGCAAAGGTTTGACAAAATCTATCATCACCTTTTTTCTACTATCTTACGGACGCGTGTAGACTTCTTCCGTAAAAAAGGCAAGATGTACATATCAGGGCAGTTCTTAACAAGAGCCGTTTTTAAAGTTTACTATTAACTTTAAATTGAGAAACCGAACGCTGCAACCGTGTTTAAGTTTGCGAAATGTTTTTATTTTACATATCGCAAGGCGTATATACGGTTGTAACAAACTCTTTGCGGGGGCGTTGGGTTAGCCCGATATGGGGTTCGCGCAGAGCTTAACTATGAAGCTGTACGCGGTCTTTACCGCAAAGGGGGATGCAAAAAATGAACCAGAAAAACATCATTGAACTTAAGAACATCACCGTGGAGTTTGACGGCGAAAAGGTGCTTGACAACTTAAACTTGTCTATAAAAGACAAGGAGTTTGTTACGCTTTTGGGGCAGTCGGGTTGCGGAAAAACAACCACCCTCAGAATAATTGCCGGTTTCATTCAGCCTCAGTCGGGAGATGTTTTTTTTGACGGAAAGTCCGAGAAAGGCGTTCCGCCATACAAAAGACCTGTTAACACCGTATTCCAGAGATACGCTCTCTTCCCAAACTATAACGTATATGACAATATAGCTTTTGGTCTCAGAGTAAGCAAGGTTCCCGAAAAGGAAATTGAGCAGAGAGTAAAAGATATGCTCAAGCTCGTTAATCTACAGGGCTTTGAAAAGAGAAGTGTGGCAAGGTTGTCCGGTGGGCAGCAACAGAGAGTCGCTATCGCAAGAGCCGTTATAAACGAGCCTAAGGTTTTGCTTCTTGACGAGCCTTTGGCAGCCCTTGACCTTAAGCTCCGCAAGGATATGCAGAACGAGCTTAAGAATATTCAAAGAAAACTGGGAATAACCTTTATATACGTAACGCACGACCAAGAAGAAGCTTTGTCCTTATCCGACACCGTTGTCGTTATGCACGAGGGTAAGATTCAGCAGATAGGCACTCCTATCGACATCTACAACGAGCCCGAAAACGCATTCGTTGCCGACTTTATCGGTGAATCGAACATTATCGACGGCATTATGAAAGATGATTACAAGGTGTCCCTCGTCGGCAAAATATTTGATTGTCTTGACAGAGGCTTCAAAAAGAACGAACCTGTTGACGTCGTAATCAGACCTGAGGACGTTGATATTGTTCCCGTGGAAAAGGGAATGCTTGTGGGTGAAGTTACTTCCGTTCTTTTCAGGGGCGTTCATTTTGAAATTATTATTGACGTTGAAGGCTTTAAATGGATGATTCAGACTACCGATGAAAGCAAGGTGGGCGATAAGGTTGGGCTTTATATTGAGCCTGACGCTATTCACGTTATGAAGAAGTCCAAATATTCGGGACAGTACGGCGACTACAGCACGTACAGCGACGAAATGGACAGAATGAGCGACGTCGAAGAGGTAGAAGAATGAAAAAACGCGGTTGGGGGTCAGTTGCGTTAAACGCACCCTATACTGTTTGGTCCGTTATATTTATAGTCGTACCCCTATTTATAGTAGGTTACTATGCGTTTACGGACAAAAGCGGTGCGTTTACGTTTGATAACATAATTGAATTAAAGGAATACGGCGACATATTCTTTACGTCGGTGTGGTATTCGGTTTTAGCTACCGTAATATGTTTGCTTATAAGCTATCCCTTTGCATATTTTCTTAGCAGACAGAGCGAACAGTCAAGAAGACTGCAGATGATGCTCGTTATGCTGCCTATGTGGATGAACCTTCTTATCAGAACGTATTCTTGGATGAATATTCTTGAAAAGAACGGTATTATCAATAACTTTCTTACCGGAATTGGACTTGAGCCTATAAAAATGATAGGTACTCCGGGTGCTGTTATATTCGGTATGGTGTATAACTATTTGCCCTATATGATTTTGCCAATATATACCGTAATGAGCAAAATCGAGCCGTCTTTGCTTGAGGCGGCGGAAGACCTCGGTTGTAACGGCTTTAACAAGATGCGTCGGGTAATAATGCCTTTGAGCCTTCCCGGTGTTATTTCGGGAATTACGATGGTATTCGTTCCCTCGGTTAGTACGTTTTATATCAGCCAAAAGCTCGGCGACGGTAAGATTATGCTTGTCGGCGATGCTATTGAAAGACAGATGCAGGCGGCTTATAATTACAATTTAGGTGCTTCTATCAGCCTTGTATTGATGATTATGATTATAATCAGTATGGCTGTAATGAATAAGTTCTCCGACGAAGAGGGAGGGCTTGTTATATGAAGACTTTCGGAAAGATATTTAATACCTGTGTATATATTTTGCTGTATGCACCCTTGCTTATAATGGTGTTCTTCAGCTTTAACGAGTCGAAGAGCACTTCGGTATTTACGGGATTTTCGCTAAAATGGTATTTCGAGCTTTTCTCGAAGAGCGATATTATTGAAGCTTTGTCGAATACGCTTATTTTGGCAGTTCTTTCGGCACTTATAGCAACCGTTCTCGGAACAGTGGCGGCGGTAGGTCTCTATAAAATGAGAAGTAAATTCCTCTATAATACCATGAATACCGTAACGAATTTGCCTATGATGAACCCCGATATTGTAACCGGTGTGTCGCTAATGCTTTTGTTCGTATTCGCGGGTAGACTTCTCGGTTTTACAGAATATTTAAGTTTTTGGACACTTTTGATAGCACACATTACCTTTAACTTACCCTACGTTATATTAAACGTTTTGCCGAAGCTCAGACAGACTGACGTTAGTCTCTACGAGGCGGCAATGGACTTGGGGTGTACACCTATTAAAGCATTTTTTAAGGTTATTATGCCTGCAATAATGCCCGGTGTCGTTTCAGGTGCGTTGATGGCGTTTACTCTGTCGCTTGATGACTTCGTAATAAGTTATTATACTACGGGGGCGGATTTCCAGACGTTGCCTCTTAAGATATTCGCAATGACGAAGAAGACGGTTAAACCCGATATGTACGCGTTGTCGTCGCTTATTTTCGTAACGATACTTGTTTTGCTTATCGTTATTAACATTCTTCAGGAGAAATCCGAAAGAAAATTAAGAGGAGAAACTAAAAAATAATGAAAAAATTTACAGCTATTTTTCTTGTGCTTATAATGAGCGTATCTATGTTTACCTTTGCTTCCTGCGGTTCGTCAAACGATACGGTTGAAAACCTTGAAGCTGAATATTCACAGGAGTATGCGGGTACGACGATAAACGTTTTTAACTGGGGTGAATATATATCCGACGGAAGCGAAGGCTCTCTTGACGTAAACAAGGCTTTTGAAAACGCTACCGGAATTAAGGTTAACTACAGCAACTATGACAGCAACGAAGCTATGTACGCAAAAATGAAGAGTGAGGCGGTATCGTATGATATTGTTATCCCTTCCGACTATATGATTGAAAGACTTATCAATGAGAATATGCTTCAGAAGATTGATATGTCAAAGATTACCAACTACAAGAATATTTCCGACGAATACAAGGGCTTGTATTTCGACGAGAACGATGAATATTCCGTACCCTACAGCGTTGGAATGGTTGGTCTTATTTACAATACGACGATGGTAGAGGGAACGCCTGACAGTTGGAGCATTATGTGGGACAGCAAGTATAAGGACAATATACTTACTTTCAATAACCCCAGAGATGCTTTCGCTATATCACAGTTTTTGCTCGGCATTGACCTTAACACTACCGATAAGGCTGAATGGGACAAGGCGGCAAACAAGCTGAAAGAGCAGAACAAGGTTTTGCAGGGTAAGGTTATGGACCAAGTGTTCAACAAGATGCAGGGCGGTAACGCGGCAATAGCACCTTACTATGCGGGCGACTTCCTTACGATGCAGAGCATAAACGAGGACTTGGCTTTCGTATATCCCAAGGAGGGAACAAATATCTTCGTTGACTCGGCTTGTATTCCCGCAAATGCAAAGAACTACGAGGCGGCTTTGATGTATATTAACTTCTTGCTTGAGCCGGAAGTTGCTTTGGCGAATGCGGAATATATTTGTTACGCTACGCCGAATATGGCAGTTCTCAACAACGAGGAATATTCGTTGAAGGACAGCGATGTTCTTTATCCCGCAGAAGAAGATAAGCCTAAGACGCAGTATTTCCACGACCTTGACGCAGATATTCGTTCATACTACGAAAAGCTTTGGGAAGATATTTTGAGAGAATCATAAAACAAAATGGGGCTGAGTTATTAACTCAGCCCCATTGCAAACACAAATTTTATTTTTAATCAGTCATTGAGCTTTGCATTTAAATATTTTTCCATTGCAGAAACAAAAATTTCTGCTTCTTTGACCTGACGCTCAACGTCTTCTTTGGGAACGACGTAAAAATCTTCGTAATCAGTTTCATTTCTTATGTCAAAAGCACTTTTGATTATATTAGACAATGAAATATCAAATATCCCTGTTTTAATATAATCTTTCAGAAAATAGCTTATAACACCGGAATGTTTTTTAAAATCACATCCGTCAAGGGCGAGTACTGCTCTTGCAGAGTGGAATATAGCATAATAAGAACGGTTAGCGGCGTTGTCATACATTCCAAGCTCCAAAGTCTTTTTTGCATCGTTTAAATCACTTTTTGCTTTGTTTAAGCGATATTTAGATAAATCAATTAACTCTTGGCTATACACCGACTTCCACTCCTTCTTTTACAATATTCATATAAAGAGGTATCGAATTTTTATATTTTTCAAAATTTGTTTTATCCTGTAGCTTAATGGAAAGCAAAACGTTATAACGCAAATCTATTTTATTTGCCGAATCGGAAACACATCTACGGTACTTATTTAATTCGTCTCTTTCCAAATCAACCAACGCCATAACGTCTATATCCGATTCAGCGTTATAATCTCCGCGTGCATAAGAACCGTACAGTACGACACTTAAAAGTTTATTGCCGAATATGCCTGATAATTCCGAGCGTGTTTCTTTTAATAACAAATCGAGAGTTGCAGACGTACACATAAATATCGCCTCCTTTATTATATTATATCAAAAATATAAATAAAAATCAATATATTTCATAATTCTTAAAATTATATTGTTTTATGCATATCTATAAAAATGCACAAAAAAACACGACGGTATGGCTTTACCATACCGTCGTTTTAAAGTTGAAAGTTCATTCAGTGGGAAAAGCTTCAAACGTTTCCGTATCGGGATTCCATGCTTTTCCTTCTTCATTTATTTCTCGTACTCCGAATCCGTCGCAAGCAACAATATATTCACCTGTGGATTCATCATATGAGAGCAAGAACATATATCTTACTCCTTTTATGGGATTCGCAGAATAGGGAGTTACAGGCACACCCACGTATTTTGTGTCTGCTTCAAGCTTTGTTAGTTTATCGAAACCACGATTGGCAGAAATGTCGGGACGGACATATTTCATAAACTCCGAGACCGGCAAAGCTCCGCCGTAAAAGGTTATTTCTTTCGGTTCAAGTGATGCTTCGCCTTTTACAATTTGGAAGTTACTTACTTTTCCGATAGAATAAATCTGACCTAAGTCTGTTGCATAAGTTGATACAGTTCCGTCATACGTTCCCACGATTACAAGTTCAACCGCATCAATCATAGGTAACAAATCCGTTGGTATATTGTAATCATTGGACTGCTGAACTTCATAGGACAATACGGGGTTTTCAACTGGTTTGATCTCTGTAAAGTATTTAATACCGAAAGTATCAAGGTCTGTGATTTTGATATTTCCTTCTTCGAGTGCGTCAACAAGTTTCTGTTCACTACCGTCGGAATATTTTACGATGGTATAATCACTCTGAGGATTTCCAAAACTGTAGATATATATGTCATCTTCGTAAAACGGTTCCACAACATCAATTGGTGCAACTTTGGTTACGCTTATATCTAAGACTTCTTTCTTTTCGTCTTTATTTTCGGATATATCGGTATTGACATCGTTATTGTCGGTAGTTTCTTGCTTGTCGAGTGCTGTTCCTGCTTCAGTATTTAAGCAACTACATAATGACAGAGCAAGAGCGAGAATTAAAGCGAGTGTAATGTATTTTTTCATAAGGCATACCTCCTTTCAGAAAGTGTCAATCAAGTGTAATAGGATATTGACCATTACTACGGTAAATAACGTCTTCTCCGACATCCATCCATTCGGGAAGAAGTGTGAATTCTATCCCAAGGTCATCGGGTGCTTCAAAGGATGCAAGCTGTTCTTTTGTAAGGTAAGTGAATTGAACTTTCCAAACCTTAGTAAATTCGTTTACCTTTTCGGGCTCATCACTCCAAATGACATTTACGTTTTTGAATTCTAATCCGAGAGAAGAAATATATGCTTCGGCTCGTTCTTTTACCTTTTCGGCGTGGGCAGCTCTGTCAGATTCTTCAATGGAGCGAATCTGTTCACCCATTGCGTTATAATCGGCTAAGTCCTTTTCGTGAATATCACTAAGTCGTAAACATTCTTCACAGGTAATGTCTCTGCCACCGTGTGAGAGTGAGTGAGATTTGTAGTGGGGAACGATTTCATTATCGTACTTTTCCCAAAGCAATAGCCAAAAGTCATAGTGTTCTTGAAGCAAGGTTTCATACTCTACAGACTTTTCAAACTCCATATTGAACGACATTTGTACTGCAAACAGCGTGTTTTTATAAAGCTCATCACTTTTTAGTATTTCATAAAGTCCGCCACTAAATCTCACCTTTCCGGGTTTTGAAGGCAAATATACGTCCTCAACTACAACATTATCACCTAAGCTGTAATCCTTCTCCTCCGCATAAATAACTGTATAGTTGCTGTAATCAGGTTTATTGTTATTGTTTGTTGGATTATCCTTGCTACTATCGGAATTATCGTTGTCTGTGTCAACATTATCAATCGCACCGGTTGAAGTATCTATAGGATTTCCCGCAGGTGTATTACGAAACGCCGGGAGCATTGCCATCAGTGATATAGCTATTACAATCATTACCGATGCGGCAAGACTGCCGTATTTCATTATGCTTTTTCTTTTTAATGCACGACGGCTACGTCTGTTATGACATTCATCTAAAAACTTGCTGTCAATCTCTCCGAGCTTGTCGGTGAGCAGATTTTTATTATCCATCAATTGTACCCCCATTCTGTAAGGATTCTTTTGAGTTCGGCTCTCATTCTTGACAGCCTTTTCTCAAGGGTATTAACACCAAACATTAAATCGCGTGCTATTTCTTTGGTACTTTCAAACTCATAATAACGTCTGATAAAGATCTCCCTGTTTTCTGACGTTTGTTTTTCAAGGAAATGATTGAGTATTGTCGGTATACACATTTCATCAATTACCGTATTTTCAACGTCCATACAGGATTCAAGTTCTTTTGAAACCTCTATGTAAACAGTATTTGCTCTTTTCTCGGCACTGTTATATCTGATACGGTCAATTACGATTCTTCGCATAAGCATACACACGTATGAGCGAATGCTTTTAGGGTTTGCAGGGGGAATGGTATTCCACACCTCAAGATATGTATCGTTCATACATTCTTCCGTATCGCCAGAGTTTAGTCCCAAATTAACAGCTATCCTACGGAGTAGTGCTCCATAGTTTTTTTGGATGTCTGCAAGTGCTGTGGAATCGCGATTTTCCAAAGCCTTGACTACTTCTTCTGTTGTGCACAACTTCTTCATCAAGCACCACTCCTTTCCGTGATGTGCTTTCACTTATATTATCGAAAAAACTTTTGGATTCTGACGTAAAAAACAAAAGTTTCGTAAATATTATACTATATAAACAGCCTTGCTTAAAGAGGCAGGTTTACGTTGTTTTTTATGCTGAGTTTTGTTAGTGTTTTTTTAAACTGTTTTTCCGTGTACATACAAAAACTCTAAATACAATATGTATTTATGATAACATAAGGCTAACGAAACTGCAATGAGGAAATAAAAATAAAAAAACACGACGATATGGCTTTATCATACCGTCGTGTTTTGGCGGAGAAGGAGAGATTTGAACTCTCGCGCCGGTTACCCGACCTACACCCTTAGCAGGGGCGCCTCTTCACCAACTTGAGTACTTCTCCTCGGTGAAGTGATTTCTCACTTATTCAACTTTTGTAATTATATCACATATCACTGTGTTTTGCAATAGGGGGATTATGAATTTTTTGTTAACAATACTTCTTACTTGCCTTTCACCACGCGGCATTTTTTGATACCGTAATATTCAAAGCATTTTATTGCATCTTTGCCGATTATTTCGCCCGAAACAACTATGGGGACGGCGGGCGGACAGCCTACCTCCGAAAATGCAAGTACTCTGCCGAGCGTTTCTTTTGCATCTATTATTTCATAAGGAGACAGAGTCGCTTCTCTAACAGTCATAGCCCTCTTCGGCAAAGTCAGCTTCGGCGGTTGTATCGTTATTATCGCTCTCTTTTCTATTGAAAGAAGAGTTCTTTCCAAAAGGTTCAATTCTCTTTCCGACGTCTCAGCACTTAACATAAATACAACGTAGTCGGGATCTGCAAATTCACATTCAATATTATTCTTGCGAAGAATATCGGCAAATTCTGTTCCTAAATAGCCATACTTTTTTGTGTTAACCGTTATTTTCATAGGCTCGTTGCCGATAAGCACAAAGCCGTTCTCTATGAGTAAATTTTTTGTTTTTCTTACGTCATCAACTTTGCGTGAAAGTTTCTCTCTATAGTCTTCCGCAATATATTCATTCGCCTTGTCGAGCGACTGCAAAATCAAATACGACGGACTCGTCGAGCCGAATAGCGATAACGCCTGTTTTGCACTCTTTGCAAAAAGTACAGGGGCGTTGTTCGATATATGCAGATATGCACCGCCGGTAAGCACCGGTAACGTCTTATGAGCAGAATCACAGCACATATCAGCCCCCAAATCCATCGGGTGAAGACTATTAGGCAAAAACTTCAAATATGCTCCGTGTGCATTGTCAACCAAAAGCAAAATGCCGTATTTTTTGCATATTTTTGATATTGCCGATATGTCTGCCGTATTACCTAAATAATCGGGAGAGGTTATATATAATGCAGTAGGTATTTCCTCTGCATTTTTTATTTTTGATTCAAGAACTTCGGCTTCTAAAGAAAACGATAGATAAGAGCTGTCTTTTCCGCCCTCTAACCATTCTATATCAATGTCAAGCAGAGCAATAGTGTTTATAAAAGTTTTGTGCGCGTTTCTCCCCGCATATATAAGAACCTTTTTGTTTTGCACCTTTGCATATAACTCGCACAGATACAGCATTGCCCTTATCGCAAGTGAAGAACCCTCGGCAGAATAAAACGTATTACAGCCAAAAAGGGCAGAGGCGTTATTCTCGCTCTCCGCTATTATTCCGTCAGCCTCGTAAAGAGAGTCGGCTCCCTTTATTTCCGTTATGTCAAATTGCTCAAAGCCTAAAAGGTTTTTGCCCTTGTGCCCCGGCATGTGCATACGTGCCGTCTTGCTCTCTGCATATTGCTTTACAAAATCATATATGGGTGTCTTCATTTTTACCTCCCCCTACTTTCTTTGAGGAAGAAAGCAGGCACCTACTTTCTTTGAGGAAGAAAGTAGGCAAAGAACCTTTTGATAATGGGTTTGTGCTATTATTTATAATGTGCAGAGACCCGAGAGGCAAGTTCTTTGCCAAGCTTTCTGCGAAAGAAAGCGGGGACTTTTTTCAAAAAGTCCTCACGTGTTTCTTATCTCTTTAACTTTCTTGCAATCTCAACCATAATAGCACATTCCATACGCTTCTTAAACAGTTCGCAGCCTGCCTTATAAACGCCTTTAACCGAGCCTGTCGAATGATATGCGTTAGCGGCACAACCGCCCGAGCAATAGAGCTTCGCCCAACAGTCGCGACATTCTTCACGGGCGTAAACGTTACAGCAAGCAAATTCATCTTGCTTCTCTTTATTCGTAACTCCGTTCCATATATCGCCGAGCTTATAATCCTCTTCACCGACAAACTGATGGCAAGGGTAGAGGTCGCCCCAAGGGGTAACCGCCATATATTCCGTACCTGAACCGCAACCCGAAATACGCTTATATATACAAGGACCTCCCGTCAAGTCTATCATATAGTGATAGAACGTAAACGGTTTGCCCTCGTTATCTCTTTCAAGCATAAGCTTCGCCAAGTCTTCATACTGCTTAAATACAATCGGCATATCCTCGGCTGTCAACTCCGACTTATCGCCGGGGGCACACACAACGGGCTCCATACTGAGTTCGGTAAACCCGAGGTCGAGCATCTGTTTTATATCCTCAAGAAAATCGGGGTTAGCATGTGTAAAGGTGCCTCGCATATAGTAGTTCTTGCCCTCGCGTGCCTTAACAAACTTTTGGAAGAGGGGTACTATTCTTTCCCAGCTTCCGTTACCGGCATAGTCAATGCGGAAGCGGTCGTGTATCTCTTTTCTTCCGTCGAGACTGAGTACAACGTTACTGCACTCCTTATTCGCCCACTCAATAACGTCGTCGTCAATAAGCAGACCGTTCGTAGTCAAAGTAAAGCGGAAGTTCTTGTTATGTTGTTTTTCAATGCTTCTTGCATAAGCTACAAGCTGTTTTACAACCTCAAAATTCATCAACGGCTCGCCGCCGAAGAAGTCAACCTCAAGATTTTTTCGTGTACCCGAATTGGCAACGAGAAAATCAAGTGCCTGCTTGCCCACTTCATAGGACATAACGGCTCTTTCTCCATGATATTTACCCTGACTTGCAAAGCAATATTCGCAGTTGAGGTTACAGGTATGGGCGATATGTAAGCAGAGTGCCTTTACAACGCCCGACGTCTTTTCTTTCAGCTTACCCGCCATATTTTCAAAGGTATCGGGAGCGAAAAGTTTGCCCATTTCCTTTAATTGCTCTACCTGTTCGTAACATTCTTCAATATCTTTCTGTGTTATCTCGTCTTTGCCGACATACTCTTTCGACATCTTTGCAATTACGTCAGCCTTTTCTTCGCTTTCAAAAAGGGAAATAATATCGTAAGCCACGTCGTCAACAACGTGAATACCGCCCGAGCAGGTGTCGAGAACTATGTTATAACCGTTGAGCTTGTACTGATGTATCATTATTTTATAAACTCCTTAATATCTACAGTAAAAATGCCGCCAAGAAAGGCGGCATTCTATCGGAAAGTTTCTAAAAAACTTATTTGCTTTCCTTGTTTTCGCACTGCTGGTTAGCAATACCGCAGCTTGTTTTGCAAGCAGACTGGCAAGATGTCTGGCATTCGCCGCAACCGCCGTTCTTTGCACTTTCACAAAGATTACGAGTTTCGATAGTTTCGATGTGTTTCATTGTATAGTACCTCCGTTTGATAATACACTTTATTCACCTTATATTATAACACTTTTTTTGTGAAAGTCAATAAGTAATGTAAGATTATGGGGGATTTTTTAATTAAAATAAGCTCAAAAAGTGTATCTTTATTATTCATTACAAAAATCTGTTTTAGTGAAGAGTGGAGAGGGAAAAAGTAAAAAATCCGTACACGAAAGTGTACGGAATTTTTTTGGGGTGAGTAATGGGACTCGAACCCACGGCCTTCAGGGCCACAACCTGACGCTCTAACCAACTGAGCTATACCCACCATATTTGAAGTAATAAGTAAGAGGTAATAGGGAAGAAGTATGTAAGAAGTGTTTTATTGAGGTTTGCGTCTTCGCAAACCTCAATAAAGTCTTCTGGCGCACCCTGGGGGATTCGAACCCTCGACCTACCGCTTAGAAGGCGGTTGCTCTATCCAGCTGAGCTAAGGGTACATTTATTTTTCTGCGCCTCATTTCGACACCACAGAATTATAACATAACTATTCTTAATTGTCAAGCACTATTTTATTTTTTTATTTGGTTTTTTTCTTTTTATTTTTTTTCAAGCTATTGAAGAATCTGTATTTATGTGTTAGAATATGTATACAAAAAACTTACGTCATTTTTTTAAGGAGTATATCTTATGAATTATATCTTGTCAAACTATTCGCCAGAACCCCTCTACCGCTATTTTGAAGATATTTGTGCTATTCCGCATGGCTCGGGTAACGAAAAGGGTATTGCCGATTATCTCTGCAAATTTGCTGAAGACAACGGTCTTGAATATTACAGAGACGGCGTTCAAAACGTTCTTATAAAGAAAAAAGCTTCCGCAGGTTACGAAAACAAACCCGCCGTTTTGCTTCAAGGTCATACCGATATGGTATGCGAGAAAAATAACGACGTTGTTCACGATTTTGAAAAAGACCCTTTGAAAATATACGAAAAAGACGGTTGGCTTTATGCCGAGGGGACAACGCTCGGAGGTGATGACGGTATTGCAGTTGTTATGATGATGGCTGTTCTTGCCGACAAAAATGCGAAGCACCCTGCGCTTGAATGCCTTTTTACTTCTCAGGAAGAAACGAGTATGGCGGGAGCTATTAACTTTGATTATTCAAAACTGTCTGCCAAATCCTTTATAAATCTTGACTGCGAAAGTATTAATTGTGCAACCGTTAGCTGTGCGGGCGGTGTCAGATGCGACATAAGCTTCGAGCTTGAATCATACAAGAATCAAAACTCGGCTATAAAAATAACCGTAAAAGGTCTTGCGGGCGGTCATTCGGGTACGGGGATAAACTCGGGTAATCAGAACGCAAATATCGTTATGGCAAAGATTCTCGGCGGTCTCTATGAAAAAATGCCTTTCAATCTTATATCCATCAACGGCGGTAACAAGGTTAACGCTATTCCTCGTGAATGCGAGGCGGTTATAAGCGTATTTGACAAAAAAATGGCTAAAGAAATTATCAAAGGCATTGCCGATACCATAAGAAAACAGCTTGTACAGAATGACAAAAAGTTCTCTGTACGCATAGATAACGCAAACGGCGTTTCCGATACGGCATTTTGTTTCAAGGATACATACAGAGTTATAAGCACTATGAATATAATCCCCAACGGTGTATACGAAATGAGCCGTTCGCTTGAAGGACTTGTTGAGACTTCATCGAATCTTGGCGTGGTTACTACCGAGGGTAATACGGTTAATCTTTATCTTATGCCTCGTTCTTCGGTTGAAGCAAAGCTTGACGAAATCGTTATGAAGCTTGATATGATTGCGAAATTGGCGGGTGCAAAGATAGCACACCACGACCGTTATCCCGGTTGGGAATATATGCCGAAGAGTAAGATGCGTGATCTTTTTGAAAAGTGTTATGAAAAGAAATTTAGCAGAAAGCCTGTTTTTAATGCTGTTCACGCCGGGGTTGAGTGCGGTATAATTATAACCGCTATGGGCGGAGAGCTGGACGGCGTTTCTATTGGTTCTACCGTTTATAATATCCACACTCCTGACGAGCAGCTTGACCTTGCAGCTCTTGCCGATGCTTATGCAATTATGCTTGATATGTTAGAAAATATGTAGCAATAATAAAGGTGTGGGTGGTTCGCCCACACCTACTTTCTTGAAAGAAAGTAGGCAAAGAACTTTACCTCTCTGGGTACGTGCCTCTATTTATTATAAGTGCTACTTTTTAAAAATCTACTTCCTTTTTTGTACCGCCCTACCTTCTTGAAAGAAAGTAGGCAAAGAACTTTGCCTCTCCGGTTTGTGAGTACCCTAAGCCTCGCCCTACGGGAGAGGGGTTACACCAAGTGTTACTGAGAGGGATTCTTTTAGAGAAAAGAGAAGAGTGAAAAGAGAATAGAGAAGAGTACAAAACAAAAAATCCTATCAATTTAATAGATAGGATTTTTTGTTTTGGTGACCCGTAGGGGAATCGAACCCCTGTTTCCGCCGTGAGAGGGCGGCGTCTTAGCCTCTTGACCAACAGGCCTTATTTACAACATTAGGATTATAGCACAGTATTAAAAAAAAATCAATACCCATTTACAAAAAAATAGAAAAAATACCGCCGACATTAACTGATATAATCCCATTAAAGTAGTCTTGAGAACTTTTTGTTTTTTCAAGTGTCTACTTTAAGGGGATTATATCATCAGCTTCTTTCGGCAGTTTTTATTGAAGAAGATGCGTAATATACAAATCTGCAAGTGCACTTCTTATAAGCATTTCATATTCTGGGAAAACACATCGTTTGAGATTTAAAGCAATATTATCATTTTCTTGTTCTGAATCTGTTTTTGAAAATTTTTTCCCGTATGTAGCCAATGTAATCATAAAACGAACAAACACTTTTTCGCTTTTACATATGTCATACAAAAAACATGCAATTGATCCGTTCAAATTACGGTCATCTTCGCTATCGGGAACATAATGATTTTGTTTTTGGGCTATATTTTTATTGTTATAATAAACATAATGTGTAGGAGAATGTAATGCTTCAAAGAACGCTGTGTTTGGTTTTAAAAGCTCGTCTTTTTTAAGCCTCTCTCTTGCTTTGAACTTTGTGTCTTATACCATTTTTTTTCGTCTTCCAAAGGAAAACTATAATATATATTTACATACAAATCTTTTTCTTTTATATTGTATTTTTTGTAAGACAAGAGTTTTGATAATACAGATACCATATCACTTGTAATATTAGTTAAGGTATTGCAAGGTTTTTTAATCGGTTTTAGTACTTCAGCATTTTCTTTATCGTTTAACAGACCTTCTATGTAGGTTAATTTTTCCAACACACCCTTTTCGATTATAGCTGTAGTACTATTATTAAGAGAACTGTATACTGTTTCGGTGTTTCCTAAATTTTCCTGTGATATTCCAAGATTCTTGTTATGATAATCGCAATATCTTTGGGAGATTAACGATATTAAAGACCACCCAATAGTTGCAATTGTCAATAACAGTCCTATAATCGTTAACGAAGTCTTTCCTGTTTCATTAATTTTTGTTAGATGTAGTGTATTACCAAAAAAATTCAAGATAAATGAAAACCAAATTCCACTTGTTGTTGTGATGATAGAAACAATAAGCCATTGACTTTGATTAAATTTATTAATTTTTATAAGTACCTTTCGCATCGCTTTTAATTCCTTTTATTATACTGTCATTTGTTTTTCCATAAATATAGGCTCCTAAAATGCTTTGATTATCAGGTTTGCTTTTTTGTAATCTTTCGCCATATTTTTGAGTGGCTAAAACAGATGTCCCTCTAACTTTTAACGTAAGGATAGTTTTCATAGTTTTTAATAACCCCCTCATAGATTCACCTCATTGTAACATAATATTTTATAATTTGTCAATATAAAGATACTATTATAATATATATTTCATAAAAGATTTGTCAATTTGTGCAACAGTTTTTATTTTCTGGCGTTCATTCAACTCTTTTGTTTTTTTACATATAGGTAATATCATAACTATATTTGCCGTTAACGGCAAAATAGCGGCAATAATCTTTGGGAATTGTGTTGATATTTTGCCGATAATGTGATATAATATTATCAAGGAAAGAAAAAGGTGGTTGTTTTATGAACTATATTTCGGTAAGCGTTGCAGCAAAAAAATGGAATATATCAGAACGCAGTGTCCGTAATTATTGTGCGGAAGGTCGCGTATCGGGAGCAATTCTCGTAGGTAAATCATGGATGATTCCGGAGAGTGCGGAAAAACCGATTCGAAAAATACGCAGTGATTCTACTCCCGAAACTTTGCTCGATATATTGCAGAGGGAAAAGAAATTGTCTCTTTCGGGAGGTATCTATCATAAAATTCAAATCGAGCTGACATATAATTCCAATCATATTGAGGGCAGCCGCTTGACTCACGACCAAACAAGATATATTTTTGAAACTAATACCATAGGCGTTACAAGTGATACTGTTAACGTAGATGATGTTGTTGAGACTTCCAATCATTTCCGTTGCATTGATATGATTATTGATAATGCTGAAAATGTTTTGACAGAGAGTTTTATAAAGGAATTGCACCGCGTACTCAAAAACGGTACATCCGATAGCCGTCAATCTTGGTTTGCAGTTGGTGATTATAAGAAGCTTCCCAACGAAGTCGGAGGCAGAGAAACAACGCTTCCCGAAAACGTTACCGCAGAAATGAAAGAGCTGTTTACAAGTTATAATGCAGAAAAGAAAAAGACATTTGAAGAGATACTTGACTTTCACTATCGTTTTGAGCGTATTCACCCTTTCCAAGACGGAAACGGCCGTGTGGGCCGGTTGATACTTTTCAAGGAATGTCTTCGTAATAATATTGTGCCTTTTATTATCACTGAGGAACTGAAAATGTTCTACTATCGAGGGCTTTCGGAGTGGACGAGAGAAAAGGGATATTTGACCGATACATGCCTTACTGCCCAAGATAAGTTCAAAAAATATCTTGACTATTTTAAGATTTCATATTGACTTTGCAGAAGAATAGTTGTTTATAAATTTGACAATTATTGTTGAAAGATCACCGCCGAGAGTAACTTGTTTTGTTATCCTCGGCGGTGTCGTTTTATTTAACTTTTTTGCCTAAAGCCTTGTCTTTTTAATTATGCTTTATGCTTCGTAAGATATTTTACATCGACAGCTCCGGTAACGGGACCTTCGGCTACAATAGATATAACCGCACGGTTATCCTTTAATTCTCTTACGTAGAGCAGAGAAGTGTACACAAAGGGAGCAAATTTTTTATTTGTACCGTAAATAACACCGTCGTCGGACAGCCTTACAAGGTCGCCCGCCTTAACCGTATCATTGCTCTTTGCGGGGGGCGGTGTCGAGGGGGGAGTGGAGGTTTTTTGAATTCCCTCCGTAATCAAATTAACGAGTCTCTGCACGTCTTCGTATTCATAACCCGCCTTTTCGAGCTTTATCTTTCGCTCTTTACCGTTGCCCCACTTACCCTCAATAACCTCTTTCGCAAGAGTCTCAACGGATTTCGGTATCGTAATCAATGGTTCATCGTAGGCATCAAATCCGTTCAGTCCTCTTTCCTTTATGAGTGCGGGAAAGTCGCGGTACATATAATTCTGGTCGCACACAACGTCGGCAACGGTATTTTTTCGGAGCAAATTCGTCTCGCCGCCGAACTGCCATATACCCATAACGTCGGGGTTAGGATATGTACATTCTTCCGCCCACTGCGCAACCCAATGGGTATATCTTTCAAGCTCGCTATCGTTCATATAAGCTGAAAATGCGTATACTGTCGAGTAGATTCCCACCCAAAAACCGAGTGTCTCAAGCTTGTCGCACCATACCTTTACGATTTCAGTTAACTTATCCTTACCGAGTGCAAACATATCCTTATGCTCAACGTCGATAAAGATTGGCAATTCAAACTGCTTCTTACGAAGAATGTTTCTGTAAAAGTATTCGGCTTCGTTTGCGGCTTCGTCAATAGATGTTGCCTTACTGAACCAATATGCACCGACGGGAATATTATTTTTCTTTGCTTCGGCATAGTTTTTTTCAAATTTAGCATCGGTGTAGAGACCGTTGTCTCCGCCTCCGCCCTTCAGTATGGCAAATGTAACTCCCTCATTAATTGCCTTTTTAAAATTGAAGTTACCCTGCCATTTTGATATATCAATTCCAAATTTTTTCATAGGTACTGTCCTTTTTAGTCTTTTTTATCGTTGTCTTTATAGTTTGCCGAGGATTCGGCATCGACAAGCCCTTCTCCGAGTATATAGGCAATACAGGTAGCTCCCGACATAATTACTCCCGCTATCTGTGTCGCAACGTTTTCGGAAACACCGAAAGAAAGCAAGAGGGGAACAACGAAGCCTACAACTGCAATCCAGAATTTTCTGCTTGTCAGTTTCTTTTTCCAATCTATTTTCATAATATTAACACACTCCCTTTTATCTGTGATATTTTTCGAGGTCACTTAGTCTATGGTTTGCTACTTTGAGTTCCTCATCCATAACTGCCGTATGCTTTTCGAGGTTGTATACACGGTCGATAACCTTGTTGTGCCCGTCTACCTTAATTTCGAGCTGTTCTATACGGTAGCTCGTTAGCTTCGAGTTAATCATAATCCCCGCTAACGTTGCGATAAAGCTTCCGATTATTCCCGCAAGTGAGGTCAGTATTTCGTAGTTCATGTTCATATTACCTGTTTAGAAGCAGTAACACGGCGTTTTTCAAGGAAAGAGGAACGTCGTCTATGGTTTTCAGTTGTTTTTTTATAAGATTTGCGTATATCTTTGCCATGAAAATCATCTCCTTACATAATATTGAGAAAGTTCGGTTATTGTGAAATCATTTCATAAAGCTCACAGAGTGCCAAGTGAGTATCGGTCAATTGTTCTTCGAGAGAGTTATTTTTTTGTGAAAGGAGCAAGATGTATTCATTCTTTGAGTATTGCGTTTCGGTATAAGTATAAAGGTTATCCGCAGGTTTGCCGAATTCGTTTTTATCCACTTTTTTTACGTCGGTGTGGATAAAAACGGTATCTCCCGATATAATCAACGGGGCTGATTGCTCGTAAGAACCGTAGACGTTATGTAAAACAGTCATAAATATAGTCTCCTTTCTTTTTACATATACATAATTCTTGCAGACTTGTCATAGGTTTTGTTTTCTTCAGTGGGCTGTTCGCTGAGTTTGATACAGAATATTCCCACGCCGGAGCCGCCGGTGTTGTCTCCTCCGATAATACAGCGGCTTGACGGATAAACCTCTGCCCAGTCGGTATAACCGGTTGAGCTTGAACCGGTAAATGAGTTCGGTAAAAAAACTGCACTCGTAGTGCCGACGATACCGTTTGCATATCCACTTGAAAGTGAGCCGTTAATTTTGGCAATAGAGGCGAGCTGATTACCACCCCAATGTGCAAAAACGGTCGATGATGTTGAAAGAATACAGTCAAGCCACTGATGCAATGTCCCGTAGATGTCTTCAAGACCAAATAATTTTGAACGGTGTTGTCCGGATACGCGATCTGCCACGCTTAACAGGTTTGAGTCCATACCGTATGTGTCGGTGATACCGGTAGAGAGATTTTCGATTGAGGTGCCGTTAGCAATGAAACCTTTGCAGACAGTGCTCTGTGAATCAAAGTTTTTGTATTTCATTACGTACATACACTGGATAAACAACCACTGGTAATAAGAGAAAAGATATGCATTTTTACTGTTAGCGTAATTCTTAGCGTCGTCGAGGTTATTGATGATTGAAACGGGCTTGTTCGGAAGACTTGACATAACGGTTTTTCCATCGGAGGTTTCACTTAAAGAAGCAAGGTATGCACCGACGTAGAAAATATTTTTGTGGTCGTTGTTGAAACGGTGAGCGTTGTACTCGAAGCCGTATAGGTCGGGGTTGTCTGTCATACTGAGCTTAATGCGATTACCTACGTTTTCTACTCTTATTCCGCGTCTCGGGTATGCGATACAGACATCGTATTCTCCGTTGTCATCAAAGGAAATGGGAGTATCATCTTCAAATTTTGAAAAGTCCGTCGTTTTGAGTCTGCCTACCTCTTGGCCGTTTTTGAGGAGTACGGGATAGTGACCGAAGAAGTTATCCCAAGCGGAGTCTTTAGGGGTAAGAGTTTGGGCATCATCGGTATAGGTTATGGCAGAATTTGGGTTCATGTTAAGTGGATCAATCAAAACCGACATAATTTTGTAGTTTCTTTGAAGCTCGACGTTTTTCCAAGCTCTTCCGTCGAAGAATTCAAGCATCTTATTCTTTATACGGAAGTTGTGTGCACCGTTATCGCTCATAATTTCTCCGGTAACGTGTGAGTCGAGCGTTGTTTTTGTTTGTTGTGATAACTCACCGAGATTTTTTTCTGCCTCTGACAGTCTGCTCTGCATATCGGCATAACCGATTTTGCGTTCGGCTTCAGAGGTTATAACGTCGTTAACGGCAAGAAGAAGCTGTTCAGCTAAGTCGGGAGAGGGAGCGTTGTCGGTCTTGTCGGAAGCAATATCAGCACCCGAAACTATAATGCCGAGGCTGACGTATTCGGTATTAAGCTGTTTATACGAGTTGGTGTCGGGCAGGTCGCATAGTCCCACGATACCGACGGTAAGCTCACCTCCCTCGGCGGTAAGACATTCCCAAGGAATAACAGCAGTATCACCTGTAAGTGCAACGTTTATGCTTTTACCGCTTCCCGAAAAAACAGCGACCTTTACGGGATAGTCGTTCCATTCTTTTGAAAAGGCGAAACGGCAGGCAATATCGTTAACAGAACCGCAGGTTAAGGGAACTTGATTAAAGTTAAGTTCTTTTTTTATTTTTATATCGGACTGCTGAACCGATAAATTAATATATCTCATAAATTACCTCCGTTTGTATTTTGCTTCAAAGTACGAGTCGATGTAGTCTTCGTCGATTCCCATAACGAGAGCCTTATATCTTACCGTAGAATCGTCCTCGTAGTTGTAGTCGAGAGCCGACAATACGTCGTAAAGCTGACCGTTCGCCTGCATAATATAAAGCTCATTTTGACTGATATAGTCTTTCGTTTTTTCGTCGAACTCCGCCCAGAACTGTGTGTTTTCGTTTACGACCTTTTTTCTTTCGATTTGAAGCTCTTGTTGGCGGTATTTATCCTCTTCTTCATCGCGGCTCTGCTGATATGACATTTCGGCATCGAACCTCGCCTGTTCTGCGGCGAGCTTTGCGTCAAACTGCTGCTGATTCAGGTTAGCCGCATAGTATTTGTAACCTATTTCGGCATCGGCAATAGCTTTTTCCTGCTCTTTCATAGCAAGCTTATAAGCCGATTCCCATTCGCTGTCCTGAATAGCCATATCATTTTTGTATTCATTAAGATAGAGGTTACGCAGAGCGTTTACCTCGTCGGTGTAGATATTATAACTGTCAAGATAACGCGAATATTCTTCTTTGTTCTTGTCGGTAAGATACCCCAGCTTATTTTCAAGATTTTTTAATTCATCGTTGTAACGCGAATACGCCATTTGATACAGCTCGGGAACGACGTTATTCAGCTTGTCGAGGTAGCTGTTGTAAGCCTTTAAACCCGCCGTCTGTGCGTATGAATTGCCGTAACCGCCCGACAGAGCCGATGCATTACCGACGGAGTCTTCCATAGCCTGTTTACCCTGCTCAATATAGTTTTTCTTATATTGCTTATATAGAGCATCGCTTTCAAGGTCGTAGGAAAAGTCCTCCTTGTTGAAGAATTCGTTTTGCGTTTGAGTTAAAAGCTCGGCATCGGAAAAGACAAAGTCTTGCGGTTTATTATTATCTTTGTAATCGTTGTAATTTTGGAAAGCTTCCTTTACCTTTTCGCTTTCCTCGTATTTCTTTTTCGTGAGAGTTGTAGCCAAGTTATATCACTCCTTTTTACATATCGAGCATAAAGGATATTCCTTCTACGTATTTCGGGGGAAAGGTTATAGCCGAAAGCTCGTTTGCGTCTATGGTTTCGATAGATATACTGATTTCTCTGTCGTTAAGCTCAGTTATTTCGCGTAAATATTCCTCCTCACAACCGCTTTTTATAGTCTGCGTGTTGTTTCCGTTTACAAGATATTTTTCGTTAAGAGCCTGTTTATGTTTAAGATAATTTTCAAGTGCCTTGTCTATTTCGTGAACGTTCTTGCTTATGGAAAGGGAAGTTAAAAAGCCGATATTATCTTTTTCGCAGAGCACTTTCATAGGGGTAACGCATTTAAGCAGGTCAATATTTTTTACTGTCATTTTTGTTTCTCCTTAAATTTTAAAGGTTGATATTGCCGACGGTCTGTCCCGAACCGTTCAGTACGGAAAGAGTGTAAGCAGAACCGTTTCGCGTTAAGGCAAGGGAAAAGGTGGCTGTACCGCTTCCGGTATCAAAGGTAAGAATACCTGCGGGATTAACGAAGATACGTCTCGTTACGCTACCGTTCGTAACGTACATACTGCTTCCTACCTTAATGCCGTTGTAGTTGTTAGTTAAGTCGAGTCGGTTTTCGGTGTCGGTGGTAATTTTGTTTGCGGTTATGCTTCCGTTTGATATATAGTTTCCGTTGAAGTAACAAGCTCCGCTTTTTGCGATATAAAAAGTGGTATAGCCGTTGGCGTTAGTAGCCTTAAGCCAATATGAGTCGGAAGAAGCGGCGGAATTAAGCGAAAGTGAACCGTAGCCCGATGCCGACGTTGAGAGTCCCGACGAATTCAAATACCAACCGCCGATAGATGCGGATAGAGCAGACAGGTCGCCTACCGATATTTTATCTGCGGACAGCGAGCCGGTTATAATATTGCTTCCGTTGATGGCCGTCGAACCGCTTACGGCAAGGTCGTTGAATTTAACGTAGCCCGAAAAATCAATACAACTTGAAATAAGCGATGCCGTACGTCCGGTCAGCGTAAAGTCGGTCGAATTCGTACCGTCTTTGATAAGCCAGTTTATTTTGTCGGCAGACTGTGTTACCTTTGAAATACTGTTGTCGAGGCTAACGATGCTTTCTTTTAACTGTAAGACGTTGTTTTTGGAAAACTCAGCGTTTTCAGAGGCGTCGGATATAGTGGTTTTAAGTCCGTCGGAAAGGTTGTCGGTATCAATATTGAGCATCATATACCGCAGTTGGTCGTGCAGTGTGGCAAGATAACCGCGTATTTTTTCTGCGTTGTTTCTGTCGGAAATTTCTTCAAGAGTGGGTAGGGTGATGTTTGAAAACATATCTATATCACCTCGCCCGAATATTCAAATACTTTGGAGAGCGAATATATTTTACAGCCGCCGTGTCCGACAAATTTCAGTCGAAGGTGGTCGCATCGAGGCGGAGCAACGTTTAAGGTAAACGACTTTAATTTACCTCCAAGAAGTGAGCCGCAGCTCTTCCATACACCGCTTGAATCCGTCATAATATATAGCCGTAGGGAGCTTCCCCAGTCGAGCTGCAGCCTTAGGGCTAACCTTGTTAAAGTCTTTGCATCGTCGGTAAAAAAGCCTATATCCGACGTTTCCGCATACCAGTCAAAGTTTGCTTCTTTTTTCGGAGAAGCACCTAATATGCTTAGGATATAGGGCTTTTCGCCCCCCGCGACAAGCTCGGCAGAGTATTTGCCGTTATCTTCTTTAAAGCCGATTATATTATTATCGAGCGATGACATATGCGTATATCTTGAAGAATCTTCTTTGTGCCAGATGTTTCTTTCGGTGTCGTATACGTAAAGAATAGGCGTACCGCTCGGCGTTAAAAGGCTTATATAATATTTGTTTTTGCAAATGGCGGCGACGGCATTTTTGAAAGATAGGTTGCCGATAGCCCTTGACAGAAGCGTGGGAGTGCTTCCCGCATACGAATAGACGCCGTCCTTTCCGTGATAATAGAGTGTTCCGTTGTGCAGACAGAGCGATTTTTCGCTGCCCAGCTTTACTCCGGCGAAGGAGTCCTCGTATAACGTATAATTTGACGGCTTCGTACCAAAGAGCCTATGTATCTTGTTTTCCTTGAAAAAAACGACGTAGCCCATGTGGGATATGACACCGGTAAATGGACCCTCGCTTCCGCACGATGCGGAGTAGCTGTCGGTGGATAAGCCGTAGAATGCGTTCCATACCCCCGGAGAACCTAATTTTGAGGCGTATATTTCGTTAACGAAATTGCCGTTGTGGTCAAGTCCGTAGCGACAGCCGAAAAGTCGGTTCTGGTGTTCGCACACAAAATCCATAATCGGCAAAAGTTTTTTTATTTTGCAGTTTTGCTCGTCATATATTTCAAATACTTCAAGCGAATCGAATTGTTTATCAATGACGATTCTGTTTTTCGGATGCTTAAGAACGTTTGCCTTGCCGTCAATTCTCGAATCAAGACCACGAATTTCTATTGTGTCCCCCACAGAAAAGTATACGTCAATATACTCTGCTTCAATGCAACAGCAATCGGGCTGTATTTCCACCCAATCGCCCACTTCTTCTGAATACTGCATTAACGTGGAGGGGGAGTTTCTGTTGTCGAGCCAAAGAGGATTTTCCGTAGGGTCGGGAGGAACGTCGGAGTTGACAGGTATAGGAAGTCCGTTAACACAAGGATATATTGATACTAACGTACCGCCGCCGTAGCTAACCTCCGGTGTCAGACTGCCTCTTTCGGTGCAAAGTCCGTTTTTGTCAACCTCTAACGTGTTTATGTAATATCCGTCGGGGAAGACGATGACGTTTCTGCCCATAGATACGAGCTGTTTTGAGGTGTCGGGCGAAAGGCTGTCATACTGGAGGACACCGTTGTAGTAAAGCGAAGTTCCTGCGGTACAGGTAATACCGTTTATTGTATGGAGAGCCGTCGGAACAGAATTAAAAACAGATAGCGAATACCGCTTATCCCTTGTTGAAAGTATGGGGAAGAGGGAAGAAGATGTGTTTTTGGTGTCGGAAAAACAGTTTTCGGGACAGCTTATCGTGGTGTCAATACCGCCGAAAGTGCGTATAACGCTTTCTGTAGTTTTGGGTTGTGATAATAGTGGAAAGTGCATATATATTTACCTCCATTACAGTCAGACGTTAAAATTCTGCGTTATTTTTTGGGGCATATATTTTCTGTTGTAGTATCTTTCGAAATCGAGGTAGAGGGAAGAATAAAGCGACAGGTCAATGTTGTATTTGTTGATGTCGGAGTAGTAGAGGTCGGATTTCATTGCGAGATAGTGAAAATATATGTCGGTGAAAGGCTCGGGGATAATGAGGACAGTATCCTCCGAGGTTTCGGCAGTATAGGGCGAAAAAGAAATATTTTCGGTATTTTCGTGGGTTAAAACTATGGTGTGAAATACCGAAGAATCGAGCGAGGAGAGCCACCCTATTTTCAGCTCGTCAGGGATAGTGTTGCTTTTTTCCGTATCGAATTTAACGATAGCTTCTTTCAGAGTCATAGCGTAAGCCTCCTTTGTTGGAAATGATTTAGTCGTTTGCGACAGAAGCTTTAAATTTTTCAGCCATTTCATCTGCAAGCATAGCGTTTGAAACGGCTTCGGCAAAGCATCTTTCGATAAAGAACTGTTTGCCGGTGGGGATATGCTTATATTTGCCGTTAACGGAAACGGTGCGAACGTCGTCGCCCTTGAAACGACGCGGTATAAATATGGGTACTAAATCCTTATTTGTATTTTTCATAAGTGTAAATCTCCTTTTTTAGAAATGATACGAAATCATAAAAGTGATAAACAGCTCCCCCGACGTTGTAGATTTTAAAGAACTTCATTTTTTAAAATTTTACGGCGGGGGGATTGTTTCATTTTGTAAGCTAAAGTAAAGGCAGTGTTTTTAGATATAGTAATAAGGGCTATTCTTTATAAAGAAATTGCCCCCCCCGCTTTCTTTC
>JAZNCH010000010.1:0-17646 GCA_045587445.1 Eubacteriales bacterium | reverse complement strand
GGTTCTTTGTAAGCCCGGCTCCATCCAGCCCCACACAAAGTTTGTAGGACAGGTTTACGTTCTTACAGAAAAAGAAGGCGGACGTAAGAAGCCCTTCTTCGCTGGTTACAGACCTCAGTTCTATTTCAGAACAACTGACGTTACAGGCGTAATCGAGCTTCCTGACGGTGTAGAAATGTGCCGTCCCGGCGATAACGTTGATATGACTGTTGAGCTTATCACACCTATCGCTATTGAAAAGGGACTTCGTTTCGCTATCCGTGAAGGTGGTAGAACAGTTGGTTCCGGCGTTGTTTCCGAAATCATTGAATAATTTTTAAAGAAATAATTTAAAAATATTCTTATAAAAGCAGGCAGAGTTTTTACTCTGTCTGTTTTTTTACAATACAAAACATTAAACCTGACATATTTTTTGTGTTTTGCTTTGAAAGTACTTGACAATTCAACGTAACACGCATATAATAGTAGCAACAGCTTCGGGGCGGGGTGAAAGTCCCCACCGGCGGTACAGCCCGCGAGCCGTTTTGTTATGTCAAGACGGTTGATTTGGTGAAATTCCAGAGCCGACGGTTACAGTCCGGATGAAAGAAGAACGGTTATAATATTGTTATCTGTGTTATAATTATGCTCCCCGTATTTTTTGCGGAGAGCATTTTCTTTTTGAGGCTGAAATATATTTTTTGAGGTGTTATTACTCTTATGAAAAACTCGATTAACGAAAAAATTAATTTAACTAAATTTATTGCTGTAATAGGTATTATGAGTGCAGTAGGTTTTGTACTTATGTTGTTGGAATTTCCCATTCCGTTTATTATTCCCGGTTTCATAAAATTTGATTTTTCAGAGCTTCCCGCACTGATAACGGCATTTGCTTACGGTCCGATTTCCGGTATTCTCGTTTGTTTGGTAAAAAATGTTCTTCATTTGCCCTTTACAACGTCAAACTGCATAGGTGAACTTTCAAACTTTATATTAGGTGCTATTTTTGTAGGTGTTGCCGGCTTAGTATATAAGAGAGCAAAATCAAGAAAATCTGCTTTGATTGGTACCATTCTTGGCGCAATTATTATGGCTGTTGTAAGTATACCGTCAAATTATTTTATAGTATATCCCGCTTTCTCTGTTATTTATGGATTACCTATGGATGCTATTATCGGTATGTATAAGATGCTTTTGCCCTCTGCCGACAATTTAATTAAGGCTTTGGTTATATTTAATCTGCCCTTTAATTTTGCGAAGGGTATGATAGATGCCGCGATTTGCTTCCTTGTTTATAAAAGAATCTCGCCTTTACTTAAAGTAAAAAAATAAAAGTGAAAACAATGTATGAACACTATTGACATTTTTCGTCTTTGTGTTACAATATACCTACGATAATTGAATATTCCCTTATCAAGAGCGACGGAGGGACAGGCCCTGTGATGTCGCGGCAACCTGTATTATAGTCAAGGTGCCAAATCCTGCGGAATTATCCGAAAGATGAGGTTAATTATTTGCCGCTTCTTTCGAGGCGGTTTTTGTTTTGTTAAATAATTAAATCGAAATATATGGAGGAAAAAGAATGAAAAAGTTTTTGTTTACGTCGGAGTCTGTAACAGAGGGACATCCCGATAAGGTTTGCGATAAGATTAGTGATGCGGTTCTTGACGCTATGCTTAAAGAAGACCCTAAATCAAGAGTTGCTTGTGAAACTGTTGTTACTACGGGTCTTGTTATGGTTATGGGTGAAATTACAACTAAGGCTCACATTGATATTCAGTCTGTTGTAAGAAATACAATTAAAGAAATTGGTTATACAAAGTCGGATTACGGATTTAGCTACGACTCTTGTGCGGTTATAAACTCTATCCATGAGCAGTCTCCCGATATTGCTATGGGTGTAAATGAGTCAGAAGAGGCAAAGAGAGGCGAAATCTCCGATAATCTCAACGAGGGTGCGGGCGACCAAGGTATGATGTTTGGTTTTGCTTGTAACGAGACAGATGAGCTTATGCCTATGCCTATTTCTCTTTCACACAAGCTTGCAAAACAGCTAACCAAGGTGAGAAAGGACGGCAAACTCACGTATCTTCGTCCCGATGGTAAAACACAGGTAACTGTAGAATACGTAGATGATAAGCCTGTTCGCGTTGATACTGTTCTAATTTCTACACAGCACGATCCCGAGGTTACACAGGAACAGATAAGAAACGACCTTATCAATAATGTTATCATACCTATTATTCCTGCTGAATTGCTTGATAAAGATACAAAGTATTTTGTTAACCCTACAGGCCGTTTCGTAATCGGCGGACCTGCAGGGGACTCAGGGCTTACAGGCAGAAAGATTATCGTTGACACGTACGGCGGTTACGCAAGACATGGCGGTGGCGCATTTTCGGGTAAGGACCCGACGAAAGTTGACCGTTCCGCAGCTTATGCCGCACGTTACATAGCAAAAAATATTGTTGCTTCTGGTGTTGCCGATAAGTGTGAGGTTGAAATTGCTTACGCTATTGGCGTCGCAAAGCCTCTTTCCGTTATGATTGATACGTTTGGCACCGGTAAGATTAGCGAAGAAAAGATTTCCAAAATCGTAACCGAACTTGTTGACCTCAGACCCTCTGCTATTATTGAGAGATTTGACCTTCGCCGTCCTATTTACAGTCCCGTTGCTGCATACGGCCATATGGGCAGAGAAGATATAGACGCGCCTTGGGAAAAACTCGATATTGCTCAAAAGATTAAGAAATATTTATAAAAAGTGTTTTTGAACTGACTTCCCCCTTATTGCATATTATGTGAATAAGGGGGATTCTTATGTTAAAGACACTTTTAGAGATTTTACTTGCATTGTTTGCCGTTTACGGCGGATATTGCTTATATATAAATTTGGTTTACATATTTTTCTGTAAGGGAAAAACGAATATTTGCTTAGCATATATGCTTGATGAAAAAAATAATAATTTTTCTGAAATTTTTTTGGCAAAAAAGGCGTTTTTGGGGAGAAGTCGTGTTATAATAGTGGTAGAATGTGATTCGGGGAATGATACCCAAAATGACGCATATAGAAAAGCATCGGGAACACCTGTTTACCGTGCAGAAAGGATAGACAGATATGAAGGGAATTATCATTAATGAAGAATTGAATGATGATAAAGCCGAAATCGCGGGTACTGTTGAGCATATTATATACCAAAGCGAAGAAAGCGGTTATACGGTTTGCGAAGTAGCGACCGAAAATGACGAAATTTTTACTATTGTCGGAGAGATGCCGTTTTTAGGTGCGGGCGAAATGATAAAGGCAGTCGGAAGATGGACTCTTCACCAAACTTTCGGCAGACAGTTCCGCGTTGAATACTATGAAAAAGAGCTTCCCGCAACTGAAAATGCTATTTTGAAATATCTGTCTTCACGAGCAATAAAGGGGATAGGACCTTCTATTGCATTAAAAATAGTAGGTCAATATGGCGTGGATTCATTTGACGTTATTGAAAACCACCCCGAGTGGCTTGCCGAAATTCCGGGTATTTCTTTAAAAAAAGCAAAGAATATGTCAGAAGATTTCAAAGCACAGTTTGGACTTCGTTCTGTTATGATGTTTTGCAGAGACTTTTTCGGTCCCGCTCTTGCCGTAAGAATATATAAAAAATGGGGAAGCGGTGCTATTGACGTTATAAAAAGAAATCCATATGTTCTTTGCGATGAAATACACGGTATAGGCTTTGAAAAGGCGGATAACGTTGCAAGAAGCCTTGGAATAGAAAATTACAGAGAAGAGCGAATAAAGGCAGGCGTTAAATATCTTCTTTCTTACAACGGTACGCAGAACGGTCATATGTTTTTACCGTTGGACAAGCTAATTACTGTTGTTACCCAAACACTTGCTACCGATGAAGATACGGCTTTAAAAGCTATTGAAGAGTTAGTTTCGCTTAATCAGCTTACTATTAAAAAATACAACGGCAGATCGTGCGTTTATCTTCAAAATTACTACGAAGCGGAAAAGTACGTTTCGGAAAAATTACAGATGCTCGATAACTTCTGCCCAAAGATAGAAACGTCTGATATTGGCAGAATGATAATGCGTATAGAAAGCGAATTTGGTGTCGAATATGCGGCAATGCAAAAAAAAGCTATTGTTAATTCGGTAAACAACGGCGTTATGGTTTTGACAGGTGGTCCGGGTACAGGTAAAACTACTGTTATTCGCGCGGTTATCAGAGTGTTTGATGAGCTTGGGTATAAGATTGCCTTAGCTGCCCCGACAGGCAGAGCAGCAAAAAGAATGAGCGAATCGACCTTGCAAGAGGCGAAGACTATTCACCGTCTTTTAGAAATGGATTTTTCAAATGATAAGCAGCCTGTGTTCCGAAGAAACGAATCTATGAGATTAGAAGAAAACGTTATTATAATAGACGAGGCTTCAATGGTTGATACGATGCTTTTTGCGGCACTGTTGCACGCTGTTAAACCGGGAGCAAGGCTTATACTTATTGGTGACTCCGACCAGCTTCCATCTGTTGGTGCGGGGAACGTTTTGAACGATATAATAAGAAGCGACAGATTTAATACTGTTGAACTAAAGGAAATATTCCGTCAGGAAGAAGAAAGCCTTATTATAACCAACGCTCACGCGATAAACGAGGGCGAATATCCTACGCTAACCTCAAAAAACAGCGACTTTTTCTTCTTGCCAAGGGCTGATGATGAGGCGATAGCGCGTACCGTTGCCGAACTTTGCGCCGTAAGATTGCCAAAGACGTACGGAAAAGATATAATAAACGATATTCAGGTTATTACTCCTTCAAGAAAGGGGAATGCGGGTACCGATGTGCTGAACTCGTTGCTTCAAAGAGCATTGAATCCAAAGAGTGAACAGAAAAAAGAGAAAAAAGTTAGAGAAATTGTTTTCCGAGAGGGAGACAAGGTTATGCAGATTAAGAATAACTATGACATCGAATGGGAAAACGACAGAAAAGACGGTATTGGAATATTCAATGGAGACATCGGCACTATAAAAGAAATAGACGTGAAAAACGAGCGTATGAAAATAGTGTTTGACGACAACAGAAGCGTTGACTATGATTTTTCTCTTCTTGATGAGCTTGAACACGCCTATGCGATAACCGTTCACAAGAGTCAGGGAAGTGAATATCCCGTTGTTATTATACCGATGTATAATTTTAATGCTCGTCTTATGACCAGAAATCTGCTTTATACTGCGGTAACACGTGCTCAAAAAATGGTTATTTTGGTTGGAAGCGCCGATGTGGTTCAAAGAATGGTTGAAACGAACAGACCTGTAAAAAGATACACAGGGCTTGAATTGATGCTGAGTGAATATGAATGATTTTAAACTGTATATTAAAAAGATATTAGACTTTATTTGTGTCAAAAAATGCGTTGCGTGCAACGAGCTTCTTGAATTTGATTACGACGGCTTTTTGTGTCCGAAGTGCACAAAAGAGTGGGACGAAGCAAAACACACGGTCTGCGACAGGTGCTTTAAAATGCATTCAAAATGCCAATGTTCATTTGGTAAACAGTACGTTGACGGAACGAGGCATCTTGCTTTATATGACCATACCGATAGAGAATGGGTAGTAAACAAAATTGTTTACGCGCTGAAAAAGAGCAATGCCGACGAGGTTTTTGAATTTGTCGCAAGGGAAATGGCAGATAACCTTATTGACAAAAATATATGTGGAAATGCAGTTTTCGTGGGTATACCGAGGAGTCCGAAATCAGTGAGGAGGTATGGTTACGACCATGCAAAAAAACTTGCGAAGAAAATTGCCGAAATATTGGGCTGTGAATACGCAGATGCTTTGGGACACCGAGGCGGAGCTGTTGAACAAAAGACTTTGAATAAAGCGCAAAGAGTTTTGAATGCAAAAGAAAATTGCTTTATAAAAGATAAAGCTATACCCAATATAAAGGGAAAAACAGTTTTTCTTGTAGATGATATTGCTACTACGGGAGCAATGACAGGTGCTTGCGCCGAGATACTACGTAAAAACGGAGCCGAAAAGGTTTTATGTTTGCTCGCAGCTACAAATAAGCTCCAAAAGAAGAAGTAAGTGATAAGAAAATGTAATATATTTGTGAACAACCAAAATCCCCTTGACAAAAAGGGGATTTGTTGTTATAATGTGTAAAGTGTTTTGCTTTACAGGTGGATTGCGATGAATTACGATGAAAAAATCAATATGTCTTTGTTGTTTGATTTTTACGGTGACATACTGACTGAGCGTCAAAAAGAAATTGCATCACTTTCATTTGATGAGGATCTGTCTCTTAGGGAAATATCCGAAATTACCGGTATTACTCCACAGGGGGTGCGTGATGCACTCAACAAATGTAAAAGCATATTGACTGATATGGAAGATAAGTTGGGGCTTCTTTCAAAGTTTTCCGAGAATAAGAAAAATACCGATTACATTATCGAAAAGCTTAACGGAATGAAAAATAAAAATCCTCTTCTTTCGGAAGAAATAGACGGCATAATTTCAGTTGCCGAACAAATGCTTGATTAGGGAGGCGTATATTTATGACATTTTCAAGTCTTGCGGATAAATTATCCTCGGCATTTAAAAATTTCAGAAGCAAGGGTAAGCTCACCGAAAGCGATGTCAAAACAGGTATGCGCGAAATTAAGCTTGCATTGCTTGAAGCTGATGTAAACTTCAAGGTTGTTAAGGATTTTATCAATAAAGTAACCGAAAGAGCTGTAGGTTCAGAGGTTCTTGAAAGCCTTGTTCCCGCACAGCAGATTGTTAAGATAGTTAACGAAGAGCTTATTGCTCTTATGGGTGGAACACAGTCGAAATTGACTATATCCCCCAAGCCGCCTACTGTTATTATGATGACAGGGCTTCAGGGCGCGGGTAAAACGACTCACGCAGCAAAGCTTGCGGCGCATTTCAAAAAGCAGGGAAAGAAACCTTTGCTTGTAGCCTGCGACGTTTACAGGCCTGCGGCTATCAAACAGCTTGAAGTTGTCGGTTCGCAGATAGATGTTCCCGTATTTACTATGGGTGATAAGATAAGCCCTGTTGAAATTGCAAAAGCGGGTGTTGATCACGCGAAGAAGAATGGCTTTGATATGGTTTTTGTTGATACGGCAGGTAGATTGCATATCGACGAAGATATGATGCAAGAGCTGAAAAACATAAAAGAAAAGGTTGAACCTACTGAAATACTGCTCGTTGTAGACGCTATGACTGGTCAGGACGCGGTAAACGTTGCGCAGTCGTTTAACGACTTGCTTGATATTACCGGTGTTGTGGTAACTAAAATGGACGGTGATACACGAGGTGGTGCTGTGCTTTCCGTAAGATACGTTACCGGAAAGCCTATCAAGTTTGTCGGTATCGGTGAAAAGTTAGATGCTATCGAACCTTTCCACCCCGACAGAATGGCATCGAGAATACTCGGTATGGGCGATATGCTTTCTCTTATTGAAAAAGCTGAACAGGCGTACGATGAAAAAAAAGCCGCAGAGCTTGAACAAAAGCTCCGCGAATCAAAATTTACTCTTACCGATTACCTTGAGCAGTTTGAGCAGATAAGAGGTATGGGTTCAATGGAACAACTCATGGGAATGATGCCCGGAGTTAAAGGACTTGACCTTAAAGATGCTAAAATAGACGAAAAACAGATAGACCGTATGGAAGCTATTATAAAGTCTATGACAGTTAAAGAACGCGAAAACCCCGATATTATTTCTCCGTCAAGAAAAAAGAGAATAGCATTGGGAAGCGGTACAACGGTTGAAGACGTTAACCGTTTGCTTAAGCAGTTTGAACAGACGAATAAGCTTATGAAGCAGTTGTCGCAGGGCAAGGGAATACCCGGCCTTGGCGGTTTCGGCGGATTCGGTAACAGATATACAAAGAAAAAGTTAAAAAAAAACAAGAAAAAGAAAAAATAAAAATTTAAATTATATAATTTTTGGAGGACAAAAAAATGGTAAAAATTAGACTTAAGAGAGTTGGCGCAAAGAAGCAGCCCTTCTACAGAGTAGTAGTTGCAGATTCAAGATCTCCCCGTAACGGCAGATTTATCGAAGAAATCGGTTATTACAACCCCTTGACAAATCCTGCTGAAATTAAGATCGACGCTGAAAAGGCAACAAAGTGGATTGGTAATGGCGCTCAGCCCACAGAGACTGTAAAAGCACTTCTCAAAAAAGCCGGCATCACAGAATAATTATTTCTGCGGTAAAACACTATGTTGGATTTGAAACAGATTCTCACAGATATTGCGAAAGCAATAGTTGATGAGCCTGATGCGGTTACCGTAATCGAGAACGACAACGGAAACAGTGTTGTTTTGACACTCAGTGTTGCGGCTCCCGATATGGGTAAAGTTATCGGACGTAACGGCAGAATTGCAAAAGCTATTCGTACAGTTATGAAAGCGGCGGCAAATGCTGACGGTAAAAAGGTTACAGTCGAAATCAGATAAAATATAAGCCTACGGACAAAATAATCCGTAGGCTGTATTTTTTTGTGCAGATAAAGAATAGTGGCATAGACCAAGTGAGGCAAGTTCTTTGCCAAGCTTTCTGCGAAAGAAAGCGGGGTTTCTTTGCCTACTTTCTTTCGTTAAAATAAACCCTTTCAGTCAGCTTCGCTGACAGCTCCCCCAGAGTGGGAGCCTTTGAGTTTGCACAAAACGAGAGAGGCAAGGTTTCTTTGCCTACTTTCTTTCCTAAAAAGAAAGTAGGTTTGCTTCGGGGAGTTCAAACCAGAAGGTCGAGCCTTGTCCTACTGTGCTGTATACACCGTAGTAGCCTTCGTGAAGCTCTACTATTGATTTTACTATGGAAAGTCCGAGTCCCGAACCCATTTGAGCGCGGCGGTGGAATTTGTCTACCTTGTAGTATCTGTCCCAGATAAGCGGCAGTTTATCGGGTTCAATTCCTTCGCCTGTATCGGTAATCTCAATTCTAACGTAGCTTTTTCCGTTATGCTCAGCTTTTGTTTGTCTGATTATAACTTTTTTATCTTCGCCCGTATGGGTTACGGCATTGTTCACGAAATTATAGAGAACCTGTAATATCTTTTGTCTGTCTGCAACTACATTTGCCGAAGTCGTTCCCATAAAGCTTATATCATATCCGTTTTGGTCAACAAGTCTTTGGTAACGAGCTGCCGCTTCTTTTATAACCTCTGTTATATCAAAGCGTTCTTTTTTCAGTTCAAAGGTATTTGCTTGAAGCTTTGACAAGTCAAGCACGTCATTTACAAGGGAAGTAAGACGTTTCGATTCGTCAATAATTATTTGCAGATTATCTGCGGTCATCTCGTTCGGAATATCGCGCATAACCTCTCCGTAACCTGTAATAAGTGTTAGTGGTGTGCGTAGGTCGTGGCTTATGTTTGCAACAAGCTCGCGTTTTAACGCTTCATTTTTCTTCAGTTCAGCTGCCGCATAATTAAGGCTGTCCGAAAGAATAGCTACTTCTTTTGACGAACGCGACGAAAAATCGGTGTCGTAATTACCCTTTGCGAGCTCGTTAGCCGATATTGTAAGCTTCTTTAACGGTCTTGTAAGGATGCTTGAAATTAAAAATGAAAGCAAAAGTGCAATCGCAAGAAGAGTAATGCTTATATATATTAGCATCTTATTCAGCGTCTTAACAGTCGCATCTACCGGAGTAAGTATGGAATTTATAAAGATAATAATATCTTCTTCGCCACCGGCTGTAATGCATTTTGTAAAAATAATATTTTCTTCCGATGTTGTCTCTTCGTCCTTTACCGAACGGAATACCCCTGTTTGTGGGTCGAGCTTAAAACGCTCGTACAATGTTCCGCCCATACGTTTTGCATCAAGATAAAGTCTTGCGCGGTCTTTGTATGAAATATTGTGAATAACGCAATTGTGCAGCGCTTCGGTCGATATAATCGCCATATTCTTGCTATCTTGAACAAGAATGCATAGCTCGTTTTTTCGCGCTATTTCTTCGGCTTTTTCTTCTAACGAAGAACTGTACAGATATTCGGTTATTTCCGATGCACTCTTGTTGAGTTCGTTCATTTTAACTGCTCTGTATATATCGTCAAGAAGTACCGTTTGTGTTATCCACAGTATAAAAAGAATAATCGCTGTGAATAAGGCAAGGAAACCAAACACTTTCCATTTTATGCTTAATGGTCTTTTTGATTTATTTTGGTGTTTCAAAGCGATATCCCACCCCTCTTACCGTTACAATAAGCTCGGCATATTGTCCAAGCTCTTTTCTGAGCAGCTTTATATGCGTGTCGAGCGTTCTGTCGTCTCCGTAGAAGTCATAACCCCATACGTCGCAGATAAGCTTTTCTCGGCTGAGTGCAATGTTTTTGTTTCTTATCATATAGAATAACAGGTCATATTCCTTGGGTGAAAGATTTAGTCTTTCACCGTCAACGTATACGAGTCTTGCAGTAAGGTCTGCGGTAAAGCCGTTTATTGACAAAACCTCGTTTTGCTGTGTTTGTACGTTTGGTTTTGCTCTTTTCATAATAGCGTTAATCCTGAGCATAAGCTCTTTGGGTGAAAAGGGTTTTATCACAAAGTCGTCGACGCCTACTTCGAAGCCGTTAATTCTGTCGTATTCTTCTCCACGTGCTGACAGAATAAGTATAGGAGTATTTGAAAACTTTCTTATTTCTCTGCACGCGGAAAAGCCGTCAAGCTCGGGCATCATTATATCCATTATTATTATGTCGTACACGTTGTTTCGGCACATATCAATAGCCCTGAGTCCGTTTTCAGCTTCGTAAACGCTGTGGCCTTCAAAATATGCGTACTTTTTTATAAGAGAGCGGATATGCTCCTCGTCGTCAACTATAAGTATTTTGTACACGGTCTTCACCTCCTGCGTATATCTATCAATAATGCTGTGCGAATATAAACGCACAGCATTATTATATAATACATTTATTCTCTTTGCAAGTAATTAGTAAAAATATAGTTATTCGTTAGCAAGTGTATTTTCAGCCGAATCGATAAGCGTAACTTGAACGTCTATCATTTTGTTCTTTCTTGCAACGGTTACGGTAACCTTATCGCCTACCTTGTGTCCGTTTATTATCGACTTAATATCCGAAGACGTGGTTACGGAGTTACCGTCTATTGCAATAATTCTGTCGCCCGACTGGAATTCTTCGTTGAGAGCCTTCTGAATATATACACCGTAACTGCTTACACCGTACATATATCTCTGATAATCTGTAGTTACTTCAATGATGCTGATGCCTATGGAAGGTCTGCCCGTAACGTGTCCTTTTTCCATCAAATCCTTGATTATCACTTTTGCAGTATTTGCGGGAATTGCAAAGCCGAGACCTTCAACGCTTGAACCCGAAGATTTTGCGTTTACTATTCCGATAAGCTCACCGTTTGCGTTAAATAGACCGCCGCCTGAGTTGCCGGGGCTTACTGCCGCGTTTGTCTGGAGAAGTACCATGGTTTCTCCTTCAACGGTAATTTCTCTGTCAAGCGCACTGATTATACCATCCGTAACAGTTCCGCCGAGTTCGCCTAAGGGGTTGCCTATTGCAACAGTAAGCTCACCTATAACAAGCTTGGAGGAGTCGCCAAACACTGCGGGAACGAGGTTTTCTGCTTCTATTTTTACAACTGCTATATCTGTCTGTGCATCTGTTCCGATAAGCTTTGCCTTATATTCATCGCCGTTTGTGAAACGAACGGTAATGTTTGATGCTCCGCTTATAACGTGGTTGTTCGTTACTATATATCCGTCTTTTGAAATAACAACTCCGCTTCCTGCACCTTCCGTTACGTACTGGCCGTAAAAGCTGTTGTTTACAACGGCCTCGGTTCTTATTTCGACGACGGAGGGAAGAGCTACTGATGCTACCGTTGCAACGGTTCCGGCCTTGGTTGTGCTTTCGGGGAGATTTCTGTCTATTGTTTCAAAAAGAACTGTCGAACCCGATGGAGTATTTCCTGCACCTGTGTTTTGGCTTGGTTCTTCTTCAATCATTTCATCATATAAATACATTCCGCCGAATGCTCCTGCAAGACCGCAGAGAAGGGAAAGAAGAATGCAGCAAATAACTATTCCCGCACTTCCTTTTTTCTTTTCTTTCTTATTTTTCTTTTCGGGGGCAGGCTGATAGTGATTACCATATGGTTGGTTGTTTAAAGGATATGAATACATTCCACCTGATTGATTACCGTCTCTGTTTGCCGATGAATAATATCCTGTGTTATATGGTGGATACGAATAGCCCCTATTATCCTGATTGTATTGAGGAGTTTCTCTGTTTTCATAATAGTTTCTTTCTTCAAATTTAGGTGTAGAATCTATAGACGGAGGCGGTGTTTGGTTTGTCGTCTCGTCTGTGTTTTCGTTTTGGAAGTCATTGTTTCTGATTTCGTCTGACATATTATTTTCTCCTTTTTGTAATATATTTTGTTTTTGTAAATTCAGTATAGATTTTGAATGTGATGTTTTCGTATTGATTTTGTGTTTTGTTTCTGAAAATTAATGGAAAATCGAAATTCACATCATTATTATTTCTATACGTGGTCTATTATAAACGTCTATTGTGATGGTTGTGTGAAGATTGAACGAAACATTAATGAAAAACTTGAGAAAAATTTCATTTTTTACATAATTTTTTCAAATAATCCATTGTAAATAAGTAAATAATTATGTACAATATATCTGTTGAAAAATATTCTCATATTTGGAGGTATATTAACTTGATTGAAGTGCAAAATCTTGTAAAAAAATACGGAAACCATACTGCAGTTAAAGGTATCAGTTTTAAGGTTGATACGGGAAAAATCTACGGTTTCCTCGGTCCTAACGGAGCGGGTAAGTCCACTACTATGAATATTATGACGGGGTGTCTTGCCGCTACGGAGGGTAAGGTTATTATTAATGGTCATGATATTTATGATGACCCCAAAGAAGCGAAAAAGTGTATAGGATATCTTCCTGAGCTTCCGCCCGTCTATATGGATATGACTCCTCTCGAATATCTTCGTTTTGTGGGTAAGGCAAGAGGTGTTAAAAAATCTGAGCTTGCCCAGCAAATTGAAGAGATTATGGATATGACGGGTATAACCGACGTATCTAACCGTCTTATCAAAAATCTTTCAAAGGGTTACAGACAGAGAGTAGGTCTTGCTCAAGCTCTTATCGGTTATCCCGAAATTATTATTCTCGACGAGCCTATGGTTGGTCTTGACCCCAAGCAGATAATTGAAATTAGAGAGCTTATCAAATCGCTTAAAGAAAAACACACCGTTTTTCTCAGCTCACATATTTTAAGTGAGGTAAGTATGATTTGCGACTACGTTATGATTATTGCAGACGGTAAGCTCGTAGCAAGTGATACGCCCGACAATCTTAGTAAGCATATTTCCGGAAATACTCTCGATATTTCCGTTAAGGGTAATACGAAAACTGTCCTCTCAGCACTTAAAGGTGTTAAGGGTGCAGGTGAAATTACTGTTGTTTCCGAAAATGACGGAATAGTAAAAATTAAGATTACATCAGATGAGGATATTCGTTCCGAGGTGTTCTTTGCACTTTCTTCCGTGAAGGCTTCTATAATGGAGCTGTCAAACAGCAGTATGAGTCTTGAAGATATCTTCCTTAAGCTTACCGAAAAGGAAGAATCCAAGGAGGCTGAAGAAATCATACTTTCGGAAGATGACGAAGAAGGTAACGAAGAAACCGAAGAAGAGGAATATATCCCACTGTTCACTTCCGACGTTGAAAAAAATGACAAGAAAGGAGATGATAATTAATGTTCGCAGTATATCAAAAAGAGCTTAAAGCTTATTTTAACAATCTTTTTGGGTATCTATACGTTGCGATAATTCTTCTCTTTATGGGAATATTTGCAACATTCTATCATTTCTCAAACTATCTTGTTGCGGACCTTGCTTATTCTCTTGATAATCTTGCCATTGTCGTTATGCTCGTATCTCCGCTTTTGACCATGCGTATTATCGCCGAAGAAAGACAGAGAAAAACAGACCAATTGCTTTATTCATTACCATTGTCCGTTACATCTACGGTTGTTGCAAAATATCTTGCAATGGTTACCGTTTACCTCGTTCCCATGCTTATAATCAGTGTATATCCGTTTGTATTGGCATCTTTCGGAATCGTTAACTTTGCTCGTACCTTTGGTTCTATACTCGGATTCTTCCTTATGGGTTCTTGTCTTTTGGCTATTGGAATGTTTATTTCGGCTTTGACGGAGAATCAGATAGTTTCAGCTATTATTTCTTTCGTAACCATGCTTATCATCTATTTTTCAAGTTCAATATCAAGAATGATTCCTTCGGATTCGATGTCTTCATTCATTGCTATTACCGTGCTTATCGTTATCCTTGGTATTGTGGTTTACATTATGGTTAAAAACTACGTTGCCGCACTTGCCGTAATGGCGGTTTTTGAAGTGGTTCTCGCTGTTTTTTATAAAATAAACGTAACTGCATTCGAAGGCTTGTTCGCAAAAATTGTAGGTTGGATTTCTGTATACGAAAGATGCGCAAGCTTCTATAACGGTATATTCGATTTGACTTCTATATTATATTTCCTTTCGGTTAGCTTCCTGTTTGTATTCCTTTCTATACAGGCAGTCGAAAAACGCCGTTGGAGCTGATTGGGGGTATTTATAAATGAAAAAGTTAAAGCTTAACACAAAATATCTTAAAACAGGCGGTTATTCCATTCTTATATCTGTAATCGCGTTGGCTATCGTTATTGTAATAAATCTTTTTGCAAACACACTGCCTGCAACTTGGACAAAGCTTGATATGTCATCGGGTGATATGTTCTCACTCGGCGAACAGTCGATTAAGCTTGTAAAAGGAATAAAAGACGAAATTACCGTATATTATGTTGTCGAACACGGCTCCGAAGACACTAATATTCAAACTATGCTTGATAAGTATAGCGATCTTTCAAGTAAAATTACCATTAAAAACGTTGACCCCGCACTTAATCCCGCATTTCTTACGGGGGATAAGTCAACTGTCGAGGCGGGCAGTATTATCGTTGAAAGCGCAAAGAGAAATAAGATTATTAAAAATATTGAAATCTATTATCCCGGTGTGAGTATGGAACAGCTTGAGAGCTATTATATGCAGTATCAAAGCTTGCCCTCTGCTACCGGATTTGATATGGAAAATCTTATGACATCTGCAATGAATTACGTAACTACAGACGTTTTGCCGATAGTTTATACACTTACGGGGCACGGCGAAGATGAGCTTTCGGACACCTACAAGGGTTATCTCGGCAGTGAAAGCTTTGAGCTTAAAGAACTTAATCTTGCTACACTTGAGGCTGTACCCGAAGATTGTGATGCTATACTCGTAAATCTTCCCGACAAGGATATTTCCGAAGACGAGGCAACAAGACTTCTTGATTACCTCAAAAAAGGCGGAAAAATGTTCTTTATTTCATACTTTGCAGATACGGCGAAAGCAAAGCATACGAATATGCAGACGGTTCTTGACTACTACGGTGTGTCTGCCGTTGAAGGCGAATTGTTCGAGGGAGACAGCAAGCTCCATTATCCTCAGAATCCCTTCGTTCTTCTTGCTCAGTACGGTGAACATGAAATAGTTGCTCCTCTTGCAAATTATTATATGTTTTTGGGTTACTGTCAGGGTATAAAAAAGAGTGATAATATTCGTGATACAGTAACGGTTACCCCCCTTCTCACAACGTCTGAAAAGGCATATTCAAAGGTTAATTTGAACAGTAGTACAACAGCTAAGGAAGAGGGCGATATTGACGGTCCGTTTGATTATGCAGTTGCTATAACAGATAAAAACGAAGACGGAAGCGAAGCTAAAATAGTTTGGGTTACTTCGCCTATGCTTACTGATGCTTCTTCGGATATTTACGGTACTCTTAAGGGTTTGTTTGTAAATACGTTCGGTTGGTTGTGCGATAAGGATGACGCTATTTCTATTCCCGCAAAGACTATTGAACAAGAATCACTTACCATTTCCGAGGCTCAAGGTAATCTTTTGTCTGTTGTATTTACTATTATACTTCCCATAGCCGCTATTGGCGTTGGTTTTGTAGTGTGGATGCGCAGAAGGAGTAAATAATGAAAAAGGCAGTAAAACTTATTGTTCTTTTAGTAGTTTTGGCAGGACTTATCGTCGGATATGTTCTTTATAGTAATTACGTTGCCGAACAGGAAAAAGAAAATACAGAAACACCCGAGGATACAACCATAAACGTTCTTTCAATAGAAGAAGCAAGCGTTTCTTCTATTGAATACGAATATGACGGAGAGACTATTTCTCTTAAAAAGAAGGGAGATAAATGGTTGTGGGCAGAGGATGAAGATTTTCCTCTTGCTCAAAGTTATCCCGAATATATGCTTGATGCGCTTACAAATATAGTTGCTGACCGTCTCATTGCCGAAAATCTTAATAATGAGGCTGATTTTGGCATGGACGAGCCTAACTTTGTTGTTAATTATGAAACTTCAAGCGGTGGAAAGTACGTATATACCATAGGTGATTACAATTCTACCGCGAAGTGTTATTACTTTAAATCAAGCGTTGCCGACAAGATATATATGACCAAAAAATCTGTCGTAGAGCCTTTCATGTACTATATTCTTGAAATGGCAGAAGCAGATTCTCTTCCGAAATTTGAAGCTGAAAAGATTACTTCCGTTGAATACACTGTAGACGGTAAAACTTTTGCACTTACTACAAACAGCTCTGGGGCTGACTTTTATGCTAAACCCTATAACTATTTCTACGTAGGTGAAGACGGGATAAAGGTTGCTGCAGACGGTGTTGTAGCAGGGGAGTTTTTGGTTTCTGTAGAAGCACTTTCATTGGGAGAGGTTATTGCCTTTAAGCCTGATGCTGAAAAACTTTTGGCATGCGGACTTAATGAAGAAGCAAAGCTTGTTTTGAAGGTTACTTTTGACGAGGAAGTTTCTACAGATGAAACAAATACAAGCGTAACCGTTACGAAATCAAATGATTTCAGCGTTATAGTCGGAAAAGGGGTTGACGATTACGGACAAGAAGCATACTACGCTATGCTTGAGGGTTCTGAGCTGCTTTATAAGCTTTCAGGCGGAAAATCTTTTTTTGAAGATTTAACTGCTGATTTTGAATCAAAGCTTGTTTGTCCCATTTCTGCTGAAGATACTGTTTCTGTTAAAGTAGAAGTAGGCAGCAACGTATATTTCTACAATATTGAAGACATCAAAAGCAGCGACAAGCTTACAAATGTTTTCAATGGTATAACCAGCCTTGTTAACGTTGGTAAAACAGATAAGGAAAAGGGAAATACGGTCGTTAAAGCAACTGTTGACGTTGGCGACACAGAACTCGTTCTTACATTGTTCGAGCTTGATGAAAATAACTATATTGCATCTTTTGATAAAGCAGATAATTTGCTTGTTTCCAAACAAAAGGTAGATAATATTATAAAAGAATTACAGAGCTAATTTTTAAGTGCTGTCCTATAATATAAAGGGCGGCACTTAATTTTGTTTTGGTTCTATGTCAATAGTTGGGGTAAAGAAAAAATTAAAATGAGAAATGCGAGCAGTTACATTAAGATGTAGCTGCTTGTATTTTTTTGAGAGAAAAGATATGTAAGATACGATTACGAAAGCGATTAAAGTTACGATA
>JAZNCH010000009.1:0-10995 GCA_045587445.1 Eubacteriales bacterium | reverse complement strand
CGCCAATGCTTGCGTTTTCTTCTACCACAACGTCCTCGGCAATAATTGCGTATTTAACCTTTGCGCCACGTTTAATAACAGCACCCGGCATTATAAGCGAGTAATCAACACTTGCGCCCTCTTCTACTGTTACGTTTTCGAACAAAATAGAATAGTCAAGCGCGCCGTAAACCTCGCAACCGTCGGTAACAAGTGAGTGCTCAACCTTTGCGGTGTCGGCAATATACTGCGGTGGTAACGCTACTGTACGAGAATAGATACGCCAATCTTTGTCTGAAAGATTAAGGTCAATCTTTGGATTAAGTAGGTCAAGGTTTGCCTCCCAAAGCGAATCAACCGTACCAACGTCTTTCCAATAATCGCTAAAGCGGTAAACCATCATAAGTTCACCGTTATTTAACATCAAAGGAATAACGTTTTTACCAAAGTCGTTATCGGAATCGGGATTCTGGTCATCTTCGGTTAAATATTTCCTTAGTTTTTCCCAAGTAAATACATAAATACCCATTGATGCGAGTTGACTCTTGGGGTTCTTTGGTTTTTCTTCAAACTCATAGATACTTCCGTCTTCATTGGTATTCATAATACCAAAACGAGAAGCTTCTTCCAAAGATACTTCTAAAACCGAAATGGTACAAGCGGCGCCCGTTTGTTCGTGCTGTTCAATCATTTTTGAATAGTCCATTTTATAAATATGATCCCCTGAAAGAATAAGTACGTTATCGGGGTCATATCTCTCAAGAAAAGATATATTTTGAAAAATAGCGTTAGCCGTCCCCTTATACCATTCAGAACTTTCACTTTTAGAATAGGGTGAAAGAACGTGAATTCCTCCGTTAGTACTGTTAAGCCCCCAAGGCATTCCATTACCGATATATTCATTCAGTTGGAGCGGTTGATATTGTGTAAGAATACCAACAGTATCTATTCCCGAATTAACACAGTTAGACAACGGAAAATCAATAAGCCTGTATTTACCGCCGAAAGGAACAGCAGGTTTTGCTGTATTTTCAGTCAAAACTACAAGTCTGCTTCCCTGACCTCCCGCTAATATCATAGCAACACAATCTTTTTTTCTGAATAACATTAGATTCCCTCCAACCCACTTTTTTGTTTTTTATAGAAAACTGCCGACATAGCAGGTATTGTAAACTCAGCAGAATGATCATATCCATGAAAAGAAATATGCTCTGCGATAATTTTTTTTAATTTTACGGAATGACCACCGTATTTTTTTCTGTCGGTTGAAAAAACAGGATTATATAATCCTTTTTTTGGCAACCCAAGTCTGTAATTGTAACGAGTAACAGGACAAAAATTAAATATGCAAATAATTTCCTCGTTTCTTCTGTTTATGCGGCGAAAGGCAATAACACTTTGTGCAGAATCATCGGCAGAAATCCATTTCGTTCCGCCCCAATCCGAATCATTTTCCCAAAACTGAGAATTATTAAGATAAAAGCTGTTTAAGTCCTTAATTGTAGTATGAAGCATTTTATGTTTATCATACTCAAGCAAAAACCAATCAAGCTGTTGTTTATAATTCCATTCAATAAAATGACCGAACTCATTACCCATAAACATTAGCTTTTTGCCGGGGTGAGCAATCATATATGCGTATAAAACCCTTAAATTATCAAACTTTGAATCATAATCCAATGGCATTTTTTCTATCATAGATTTTTTTCCATGAACAACCTCGTCGTGAGAAAAAGGCAAAATAAAGTTCTCGGAAAATGCGTACGTAAAAGAAAATGTTAAACGGTTGTGGTCTCCTTTTCTAAAAAGAGGGTCGTTTGACATATACGAAATAATATCGTTCATCCACCCCATATTCCATTTATAATTAAATCCAAGCCCTCCAAGATACGGTGGTTTTGTAACCATAGGAAAAGCGGTAGATTCTTCTGCAATCATTAAGACAGAACTGTTTTCTTTAAAAGCACATTCATTCAGCTTTTTCAAAAAATCAATTGCATCAAGATTATAGTTCCCCCCCAACTTATTGGGAACATATTCACTTCTGCCGTAATCAAGGTACAACATAGAAGCAACCGCATCAACTCTGATACCGTCAATATGGTATTCTCTTAACCAAAACAACGCACTTGAAAGCAAAAATGACCTTACTTCGTTTCTGGAGTAATCAAATATTCTTGTATTCCACTCAGGATGCTCATTCATTTTCGGATCTCTTACTTCATAACAGTACGTACCGTCGTATTCATATAACCCATAACTGTCTTTCGGAAAATGCGCTGGAACCCAGTCAAGAATAACACCTATATTGTTCGTATGGCATTTATTGACAAACTCCATAAAAAGCTTCGGCTCTCCGTATCTGAACGTAGGAGCAAAATATCCCGTAACCTGATACCCCCACGACGGTGGAAACGGATGCTCCGTTACAGGCATAAGCTCAATATGTGTGTATCCCATTTCTTTAACGTAAGGAATAAGAATATCTGCAAGTTCAGAATAATTATAAAAGCTGCCATCTTCTTTCAATCTCCACGAACCTAAATGTACTTCATAAATATTCACAGGTCTTTCAAGAACATTCTGTCTCTTCTTTCTTGTTCTATACGCTGAATCCTTCCATGTAAATCCTGTATAATCATAGATAACGCTCGAAGTATCGGGCAGTTCAGCAAATCTAAAGGCGTATGGATCTATTTTATATTCAAAAGCCCCATTGCATTGACCAACATAATATTTATACTTGTCTCCGCTCTTAGCATATTCCGAAAAAACTTCCCAGACGCCGTGAGCATTTTTTGTCATTCTTAGGTCTTCCGTATTCCAAAAGTTAAAATCTCCGACAACACTTACACTTACTGCACAAGGAGCCCATACCCTAAAACAATAGCCTTTGATCCCCCCTTTATCTGCAGGGTGGCAACCCATAAATAAATATGCATTATCACATTCGCCCGAGTAAAAACTATTCATATTGTATTTTTGATTTTTCGCCATATTTCCTCCAAATGTCATTTTTTACATATATTACACAACATTTAATGTTATAGATTCTATCTTTATACGCAATATAAAATTTAATTAATTTTTCACTATCAAATTGAATACTTATGTTTATATCAAAACAAATTACGAGGTGATAACTAATGAGTAGAAAAAGCGGAATATTGATGCACATATCATCGCTTTACGGCAATTATTCGTGCGGTAGCTTTGGAAAAAGTGCCTTTGAATTTATAGATTTTTTAAAAGAATGCGGTTTTACTTATTGGCAGGTTCTTCCGTTTTGTATTACAGACGAACACAATTCCCCCTATATGTCTTATTCGTCAATAGGCGGAAATATGTATTTTATTGACCTTGAAATACTATTCAAAAAAAATCTTATTACCTCAAAAGAACTTAAAGAAAACCAACAGCATACGCCTTATATATGTGAATTTGACAGATTAAAAAAAGAACGGTTTATATTACTGAAAAAAGCTGCTTTAAGAGTAAAAAACAAAAAAGAAATACTTGACTTTATGTTAGAAAATCAGGAAATACAACTATGCTGTGAATTTATGGCATTAAAGGAAGCTAACGGCAATAAAACTTGGAATGAATGGAATATCTCTATACCGCCCCCGGACAATTTATTCACTTGGCAGTTTATTCAGTATGAATTCCACGTTCAATGGAACGAAATACACTCATATGCATCAAAAAAAGGTATAAAAATTATAGGCGACCTTCCCTTTTACGTTTCTTACGACAGTTGTGACGTAAGAAATAATATTAATCAATTTCTCCTTGACAAAAACAATAGACCTGAAGTTGTCGCGGGGGTTCCGCCCGATTATTTTTCCGAAGAAGGTCAGCTTTGGGGTAACCCCATATATAATTGGAAACGTATGAAAGAAGACGGTTATCAATGGTGGAAAAATCGCTTGTCATATACTTTTAACCTCTTTGATGGTGTAAGAATCGACCATTTCAGAGCAATTTCTGAATACTGGTCTGTTCCTTCCGATTCAAAAAACGCAAAGGCAGGTAAATGGTGTGTCGGGCCCGGCAAAGTAATGATAGACGTTATAAAAGATATTGCAAAAGACAGGTTGGTTATCGCTGAAAATCTCGGTATGATTGACCAAAAGGTTGATGACCTTTTATCTTACAGTCAATTTCCCGGAATGGCTGTATTCCAATTTGGCTTTGACGGAAACGCAAAAAATCCACATCTGCCACATAACTATAATAAAAACCTTGTTGCTTATACAGGTACTCACGACAACAATACTCTTCTTGGTTTTATATGGGAGCTTGATAATTATACACGAAACACCGTGTTGGAATATGTCGGATTCACGGACCCGGATTGGAATAAATGTTATGATTCAATAATCAAGACTATGTATATGAGTACTGCCGACACGTTGATAATTCCCATACAGGATATATTGGGATACGGTGCAGATACAAGACTTAATACTCCCGGAAAAGCAGACGGAAACTGGAGCTACAGAATAACCAAAGAACAGCTCGGCTCCATTGACAAAAATAAATTCAAACGCTTAAATTTTATTTACTCAAGATAAAAAAGGATTGCACACTTTGGCGTGTGCAATCCTTTTTTATACTTCAATCTCATCTGAATCTTTGGGGTTCAAATGTTCTTCAAATTCGGTTATTATTTTATCCCTATTTTCTTCGTCTATATGGTAGCTTTTATTCTTCCACTCAAAATATAATTCATCTTCTATTTCATAAATAAATATCGGTTCGAGTGTTTTACCCTCAGCATCCTGCATTTGAAACACAACCTTGTATTTCCATTCATCCGGAATTTCAATTTTTTCCCTTTTTGCTGTATTTATACTATAACGCAATACTGAAACAAGCCCATAATTAAAATGCTCATTTTTTTCAACTTCCGTAATATTGACATCAGGTTGGTCGGCAATATAAATTTCAGCCTTAACAAAATCATCCCAAACTATATGATTTGTAAAGTTTTCTGTCTGTCCGCCGTAAAGACTTGAGGTTGGCACTAAAAACAAATATGGGGCTGTAATAATAGCAAGAAGAAGCGACAGTATTCTTTTAGTTTTCTTACTGTAAACCTTTCTGAATGAAACAAATCTGTTAAAAACATATATTAAAACTGCAGAAATCAAAACAGCACCACACGTATATAAAAGAGCATATATATTATCAAAAGGATTCTGAGCAACAGGGGCAGTTATATATTCGTAAAACAACCCGTCCGATTCAACAAATTGAGTAAGAAGAAGTACTATACCGCCTAAAATATCCGCAATAAAACCAAATAAAAATATCCAAAATATAGTTTTCTTATACAACTCAAGTTTTTCTTTGATTTGTAATATGTACATACCCAAAACCAAAACCAAGCTGTCTATTATAAAATTAGCGGGTATTACCAAAAGCCACGTCATTGGAAATATAAACAACAGCCACATCGGAAACATAACGTTATATAATTTAATTTCCATAATTTTTTTTCTTCCGTTTTTCAAGTTCGACACTTCTCCTTTTTTGTTTTTATTTTTACAACAAATTTTATTGAATTATTTGAAATTATGTGATATACTGATTACATAAGAAAAAACGAGGTATATCTGTATGAAAAAAATAATCAGCCTTCTTCTTATATGTGTTATATGTCTGGTCTCATGTTCAACCACACCAAAAAAACCTAACGACAATAGTTACAGAAACGACGTAGAAGTTTCTGCAATATCTTTAAAAATCTTAGAAACAGCAAATATTTCGACTCTCACACAAGCAGACGACGGTTGGGTAGCGTTAAATATTCCGCTTGACATTTCCTTGTGCGAAGAAAGTGCAGTTTATATTCATACAGAAGGTTCATCGGATATGTTTGGTGTCTTCAAAGCAACTTCGCTCGAAAATGCTGAACAGTTTTTGTCAGATACCAAAGAATACCTTGAAACACTTGAAGAAAATTGGATGAGTGAATATCTTGCGGAAGAATTTCCAAAGATTGAAAATGCCATAGCCAAAAAATGTGGTCTGTACGTTACATTTTTAATTTTTGATGATGACGTAAGAACAACTGCAGAATCCCATTTTGAAAACATGCTAAAAAAATAAACTTTCATATATTTTAACAATTTTTTCGGTTTATGTCAACCGATTTTTAGGAGGATCTATTATGAAAAAGACAAAAATCACAGCATTAATTATAACTGCTGTAATAGTAATTGCTTTATTGGTTATTGGTATTACATCGACCAGTACAGTTCCCGCAGGTCATACTGGTATAGTTGTTACGTTTGGTCGTGTTGAAGACTATGTTCTTAATGAGGGTCTCCACTTCAAATTGCCTTGGCAGCAGATTATTATTATGGACAACAGAAACCAAAAAGCTCAGCTTAATTTTCAAGCTTTCTCAAGCGATATCCAGCAAGTTAACGTTAAATGCTCCGTAAACTACAGCATAAACAAAGAAACTTCTCAAAATTTGTACAAAAATATCGGCGTAGCTTATTATAATACTGTAGTTGAACCTCGAATTATAGAAAATGTAAAATCAATTATTGCAAAATATACCGCAGAAAACCTTATTAAATCGCGTGATTCTCTTTCCGGTCAAACCAAGGAAATTCTTTCTCCCGAAATGGACGTATATGGAATTAATATCTTAAGTGTAGCAATCGAAGATATTGACTTCACAGACGTATTTACAAATGCAGTTGAAGCAAAACAGGTTGCAGAACAGTCAAAGCTTCAAGCTACAATTGAGCAAGAACAAAAGAACATGGAACAGGAGGCCGAAGCACAGCGTAAAATTGTAGCTGCAGAAGCCGAAGCTTCGGTTGCAAAAATCCAAGCAGATGCAGATGCATACGCTGTAGAAGTTCAAGCAAATGCTGAGGCGGAAGCAAACCGGAAGATTGCGGCTTCACTCACCGACCTTCTTGTAAAATATAACGAGACTATGCAGTGGAATGGAGAACTTCCTCAAATCGTCGGAAGTGATTCTGTTCTGCCCGTAATCGACATCGAAAACACAGAGAAAAAATAAATTAATACATAACTAAAAAATATGCACGGAATGTTCCGTGCATATTTTTTAGTTTAATAAAATTACGCCAAGGTTTAAATATGTCGCAAACGCAAGCCAAATTGCATACGGTATCAGCAAATATGAATATATTGGTTTTATCTTCCTGTACTCAATAATACAAATTAAGTTTAAAACAAATATAAATATAACGTCAACCAAAGATGCAATAAATTCCCCACGCCCGAAAAAAATCGGATACCATAGAAGATTTAATAGAAAACCGATAAATGCAAAGATGAGACCGTTTTTTCTGTTTTCTTCTTTCAATGGGTCATTCAAAAAATAAACACTTCCGTTCACCCCGCCGATTACTATATAAAGTATCGACCAAACGACAGCAAAAAGCTCAGGCGGTGGAGATAACGGTGGCTTATTTAAGCCCGCATATGCATTTGAATCTCCCGTAAGGATTGCCGAGAAGAATCCTAAAATTAGAAAGCATAGTGCAAAAACCGTTGTATATATTATACTTCCCTTTTCGCTTTTTTCTTTATCATTTACATTATTCAAAAAAATCACCTCATAGAAATGTATGAGGTGATTTTTATTTTTATGAGTAAATCAATCAGGTGTAGATCTGTTTTCAGTCTTTACGGTGGTTTGCGTGGGTTTATCGGGTGGACCTCCCGGAGCTGTAGTAGCAACAGGCTTTGTTCCGCTTGACGTACTTCCGGGTTCGGTATCCTTTGGTTTATCGGGTGGGGCTGTTGTAACTACCTGTTGTGTTGTCGTTTCTTCGACGTAAGGCGTTTTTATATGCTCAACACAGGCATGGTTGTAATGTGATTTATTACCGATAATACCTGAGAATTTGCCGTCTAACGCTGATGCATAGTATGGCTCATTCAAATTAGTGGATAAAATTGCATCTTCTTTGAGCTTTCTGCAAGTATAATCTGCATCAGTAACAGTAACTTGTCTTGGGAAGTTTCTGTCACTTGCATCTACAAGTGCAATTTCAATTACGTCTTTTGGAGGACAACCGGGACAAGCAATAGCTTTTGTCTTCTCGTCGTATTTAACAAGAACGTGCTTATCACAGTAAGTCTTAGGCTCGGTTCCGGGTGCAAAGTAAGCAACAAAGCCTCTGGAACCTCTGGGGTCTTTAGCACATGTTCCTGAACAAATCAATCCGGAATCTTTACAAACTGTTCTTGCAACTTCATTAGAATAAGTGAACGTTTTAATTCCTTGACCTGATTCTGCCGCTTCATTGAAATATTTTTCATGGGCAATAGTCATAACCCTATCCCAAATTTCACCTGCAGGGTTACCAATAACTTTAGAAAGGCTGTCAGGTTCCGCATAACCGTACCATACACCGCCTAAAAGATATGGTGTATAACCGATAAACCATCTGTCATGGTCTGCGTTGGTAGTACCCGTTTTACCCGCAACATTAACTCTGCTTTTAAGCTTAACCGAGCCGCTTGCAGTACCCTTGTCAACGACACCTTTTAACATTCTCGTCATAATAGATGCGTTCGTCTTGCTTATAACAACAGAGCTTTCACAGCCGTCGTCAAGTATAAGATTATCATCATTATCAAGAACTTGAGTATAAAGTCTCGGCTGATTGTACGTTCCGTTATTTGTAAAAATACTATATGATGCTGTAATTTCAAGATTAGTAACGCCGTAGTTCATTTCACCCATAGCAAGAGCAACCAATCCCTTATCGGAGATCCATTCACCGTTTGAAAGCTGTAATCTTTCAATCATACTGTCCATATGCAGTTTATTCTTAGCAAAGTCAAATGAGGCTTCGCATGTCAAATCCTGCAATACGCGAACAGCGATTGTGTTTTTGGAAACGCACACAGCGTAGTCAATATTTGTTTTACCGTCATATCTTGTAGGCAAATTGCTCGGCCACCCTGTATTTCTCGTAACAGTTTGACCCGTCTCTTCGTAAAAATAGGTTACACTTCCGCCGTTGTCAATATATTTACCGGTATCAAAGTTAACGGGAACGTCATCATAAACAGACCCCATAGTAATTACACCTTTTTCAAGTGCCGGGGCGTAAACCGTAACCGGCTTAATAGAAGAACCGGGAGATCTTGTAGTCTGAGTAGCATAGTTTAGAATAAGGTTACCCTGTTTCTTTCCACGTCTCCCCGCAATACCAAGTACGTCGCCGGTTGTTGGGTGGATTATAACCATTGATGATTCCGGTTTAAAAACACCGGGAAGACGATGATCCTGAAATACTTCAGTCTCATTTACGTACACACTGTCAAGAGCCGCCTGAATATCGGGATCAAGAACTGTATATATCTTCAAACCGCCTGAATAAAGCATATTGTAGGCAAGGTTTTCGGGATAGCCTTTTTCTTCTTGCAATCTTTCAACGATAGACTTGATAACTGCATCGGTATACCAAGTGTTGTAATCCTCGTCGTTTGTCGAGGGTTCACCTTCTACATTAGCAGTGTTTTTAGCTAATACCAATTCCTCATTCAAAGCACCTTGATATTCGCTATAGGTTATCTTTCCGAGTTCATACATTTTCTTAAGAACACGGCCTCTTCTTTCCTTATTGTTATCAGGATTCTGAATCGGATCCCATTTGGTAGGAGCCTGCGTAATAGATGCAAGTGCTGCACACTCTGCAAGACTGAGCTCACCCACGTCTTTTCCAAAATAGACATTAGCAGCCGCCTGAACACCGTAACAACCTTGAGACAAATAAATAGTATTCAAGTACAATTCAAGAACTTCAGTCTTATCCTTCGTCTTGTCAAGATAAAGGGCTCTCATTATTTCTTGAAGTTTTCGCTGAATGGTTATATCTTTTTCGTTGGTTATATTTTTTATAAGCTGTTGGGTTATTGTAGAACCGCCGTAATGGTCGCCACCCGTAAAGAAATAGAATGTCGCACCTATAGTTCTCTTCCAGTCCACACCGCTATGTGTCCAGTAACGCTCATCTTCAATCGAAATAAAGGCTTCATACAAATAGGTAGGCATTTCAGTAAAGCTTACCCAAATTCTGTTTTCCGAGCCATACAACGTTTCACTTTCGAGCTCAACAGGTGTTCCGATTCTGTTTTCTCTGTCGGTGTAATCCATATAATATATTTTTGATGAAAGCTTTTGCTCGGTCGATATAGTATCAAAATCGTCGATTACGGGGTTAATGTAATTTTTAATATAAATAGCAAAAGCTCCTACAACTATTAAACCTGTTATAAATCCAACAAGCAAAACTGTAAGAATAAAAATCGCAAAACCCGAAAGAATCTTATTAAAGATGCTTCTTTCCTTCGGAGCATTACTTTTCGGCTTATTCTCTTTTATTTTTCTTTTTCTTACGAAAGCGTCATTCTTTTTGACAGGGGGCTTTGCAGTCCTCCTTGGATCTCTGTTTTGATTCATCACAATCCTCCGTTAATATACGGTAAGTTTATTACAATTAACCAATTATGGTACATTATAACACATAATTTTAAATTTGTTGTTAATTTCTGAAATAATTTTATTAATTTTTATTTAATTATGACATTTTCCCTGCCAAGCAGTTCAACAAAGAACCGTAATATATTTCTTGACAGATCAACCGAACGTCCTTTTGCAGTGATATAATTTTTTTGAGAAGCATCATAAAACACTACTTTAGTTCTACCCTCAAATATTTCAATAAGGTTAAGCACCTTCTTAAACTGTTCGCTCTCCATACTGCTGACTCGGAGAAAAAGAGTCTTTTCTTTATTGTTTATATGATTAACAGTCTCTTTTTTTGCGGACTCTGCTTCGGTGTATTTATACTGAGAATTAGGTTTCATTATTTCTGCCTTCTGCATAATAAGCTTAACTTCATTCTCTCCCCTTGCCGATATTTCACAGTAAAACACAACAATGTTGTCAAGAGTAAGCATATACCCGTATTCTTCCAGTGCAGAAGAAAAAACTATAACCTC
>JAZNCH010000008.1:0-51914 GCA_045587445.1 Eubacteriales bacterium | reverse complement strand
GAGGTGGGGAGTATCAGCATTGCACAGTGAATTTGTTTTGACTATAAGCGGCATCGAAACGATTCCTTTCCCTCAAATTCCAAACATACCGAAAATAGCGGCAGTATGTGTTGATACAGATGTTACAGTAAAACCAAACAGCACATCGGGGGACGTTGCGATATGCCCGGCAGTATCGGGGAAAAAGCTTACTGTTACCGATATACAAGAGCTTTTGAATAATACGGCAGTAGATGTTAAAGATTTGGTAGAAGGCAATATTGTAACAGGCAGTAAACTTGTTTTTGACAAAGAAGAAGCGATTATTGCGTTAAAAGGCGATGTTGACGGCGACGGTATTTTAACGGTGTTTGATGCTAATATTGCTCGAAAAGGCGATGCTGGTTTTGAAAGTATTTCCGAACTTCAAAAAATGGCGAGCGATTTTGACGGAAACGACACTGTAGATGCAAAAGACGCACAGGAAATTGTTGATAGAATTGTAAGGTGAAAAAGAGGATACAACGCTTTGCTGTTGTATCCTCTTTTAGATTATTTTTTTTTGATTCGGTTGGCGTTTTTTTATATTAATTTCTCTTATGTTTCAAAGAAATATTTTTTAATTGCATCAAAGACTTCGTCGCTGATAACGTGTTCAATTTTACAAGCATCTTCGCTTGCAACCTCTTCGCTGACACCGATTTTCAAAAAGAGCGATTTCAAGATACTGTGTCTTTCGTAAGTTTTTTGAGCGACGACTTTTCCGTTTTCTGTAAGTGTGATATAACCATTTTTATCAACGGTAATATAACCTGCATTTTTTAGTATTCCGACAGCACGGCTTATACTGGGTTTGGAATAACCCATATGTTCGCAGATGTCGATTGAGCGTACGTTTTCTTTTTGTTGGGTGAGAACGTATATCGTTTCGAGATACATTTCTCCCGATTCCTGTAAATGCATTTATATCACTTCCTTTTTTTACTTTCTAATTATAACACAAGTCATAACATTTTTCAAGGCTTGTTTTTGTTTGTTCAAATATGTAAGTAAAAAAATATTTTATTAGATAAAAAAGGGCGACACACGTAAATGCATGTGTATCGCCTTGGTTAAGCAATATTAAATTAGTTTTCTTCTGTGGGGTTAATTTCTTTTTTTGTAACTTCAGCAACTGTTTCTGCAAAATCTTTATCTACGTCGTCGCAATCGCATTCGCATTCGTCATCGCAGATGCAAAAATCATCGTCATCATTGAAGAGGTCGTCATCACAGCAGTCGCAAAGACGGCACATACGCTTTGACTGAATGGTTTCGTAGATTTTTATTCCGGCAACAACTGCTGCTGCAACTGCGGCAATTCCCAAAAGAAGCTTAAGAACCAAAACGACAACGTCGTCTTTATTGTAATATTTTTTGTTTTCGTACATAATATAAAACCTCCTGCAAAATATTTTATACGAATAGTATACCACAAATTTACGCTAAAGTAAACGCTTAATTTTAAATTTTTTTATTTTTTTCAAATAATGTTGAAATAATGTTAAAAAAATAGTATAATGTAAATGTTATATAAAAAAGAGAGGATTTTTAGAAAATGATTAAAGAGAATCTTGAATATCTTATGCAATACGATGAGGAAGTCGCAAAGGCTATCGAGCTTGAACTTAACCGTCAGAAGAATTGTATTGAGCTTATTGCATCGGAGAATATCGTATCCGAACCCGTTATGAGTGCTATGGGAACTGTTCTCACAAATAAATATGCGGAAGGTTATCCCGGAAAGAGATACTACGGCGGTTGCGAATGTGTTGATATAACTGAAAATATAGCAAGAGAAAGAGCTAAAAAGCTTTTTGGCGCAGAACACGCAAACGTTCAGGCACACAGTGGTGCGCAGGCTAACTCTGCTGTATATATAGCTTTGCTCCAGCCCGGTGATACGGTTCTCGGTATGAGCCTTGCTTGCGGCGGGCATCTTACGCACGGAAGCCCTGTAAATATGAGTGGTTTGGTTTATAATTTCGTTCCTTACGGAATCGATGACGTAACCCACAGAATAGATTATGATAAGGTTGAAGAACTTGCAATGCAGCATAAGCCTAAGCTTATCGTTGCGGGTGCTTCGGCATATCCCAGAGTTATTGATTTTGAACGTTTTGCAGAGATAGCCAAAAAGGTAGGCGCATATCTTATGGTTGATATGGCTCATATTGCAGGTCTTGTTGCTGCAGGACTTCATCCCAGCCCCGTACCCTATGCAGATGTTGTAACGTCTACTACACACAAGACGCTCAGAGGTCCCAGAGGCGGTCTTATTCTCTGCAAGGAAGAACTTGCAAAGAAGATAGACAAGGGTATATTCCCCGGTATGCAGGGCGGTCCTCTTATGCATACTATTTCGGCAAAAGCTGTATGCTTCGGCGAAGCTTTGAAGCCCGAGTTTAAGGAATATCAGACTCAAGTTGTTAAGAATGCAAAGGTGTTGGCTGAAACACTTGTTGCAGAAGGCTTTGACCTTGTTTCAGGCGGTACTGATAATCATCTTATGCTTGTTGACCTTCGTAATTTCAATATTACAGGCAAAGAGCTTGAAAACAAACTTGATGCCGTTGGTATTACTCTTAACAAGAACGCTATTCCTAACGACCCTCAGAGTCCTTTTGTAACAAGCGGTGTAAGAATCGGTACACCTGCCGTTACGACGAGAGGTATGAAGGAAGAGGATATGAAGATTATAGGTAAGCTTATCAAACTTGCGGCATCTGACTTTGATGCACAGGCAGATTATATCAGAGCCGAAGTTAAGAAGCTTTGTGAAAAATATCCTTTGTATTGACTATTTGAAGATAATAATGAAATACCCGCTTGTTTTTAAAACGAGCGGGTATTTTTAGCAAATTAAATTTTTTTAATTTTTGTGAAAAATGCCCTTTGAAAATTATGTTTTTTTAGGTTATAATATGTATATAGGCGGTCAAAAGGGAGGTAAAACTAATGGATAAGACCAATTCGAATAACGTATCGTTTAAGTTAGGCGATTTCGTAACCTACCGAAAAAACGGTGTTTGTGAGATAGTTGATATTATCGAGCAGAACTTTGTCGGTCAGGGTAAGAAGGAATATTATGTTTTGCAGTCCGTTTATGACAACAATACCAAGGTGTTTGTTCCTACAGGTTCTGTTCTTAAAAAAGAAATGCAATGCGTTCTCACTCTGGAGGAAATACATAAAATAATTGAAGATTCAAAAAAAGTTGATTGTATGTGGATTGATGATTGCAAGGCAAGGGCGGCATTTTTTGATGAAATTGTAAACAACGGCGATAAGGCAAAGATGCTTTGGATTATCAAAATAGTAAGTGAATATAAGCTTGAATTTGAAAAGACAAAGAAGAAAATGAAGGCGAATGATTTAAAATATCTTGCACAGGCAGAAAGCATAATAGCCGCAGATTTTGCGTTTTCTTTAAGACTTCCAAAGAACGAAGTTATGGGTTACATTAATAATTATTTGAATAGCAAAAGGTGAATATGGGATTAAAAAATCCATATCCACCTTTTTATTTTGTAAAGTTTGGGGTATATCTTGCTGATGCAGAGTCTTTTTGTTGAAAAAAGCCGTCGAAACCAAGATCAATAGCCCTGTTTAAAACGTAATTATATTCAAAAGACGTTATTTTCCGAGAAAGCTCTTTGTATTCGTGAGAAACAAAATCGGGGGTAAACTGACTCATAAGGCTGAGCCTTATATTTTCAATGGGCAATGCATTTTTAATTTCTTCGAGTATTTTTACGGAATCGTGGCGGCAGTTTGGAAGAACAAGATGTCGGATTATTATACCTTTTTTGGCTAATCCGTTGTTATCTTCGCTGTAAGCACCAACTTGGTCATACATTTCTCTAACAGCTTTTATTGCAACGTCAAAATAGTCGGGAGCTTTTGAATATTTTCTTGCAAGCTCACTGTCATAATATTTAAAGTCGGGCAGATATATGTCAATATATCCTTTGAGTAACTTCAAAGTTTCAACAGTTTCATATCCGCTTGTGTTATAAACTATAGGGATATTTAACTTATGTTTTACAAGCTCGAGTGCGGTGATTATCTGCCTTGTGAAATGAGTGGGGGTAACAAGATTAATGTTGTGAGCCCCGTTCTCTTGAAGTTCAAGAAAGGCGTCCGCAAGCTGATTTGGAGTATATTCTGTGCCTACAGGGGTGCGGCTGATTTTTTGATTTTGGCAATATACGCATTTCAGCGTACAACCCGAAAAAAATACAGCTCCGCTTCCGTTTTTTGCACTTATGGGCGGTTCTTCCCATTTATGTAACATTATTTTTGAAACAATTGCGGTATTGTTGCAAAGGCAAAAACCGACAGAAAAATTTCTGTCGATATTGCATTTGCGAGGACAAATATTACACTTATCCATAATATTAATTATACTTTATTATGCCTTTTTCCACAAAGTCGGTAAACCAAGCGGGAAGGTCCATATCGCTGTCGAATATAACGTCGCCTTTGGTTAAAGCGAGTCTACGGAATCTTACTGTATTGTCATAAAAAGAAGCAGTATCGCAGAGAGGTAAAATAGTGCGAAGCTGTTCGGGGATAGCTTCAAAGCGGCGACGAATAGTTTCTTCGTCTATGCCGTGTCCGCCCTTTGTAACTCTTTTTTCAACACGTTTAAGAGAAACGTCTACCGATTCTACGCCTACAAAATAAAGCCTTATCTGAAAGCCTCTTGCTTTTGCTTTTTTTATTTGCTTCAAAATAACGTTGCCGGGGAGTGTTGTTTCTTGGTGGAACGTAATGTCGTTTGCAATATATTTGCTGAGCATAGCCATAGCCGTTCTACCCGCTTTAATTTGCAAAAGCTTGTCCATCCAACTGCCCTTTGCAGAAACGATTTCGTCAATATTTATTCTTTCTCCAAGGTCGTCGGAGCTTTCAAGTATTTGATAAAGAGAGGTTTTTCCTACGCCGTTTGCACCTGCAATAATAGTATATATCTTCATACCAACTGCTCTCCTACTACACGTTCTTGCGCGATTTGAAGCTTGAGGTTCAGAAGTGCTCTGTAAAATGCTTTTTCTTCGTGTGTGTGCGCGGCGAGAAGGAGCTCTTCAAGTTCTCTGAATGAGGCGTATTCAAACTTCAGATATAATTCTCTGTTTAGATTCTTTCCGTTTGACATAATTGAATTTCCTTTCGGTAGATTAAGCAATAAAAGTCAGATGATGGTACCGCCGAAAGCGATTTTGTCATCTTTGTAAAAAACTGCGCTCTGACCGGGTGTTATTGCCCGCACAGGTTCACTGAATAATACGGTTGCAATACCGTTTTCGATTTTTACGTTTGCTTTCATTGGCTTTGCGGCATATCTTATTTTTACGTCAAGTGTATATTCTTTTCCGTCTTCGGCGAGAAGAAGCTGACTATTCAGAGAATTTGCACGTAAAGTGTCAGCCTTAACGTCGCTCTGTTTTTCTACGGTAACCGTATTATTTTCGGGGTCTATCTTGGTTATATAAGCCGGCGCACCGAGACTTATGCCGAGTCCTTTTCGCTGACCTATAGTGTAATGAATTATTCCTTTGTGTTTTCCAATAACTTTTCCCTCGGAGTCAATAAAATTACCCTCGGGAAAAACACCTTTTTCTTTTTCTATGTATGATGCATAATCGTTATCGGGAATAAAACATATTTCCTGACTTTCTTTTGCATTAGCAAGATAAGCAAAATCTGTTAGTTTTATTTCTTCGCGTATTTGCTCTTTTGTTATATCGCAAAGTGGAAAATAAAGCGTTTTTAGCTGTTCCTGTGTAAGATACCAAAGCATATAGCTCTGGTCTTTTCTTTCGTCGTTTCCTTTTGCTATACAGTATCTTTGGGCTTCATTATCAAAAATAATACGTGCGTAGTGGCCTGTAGCAGCCTTGTCAAAGCCGTTTTCGTTGGCGAATCGGCAAAGCTCGGATATTTTAACGAATCTGTTGCAAACGGTGCAGGGGTTAGGGGTATGTCCCAAAGAATATTCCGAAATAAAGTTACTTATAACGTGTTTTTTAAAAAGCTCACGGCAGTCGAGACTGTGGAGCTTTATACCCAAAATATCGGCTGTTTTTTTTGCTGCTTCAATGTCGGTATAGTCGTGCATTTCAAGAACTAAACCTTCTACTGTATGACCCATATTTTTTAGCTTATATGCGGTGTAGGTGCTGTCAAGACCGCCGCTGAGTCCTACAAGAATTTTCATATATTTTCTCCCATATTATCATCGAAAGACGGGTTTTCGGCAGCCTCGACTGCAAGGGTGTCGCAAATCTCATTATATTTGTGGCCATTGTGCCCTTTTACCCATATATATTCGACTGTGTGCGCACTATCAAGAGTAAGCATTCTATCCCAAAGGTCAGTATTTAGTGCTTTTTTCTTATCACTTTTTATCCAATTGTTAGCCTTCCAGTTTTTTGCCCAGCCCTTTGTTATCCCGTCAATAAGATATTTTGAGTCTGAATAAAGGCTTACGTTACAGCTTTCGTTTAAGGCTTCAAGTGCAGTAATTGCGGCTAATAATTCCATACGGTTATTGGTAGTGTTTCTAAATCCTCGGCTTATTCTCTTTTCGGTTTCTTTGTATACGAGGACTATGCCGTAACCGCCGGGGCCGGGGTTACCCTTACAGGCACCGTCTGTATAAATATCAACGTGTTTTTTCATAAATTACATTTTTCCATATTGATTATAGTATTGTAGATAAGTTTTTGGAACTGAGAAGATACCATATCTGCCGTTTCTTTTACCTCTTCGTGTGTAAGCGGCTTTTTGTTTAATCCTGCGGCGGGGTTAGATATACAACTTACCGCACAAACCTTAGCACCCATATGACGAGCCGCCATAGCTTCGACAGCAGTGCTCATTCCGACTGCATCAGCCCCAAGTACACTTGCGGCCCTTATTTCTGCGGGAGTTTCATAAGCAGGACCCGTAAACTGAATATATACGCCTTGCTTTAACGGAATATCAAGGCTTTCGGCAGTTTTGAGAAGTATTTTTCTGAGTTCGACGTCATACACGTTTGTCATATCGGGGAAACGTAAGCCGAGTTCGTCAATGTTCTGTCCGATAAGCGGAGAGGGAACAAATGAAGATATATGGTCGGTGAGTGCCATAAGCGTACCGGGTTTAAAAAGAGGATTTATACCTCCGGCGGCATTTGAAAGGATAATTTTTTTAGCACCAAGCATACACATAAGTCTTACGGGCAATACAACGTCGGTCATATTGTAACCCTCGTAATAGTGTATTCTTCCTTGCATAGCAACAACGGGAACGTCTTCAACGTAACCAAAAAGAAATCTGCCTAAGTGACCGCTTACTGTCGATGTAGGGAACCCCTCAAGAGAAGCATAGTCAACGGTATCGACAATTTTTATACAATCACCGAAATGACCGAGCCCCGAACCGAGAACAAGTCCGATTTTTGGGACAAAATCTGTTCTTTGCTTGATTTGATTATAACAGTTTAAAAGCTTTTCATAAATCTTGTTCATTGTTGTTTCTCCTTAGCTTTAAAAACTATGAGTTTGCTGAAAACATAGTTAAGAATAATGACGATTACAGAAACTATTACTTTGGTTATTATGTCATTTATGCCAAGCTTATCTATCATTACGATAAACATAACACTGTTTAAAATGAGAGTAATAAGCCTTAAAGAGAAAAATTTTCCAAACTGGACTATAAGAGTTTTAAAATCATTTGTTTTGTCATCAAAAACAAACAGCTTATTTGTTACGTAAGCAAACAATATTGCAAAAAATTGTGCTATTATGTTTGAAAAACCCTCTTCTAAATGTAAAAATCTCGTAAGCACGTAATAGCTTACAAAATCGACTGCGGTTGTCAGCACACCAAAAAACAGATAGCTTATTATTTCTCTGTATTTTATTAGTAAAGATTTTGCTTTTTGTATCATTGTTCTGTTTCGCTTTCTTTTAAAAATGTCTTGTATTCTTCGTATGAGTACAGAAGATTTATAGTGTCAAGCAAGGCATTTGTAGATATGTTTTGGGGGAGCCCCAGCCTTTTTTTCAGTGCATTTCTTTTGTCGGCACTGTTAGGTGAACCGGTAAGTCCGTCTTCAAAAAGGTCAAGTTTTGAGACTTTTTTCGTTTGGTCTTTTTTTGTATCCGCCTCAAACGGAGACAAAAGAGTGCGTAAAGTGTCGGCAGAAATCCCTTCAACCCCGAGAAAACCCTCTTTTGAAAGTGTAGTTTTTCTCTTTTCTTTACCCTCGATTTGCGGGGGATATAGATGTATTATTTTTTCTTTGGGCAGAATAGAATTAAGGTGATTTCTTATAACAAGTCCCGCACCGTCGCTGTCCGTAAGTACGATAACACCTTTTTTATCTGCTAACTGTCTTATATAGTTTTTTGTTTCTTCGGACTTGAAAAGCCCGAATCCGTCCGTTTTTATTATTTGACCGTCAATAATGGAGTTAAGCTTTATGACGTCATATTTTCCCTCTACTATTATAGGAATATCAATAGTAATTTTTTTCATTTTATTCTGTCCGTCATTGACAGCTTGATTAGAAGAACATCAAGGATATTGTAGCTGTCAAGGCTTCCCGATTTTATTTTTATATCTGCATCGTGGCAGAGTTCGATTGCTTTTTCAATGCCTTTTTTGCTCAGAATACTCGCTCTTTTGATATAAAGCTTTGCCTTGTATTCGTGCATACCTGTTTCTTTTATAATTTCGGGCAAAAGCATACCAGCTTCAAGCAGAGTTTTAACGGTATACAGAGCAGAATAAATACTTGTAATTCCACCGAGTATAAGCTCGGTCTTTTCCTTGTGGAGCTTCATATCGGTTAATATTGAAAATGCTCTTTCAGTGTCGCCGTTTAATATAGCGTTTGAAAAATCAAAGGTATCTATCTCATTGACCGAAGATGATACTGTGTAAATATCGGTCTCGGTAACGGTGTTTCTGCCGTTTTGCAGAACGTACGCGACAAGCTTTGTTATTTCGTGGTTTAAAGTTGTCATATCTCTTCCGCAGTATTTGATTAAGAAATTGCAAACGTTAGCGTCTGCATTAATCTTGTGTGCGGCAAAGTGTTTTTGTGCCCATGCGGCAAGGCGGGCAGGCGGTTCTTTTGCAAAGTTTACGGTCTTTATGCATTTATTAATTCTTGCAAGAAGTTTTGACGGCTTTTTTTCCGTACCCGCATCAAAGTTTTCGGGGCGTGTATCAAAAATGATAACAACATCTTCAAATGAAGATAGCTCGTTCATACAGTCTTCAAAGAAGTCAAGCTCTTCTTCCTTTGTCTTTTTCCATTCGACGTCGTAAATGCTCAAAAATCTGCTGCTCATATCCATAGAGGGCATAGACGCCATATCCATAAGCTGTTGGCAGAGTTCAATCAAGGACAAGCCCTCGCCTGACAGCGACATAACGTTTGTGCCGTCAGTGGATACGGTCTTTTTCGTAAGATTGATATAATGTTGCTTTAGGTATTGTTCTTCACCGTAAAACAGAAAAATACCGTATATATTTTCTTTTATAATTTTTCCGAATTCAATCGGTGTCATTTTTTGTAACCCCTTATTCTTTAAATTCCAAGGTAAAAATATTGTGCTCGGTTCTGACTCCGTGCATTTCAATATCGTAGTCAAGAACTATCTTTCCGTATCTTTCATTAAAACGATTTATTACGTTGTTAGTGCAGATGCAGAAAGAGAAGGGCATATTGCCGATACAGTACGTGCAGTTTCGTCTGGGGAATTCCGTATCAAACATAAGAGATGCAGGAGCCGCCCCTCTTCTGACAAGGTTAATCATAGTAGGTCTGTTTATTTTGAATCTTAGCGTCGATTCAATGTCAGCCATACCTAATTCTTCGTTTTCTTTGTATGTAATTTCTGCAACGTTTCCCTTAATAGTAAGTGTACCGTCTGTGGAGAATTCAATACATTCGCTGCAGTCATCACCTGAGGGTATGTCGTCAACAAATGGGGCACAGCCTTTTTGTGCCATAGGGTCAATTTCAGAGTTTTCAAGTTCTGTTATAAGGCTGCGGATTTTTATTTTGATTTTTTTTGTAATAGTTTCATTAGCGTTCATTTTTAGTATTTCCGTTTTTCTTAGTCATTGGTGAGGTCGCCGTTACCACTGACGGGAATGGCGTCTCCAAGGTATGTGGGTTTAGGTTTAAAGATGCAGTATAGAAAATCCTTGTCCCTTGCCAATATTTCTCTCAGGTTTCGGTAGGTTTGACCTGCATATTGTCTTGGGTCGGAAGCGTATCCTACAGCCGATACACCGAGGGATTTTGATATATACAATGCTCTGTAAAGATGATATTCCTGTGTGACTATGACGATTTTCTTTGCTTTAAAAATATCACGTGCCCGGTAGATGCTTTCATACGTCGAAAATCCTGCGTGGTCCATAAAAATATCTTCCGACGGTACTCCCTTTTTTATTGCGTAATCCTTCATAACGTTAACTTCATCATAGTCTTTTTGTCCGTGATCTCCGCTCATAAGGAGTTTGGGAGCAACACCGTCATTGTAAAGCTTTATAGCATATTCGAGCCTGTCCTCCAGCATCGGGCTGGGTGTTCCGTTTCTGACCCCTGCACCGAGAACGAGTATGCAGTCGTATTTTTCGTCAAACTTGGTTAGTATAAGTTTTTGGGTTGACTGTTTTATAAAAAGGTTTATGCCGAAAACGAGAACTAAAGCAGCAATTCCAAATATGCAAAGTGTTTTAAAATGTTTTTTATAATTAATTCTTTTGAAAAAATTAACCTTTGGTGTTTTAACGGCGGAGTCGGTGTGTTTCTTGAATAACTTCATTTTTTCTCTCCGTTAGAAAATATAATAATACAATTATATATTATCATAAAACGAAAAAAGTGTCAATAAATTTCGGTACATCAAAAAAACTTAAATAAAGGTTAATGATTTTAAGTTTTCGGGAATTATTCTTGAAGATGCGAGAAACAATAATTACATAAAGAGATAAAAAAGAAAGAGAAGAGGGGAAATAATGAAAAAATTTTTATACGGAGCAAGAGTAAGCATAATTACTGTGCTTGTAATGTGCGGTGTTTTGGCTGTATATACATTTATTTACAACGGTGCGGTCGAGACGAGAATAGAAAGCGGCTCTGACGGAGAAAAGGTTTCGCTGGTGCAGAAAAAGTTGAAAGAATTGGGGCTGTATGACGGCAAGTGCGACGGTGTATATGACGTTGATACGGCAGATGCGGTGAGACGTTTTCAGGAATATAATGGAATATATGCAGACGGTATATGCGGAAATCAGACCTTGCAGGCGATGGGACTTGACATATATTCGTACAGTGAATTTGAGGTTGATATTATGGCGAAGCTAATCGAGGCTGAAGCCGGCGGAACGGATTTGCAGACTATGACTGCGGTTGGTGCAGTTGTAATGAACAGGGTAGCGAATATGGAATTTCCCGATACGGTACTGCAGGTTATATATTCGGGCGGTTCTTTTGACTCGGTGGTAGACGGAAGTATACACGATGCAAGAGCATCGGAACTTGCATATAGGGCGGCGGAAGACGCATTGATGGGATATGACCCCACCGAAGGTGCATTATATGTAATGCACGGCGGCAGTATGGGTAAGCTTGTTACTATGCAAAGCGACGATATATACTTTGGAAGATAAGTAAAAAGGCTCTCCCTTTGGGAGAGCTCCGCCATAGGCGGTGAGAGGGATTGTTTGAACATAGAGTGCTTCTTTATTAAAAAACGTTAATTCACGCTTTGTTAACCTTAAAAAGCCTACGAAGAAGCGGAACAAGCAGTTTCGGTGATCTTATAACAACTATTCTCATATCGGTAAATACCCCTTTCTTATTTTTGCAGAATGTACAGCAAACCTGCGGCTACAATAACTACCGCTTCAATTGCCGCCAAAAAGTATGTCGGAAGAAAGAATGCCAGAAGGATTCCGCAACCGAATGACAATACAATCAGTCCGAGCGCTTTGTAAATTCCGTTTCGACATTGCATAAATAGTCTTCTCCCCTTGTATATGCGATTCTTATACTACATTGTATGTTTTTGTGTTTACAAGTGTTACAAAAAAGATGCGTACATTGTGGCTTCTCCCACTGGAGAAGGCTTTTATAACATTATATACATGAAAAAATACCACCCGCGGTTTAAAAATGCGAGTGGTTGTTTGTGTTTTATTATTTAAAAAATCTGTGTATGCCAAGTAGCCTTCTGAATCTTCTGACGTAGGCGGTTATAAACAGTGTCTGCACCAAATCGAGGGTAAAAAATATTACGTTTAACAGAAGCACGATATAAAGCTTTATGCTGTCAATATCGGGGAAAAGCACGTCTTTCAAAAACAGATAATAAAGCATAATTGCGATATTGAATACCGCAAATTTTGCAACCCAGCTAATTATTATCGGAAGCCTTTCGAGATATTTTTTTATTATCGGATAGAAACCGAAATACATTACGTAAATAATAGCTACCGTCTTGTTTGGCAACAGTAAAAATGACAGGGTTGACGTAGATACGAAAACAAGAAAGGGCATATATCCGCCGACTTCTATCATACATACGATGACAAGAAATGAAGCCAACGCCGCCATAGTAATGTCAATCGTTTCTATAACTGCACCGAGAAACATTATGATTACCCCAAGGGCACAAAGTATGGCTGAAAAAGCAATATTGTTGGCAGGGGATTTTTTATTGTTTAGTGAATTTCCGTTCATTTTGTTTAGCAACATCCTACAAGGTCTCCGCCGAGACATTCACAGCAGCAGTCTGCACATATGAGGCTTGAGCATACATCGCAGGTTGAACAGCCTGTCCCGTTGGTGTTGGAGGCTCTGTAACCGCCGTAATTGTTGGCGGTGTTTTTTATTTTGTTTAAAGCGTCTTTGTATTCGTTGTTGTCGGGGTCCATATAACACGCCGCTTCAAAGAATTTCTGTGCGTCAAAATACCAGCCCTTTTTTTCAAGTATCAAGCCGCGAAGATAGTTCCATTCGCCGTTTCTGTCTGCCGAGGGAATGTAATTAAGCATAGTTTCAGCCTCGGTAAGTCTGTTCATTTGAATGAGTTCGCGGATTTGCATATATTCGCCGGAATATGTGTTATAGTTATTGGTTCTGCCGTGATAACCGTTTTGGCTGCGTTCTTTTTGTATCTGGTCGTATGCCTCGTTTATTTCTTTCATTTTTTCTTCAACGAGGTCGGCAAGAGGATTATTCGTATAGTTGTCGGGGTGATATTTTCTTGCAAGCTCGCGATATGCTTTTTTTATCTCGTCGTCGGTTGCTTCACGCGTAACGCCGAGTATCTTGTAAGGGTCTGTCATTATTCCGTAAACTCCTTTTCTTTTAGGGTGAAGTTGTTGTCTTTAAGTATTTTTTCTTGAATTGAGGGTAATCCCAAACGTAAAATGTTTGAAAGAATATTATATAAACCGTTATCCGTCTTGTCCATAAGGTCAAGGGCAGTATCTGCGTTTGAAAGTATGTTTAAAAGGGTGATATTAATAGCCGAAAACTGTTTTTTGGCGTCTTCCATATTTTCTGAAACGGCTAAGAGGGGATTATACGAATTATGCTTTTCGTCTCCGTCCAAATCGTCTGCGGCATCGGCAATATATATCCATTTGCCGAGATTTTTTCCGATTTCAAAAACTGTTCTTTGGGTTTTGCCTTCAAGGCCTATTGAAAGAGCCTCGCCGAGCAAAATGCCGAATTCTTCTGCCGGCATATCTACCGAAGGCGTATTGTTTTTTTCTATTTCACTCAGACGGTGTAGGCTCTCTGCGGCAAGGGTATCAAATTTTGCAATAAGCTCATTTTTACACGCTTTTTTGCGAAGTCTTTTCAGTTCGGGTAACAAAAGCCGAGAGAGAAAGCTTTTAAGGCCGTCTTTGTCGTTTATTTTGTCGAGAAAATCGTGATAGAGCATAATGACTCCCACGTCGGCGGTAATTTTCAACGCCTCATTCTCGTTCATCATATTCTTTTTCTTTGCAGGGTGTGCGATACAACGTCTTTGTGAGAAAGAGACTTTCTCAGGTGTGGCATAAAGTCTAAGCAGAGTCATAAATACAAAATCATAGCTGAGAGACATTTTGTATATATACGAGTATCTTTTGCCCATAACTCTGCAAAGTCCGCAATATGTGCTTTTATACAGTTCAAATTCTTTTACTTTAAGTTCATTCTTATCGGGTCTTACATATCCAAACATTTTTAATATAGTCCGTCTCTATGTATTTTTTATTAAAGTTCGTATCAGATAGTCATTTAAATCAGATGCTTTGTCGGTACATATATTTACAAGCTCGTAAAGTTTGTATTCGTAGATAAGATACAGTGCGGAATAACGATTTTCGTTAAATTGCTTTTCCGATATATCCAAAATATACGTAGTATTATAATCGGCTTTTGAAACATTATTTGCAAAAAAATCGGGGATTTTGGTACAAATGTTTTTTAAAGGTGCAATATCCTTTTTTAAGTCTTTTTTTGGAAAAAAACAATTTTTGTAGTCAGCAAGCTCACATAACTTCAAATTCAATTCGTGTAACTTTAAAGCAATATAGGTTATATCCTCGCGGTTGACAGGGGGGATAAACTGTTTGATTGCAAAATTAATACATCGTATTTTGGCATCTTCAGATTCTTTTATACCGATATGATAATCATACACTTTTCCGTCGGAAATGTACGAACAGAGCGACAGGGATATATCTGTCATAATTTTAAAATCTTGAAAACAGTCTTTATTCATATCTTTGCAGTACCATTTCTTGCTGTTGTACCGCCTAAAAAACAGTATACCACATATTAGGCGAATATTACAACACAAATTTTCAAATATTTTATGAATAATTATATGATTAAGCTCAAAATTTATGTTATTTTAATGTGTAAACAAATGGGAAACTTTAGCTTTATGCTTGTTGACAAATAGGTTTATATGAGTTATAATATATATTAATTACTTTTAGGGAATAAAAGGTGATGCCTCAATGATAAGAAGTATGACTGCTTACGGCAGAGCAACAGCGTCTGTCGAGGGTAAGGAGATAACTGCTGAAATTAAATCGGTAAACTCCAGATTTTTGGATTGCAATATAAAAATATCAAGAATGTACAGCTTTCTTGAAGACAGAGTCCGCGAGTATATTCAGAGCAGAGGAATAAAGCGCGGTAAGGTTGACTTATACATAGGCGTTGACGTTGTTGAAAAGGTTGGAATTGAGCTTCGTCTTGACGAGGCTTATACCGAAAGCTATGTGAAGGCACTGTTTGAGCTTCGCGATAAGTTTGATTTAAAAGATGATATATCGGTTATGGCTATAGCACAGAACAGAGAGATATTTACCGTTATCAAGCCCGAAGAGGATATGGAAAAGGATTGGCTTATCATAAAGCCTGTTCTTGACGATGCTATTGATATGTTTATAGCTCAAAGAGAGCGCGAGGGCGAAAAATTAAAGGCTGACCTTTTGATTAAAAAGGCTAACCTCATGGAAATGGCTGACAGAATTGAAAAAATGTCTGCTGTTTGTATTGAATCTTATGCGGAAAAGCTTGAAAATCGTTTGAAAGCGGTTCTTGAAAAGCATAATATAGAGGCTGACCCTGCGAGAATTATTACAGAGTGTGCGATATTTGCCGATAAGGTTGCTGTAGACGAAGAGATAGTAAGACTTCGCAGCCACTTTGACGAGTTTGACAAGATTCTTGCCGAGGGCGGTGCTGTGGGCAAGAATATGGATTACTTGCTTCAGGAAATGAACAGAGAGGTCAACACTACAGGCTCAAAGGCAAATGATGCCGACATGGCGCATTTGGTCGTTAATATGAAGAGTGAGCTTGAAAAAATAAGAGAACAGATTCAGAATCTTGAATGAGGTAGAATATGCTATTTATCAATATAGGTTTTGGTAATATGGTCGCATCAAACAGGGTTGTTGCCATTACAAGTCCCGATTCCTCGCCTATTAAAAGATTGGTACAGGATGCAAAGGAAGAGGGAAGAGTAATTGACGTTTCGTGCGGACACAAGACGAAGTCTGTTATAGTTACAGACAGTGAGCACGTTATTTTGTCGGCACTTCCCACGGAGAGAATTACCGACAGACTTAACGGAGTTACGGATAACAACACATCTGACGACGACGTTCTATGACAGGAAGCAAAAAGGTGATTTAGATATGGAAAAAAAGAATTTGCTTATAGTTGTTTCGGGTCCTGCGGGAAGCGGAAAGGGAACGGTTTTGCGTGAGCTGTTATCGATGTCGGATGAATTTGCTTTATCTGTTTCGGCAACTACCAGAAGCCCTCGACCGGGCGAGGTTGACGGAGTAAATTACTTCTATATAACCCGCGAGGAATTTGAAGAAAACATAAAAAACGATACGCTTATTGAATATACCGAATATTGCGGAAACTATTACGGTACGTTGAACGACAAGGTTCGCAAGATGCTGGAAGAAAAGAACGTTATACTCGAAATCGAGGTCGAGGGAGCTATGAACGTTAAGAAGAAGTTTTCCGATGCGGTTTTGATACTTCTTCTTCCTCCCGATTTCAAAACGCTTGAAGCACGTTTGAGAGGCAGAGGAACGGAGACCGACGACGTTATCAAAGCAAGACTTGAGCAGTCGAGGAATGAAGTTGCTTGTTTTGACAAATACGATTACGTTGTTATAAATCAGAATGAAGGGGCAAAGAGTGCCGCTTTAGATATATTAAACATTACAAAATCAGAAATAAAACGCACGTCGAGGCGTTTGGAAGTGAAGGAAAAGTTTTATGAATAACGAGAAATACACAAGTATGATTTCGCCCACTCTTGAAGAATTGCAGGAAAAAGGAAAGTACAACCGTTACGAGCTTGTAATTGCTACTGCAAAGTGTGCGAGAATAGTAACAAACGAATATGTAGCACAGCGCGAACACGCTGAAAAGCTTGTTGCAAACAAGGAAACAGACAAGAGCATCGCAGCACTTATCAGCCGCGAATACCGCGACGAAAAGGCCGTAAGAACCGCAATCAACAGATTGCACAGCAAGGAATACGAAATAGTTGAAGAATCCTTGGGAAAGAATATTGACTGAGTTTTTCTGCAGTCAAAAGATTTTGGGAGGTGTATCTGAATGAATGACCTGTTTGCACGGGTGCATATTTTAGATGCACCTTACTTTATTGATGGACTATACGATTATCTTATACCGCAGTATCTTCACGGTAGGGTTGCTGTGGGAGCTGTTGTAAGCGTACCCTTTGGAAAGGGGAATAAAAGTGCTTACGCAGTTGTTTTTGATATTACAGACAAAACGGATTTTAACGGGGTTAAATCAATAATTGACGTTGTTCCCGACGTGTTTTTGAACGATGAACTGTTGAAACTCTGCGTGTTTTTGAAAGACAGAACGTTTTGTACCATAGGCGACGCTGTAAAAAGTGCAGTACCCGTATCGGCATTCGGTAAGATGTATACGGTGTACAGTTTGGCAGAGGATATAGATATTGATTCTTTCAGCGAAAATGCAAGAAATATATGTATGTTTCTGCGAGATAATCCTATGTCAAAGTATGATGCTTTAAAGGCGAAATTCGGCGAACAGATCGACAGAGCGTTGCGCGACTTGTCGGCGAGGGGATTTGTTGTAAAAGACATCGTATTTCGTGAAGCGGGTAAAAAGAAAGAGAAAAAAATTATTCTGTCAATTTCCTGCGAAGAGGCTGAAAAGTATATTGAGGGTAAGGGCGTATATAAGCTTCGCGGAGAAAAGCTGAGGGCAGTTATTGCGGCGTTGGCAGACAACGGAGGAAGACTTTCGGAGGCTGAACTAAAGGGTTTGACAGGAGCTACAAATCTTCAGTTTAAGTCGCTTGCCGAAAAGGGATTTATACAGATTGAAGAGGTTGAGGTTTACCGTAATCCATACCAAGAAAAGAGTGTTTCAAAGAAAGATAATATTCTTACCCCCCATCAGCAAGAGGCTTATGACAAAATATCGGCTTTATACAAGACGGGTGAACCTAAGGCTGTTCTTCTTCATGGCATAACGGGAAGCGGAAAGACGAGGGTTATAAAATCCGTTATAGACGAGGTTATAGAATCGGGCAGACAAGCTATCGTGCTTGTTCCCGAAATATCGCTGACACCGCAGACCGTTGACCTTTTCAGAAGCTTTTACGGAAACAGAATTGCCGTTATTCATTCGTCACTTTCAAACGGTGAGAGGTTTGATGCGTGGAGAAGAATAAAAAACGGAGACGTTGACGTGTGTATAGGTACGCGCTCTGCGATATTCGCCCCATTTGAAAGATTAGGACTTATAGTAATCGACGAAGAACAGGAACACACTTATAAGTCAGATATGTCTCCCAGATACCACGCAAGAGACGTGGCGAGATTTAGAGCGGGGTATAACAAAGCGTTGATGTTACTTGCATCTGCGACTCCCTCTCTTGAAAGCTACCATAAGGCACAAAACGGGGTATATAATTTAGTCGAGCTTAAAGAAAGGTACGGCAACGCAGTTCTGCCGTCAACGAAGATAGCAGACTTAAGACTTGATCTTGCAAAGGTATCGGGATTATCCGTTATAGGAGAGACTCTTTATAGGTCTATGCAGGAATCCCTCGGCAGAAACGAGCAGGTAATACTTTTTATAAACAGAAGAGGATATAATAACTTTGTGTCTTGCGCAATGTGCGGAAAGGCGATAACTTGCGACCATTGCAGTGTATCTATGACGTTTCATTCTCCGGGCAGGATATTTGCCGACGAGGGTGAGGACGCTATGAGAGCAAGGGTAAAAAACGGTTGGCTGACCTGTCATTATTGCGGTGCAAGAAGAAAAGTACCCGAGGTGTGTCCCGAGTGCGGAAGCGTTCACATACAGCATTTAGGCTTTGGAACTCAAAAGGTAGAAGAGGAATTAAAGCTTCTTTTCCACGACAAAAAGGTTATGCGAATGGACGCTGATACAACGTCTACAAAATTTGCGTTTGATACGATGCTTGACCGTTTCAGAAACGGAGAAGCAGATATACTTATCGGAACGCAAATGGTAACCAAGGGGCACGATTTTCCCAACGTTACGTGCGTCGGTGTTATTCTTGCAGATGCTTCTCTGTATCTTGATGATTATAGAGCGAATGAACGAACTTTTGACCTTATAACTCAGGTTACAGGCAGAGCGGGACGAAGCGACAAAAAAGGGTGTGCTGTAATTCAGACGTATAACCCCGAGCATCAGACTCTTTCTTATGCATCGAGACAGGATTATCCTGAGTTTTATAAAAATGAGATATTGCTTCGCAAATCCTACATTTTTCCACCGTATTGCGATATGCTTCTTATAACCCTTACGGCATTTTCGGAAAACGAGCTATTAAAGGCGTGTGTTTTTCTTAACACTACAATAAAAGAAAAAGCCGACGAATACGATAAGAACAGTTTGGCACTTAACGTATACGGTCCTCTTGAGGCATCGGTGTATAAAGTAAACGAAAAGTACCGTATGCAGTTTGTGGTAAAGTGCAAGAATAATAACGTTACACGTCAATTTTTTGCGAAGATATATGCATTGTGCGAAAAGACGTTCGGAAACAAGATTCAGATTACTATGGATATGGATCCCAACAACATATAGAGATAAAAATAGGAGAACTTTATAATGGCAAAATTAAATATTGTTAAGGTGGGCGACGAAATATTAAGAAAGAAAAGCCGTCCGGTTACCGAAATAACACCCAGAATAATTCAGTTGCTTGATGATATGAAGGATACGCTTCACGCGGCAAACGGTTGCGGGCTTGCGGCTGTTCAGGTAGGTGTACTTCGCCGTATAGTGCTTGTAGAGACTGAACCCGGAGAGCTTATAGAAATGATAAACCCCGAAATAATAGCTACCGAAGGAGAGCAGGAAGACCTTGAAGGCTGCTTGTCTGTTCCGGGAAAATACGGCATAACGACAAGACCGATGACTGTTACAGTAAGAGCTATGGACAGAAACGGAAAATGGTTTGAGGTGACAGGGTCAGAGCTTACTGCACGTGCATTTTGCCACGAGCTTGACCACCTTGACGGCGTTCTTTATATTGACCACGCAAAGATGCTGACACAGGACGAGCTTGACGAACTTTACGAAGAGGAATAAGATAGAAATATATGAGAATATTATTTATGGGAACACCTGATTTTGCAAAGGTGTGCTTTGAATCCCTTTTGACTACAGATAATGAAATAGTGGGCGTAATAACACAGCCCGATAAGCCTAAGGGCAGAGGATATACTCTTATGCCCCCGCCTGTAAAGGTTAGTGCATTAGAGCATAATATCCCCGTATATCAACCTGCAACCTTGAAAGACGAGGCTTTTGCAGAGCTTTTGAACGAGCTTTCACCTGAACTTATAGTGGTTGTTGCTTTTGGTAAGATATTGCCGAAGAACGTGCTTGATTATCCCAAATACGGTTGTATAAACGTGCACGGTTCGCTTCTGCCAAAGTATAGAGGTGCGGCACCTATACAGAGAGCTATTATAGACGGCGAAAAGACTACCGGTATTACGACAATGTATATGGAAGAGGGGCTTGATACCGGTGATATGATAGAGATGTATGAGATTGCTATACGTGACGAAGATAATTTTGAGACTATGCACGACAAGCTTGCAGACCTCGGTGCATACGCTTTACTTTCTACGATAAAGGTTATTGAAAGCGGAAACGTTAAGAGATATAAGCAGGACGACAGCAAGTCTACTTATGCAAAGAAGATAGAAAAAGAAGATTGCTTGGTTGATTTTACGAAGAGCGCATTAGATATTCATAACCAGATAAGAGGAACTTCTCCTTTTCCTTTGTCATTTGCGTTTTTGAATGGCAAAATGATAAAATTTGTTTCATCGTTTTTGACCGAAAAGAAGAGCGACAAGCTTCCCGGAACAGTCGTATCCCTTGAAAAAGGCAATATATACATTGCTACGGGTGAGGGGGTTGTCGGTATAGACGGAGTGTTGCCCGAGGGAAAGGGCAGAATGAAGGCGTCCGATTTTATAAACGGCAGAAAGATAGCCGAAGGAGATGTTTTTACACCTAATAAGTAACATATTATTTAGAAAAAGGTGGTTTGTATATGTATTTTGATTACACATATTTGATATTTGTTGTGCCGGCACTGTTACTTGCATTGTGGGCACAGACGAAGGTGCAGAGTACTTTTAAAAAATATAGTACTGTTATATCTGCAAGAAGAATGACGGGAGCAGAGGCGGCAAGACGTATATTAGATGCAAATGGGTTATATAACGTGAAAATAAACCGTGTCCCCGGTAATCTTACCGACCATTTTGACCCGAGAACAAATACGGTTAACCTGTCTGAAAACGTTTATGATAACGCATCGGTGGCGGCGATAGGCGTTGCCGCACACGAGTCGGGACACGCCGTACAGCACGCGGTGGGATATTCGCCTATGAAGCTTCGCACGGCAATTATTCCTGTTACAAACATAGGATCAAAGCTTGCCGTTCCGTTGGTGCTTATAGGAATCTTATTTTCATTCTATCAGTTGGCATATATAGGGTGCATCTTTTATGCTACTTTGGCACTTTTTCAGCTTGTAACGTTACCGGTAGAGTTTAACGCAAGTAACCGTGCTCTTGAAGCACTGGAGAATACCGGCATTCTTGGCAGCGAAGAAATAAAAGGCTCAAAAAAGGTGTTGTCTGCGGCAGCCATGACTTACGTTGCGGCGCTTGCTACTGCATTGGCTCAGCTCTTGAGATTAATAGTTTTAGTAAACGGCAGGAGAGGCAGAAGATAAATGTCAGACGTAAGAAATGTTGCTTATGAATCGCTGTTAAAATGCGAGATAAGGCAAAGTTATCCGAATATTGAGATTGATTCTGCAATTGAAAAGCACGGAATGACGGGTGTTGACCGTGCTTTTTATACAGCACTTGTGTATGGAACGATTGAACGGAAGATAACCCTCGATTACATAATCGGGCTGTTTTCAGGTAGGGATATTGCCAAGATAGATAAAGAGATTCTTGTGATTTTGAGAATGGGCGTTTATCAGGTGATGTATATGGGAAGTGTGCCCGACCATGCCGCGTGTAACGAATGCGTTGAGCTTTGCAAGAAAAAGGGAAAGAGAAGCGCATCGGGATTTGTTAACGCTCTGCTTCGGGAAACTATCAGAAAAAAAGAAAACATTGTCTATCCCAACAAAGACAGAGAACCTATAGAGTATCTGTCGGTAATGTATTCGTACCCTCAGTGGCTTTGTGAAATGTGGCTTTCGGATTATGGGCTTGAAAGGACAGAAAGAATACTTGAGGCATTGAATATATCGCCCGATATTACTTTAAGAGTGAATACAATAAAGACCGATAAAGAGGCTGTACTTGCCTATCTTGCAGATAAGGATATAAAGGCAGATAACGGTTTGTATGCAAAGCACGCAGTAAGACTATTGCAGTCTTGTCCCATATCGGCATTAGAGATATTACAAGACGGACGTGTATTTGTTCAGGACGAGGCATCACAGCTATGTGCCGAGGTTTTGGGGGCAGAAAAGGGAGATGCCGTTATTGATACCTGCTCTTGTCCCGGTGGTAAAAGCTTTTCCGTTGCATTGAATATGAAAAATGAGGGAAAAGTATATTCCTTTGACCTTCATGGAAACAAGCTTTCTCTTGTCGGAAAGGGTGCAAAAAGAATTGGTATAGAAATAATTGAAACAAAAGAGCACGACGGAAGTACTTATATTGAGGAATTAAAAGAAAGAGCAGACAGAGTATTGGTAGATGCCCCCTGCTCGGGACTTGGAGTTATTGCGAAAAAACCCGATTTGCGATATAAAGAAAAGAATGCAATAGAAAGACTGCCCGATATTCAATACAGAATACTTGATGCATCATCGAATTACGTAAAAAAAGGCGGAGTTCTTGTTTACTCCACCTGTACTTTGAATATACGTGAAAATGAAAATGTTGTTGAAAAATTTCTTGCAGAGCATAAGGAATATAGACCTTATGACTTTGATCTTGGAAAGGGCATAAAATCTGAAAAAGGAATGTTAACCCTCTATCCCGATATTCACAAGACCGACGGTTTCTTTATTTCAAGATTTATAAAAGAATAAAAAATCCCAACCGAAATTTCGGTTGGGATTTTTGACAGTATCTTTAAAAATTAAAGTTCTGCGAAGTACTTGATAGTTCTTACCATCTGAGATGTGTAAGAGTTTTCGTTGTCGTACCAAGAAACGACCTGAACCTGATAGAGGTCGTCGCCGATCTTGGAAACCATTGTCTGAGTAGCATCGAAGAGAGAACCGTATGTGATACCGATGATATCGGAAGAAACGAGTTCTTCTTCAGTGTAACCGAAGGAAGCAGAAGAAGCAGCCTTCATAGCAGCGTTGATGCCTTCCTTTGTTACGTTTTCGCCCTTAACTACAGCAACGAGGATTGTTGTAGAACCGGTAGGAACGGGAACTCTCTGAGCAGAACCGATGAGCTTGCCGTTGAGTTCGGGGATAACGAGACCGATTGCCTTTGCAGCACCTGTAGAGTTAGGAACAATGTTAACTGCAGCAGCTCTTGCACGTCTGAGGTCGCCCTTTCTGTGAGGACCGTCGAGAACCATCTGGTCGCCTGTAAAAGCGTGGATAGTAGACATGATACCGCTCTGGATAGGAGCATAGTCATTAAGAGCCTTAGCCATAGGAGCCAAGCAGTTTGTTGTGCAGGAAGCAGCAGAGATAATCTTGTCTTCCTTTGTAAGTGTATTTTCGTTTACGCTGTAAACGATAGTGGGAAGGTCATTGCCTGCGGGAGCAGAAATAACAACTTTCTTTGCGCCTGCATCAATGTGAGCCTGAGCCTTATCTTTAGATGTGTAGAAACCTGTGCATTCGAGAACTACGTCAACGCCGATTTCACCCCAAGGAAGGTCAGCTGCGTTCTTTTCAGCGTAGATCTTGATTGTCTTGCCGTCAACTGTGATAGAATCTTCACCTGCAACAACAGTATCGCCAAGAGCGTATCTACCCTGAGCTGAGTCATACTTGAGAAGGTGAGCAAGCATTGCCGGGCTTGTCAAGTCGTTGATTGCAACAACTTCGTAACCCTCAGCACCAAACATCTGTCTGAATGCCAAACGACCGATACGGCCGAAACCGTTAATAGCAACTTTAACTGCCATAATTTTTATCCTCCAAAATTATAAAAAAATTATTTTTAAAATTTACCAAACTATATTGTAACCTATTTTGCTTAATAATACAAGAGTTTTTTGTAAAAAAAAGAATTTTGTTACAATTGTAGCCAAAAACTTGAAAATTATACAACATTTTGGTATAATATAAGTAATAAACGTACTGATTGGAAATACTATGAGCAATTTTGATTTTTTAAATAAAATAAATATGCCGATATACGTTTGCGACAGCGAATGGCAGGTTGTATTTCGTAACGCTTCTTGTATGAAATATACCCCTGTGCCGAGGGTAAAAGGAAATATGTCAAAATGCTTTTTGGATGGGAAAAAGACTCTCTTTCCGAGCCGTAACGGAGGTATTGAGTTTGTTGTATGCGTATTAGGAGAGGGCTATAAGGTAGCCATGATGTTTGAATACAATTCAAATGCCGTAGTAATATTCCCGACGTTACTTGAATATGACCTTCTTTTTGGAGAGTATTCTTTAAAAGTAAAGCAAGACTTTGCAAAGGGATTACGAGATATATTTGATTTACTTTCAACAAAGGAAAGCGTAAACAACGATAAATACGGTGTGATAGAAAAGCTTCGCTCTTATTATTTTGGTGCTATTGAAAATTACATGGCGTTTGCGCTTTTTGACAGTGAAAAAAGAGTTTTAGGTCAAGTATACCGTCTTTATGAGTTTTTTATCAAAAACATTGTCAAGATTTCAAATAAGTCGGGGTTAAAAATTGAAACGCGACTTTCTTCTATAGAAGAGATTGGTAAGGATATTTATACAGATACCCTTTATTTTACATTTGTGTTGGCCGGAATACTCTTATTCGGGGTCGAAATATCGGAAGACAGAAAGTGTATTATAGAGCCGTTTTCTTTAGGAAAAACAGTAAGGAATACCATTAGCTTTACGTGCAAATGCCCGGAGCTTTACGGGAAATCGGGGAGAGAACTGAATATATTTAAAGAATATTATCCGATAGGATATTTTAATGTAATTCCCTATGAAGCTTTGTGCTCCGCATTGGGATGGAGTCTCTGTTATAATATAACAGATGCTGAAGAGTTCAACTGTACGGTATATTTTGATGTTGATAACGATAATGAAATGATTTTCAGAAGCTCCGGCGGTGCAAGCAAGATTACCCCCGAAGAGCTTGTTGCGGATATTATTTCAAAAGTATTTCTTATTTGATAAAAATAAGCTGCTGAGTCAAATTGATAAAGTGGTATAGACGACCTCATTCGTCGTATAGTATAAAGAATAATAAAAATAAAATTTTACTTGCGGTACGACGAAAGAGGTTGTTTATAATAATTATTGTTATTATTTATTGTTTGTTATGCAATCGTCTGTATTTTTATTAGTTTTAAGCAATAAAATGGGGCTAAGTTAGTAACTCAGCCTCATTATTTTTTGATAATGCAATAGGTGTGTGAGCTTCGCCCACACACCTATCTTTACTTATTATAATTCATATTAATGTTAGCTTTGTTTGCGGAGTTAAAAATTGCGACGTAGGTTTTACCCGTGTTCATCACAAGTGGAGTACCGTCTGTGTTGGTGAGGACAATAGGAGCATCAACGTTAGCTTTGCTGTATTTAATGTCGATGTATTTTCCGCCGTTAATATAGTATCCCTCGCCCTCGCCTGTTGTTGTAACTTCAATTCTTCCCTTGTTATCAAGAGCACCTGTGTGGTGGCAGAACAGAACGAGAATATTTGTAAATTCAAGCTGCTTGCCTTCTTTATCTGCATGAGGCTTGTTGTATTGCCAACGCTGATATGTATCGGTTGAAGCATTGTATTTCAAATAAGGGGCTTGATAATATGAGAAAGGAAGATATACGCAATTAGCATCACTGCCTTCAAGCGCAAATTTTTCTTCTGCGAAATTAAAGGGATTTACGAAATCTTCTTTAAGCTGTGTATTTGCATTTCTGTATTGAATAGCATTGACCATACCCTCGCCGGTTATAACCATTGTATGTTCATAAGCCATATTGTTTAAACGCCATTGGTCCCTGTAGAAGGAATTGGGAATATTCATTCTTACGCCGTCGAAGTTGTCTATCTTGCGTGAAGCTATTTCAGAATAAGCTTTGTCGGAGCCGCCTGCGTGGAAGAAGAGCGCATTGTGATTCTGCGCAAAATCAAGATAATAGTCTCTTGCAGAACGAACCGAACCCGCCTTGGGAACCTTTGCATAATCCTGAATAAGCATAAACAATCTTGTGATTCCGCCCTCGGCTAGACATTCGTAAATTACGTCGCCGTATGTAATCCCTTCTTGTGGAAGAGCCTGTTGAATATTGTTTATCATCAAGCCTACAGGACGTTGTTTGCTGATTTCTTCCGAACACTCGAGACCGGTCAAGGGGTTGTAGAATTTTGGGGGAGCAGGGGGCTCTGTTTCGGGAGCAGTTGTTTCCGGCTCAGTTTCTTCGTCTGTTTCCGGCTTTGTGGTTGTTTCGGGTTCGTCGGTATTTTCAGCGATAGTGCTTTGTTCGCCGTCAGTGTTTGTGGGAACGTCTTTGTCTTTGTTGAATCTTGCAATACCTGCCACAACTGCGGTCAAAGCCAATATTGCCAGAATAACAGCAATGATTTTAGTCGAAGAACTCATCTTTTTTTTGTTTGCCATAACATTACCTGCTTTCTTTTTTTGTCCGAGGGTTTTGTTTGTCCTTACAAAAATTATAATACTTTCGGTGCGTTTTGTCAACGGAGAATAATGTATAAAAATGTCTGTAAAAATATGGGATTATGACGAAAGTAATTAATTATAGAAAATGCATAGGAAATCATAATCTGTTAGTTGTTTCTGTTTAATAGTATTCATTTGTGATGATGTTATTTGTTTGTGCGTAAAAAATGTGTGTGGGCAAAACCCACACACATACGTTGTATTATCAAAAAAATTATTCTTCGTCTTCGAGCGGAATAGCTTCGTTGCATGCGGGGCAGATAACCTCGTCTGCATCAAAATCTTCGTCGAGGCAGATAACTTCGCCGCACTTGGGGCACTCAACTTCGAAGAAGTCTTCGTCGCAACAATCGCAGCAATCGCAATCGTCATCGTCGCAACAATCACAATCGTCATCATCGCCGAAGAGGTAATCTTCTACGTCACCGAGGTCTTCGTCGAGCTCTTCTGCATAGTCGTTGAGAGTATCAACCTGTTCTTCCATTTCTTCGATTTCGAGAGCCATATCTTCAAGAATATCAACAATTTTTGCAATAACCTTCGTTTCAGCCTTGTTTTCATCAAGCTGTACGCCTTCCAGATAGCCTTTTAGGTTTGCAATCTTTTCGGTAATTGTCATCATCATAGTCAGTTCTCCTTATTTTTATAAAAATTACTGTTTAGCTCTTTCGAGGTATTCACCTGTTCTGGTGTCAATCTTAAGAACATCACCGATGTTAATGAAAAGCGGAACCTTAATCTGCGCACCTGTTTCGAGAGTTGCGGGTTTAGAGGCACCTGTAGCTGTATCGCCCTTGAATCCGGGTTCTGTTTCGGTTACTTCGAGTTCAACGAACATGGGAGGTTCAACTCCGAATACGTTGCCCTTATAAGAAATGATCTTGCAAAGCATTTCTTCCTTAACAAATCTAAAGTTGTCGCCGAGTTTGCTTTCTTCGAGGGGAAGCTGTTCAAAAGACTCGAGGTCCATGAAGTAGTAAAGTTCGCCGTCGTTGTAAAGATACTGCATATCCTTGCGCTCAACGTAAGCGTGTTCATATTTATCTGTAGGGCTGAATGTCTTTTCGATAACAGCACCTGTGATAACGTTCTTAAGTTTAGTTCTTACGAAAGCTGCTCCTTTACCGGGTTTTACATGCTGGAATTCAACAACCTGAAAAACGTTGCCGTCCATTTCAAAAGTAACTCCGTTTTTAAAATCGCCTGCTACTACCATTTTGTTTATCCTCCATTATTTTCTAGTCAAAATATAATTATCTAATACATTTTACACTAAAAATAATATTTTTTCAAGGGGTTTTTAACGAAAAATTCCTTATTTTCATAATTCTATCAGATTTTTTTCAAAGACAGTCAAGTTTATAGGTGCATTTTCACCTATATATATCATATCTTCTATTCTCACACCGTATTTATTTTCGATATATATACCGGGTTCAACAGTTACAATATCACCTGTTTTGAGGTTTTTATTTTTATCAGCCATAGGTGATAGTCTCGGAGCTTCGTGTATTTCAAGGCCTACACCGTGTCCAAGTCCGTGGCCAAAGCAATCTTTGAATCCGTTTGAATATATGTGGTCTCTGGCAACCTTGTCGATAGAAAAGCAGTTTCTTTCGCCCGAAAAAATTGCATCAATAGCTTTTTTCTGGGCTTCGAGAACGGTATTGTATATCTTTTTTATTTCTTCATCGGCTTTACCTATGAAAAAAGTTCTCGTCATATCCGAGTGATAGCCTTTATATACAGCACCGAAATCTATAGTCAAAAATCCGTTTTCAATTTTTTGGTTACGCGGAACTCCGTGCGGTAAAGAAGATGCTTTTCCCGACACTGCGATAGTGGCAAAGGATATTCCGTCAGCACCATTTTTCTTCATAAGATATTCAAGATATGCCGCAAGCTCTTTTTCGGTCATATTTTTATCAATATTGTTTATAAGGGTATGCAGCGATTTTTCGGCAATTCTTTGAGCTTTCGTAATATATTCTATTTCAATATCGGATTTATATTCGCGTATATCTTCGATTATGTTACCCGCAGGGATAAAATTAATATTACCGTATTTATGTTTAAACTGCTCTAACGCAGAACATGTCATTCTTGTATCCTCAAACAGAAGATTGCTTACCTTGTTTTCATCGAAAAGTTTTTGAAAAAGGTCTTTGTTGAAAGTAACTATTTCAAATGCTTTATCAGCCTCTTTTTTTGCGGCTTCTGTGTACCTGAAATCAGTAATAAGATAGGATTTGTTTTTGGTAACGAGTACGTAACCGTCGGAAAATTCAAATCCCGTAAGATATAATTGATTAATCTCCGACGAAATAAGCATACCGTCTGCTTTGTCGCCTATAGCCGAAATAAGTTTTTCGCATCTGTTCATAATATAAATCCTTTCAAAAACGTCTTTAATTAATTGAAATTTACATTGCTGTACTTTGTCTATCCCTTTTTTTGAAAAACCTACTTTCTTTTAAGGAAAGAAAGTAGGCAAAGAAACCTTGATTCTATAGGTTTGTGCAAACATTACCTCGTGCGGTAGGGGAGGGGGGAGCGATTTTTAATATATTTCTTTTTTCTTCAACAATTCTTCAATATTAAACACATTCCAAGGGAAATCGGTGTTCGGAATACTTTGGAATGATATGTTTTTTCGGGTCAAAGGATGCGGAAATGTGGTTTTATACGACCAAAGTGCAGTAACCTTTTCGTTTGTTTTGCTTCCGTATTTACCATCGCCGTAAAGTGGCGTTTTTCTGGAAGCAAACTGAACTCGTATTTGGTGGGTTCTGCCTGTATGGAGCTTTATCCAAACGAGCGACAGCATACCTTTTTCTGTTTCTTTTGTATCAAGAAGCTTGTATTCGAGACTTGCCTCTTTTACGCCTTTTCTTACTCTGCCAACGACGAAGCTTTTATTCTTTTTTGAATCTTTAAAAAGTAAGTCTTTGTATACACCGCACTTTTCTTGCGGTGCATCGTATATAACAGCCAAATATTCTTTTTCAAAGCTTCTGTTTTGAATAGAAGCGGATAACTTCGCTGCTGCAACCTCGTTTTTTGCATAAACCATAGTGCCGCCGACACCAAAATCAAGGCGGTGAACGCATTTGTGCTGAACGTTTGTCTGTTGGCTTAACATCGAAACTAAATCGGCAGAGCCTTTTTCGTCTTGTTGAGACAAAATGAGGGGAGCTTTTACGCATACGGTTATGAATTTATCTTCATATAATATTTTTATATCTTCCATTTTTGTTTTACCGAAAAGATTACTTTCTTTTACGTAATTCCGAAAAAAAGTCGGATAATAATTTTGCACACGCTTCTTTACATAGTCCTGAAACTATTTCGGGCTTGTGGTTAAGTGGAATATCATTCATATTAAACACCGAGCCAAAAGCTCCCGCTTTCGTATCGGAAGCACCGTATATAACTCTTTTTATTCTTGCGTTTACTATAGCTCCCGCACACATTGGGCAGGGTTCAAGCGTAACGTATATGTCGCATTTGTGTAACCGCCAACCGTGAAGCGTGTTGCAAGCCTTATCAATAGCCTTTATTTCTGCGTGGTGGAGGGCGTTTTTGCCGGTTTCTCTTGTGTTAAATGCAGTCGATATGACTTCGCCGTTGCAAACAACTACAGCACCAACTGGTACTTCGCCTAAATCCGCCGCTTTTTTTGCTTCTTCGATAGCAAGGCTCATAAAATATTCATCATTTTTTGCAGTACATTCATTCATATAATATATATCCACCTTGCCGATAAATATAGACAGTATATAATATATCCGAGAAGAAAAACGTTAAAGGTTTTTGAAACAGAAAATGACTCGGAAATATTTCTTATAAAAATTGCTTTATTCTTTTTGATGATAAAACACAGCGAAACTATACCAAATATGCCGAGAGCAATATCAAAGAAAAGAATCACGTTATCAATCTTGCCGGTTGTGAATTCACTTATTAAAAGATAAATCAAGGAAAGGCAATTGTTTGAAAAGTGTAATACCATTGCAGGAATAACAGAACGGGATTTTGCGGTTATATATCCCAAAAACAATCCGCCCGTAAAAGCATATAAAAACTGTGAAATATTCGTATGCATAAGAGAGAAGAGAAGTGCTGTCGATAAGACGGCAAAAGCCTTTCCGTAAGGAACAAGCCTTTCGAAAATGACTTTGCGAAACAGTATTTCTTCGACTATAGCGGGGACTATAGCAGATGATACGAACAACAAAACTAAGCCCCAAAAATCGCGAGGGATAGGGGGAGCATAGCTTATAAAACCTATACCTATTTTATTAAAAAGAAGCTTTATAAGATTCGAGATATTTCCCGAGGCAGATATACAACCTATTGCCGTTATGCCGAGCAAGATATAATTCTTTGGAAAAACAATCTTAAAACTTATATTGCAATCTGTCTTTTTTGTGTATTTGAAAATGAAAAAAGCGGGGAGAAGAAATACTGTTAAATAAAGTATAATATCCACACACGTGCAGATATTAGCGTAGATAACAGAGCTTTCACCCAAACCAATTTTGCTAAAAAGCGAATATATTGTTTTACTAATATGCGGTATGAGTTGGGATAGTGCAATATGAAACAATAGACCGAGGGAAATTGCATCAATTGTTTTTTTGTATATATCTTTGGTGTTTGTAGGATTGATACTTATTCCCCCTCTTTTTGTTATATTATTTAATAGAAATAAAAATTAGATTTCGTAGTCGAGAACGACACGAGCTTCGGTTGTTGCGGCAACGATTTTCTTAACCTTTGCGTGTTCTCCGTCAACAGCGTAAATATTAAGGTCTTCTTTTGTTTCAAATTCGGTGTAAAGCATCATATCGTAGGACATGGGAGTTTGACCGAAGTCGAAACCGATTTCCATTTTTTTAATCTGGGGAACAAGGGGAACGAGAGCGTAAAGTCTGTCTCTTACAAGCTCCATATTCTGTAACTTTGTTCTGCCTTCAGCCTCTTCTTTGAATTTCCACATTACGATATGTTTAATCATAGTATTTTACCTCACTTTTTGTTTGTATAGATTATACCACAAAGAATATATTATGTAAAGTTTAAAGAAAAAATTAAAAATGACAATTAGATAATATTTTTTTGTATTTTTTGTCTCCTGTACGGTTTGTTGAAGTGTTGAATTATTAGAAATGGTTAATTTGGTTTAAACCTATACATTACTATGAAATAGGGGCAAACAATGAAGGACATTCATTTAGTGATGATTGGGAATCATATAAAAGTGATGAGTATGGTGCACGTATTACATACGGATTTAATACTTTTTTATTTAATGAAGATTATTGTTGGGCAGAACATTCCCAGTTATTTCATTTTGCTACAGTACAAAATAGCAACGGATGGCATGATGGACCTGTAAAGAGCAAAGGTAATGTTTCAAAAATAGAGGTAAGACATGCTGGTTCGTTTGTTTATTATGCATGCGAGTGGTAAAAAACGTTTGAACAAGATTAAGATAAAATGTTGAGCGTGCATTATCGCTCAACATTTTATCTATTAAAAGGAGAAACAGATGATAAAGCGAATAATTAAATATATTTTTGTGTTGTTTTTATTTGTTTTTGCTTTTGTTGCTACAGAAGAACGCTTTGTGTATCATCTTGTTCAATTTGAGCAGTCTTTCGGAGAAATTACTTTTGAATACTCAATATACGGAGAACAAAGAGGGAATACGTTATCAAAAAATAAGTTGTTAAAGGATTTAGAAGAAAAAAAGTTTGATATTTATAAGGTCCATACAGAACAATTATCCGAGTATTATGTGAAAAAAACAGTATATGGGACAAACGGAGCAATAGATTATTTACAGTCTTTAGGGATAAAGTCCGGAAAATATTCAAGTTTTTTTATAGGAGAAGTGGAAGTTGTTTTTTTACCGCTAAAAGATGCAGAGATTATTTATGAAGCTGATACATTCAGATTTATTGGTTCATACGAAGTGGCGGCAAAATTTAAAAATATTCTGCCGCAAGATGTAAAGAATTTTTATCAAGTAGCAGATATAAAGGATAACAGTGTAAGCGACGCTGGTATGAACGCAACATTGTTCTTAATATGGGGAACTGTCTTCTTATTTGTTTTGTTAATTTCCTTATACAATATTATTCTTTTAAAGAAAGAAACTTTTGTAAAGCTTACATTGGGAGTAGATCCTTTAAATACTTTTTTTAAAAACTGTATTATAGATATAGCAGTGTTTTCAATTCTTTTTTTTGGCTCATCGGCAGTGTTAAGGTTATACATATATGTAGAATATCAATTTAACATGATTTGTATGATGTTTTTTGTAATGTTGATATTAAATACCGGTATTAATTATTTAATTGTAAATGTGTCTGTCAAAGAAGCCTTGTCAAATGTTTTTGGAAACAAAATATCATTGATGGCGACATATTTTGTTAAAATTATTTGTTTGATTATGACAATTGTTGTACTTTCAGCAAATAGTGTGATAATATATGAGGCAATATCATATTTTAAACAAGAAAAAGCCTTTGAAGATAAAAAAGATTACAGTTATTATAGATTAAATTATAGTATGGAAACAAGCCGTCGTGAAAATATTACAGAGGTACAGGATAGAGAAAGAGTAACCGCACTTTGGCGGGAATTTAATAAGCGTTTTGGGAATAGTGCAATATGTTCTTTCGATTTGACCGGAACATTTAATTATGAAACAGTGCTATTGAACTATAATGCAGTAAATAATTTTGTTAATTGTACCAATGTTGATTTAATTGATTGTTTTTCCGGGGTTAAAAGTAATTGTATGTATGTTTTTTTGCCCGAAAAAAAGAATTGCCCAACAGATGAGGTATTATCTTCAATTAAATCGTTGTATTTACGTAATCAAGCTGATGTTGAATTGATTGTAAAAACATATAGAGGAAGTACAAATATAACCGGGGTAAATAAAACCACAAATCTTTATAGGAGCAACTTGCTTAGAACACCTATTATCATATTAGATACTGTGGAAGTATCTTATACCGATAGATATTTGAATCCCCAAAATTACGGAGAAAATATGTTATATATGGTATCTAAAGAGGATTTTAATGGTTTTGTATATGAATATTCATTGAACGGAGAAATTGTTACAGTAACTAATGTAAAAGATCTATATCATTATTATTTATCAAATTTTGAAAGAAATATTAAAATAATATCTGTTGTTTCTTTCTTTATACTCGTTTTAGATATAATGATGATTGTTTTTTTGACGAATATTGAATATATGTACAATGGATTGGAATTAGCAATAAAAAAAACATTGGGATATAATATTTTTATCAGAAATACCAGAGTTGTTGCTTTACCTATCATAATAATTCCGATTTGTACGTTTTGTGCTTATATAATAGTAACTGTATCAAATTACGGTAATCCCTTGCCGGTGCTTTTTGTTGGGATTCTTCTTATTATAACTGAATTGTTTATTACGTTGTTCAGATGTGCTTGGGCGGAAAACAAGAATACAGCAAGTGTTTTGAAAGGAGAAAAATCATGATAGAAGCAATAGAGTTGTGTAAATCATTTGAGGATAAAGTTTTGTTTGATAAAATGTCTTTTCGAATAGAAGACGGTGAGTTTGTTTGCTTTTCGGGCGATAGCGGAAAAGGAAAAACAACACTGCTTAACATTATTGGACAAATTGAAACCGCATCTTCAGGAAGAATATTATACGATGGCAAAGAAATTAAAAAAAATAAAGATAAGTTACTTTTTTTCAGAAAAAAAGTTGGATTTGTTTTTCAAAACTTTGCATTGATTGATGGCAAAAGTGTTGAGCAAAATTTACTGTTGATACGAAAAAAAGACAGAGAAGATGTTTCTGTAGATGAAGTTTTGGATAAAGTTAGGTTAAAAGATAAAAGAAAAAGAAAAGTATACACACTTTCCGGTGGAGAACAACAGCGTGTTGCCTTGGCAAGACTGTTTATAAAAAAGTGTGATCTGATTTTGGCAGATGAACCTACAGGCTCATTGGATTCAACTAATTCTGCTATAGTAATGAATATACTAAAGGAACTTAACACAAGAGGGAAAACAGTTATTCTTGTTACTCATGATCAAAGTGCAAAAGCGTACTGCAGCAGAATAATTGAGTTATAAAGGAGAGTGAATGTTATGAAAAAAAAGAATAAAAAAAGGCTTGTCATTGGTTTGCTCTGTGGAACAATACTTTTGTGTATGGTGTATTTTGGAGTTTGGCTTGCTAATTATCATTCATACAATAAGTATATTGGAGAGGGCTTAACTAAACTTTCGTACTCACCTAACAGTTTTGTGGACTGGTCTTCTGACATAATATGCGGAGTCAAAAAACCATCTTTATTTTCTTTTACCGGAAATTTAACATGTGTAAGTGATGATGATAGAATAACTATATTGTTTTGGCCAAATTTTATGTCAACTGAAATAAGAAGCATAGGTATTGTAGTAACAGATGATGAAAAGCAAGTTTCATATATGGCGTATGTGGATGAAAAGCTTACTTTTGATGAACAGAAAAACAAAGAAAGAGGCTATACCGAGGAAGAGGCTGAAACGATGAAAAAAATAATTTCTTCCGTTTCAGATGAGGTGGAGTCATTATATTTATTTGCAAAAGAAAAATTTAATTTGGATAATTGACTTATATCAAAAAGAGGCTGTTTCACAGGGGGGTGAAAAGCCTCTTTGAGTTTTATTGGATTGATAAGATGATTTTTTCTAAATCTTCGTTTTGAAATTCACCGTAGCAAATAAGATTAAAAACATATCCATCTTTAGTCCAAATGGCAGTTTTTGATAAATCATTTTCAAAAAAATCAATTGTAGTATTTAATAGACTTGTAGTGCTTTGAGTATGTTTTTCTGTATCAAGGTTGACTTGAGTCCCGTCGCTGATAGTTTGTACAAATATAATCATTTCCCCGCTTTTGTTTTGATAATTTGTCGTTATTGAATTGTTATCAATTTGTTTGTTAATTCGCTCAAAACCGTCGGGAAGTGAATTGATACAATATTCATAGTTAATTGTTTGTTTAAACTCTCCTTTAAACAAATATTCTGTAAAGGTATTATATATATTTACTACAAAATCAACGATTGGTTCTCTTATTGGCTTTATACTGCAAGCGGTAGCAAAAAGCAGTAACATTGCGGCACATACGACTGCAATTCGTTTTGAGGTTGTATTTGTAAAATTCCAATATATATTTTTTTGAGATTTAATCAGCTTATTCATTTTTTTATCAAACTGTGGCGAAAAAGTATAGCTAATGTCATTTTCATTGATTGGAATATGTGAAAATTCAGAGGATACAGTTTCTCTGAATGCATTTTTAAACTGTAATATACTGATAGACATTTGATTACCTCTTATAAATTCAGTATGTATAAAAGCATTTTTTTGCCTCGAACCAACTGTTTTTTTGTTGTCGAAATGCTTTGACAGAGTGTTTTTGCCGTGTCAGCTACCGTTAACTCCATTACAAAATGATAGTATAATACGTCGCGGTACTTTTCAGATAGTGAACTTATAGCTTTTATAATTTCTTCATATTCAATCTTATTGCATATTATTTCAATAAACTCATTATCGCTTAAGGGTTCAATGTTGGTTATATCATATTCAATAATTGTGTCAAGAGAAATATTATATGTTTTTTTGTGCTTCAAAGTGTTTAACGCTGTATTTTTAGTAGCTTTGAGCAAATAATTTCTTAAATCAATATTTGAAGAAATATTTTGAACAATATGCCAGTTTTTAGTGGCTACTTTTAGAAAGACATTGCTTACTACATCTTCTGAATCGGATTCGTTTTTTAGGATAGACATAGCTAAAGCAATCATTTGTTTCCTGTGGGAAAGGTAAATATATTCAAAAAGCAGTTTGTCATTTTCGTCGTCAAGATATGCTAAAAAAAGAGATAACATAGTATTTTCCTTTAGGGGTATAACATTAAAGATTGACACAATTATACCATACAGTATGGTGAAAATCAACAAAAATAAATACTAAAATTTTTTATTGCTCTACATATAGTGGGGGACTGCTCTTGAGGGGGAAAAAAAGTGTCGAAAAAGAGAATAAAAAACCTTATTTTTTGGCATAAAATAAAGCTTTTTACAGTGGGAGAGCGAGAGGGGGGAGGATAACGCTAAAAAGATAATATATACAATATATTGTGTCGCAAAAGGGTGTTGACACAATATTTGGTGTTGTGTTATAATGGTTACAATCACGATAAAATGACGAAAGACTGAGGAGGAGCAAAATGTTTACACACATAGTAAAAAGAGACGGAAGAGTCGAGCTTTTTGATGAGATAAAGATTACGAAAGCTATCCGTAACGCATTTACAGCATGCGAATATGACTCCGAATACAACGCAAGTCGCCTCACCATGATGGTAGTAGAAAAGGCAGAAGAAAAATATAAGGATTCGACACCCGAAGTCGAGGGCGTACAGGATATAGTTGAACAGGTGCTTATCGAAAACGGATACGCTTCTGTTGCAAAGGCGTATATTCTTTACCGTCAGAAGAGAAAGCACGCAAGAGAGATGGATTCTCTTATTGGTGCTACTATTGATATGTTTGGTAATTACCTTGGGGACAAGGACTGGTCAATTAAAGAAAATGCGAATATGCAGAGATCGGTAAACGGTCTTAATAACTATGTAAGAGAAGCTTTTACAAAGAAGTATTGGCTTTATGAAGTATATCCAGAAGACGTAAGACAGGCACACGAAAGCGGGGATGCTCATATCCACGACCTCGGTTTCTTTGGACCTTATTGTGCAGGTTGGGATCTGAGACAGCTTCTTATGGACGGTTTCGGCGGTGTTGGTGGTAAGGTTGAAAGTAAACCCGCAGGACATCTTCGTTCATTCCTCGGACAGATAGTAAACTCCACCTTTACAACACAGGGTGAAACAGCAGGTGCTCAGGCTTGGAGCTCTATTGATACATATTGTGCACCTTTTATTTACTACGATAACCTTACGTACGAACAGGTTAAGCAGTGCATTCAGGAATTCGTATTTAATATAAACGTACCTACACGTGTAGGCTTCCAGTGTCCTTTCTCCAACCTTACTTTTGACGTAAAGGTTCCCAACACTTTGAAGAATGAACCCGTTATTATTCATGGTGAATATAAGGATAAGGTTTACGGCGATTTCCAGGAACAGATGGATATATTTAACAAGGCTTTCTGTGCCGTAATGCTTGAAGGCGATGCAAAGGGAAGAGTATTTACGTTCCCGATTCCTACTATTAACATTACAAAAGACTTTGAGTGGGACAGCCCGGTTGTTGACGAATTTATGAAGATTACTTGCAAGTACGGTATTCCTTACTTTGCAAACTACGTAAATTCCGACCTTTCTCCCGAAGACGCAGTGTCTATGTGCTGCCGTTTGAGACTCGACAAGAGAGAGCTTCGCAAGAGAGGCGGCGGTCTCTTCGGTTCAAACCCGATGACAGGTTCTATCGGTGTTTATACCATTAATATGCCAAGAATCGGTTACCTCAGCAATACAAGAGAAGAGTTCTTCGAAAGACTTGAAAAGATTGCAAGAATCGGTAAGACCTCTCTTGAAATAAAGAGAAAAATTATTGAACATCAGTCAGAAAAGGGTTTGTATCCCTATTCAACATATTACCTTAGAAACATTAAGGCTCGTACAGGTGAATATTGGACAAACCACTTCAATACTATTGGTCTCGTAGGTATGAATGAATGTTGTCTCAACTTCCTCGGTGTTGATATTGGTTCCGAAGAGGGTAAGAACTTCTCAATTGAAGTTATGAACTATCTCCGTGAGCTTATGAGTCAGTTCCAAGAAGAGACAGGACATTCCTACAACCTCGAAGCTACACCTGCAGAGGGTACGACATACCGTCTTGCAAAGCTTGACCGCGATATGTATCCCGATATTATTCAGGCAGGTTTGGAAGAACCCTTCTATACAAACTCCAGTCAGCTTCCCGTTGCATATACAGACGATATATTTGAATGTATGGAACTTCAGGACGAGCTTCAGTCGCTCTATACGGGCGGTACCGTTTACCACCTCTATATCGGCGAACGCATTGAAGATATTCAAGTATGCAAGGACCTTATCAAGAACGTATTTGATAAGTACAAGATGCCTTATATTTCGATTACTCCTACGTTCTCGATTTGCCCCGAGCACGGCTATATCGTAGGTGAACACTTTAACTGTCCCGAGTGCGGACAGGATGCAGAGGTTTGGTCAAGAGTTGTTGGTTATCTCCGCCCCGTCCAGAACTACAATAAGGGTAAGAGAGAAGAGTATATGAAGAGAAAGAAATTCGTTATCTAATCAGTTTTTCCCCCGCCGTTATCTCGGCGGGGGAAAGTTTTTCTCTTGCAATAATTGTGTTTTTGTGATATAATATATTCGAAAAATGCAGAGGTGTTAAGCGAATGAATATAGCAGGTTTTCAAAAATCGTCGTTTGTGGATTTTCCGGGTATAATATCGTGCGTGGTGTTTACTCCGGGGTGTAATATGAAGTGCGGATATTGCCATAATAAGCATATTCTTGGTGGAAATGCCCCGAAGATAGATGTGCTTGAGGTTATGGACTATCTGAACAAGAGAAAGGGTATGCTGAAAGGTGTTGTTGTGTCTGGGGGAGAACCCACATTGCAGCCCGACCTTGAAGCATTTGTTGCGAGTATAAAGCAGTTAGGATACAAGGTTAAGCTCGATACAAACGGAACTAACCCCGACGTTGTGAAATCGCTCTGTAAAAAGGGATATATCGACTACGTTGCTATGGATATAAAAGCGAATATAGAGAAATATTCTCTTGTGTCAGGTTGTAATATAGATACCGAGAAGATAATGGAGACGGTAGACTTTTTGAAGGAAAGCGGTATTTCACACGAGTTCAGAACGACGTTTTGCCCACTCCTTACGAGTTGTGATATATTGGATATATCGAAGAATATAGTGGGGGACAGCGATTATTATTTGCAGCAGTACAGACAGGTCGAGGGCGAAGGCGCGCCGCACCCACGCGAATACGTTGAAGAGTGTGCGAGGCTCGTTGTTGAAAACGGCGGCAAATGTGTTGTAAGAGGGTTATAAAAAGATAATTTAGAAAGAGGGGGAAAGAAATATGAAATGTCCTGTATGCGGAGAGACAGAAAGTAAGGTTATTGACAGCAGACCGACTGATTCGGAGATAAGAAGAAGGAGAGAATGCATTTCGTGTGGAAGACGTTTTACGACATATGAGGTGCACGAGAAGGTACCGCTTATTGTCATAAAGAAGAACGGAACGAAGCAGTTTTTTGACCGCAGTAAGATATTGAACGGTCTTGACAAGGCTTGTTATAAGCGTTCTATGATAACCCCTGAGGATATGGATAGGATTATAACAGAGATCGAAGTTGATTTGAGGAATGCTTTTCAGACGGAAGTACATACGTCGGAGATAGGCAGACGAGTGCTTGAGAAGCTGCGTGATATAGACGAAGTTTCGTACGTAAGATATGCCTCTGTTTACCGTAATTTCAACGACATCGAAAGCTTTATGCAAGAACTCAAGGATATGAAAAAAGAAAGTAAATAAGAATTATGCCGACAGATAAAACTCTGTCGGTAATTTTTTATGAGTAACGGGCAGTCAGGAGCTTCGCTCCCGAACCCACACCAAAGAGGCCTTTTTTAAAAAAGCCCATTTAGAAACCGCAAAAACTTTTAAATGCGTTAGTTTGTGGGGCTATTCAAAGTTTCCGAGAGAAACCCTTTCGCTTTCTTTGAAAAAAACAAACCTTGTTTTATTTCATACTTGAATGTTTATCAAATGTATGATATAATATAAAGAAAGATAGAAAAATGGGCGGTACTGTATGGAAAAATATTTAGAGATAGGCAAGATTGTAAATACCCACGGCTTCAGAGGCGACGTAAAGGCACAGTCGTGGTGTGATTATCCCGAGGTAATGACCGAGCTTGACGTTATTTACCGCAAGGTAGGCGGAAATTATATCGGAATAAAAGTTCAAAAGGCGTCGGTTCACAAGGAAATGGTACTGCTTAAATTAGAAGGCATTGACGATTTTGACAAGGCTAACGCTCTTCGCGAAGAGGTCATTTACGCAGACAGAGACGATATAGTAAGAGAAGACGGCTCGTTTTTCATTGCTGACCTTATAGGCCTTGACGTTACAGACGTTGACACCGGAAAGGTTTACGGTAAACTTAAAGACGTAACGCAGTACGGCATACACGATATATACACCGTTAAAACCGAAAAGGGCGAGGTTCTTATTCCCGCCGTCAGCGAATTCGTAAAGAAAATATCCTTGGAAGAGGGCATATTTGTAAAGCCCATAGAGGGAATGTTTGATGAGGTTTGACATAATGACGCTTTTTCCCGAGATGACCGACAATATTCTCGGAGAGAGCATAATAGGACGCGCACAAAACAAGGGGGCTGTTGAAATACATTCGCATAACATAAGAGATTTTTCCGAGGACAAGCACAGAAACGTTGACGATACTCCCTGTGGTGGCGGTATGGGTATGCTTATGGCAGCTCCGCCCATTTACCGTTGTTGGAAGAATATAGTTGATAATACCGAATGTAAAAAGAGAAAGACAGTATATATGTCTCCTCAGGGCAGAGTGCTGACACAGAGTATAGCAAAGGAATATCTTGAATGTGATCAGGTTATAATTCTTTGCGGACATTATGAGGGTGTTGACCGTCGCATAGTAGAAGAGATAGTTGACGACGAAATATCAATAGGGGATTACGTGCTGACCGGCGGAGAGCTTCCCGCTTGTATATTTGTTGACTGCATATCCCGAATGATTGACGGTGTATTATCTGCCCCGGAGTGTTTTGAAAATGAGAGTATAGCGGGCGGTATGCTTGAATATCCGCAATACACGCGTCCGATTGATTTTATGGGCAGAAAAGTTCCCGACGTACTTTTGTCGGGCGATCATGAGAAAATCAGAAAATGGCGTTATCAAGCGGCAGTTGAATTAACAAAAAAGAACAGACCGGATTTAATATAGGATTTGCTTTAGCAGAGCAAGGAGGTGAGACATAGGTGGCGAATAAGAAAACAAGAAAAAAGACCGTAAGTGCGCTGTTTGCACGTAGTAAGATTATAGAATTTTTTGTTGTTATTGCATCTTATTTGTGTAACAAGGCAGAATGCAGTCTTGCGGGAAAGATACTTACGTCTTACAATGCGGGGTGCGGAGAAAAAAGTTTTATTTGCAGACTGTTTGGTCGGTTTGATTTAGGAAAAGTCTTTTTCAGACCGATAAAACGAACCGTATCAAAGCTTGTGTCCCGCAGTTTTCTGCTTGAAAAGATAAACGGTTATCTTAGAGGATGGCTATTTACCAAACTGAGCGTATACGGACTGTTTTCAATAACGGCAGGCGTAGGATTTGTGTTATTACAGTCATTAAAGGTTTACGGTTTGCAAACGGGCAGTTTGTCGTTTCTTGATATGTTTATATCGCTGTTGCTTATCGTAATATCTATTCCCCTTATAATATCACATTCCACTTTAAATGAAGCTGTATGTGAAAGTAAGCTGATAAGATGGATGTTATTTAACTGGCTCGGATGCAAAAAAGAGGCGTTTGAGCAGTATTCATACACAAGCGGACACAACAGAACAGCTCTTCCGTTAGGATTGATACTGTGCGTATTTTCGTGGTGGATAAGACCTATAACACTATTTACTCTTATAGGAGTATTCATACTTGCGTTAACTGTTCTTTATATTCCTGAAACGGGTATTGTAGCTTTAGCGTTTTTGTTACCGTTTTTATCGGATTATTATTTGAAAATAATGATAATTTATATTACGGTATGTTTTTTGCTGAAGTATATCAGGGGTAAGAGAACTGTAAAATTTGACCCACTGGCTGTAGCGGTATTGGCATATTCTGTTCTTGTGTTTTTGAATGCCGAAAAGCTAATGCAAGGCATACTGAGCGTTTGCATCTTCTTTTTGGTAATAAATTTAATAAAATCAAAGCAATGGATAAACCGAACACTAATATCATTTTCATTTTCATTCTTTTTATGTGTACTATATGGACTTGTGGCATATATTGCAGCACGTTTTGGTATTGATTATTTGACGTATATTTTTGACTCGGCGGATATTGTAGGAATGGAAAGCGTATTTGGCTCGACTGCGGCGTTTGCTTCGTATATTATAACGGTTCTTCCGGTAATTGCGGCAAAGAAGCAGGACAGAGAAGGTGCTGTAGCGTTTTTTGGAATAATATCGGGCTGTGTATGTTTATTCTTGACAGGTGAATACAGAGCATGGTTGAGTATACTTTTTGCGACTGTTTTTTATCTGATATTTTTTGGAAAGCGGGGACTTGCTTTTATAGGTGTATTGCTTTGTACGTTGCCGTTTGTGTTTATTAATATGCCGAAAGAGTTTTTAGAAAATGCATATGACGGTAATATTACGGACTTTATACACGGAGCATTTTTTAAAGAGATACACGGACATATAGATGTGTTTTATATAGTGGCTGTAGTTTTGTTTATAGCGGTAATGTTTTTGTGTTTACAAAAAAATATTACTTTGTATTCAAAAGGCTGCAGTATTGACGGAAGAAAGGTTTCTTTAGGTGCGATGTCGGGAATAGTAGCGTTTTTGGGATTAGGGCAAGACGTTGTTATTGGCGTTGACTTTAAGCTATCGCTTATGTTCTGGATATTACTTGGACTATCGTCGTGTGTAGGGAATACCGAGCGAAGTAACGTGCCTTATAGCGAAACCGAAGAATTAGATTACGGTAAGGGGGAATTGTTTTGAGTTCTGCAAACAGAGGAAGAGGAAAATATAGATTTAACATAATCGATATATTGCTTATAGTTGTTATAGCAGTATCTATTTCGGCAATTTTGTTTTTGTATTTTTACGACGGCAGAATAATCAAGAATGAAAACGAGGTTAACTCGGTTGATGTTATCTACACAGTCAGCCAGAAGGAACTCCCTGCTGTTTTGAGAGGTAAGATAAACATAGGCGACCTTGTTACCGAAGAAGAAAGCCTGTCTGAATTAGGTCAGGTTATAGACGTTGAATATACAGACTCAGTATATTTGGGCTATGACGGCGAGAACAACAGATTTGAAGAATTATACCCCGGCAAAATAGACGTAAAGATAAGAATAAGCGCAAAAGCGATAGTTGATAAAAATGGTATATATAACGTAAACGGGTATATGTTAAATATAGGAAAGGAAGCTGCTCTCAGATTTCCATATTACACCGGAGAAACGGTTATTGTATCCATAAGTGAGGTGAGTGAGTAATGAACGGAGCAGAAAAAGGTGCGCGTAAAAAGATAAGGATAAGCATTATTGACGTACTAATAGTGCTTACGGTAGTTGCGTGTATCGCAGGAACTTTTGTGCATTACAAAGTATACGAAAAAAACAACGCGGTAGTAGTTGACGATCGCAGTTTGGTATCAGTTTTATATTCCTCGCTTACGTCCGATGTTGCCGAAAGGGCAGTCGAGGGCGACACGGTGTTTTTTTATAACGGAGAAACTTTGGGAAATATTGTTGAAGTAATCGTTGAAGATGCTGAAATATATTACAAAAATTCTGATGGCAAATGGGTACTCGGTACTGACGAGACAAAAAAAGACGTAATGGTTACAGTGCAGGTCGAGGGGGATTTTACAGACGGCGGATTTTTTGCAAACGGAACGAAATACGTTGCAGCAGGTATGGAAATAGAGACATATACCCCGAAATTTTCGGGAAAAGGACTAATTTTTGAGGTAAAAAAACAGGCGGAATAGGTGTTGTTGAATAAATATAACAAAACTACTTGATTTTATTTATTTGTTGTATTATAATAATGATAGGTATGTTATCAACTAAAGAAAATTACAGTATATTTTTATTTTGATAGGAGAGACAAAAAAGATGATCTCACGCGAAGTTTTGATAAGCAACAATATTGGTTTGCACGCACGTCCTGCAACATTTTTTATTCAAAAGGCAAATTCATTTAAGTGTTCAGTTTGGGTTGAGAAGGAAGAACGCCGTGTAAACGCAAAGAGTCTTCTTGGCGTACTTTCACTCGGTATTGTTAAGGGTATGACAATTACCGTTATCGCTGACGGCCCCGATGAAAACGAGGCTGTTGACGGTTTGATTGAGCTTGTTAACACAGGCTTTGGAGACTAATTAAAACCTTTAAATAATACTTTGCTGAAAAACGGACATTGACTTTATTGTGCATTGTCCGTCTTTTTTGTAGCTAAACAGAAAGGAGAAACGAGGCAATAATGCAAGATATGGAATATTTACTTGATAAGGCACTGAAATTGCCGCTTTCTCCGGGAGTATATATAATGCGCGATGAAAAGCGTAAGGTTATATACGTCGGTAAGTCAAGAGCACTGAAAAACAGGGTAAGTCAATATTTCAGAAAAAACAGTAAACACGACACGAAGACGGTAATGATGGTATCGAAGGTGCGTGATTTTGACTATATATTGACCGATACCGAAAACGAAGCTTTGGCACTTGAAAGTCAGCTTATCAAGCAATACTCGCCTAAATATAACATAAAATTAAAAGACGGCAAGAATATGCCGTATATACGCATACAGCTTAACGATGATTATCCGAAGGCCGATGTAGTGTATGCACGAAAGGGAGACGGTGCGAAATATTTTGGACCGTATTCGACAATATCGGCAGCATACGGAGTTTTGAAGATGGTGCAGAAGACATTCAAGGTGCATTCGTGCAGCCGTGCTTTTCCAAAGGATATAGGGAAAGAAAGACCGTGTCTTTACTGTCAGATAAACGACTGCGTAGCACCATGTACGGGGAACGTTACGAGCGAGGAATATAAGGATATATACAGACAGATAGTGCTGTTTTTGCGCGGAAGTTTTTCGGAGGTAAAGAAGAGGCTGACCGAAAAGATGGAGTATTTTTCCGAAGAACTTATGTTTGAGGCGGCAGCGGTTTACAGAGATAGGATAGAGGCTTTGGCTAAGGTATGGCAGAGGCATAAGATAGTGGGTTCCCCCGACTCCGAACACGATGTTTTTGCACTTTATACAGACGACGCTGTTTCGTGCATTGCGGTGTTTTTTGTCAGAGAGGGAAGAATAATAAGCAGCGAGAACTATATATTTACGCCTGACGAATTGCTTAATAATACAGACCTGCAATCGTTTTTGTATGACTTTTATTCTAAGCGCGGAGATGTACCGCGAGAGGTGCTGCTGAACTTTGACCTTGGCGAAGAAAAGGAAGCTTTAGAAGAAGCGTTAAGAGTTATAGCTGAACGCAAGGTTGTAATCAGAACACCTGAAAGAGGGGAGCTGAAGAGGCTATGCGATATGGTTTATGAAAACGCGACTCGGCACGCATATCAGTATAAGGAAGGCAGAGAAGCAGACGAGGCGGTTTTGGTAAAACTTGCACAGCTTCTGGGACTTGAAGTAGTGCCTGAAAGAATAGAGAGCTTTGATATATCGAACTACGGAAAAGAAAATATAACTGCCGGTATGGTTGTTGTTGAAGAGGGGAAACTTAAAAAGAGCGAATATCGCTTGTTTAAGATAAAGAATATAACCGACAAACAAGACGATTATGCTTCTATGGCAGAGGCGGTAACGAGACGCTTTGAACGAGCAAAACAAGGCGATGAAGGCTTTGCGAAGTTGCCCGATCTTATACTTCTTGATGGTGGAAAGGGACACGTTTCTGTTATAAAAGAAGTTTTGAAAAGAATGCGGATAGATATTCCCGTATTCGGAATGGCGAAGGACGATTATCACAAAACGAGAACTCTTTGTACCGAAGATGAAGAAATAAGCATAGCGAAAGAAAAGCAAGTCTATATGCTTGTTTATAGGCTTCAGGAAGAAGTGCATCGCTTTACTATATCGAAAATGAGGTCGTCGAAAGAGAAATCGTTGAAGAAGTCGGTGCTTGAAGAGATTGACGGGATAGGAAGCGAAAAGGCTAAAAAAATACTTGCTCACTTTAAGAGTTTATCTGCTTTAAAGAAAGCATCGTTTGATGAAATAAAGGCGGTAAAAGGAATATCGGAAAAAAATGCAGAAAATGTATTTAACTATTTTTCTGTTGGCAGAGGTGAATAACATATGATGAGAATAATAACCGGTATAGCTCGGGGAATTAAGCTTGAGACGCTTGAGGGAAACGATACAAGACCTACAGCCGAAAGGGTTAAGGAATCGGTATTCAGTATGCTCCAGTTTGAGATAGAGAACAGAAAAGTTCTTGATTTGTTTGCGGGAAGCGGTCAGATGGGGCTTGAAGCACTCAGCAGAGGAGCATCGAGCTGTACTTTTATTGAAAAAAACCTTGACGCTATGGAGGTTGTAAAAAAGAATGCTAAGAAGACGCGGCTTTCCGAGAAGTGCAAAATAGTAAATGTTGATTACAAGGATTATCTTCGCGGGGCAAAGGGAAGAGAAAAGTTTGACATAGTTATACTTGACCCTCCCTATTCGATGAAGATATTGCCTGAGTTATTAGACAGTTTAGTGAAGTACGATTTGCTTAATACTAATGCAAAAGTCGTGTGCGAGAGCGAAGACGAAATTGAATATATGTGCGAGGGGCTTGAAACGATAAAGCATAACAAATACGGCAGAGTGTATATAACAGTACTTTGTAAAAAAGGAGAAGAAATATGAAAAGAGTATTGATACCCGGAAGCTTTGATCCGGTAACGGTGGGGCATTACGACGTAATAAAAAGATGTTCCGAAATGTTTAGTGAAGTATACGTGGTTGTATTTCAAAACACCGAGAAAAAGGGTAAGGGGATTTTTACCGGAGAAGACTGCTATGAAATGATGAAGATAGCCGTAAAGGATTTCCCGAATGTTCACGCAGATATAACCGATACGTTGGTTGTGGATTATGCAAAAGAGCATAATATTGACTTTATTATTAAGGGAGTACGTGATACTATTGACTTTGAGTATGAGTACGATTTATTTGTTATAAACAGAAGCATTGGAGGCTTTGATACAATTTTTATGCCCTCGTTGCCGGAGTATAAGCATATAAGCTCGACCTTTGTTCGAGATATGATAAAATACGACAGAGACGTAACGCCGTACGTACCTAAAGGCGTTGATGAATATATAAACAATAAGAAGAAATAAACAATTTTCCAAGCATAATTAATAAGAAGACGTTTTTTGCTTAAATTTGAGTGAAAGACGTCTTTTTTTGTGTCTGAAAATAGTCAAAAGCGAGAAAAAACAGAGAGAAATTAGGGGAGTTTTTGACGAAATGAAGAAAAGTTTGTGCAAGGTGTACAAATAAATGGGTGCAATAATTGTTAAAATGATAAAGTTCTAAAAAATATTAAAAAACTATTGAAAAAAATGGGGAGATAGTGTACAATAGTGGTGGTGTAAAGTGTAGCAAAATGTCAGTGAAGTGGCGTTTAAGTAAACCGATATATCTGCTATATGGCGGATATCGGTTTGATTTGCTTTACGGACGGATGCTTTTTATGCCGTTTTATCGGTTGATATTTTGAAAATGCATAGAAAAACGAGAAAATGGGAGGTGAGGTAAATGATCGGCGAATTTATGTTTACAGGAGAATATAAGCATTCAATCGACCCTAAGAACAGAATGTTTCTTCCCGCTACGATGCGTGAAGAGCTTGGTGATGAAGTTTTTGTTGTAAAAGGCGTTGATACCTGTATTGCCGTTTATCCCAAAGAAGCATGGGATGCATTTACCGAAAAGCTCAATCAGCTTCCCGAAATGAAAGCGAGACGTGTAAAGAGAACTCTTATGGCGTCGGCGGTTAAGACGAAGATAGACAGTCAGGGCAGAGTGCTTATCAGTCAGGGACACAAAAGCTATGCGGGACTTGACAAGAACGTTTATGTTATAGGCGTGGGCAATCACGTTGAAATATGGGATGAAGATAAGTGGATTGCAGAAAACGATATGAATTCCGAAGAACTTGCAGAAACACTTATGTCACTTGGATTCTAAATGGATATAGTATTTTCTCATTATTCCGTTTTACTAAATGAGTGTATAGACGGACTTGATATAAAACCCAACGGAATATACGTTGACTTGACGACGGGTGGCGGAGGTCATTCGTACGAGATTGCGAAGAGATTGACAGACGGCGGCAAGCATATATGTCTCGACAGAGATGATGATGCGCTTGCGGCGGCAAAAAAGAGATTGTCGGAGTTTTCTGACAGAGTTATTTTTGTGAAGGATAACTTTAGAAATTTAGGCAGTGTGCTTGATAATCTTGGCGTTGAGGCAGTTGACGGAGTGATTGCCGACCTTGGAGTTTCGTCATATCAGCTTGATACGGCAGATAGGGGTTTTTCGTATAACAATGACGGATACCTTGATATGAGAATGAATAAATCAGATGCTTTGACGGCTTACGACGTGGTTAATACCTATTCGAGAGAAAGGTTAAAGCAGATAATATACGACTACGGCGAGGAAAAGTTTGCTCCTCGAATCGCAAGCTTTATAGAAGAGGCGAGGCAAGAAAAGTTTATAGCGACTACGACGGAATTGACGGAAATAATAAAAAACGCAATTCCGCAAAAGGCGAGAATAGACGGACCTCATCCGGCGAAGAGAACGTTTCAGGCGATAAGAATAGAGGTAAACGGAGAGCTTGATGCCATAGAACCTGCAATAACCGCAGCGACGGAAAGGTTAAAGGTTGGCGGAAGACTTGCTGTTATTTCGTTCCATTCTCTTGAAGATAGGATAGTAAAGAAAACGATTGCCGGTCTTATAAAAGGTTGTACGTGCCCTCCGGATTTTCCGGTGTGTATGTGTGGGAAACAGCCTTCGTTGAAACTTATATCGAGAAAACCGATATTACCCTCGGACAGAGAGCTTAATGAGAATCCGAGGTCAAGAAGCGCAAAGCTTCGGGTAGCCGAAAAAGTGTAGTGATATTTTGGGAAAAGGGAACCCGAAATATCTTTTGAATAATAGGGATTAAAAAATAGGGGGATGCGGGATATGACTTACGAAAAGTCGTACGAAGAAAAGAAGAAAAAGGCAAGAAATATTCAAAGAGACGTGAATATTGCCGAAAAAGAGAATATTGCCGCTAAAACAAGAAGAAAAACACGCGCTGTTGCAAGACACGCGCTTGAATCAGATAATATAAAAGTCGTTGCTGCTGTGAACGATGTGCCGAAAGTTCGGACAATCAAGGCTAAGAAAAATATGCCTTTTCCGACGTCTGTAGTGTTTGTGTCAGTTATCTGCACTGTCCTGTTCATGTTCATGATGCTTACCATGGCTCAGATCAATGAGTTTACCCAGGATATCTCGGCATTACAGAACAGATTGTCCGAACTGCAAAAGCAAGAAGAAGAGTTAAGATTGGATGTCGAATTAAAGAATGACCTTAGAGTCATTGAAGATGCTGCTGTGAATAAACTTGGAATGGTAAAAGCCGATGAAGTTAAGAAACAATACGTTGTTATCGGCAATGAAGACAAAATCGAGGTTGTAGAGCCCGAAACCACAGAAGACAGTCTGATAAACACGGTTATGAGTTCCATCGGTGAGAATTTCAGAGAATTGGTGGAATATATCAACTGAAGCTGAATAAAATTTAATCGTAAGGCGTTTTGCGTAAATGAGGGTAGAGTGGTGTATTGTGAATATACTCTTTACTCTCTTTTGGTTAATAAGAGCAGAAGACAGCAAAGCTTCTCGAGGGGTGAGAAAGAATGAATGGCAAATTGAATAAATTTATAAAAAGACGCAGCACTGCTTTGTTGTTGTTTTTTATAGTGTTTTGGAGTGTGCTTGTAGGCAGACTGTTCTGGATGCAGGTTATACACCACAAGGAATATCAAAGAAGCGTATCGAATAATGTACAGAGAACAAGTACCGTATCGGCGGAACGCGGCGAGATTCTTGACAGAAATAACGTTGTACTTGCTACCAATATTTCGGTATGGCGTGTGTTCATATCTCCCGTAGATATAGTGGACAACGAACAGGCGATATTTATTTGCCGCAATCTTTCCGAGCTTTTAAACGTAGATTACGATACTATATATAACCGAGCTTTGAGAGAAAACAGAGCTGACGAGACGGTAAAAAGAAACGTAGAGAAAGAAGATGCCGACAGAGTAAGGGCATTTATTGAAGAGAACGAGCTTTCAAAGCAAATACATCTTGAAGCTACTACGAAAAGATATTATCCTTATGATTCTTTGGCTGCGAACGTTCTCGGATTTATGGGAACAGATGGCGGAAGCTACGGAGTTGAATTGCAGTACGATAAATATTTAACGGGTACCCCCGGAAGATATATAACTGCAAAGAACGGTCTCGGTATGGATATGCCGTTTAAATATGAAAGCTATATCAATGCACAGGACGGTTATGATGTTGTAACGACCATAGATATGCGTATACAACAGCTTCTTGAAAAGCAGATAAAGCAGTCATACGAGGATGCTTCATCGGGCGGTGGCGTAACGGGAATTGTAATGGATGTTAATACCGGCGGAATACTTGCTATGGCGCAATATCCGACGTATGACCTTAATGCACCCGGTAAATTAAGTGAGGTATATCAAGCAAAGCTTGACGAGCTTGCTTTGCCTACCGACAGCGAAGAGTATTCGGCAAAATATAACGAATTATTGTTTTCATCTTGGAACAATAAAGCGGTTTCGTGGTTGTATGAGCCGGGTTCTACTTTTAAGATAATAACGGCTTCTATGGCTATTGAAGAACAGTTAATAGACCCGTTAGAGCAGTTTACGTGCATAGGATATATAAGAGTTG
>JAZNCH010000007.1:0-23169 GCA_045587445.1 Eubacteriales bacterium | reverse complement strand
CCAATACAGCATTTCAAATGCGTAATAGGATACGGGTTTGTCCATCACCGCAAAAGCGAATTTTTGATATTCCTCTTGTGTCCAAAAGAGCATTTCACGGTTTCTTGCCTTGCCCATATTGCCGACCTTAGCGGCGGGGTTTTCTTTCAGGCCATAGAACTTAACGGCGTGATTGAAAATGGCGCTTAACTGATTGTGGAGCGTTTTAAGGTACACGGGCGAGTATTTCTTGCCGTTCTTATCACACCCCTTAATCATTTCATTCTGCCAAGCGATAATATCTCTCGGCTGAATATCGCTGATTTTGCGTTTGCCGAAGTATGGCAGGATCTTCGTGCGGATAATATGCTCTTTGGTCTGCCAAGTGTTTTCTTTAATGCGGTTCTTCATATCCACCGTATAGGTTTCAATAAAGCTCGCAAAGGTCATACTGAGGTCTGCTTGAGTCTTGTTCAAAAACTCACGTTCCCAAGCAAGTGCTTCATGCTTAGTCGGGAAGCCTCGCTTTTGGCTCTGCTTAGTACCGCCCTTCCAATCGGGAACACGGTACACCACTCGCCAAGTGTTCGTTTTTTCATCCTTATAGACAGCCATTTACATCACTTCCTTTCACTATTGGCTGTGCCGCCGTAGCAAGCTCGCTCGTAGAAATATTTAGCGTTGATTTTTCCTGCTACGGTTAAAAAGTTTTTTGCCGCAAGCTCATCATTGAGCCGCTTAACAATCTTGTAGGCGTAGGATTTGGATACACCCATTTCGGATGCCACTTCCTCAACAGTTAAATACAGTTTGTTTGCCATACGCTTTTCCTCCTTTTCTTTTTATTTGGTTGCCCGCCGTTCTACCCAAGTGCCGTTCCTGCCCCTGCCTTTTTCAGCGGCGTTTTCTCGCTCGCTCCTTTCGGAGGTCTTGGCGGAGTATCCCACTCGGACGGTTATTCAGTTGTTGAATAAGTCCCCATATAACGTCAAAAATCAAAAATTTTATGCATAGTTTTATGGAATTGACTTTATTCTTTTCGCAAACTTAAACGCACTTGTTTAAGTTTGGTATCTTCATTATACTAAGCAACTGCGTTTAAGTCAAGAGTTTTTGAGAAAAATATTAAACTTTTTTGCTATAGTTATCTTGACATATCCTAAACTCTTGTGTTATACTGTATTCGCAGTAATCGCAAAGGAGTAAAAACTATGGCTATTGGAGAGAGAATTAGATTCATCCGCAATCTGCGTGGTATGACACAAAAAATACTCGGAGCAGCTATCGGTTTCCCCGAAAAGACTGCCGACATTCGTTTAGCTCAATACGAGTCCGGTACAAGAACACCTAAAGAGGATATTACGCTTGCTTTAGCAAATGCTTTAGAGGTTGCACCCCAAGCACTTTCCGTACCCGATATTGACAGTTACATTGGCTTGGCACATACTTTGTTTGCCCTTGAGGATATTTACGGTCTGACCGTTGAGGAAACACCCGATGGTGAAGTTTGCCTTAAAATTAAAAACAACAGAGGTCGTAGCACCGAAGAACTTTTGAAAATCCTTGCCGCTTGGAAAGAGCAGGCAGAAAAATGCAAGTCCGGTGAGATTACCAAAGATACATACGACGAGTGGCGTTATAATTATCCGAAGTATGACACCACACGCATTTGGGCGAAGGTTCCTTCTCAGGAGTTCAGCGATGCGATGGTCGAAGCCTTCAAAGACAAACTCAAAGATATGTAATTTGAGCAAGAAAAAAGGGCTATTAGATTTCAAACTAAAATCTAATAGCTCTTTATTGTTTATTAATAATTTTCAGATGTTGCCAAAACGTTGCCACGAGGACTTTTTAATCCTCAAAAATCCAGTGTTTATGCGGGTTTTCAGCGTTTTCGGTATTATTCCCACTCGATTGTGCCTGTAGGTTTAGGTGTCAAATCGTAAAGAACACGGTTTATACCTTCTACCTCTGCGGTAATGCGGGCAGTAATCTTGTGAAGAAGTTCATAGGGAATCTCTTCAATTGTAGCTGTCATAGCATCATTTGTATTTACGGCACGGATAATTGCGGGCCAACCTTCATAACGCTTGTCGTTTCTTACTCCAACACTCTTCATGTCGGGTACAGCTATAAAGTACTGCCATACCTTGCCTGCAAGACCATTGTTATCGAATTCTTCACGGAGAATAGCATCTGCTTCGCGGAGAGCTTCAAGTCTGTCTCTCGTTATTGCGCCAAGGCATCTTACGCCGAGACCGGGGCCGGGGAAGGGCTGACGGTATACCATATTGTGAGGAAGACCAAGAGCATCACCCACAACACGAACCTCATCTTTATAGAGCAAACGAACGGGTTCTACAAGTTCAAATTCCAAATCTTCGGGAAGACCACCGACATTGTGGTGAGCTTTAACGCCCTTGGATTCAATAATGTCGGGATAAATTGTACCTTGTGCGAGGAAAGAAACACCGTCAAGCTTGGAGGCTTCTTCTGCAAATACGTTTATAAATTCGTTACCAATGATTTTACGTTTCTTTTCGGGATCTGCTTCGTTCTTGAGAAGTTCAAGAAAACGGTCTGTAGCATCAATGTAAATAAGGTTTGCGTCAAGTTCTTTTCCAAACACTTCAACAACCTGTTCACTTTCACCTTTACGCATCAAACCGTGGTTAACGTGTACACATATAAGTTGTTTGCCGATGGCTTTGATAAGCAAAGCCGCAACAACGGAAGAGTCAACTCCACCCGAAAGAGCGAGAAGCACTTTTTTGTTGCCAACCTGTTTTTGAATTTCCGCAACCTGCTTGTCTATAAATGCGTTTGCAAGTTCTAATGTTGTGATACGAGCCATAGATTCGGGTCGTCTTACGTTTTGCATAGTAAATCCTCCGTTACGTTTATTATAAATTATTTTACAAATTCATTTATGTAGAAATCGGATGTCTTTCCGAGTTCTTCGTTTAAGTATTCTAATGTGTATTTTTCAGCCAGAGTAGGAGTATCAGAAAATAAATTAGTTCCAAGACCTAATCTATCGCCCTCAATAGTACACCCCATAGCCGCAAGGGTTGTGGGAAACATATCAAAAGGCGTAAAGATTCTTTCTTTAGTGTTTGGTGTCTCCGCAACAGAATTAATAATACAGTTATACATATGTCGGCTGTAATTTTTATCAACGTTTCTGTCGAAATACGCTGCATCCATACTGGCATGATCCCCACATATGATTATGGTTGTATTTTCGTAAAAATCCTGCAACTTTAACCATTCAACAAATGCGTATGCTTGTTTACTTGCACAAGAATATACGTTTTCATATTGTTCGGTATATTTATCTCCACACAGACTACATTTATAACCATTTACATGATGCGTATCAACAGTAAGCATCGTAAACATAAAAGGCTCGTCTTTTGCGGCAAGATTGGGAAGTACTTTTTTTGCATATTCATACAAATGCATATCCTCCATGCCCCACCACACTTTGTAGTCATCGGGGACAATGCCGTCTTCTCTTGCGGAAAATAGGTCATAAACTATATTGGCACCATGTTGATAATAATATTGATCTCTTCCGGCATAGTTACCATCAGAGCCAAACATCACAGCCTGATAATATCCATTTTCCTTGAGAATGTCCTGTAAATTTGTTAATCCGGGAAGAAAAGCAGAAGTTTTCCCGTATGTATTCCTTTTCATAGGAATACTCAAAGGAACGCCCGATGTTTGAGAAACTATCGAAGCTATCGTCCAAACCGTATTTGTAACTACCGGCCAGCCACCTATATCAAAATTATGAGAAAAATTAATGTTTTCAGTTGCCAATTGATACAATTCCGGAATTACATTGTACTCAAGACCGCCGCCCTTATCCATATCAAAAAACGATGTTTCCATGGATTCAAGCAAAAGGTAAATAACGTTGCGTTTCTCTTCGGGAAATTCAATTGTTACATTATTGGGTTCAATGTACTCGTATTCATAAAATTTTGTCTTATTAATAATTGAAACAATATATTGGGGCAAGGATACCGTAAAAGCTGCAGCCAACAAAAGAGAAACTATCAAAAAAGCAGAAATCAACGAAGCTGCCTTGTTCGAAAAAGGGAATAGTTTGTACACTTTTCCTTTTTTAATATCTTTCAAAACGACGTCTTTTTTAGGTTTCCATAAAAGCAGGAACATTAAACCTGCATAAATCATAATCGTTGGAACCACCGCTTTTAATAGGTAACTGGTAATTATACCTCTTTCAACGGAACCGTTATCGGTTGTCAACGTAAAAACTATTGCCGAGAAACCGACGTCTCCGTACATATTTATATACCAAATTGCAGACATCACCGCAAGTACTGCTATCAACAAGAAAAATCCCGAAATAATAATAAAAGCTTTTTTCCTTTTATTCATACAAGTTACCTCGCACCATTATCGTCTGATTTTTCTATACTTTCATTCTTCTTTTGGTCTGAAATATGAATCCTCAATCTGTAAAAATAAAATCTTTCTACCAATACCAACAAACAAGTTATAACTGACGAAACAACAAGAAAAGCAGAGGAATAACTCAACTTAATTCCGTTTACTGTCGAAAGGGGCATAGTTGCCGCCCCGGATAAAACGTATACAGAGAAGAGAGTAGCTATGTTAATAATTAATGTGTTAGTCACAAAAACAAACAGAAAATTGCGTAAACATAAGCTTTTTCCAAGTAATCTCTCAAGGGAAAATACAGAAAAGAGTGCAGGAAAAAGCAAACAAATTATTTCAATCATATATACCTCTAAAACAATAAGTTTATTTTTATAACAAGTATTATACATCATTTTCCACACAATTGCAATATTTTTCAATACAAAAAATAAAAATCAAACAAATTGTTGTGTTTTTTTCCATTAGTTGACAAAAACATTTATAAGTGACGAAAAATGTCTGCATTTAATCAGTCCTACAGTCGACAAAACAATAATTCTCTGCTTTTTGGTTTTTGTATTGATTTATACGTGTTTTTAATATATAATTTAATAAACTGAATGATTGGGAGTAAAAGACAATGGCTAATATAAAAAATAACTTCACCGAACTTATAGGCAAAACCCCACTATTATGTGCAAAAAATTATTGCAAAAAAGTCGGAGCAAATGCAACAATACTTGCAAAACTTGAAAATATGAATCCCGGAGGAAGTGCAAAAGACAGAGTAGCACTTTCTATGATTGAAGATGCAGAATCAAAAGGTTTATTATCTGAAGGTTCTGTTATTATTGAGCCGACAAGCGGTAATACCGGTATAGGCCTTGCAGCAGTCGCCGTATCCAAAGGCTACAAGCTGATTTTAACTATGCCTGAAAGTATGTCAATTGAAAGAAGAAAGCTTTTAAAAGCTTATGGGGCAGAGATTGTATTAACAGACGCATCGCACGGAATGGCGGGAGCTATAGAAAAAGCACAGGAGCTTTCAAAAGAATATCCGAACAGCTTTATTCCGAGTCAGTTTGATAATCCTGCTAATCCTAATGCTCACAGAAAAACCACAGGGCCTGAAATATGGGATGATACCGATGGACAAGTTGATATTTTTGTTGCAACAGTCGGTACAGGAGGCACACTTACAGGTGCAGGGGAATATCTTAAATCAATGAATAAGAATATAAAGGTAATTGCCGTAGAACCTACATCTTCAAATCTACTGTCCGGCGGAAAAGCCGCCCCTCACAAAATTCAGGGTATAGGTGCAAATTTTATACCTAAAGTACTTAATCAATCTTTATATGACGAAGTAATTTGTGTTAAAGATGATGATGCTTTTAAATATAGTAGATTATTCGCTAAAACAGAGGGGATCCTTGTTGGAATATCAGCCGGAGCTGCACTGTGTGCAGCAACTGAATTGTCGCTTCGTCCCGAAAATTCGGGTAAGAATATTGTTGTTGTTCTTACAGACACCGGAGAACGCTATTTATCAACAGAATTATTTGAGTAACCCCTTTTTGAGAACTGACACTTGAATTTACACTTGTGTCAGTTTTTTGTAAATTTACAAAATATTGTTTATAACTTGTTTTAGTTATTATATAATAGAGTCGTACAGTATTTTGCGTAGGAGATTTTATGAAAAGAATTTTTGTTATAGTGCTTGATAGTTTAGGAATAGGTGAACTTCCGGACGCCGCAAAGTATAATGATAGTAGAAGTAACACTTTGCGTTCATTGTATAATTCAAAAAAATTAAATACCCCCAATCTTTACAGTTTAGGGTTATTTAATATTGAGGGGAATGATTACTTTAAGGCTGACATCAATCCAAAGTCGATTGTATCTCGTATGGCTGAAAAATCTAACGGCAAGGACACAACCGTTGGACATTGGGAAATTATGGGACTTGTTTCTGAAAAGCCTTTTCCAACCTATCCCGACGGTTTTCCGGATGAAATTATAAACGAATTTGAACATAAGACAGGAAAAAAAGTTCTATGTAATAAACCTTACTCGGGAACACAGGTTATTCTGGATTACGGTAAACTACACGAAGAAACAGGAGAACTTATTGTATACACTTCTTCTGACAGTGTTTTTCAGGTAGCTGCCCACGAATCTGTTGTACCAATAGATGAGTTATATAAATACTGTGAAATCGCAAGAAATATGCTTGTTGGAGAACATGCGGTAGGTAGAGTAATAGCACGTCCCTTTATTGGAGAATATCCAAATTACACCAGAACATCAAACAGACATGATTTTTCTGTTGCACCTCCAAACAAAACAGCTCTTGACTTTTTGAAGGATAGCGGTTTCGATGTTATTGCTGTTGGTAAAATCAATGATATTTTTGCGGGCAGGGGAATAACAAAAGCAATTCCCACTGTTTCTAATGATGACGGAATGAACAAAACCTTGAAGCTTTGCGAAGAAGAGTTTAATGGGCTTTGTTTTGTCAATTTAGTAGAGTTTGATTCTTTATATGGACACAGAAACAATACCGAAGGGTACACAGAAGCATTAAATGACTTTGATGAGTGGTTAGGTGTATTCCTTAGCAAATTAAAAACTGACGACATTTTAATAATAACCGCAGATCACGGCTGTGACCCTGAAACTGAAAGCACAGACCATTCTCGAGAATATACACCTATGTTATTATACGGAAAAGATATTAAGCCCGCAAACCTTGGAACAAGAGAAAGTTTTGCTGATATTGGAAAGACTGTTTTGGATATTTTTGATATTCAAAATGATATTGACGGTGTAAGTTTTGCTGACGCAATTAAAAAGGTGGACGAATGAAGAAAAAGCTGTTAATTAAAATTATATATACTGTATACTTGGCTGGAGTTATTGCTTTTATATTCGGTAATTCACTGCCAACCATAGAAGAGTCTGCTGAAACAAGCGGCAGGTTATTAGGTTTTATCAATGGAATTTTAGAAGCATTTAAATTACCTGTTATGACAAGCGATGTATTCATACGCAAATTTGCTCATTTTGCTGAATTTTTTGTTCTCGGAGCTTCAGTTTGCGGTTATTCTGTTTTTGACAAAAAAATTGATGTTAATTATGCTATAAAATCAGTTCTGTTTTCATGTTTGATTGCAATGTCAGACGAGACGATTCAATATTTTACAGGTAGAGGCTCTATGTTGCTTGACGTTTGGTTGGATTTATTTGGTGCTACGACCGGTATTATTATTTGTTATTTTGTTTTTAAAAAGAAACTAAAAAAATATAGTACTTAAATTCGCAGGGAAGGGGTTAACGAAGTGGATAGATTACAAGAATATCTTGAGAATAATTTTAAACTTGCATACAAAAGCGTTACTTTTCACTTCAAACGTTTTGTGTGGTTTTATATCGCCCTCTTCGTTGTACAAACACTTCTTGGGGTAATTTGTTTTTCTGCTCGAATTAATTCAGTTAATATGAGTGAAACTGTATCGGAAAAATATAATTCACATTACGTTTTTTATTATATGAACGCCGACCAAAGACGTTATTTAGAAAGAGCATCAATATATTATTTTAAAGACGACCATTTTTTTGATATAAAAGATATTAAAGAATACGGCGAAATAAAAGATTATGATTATAAATGTGATGTATACATAGCTTTTGCAAAAGATCCCCAAAAGGGAATTGAGCAATTTGAAAGAAAATATTTAGAGGGACTCGAAAAGCACGGAAATGTATTTTGTGCCCCAACACCTTTGTTTGAGCTTGATAATAATATTCAAAAAAACAATTTGCTCTATAATATTTATTTGATTATTATTTCTGTCTTTTCTTTTATTCTGCTCACCATTCTTTATAACATCAGAGCCAACAACTACAGATTTGATTATGGCATATATATGTCTTTCGGTGCCGACCAAAAGAAGATATTCAACACTTCTTTTTGGGAAATGACTGTAATAGCCATCTTAACATTTATACCCTCAATTGTTATATCAGCGTTAATTGATTATTTTGTTTCATCTGTCACCGAAGTTCAATTTGTATTTAAAATCACCGATTGTTTGAAGGTATTTGTTTTGACACTTGTCATAAATGCACTTTCGGTTCTTTTTGTTACAACAAAAACGGCTTTGAAGACCCCTATTTCGCTTATTTCCTCAAAAGATAACTCTAACTTTGTATTTTCTCCCAAAACATCTGTTAATTTGTTTGTAAAGAAACCCTTGAGAAAAGTTATCGGCTTAAGTTTAATAAGATATGCTAAATATTATTCTGTATTAATTATATCAGGAGTTTTATTTTCAGCCCTATTTGTTTGCGGAGTTTTTTGTGCAAACTTAAATACAGAAAAGATTTTTGCAGAACAACCGCAATTTGAAGTTACATTTACAGGAAACAAAAAATATAACGAAAAAGATAAAAATTATTTTCTTGAATTTGAGGGAATTACAGGAACGTTCAAAGAGACGTATATTCCCGCAATGGGACTTTATGAACATATTCTTGTTCCGAAAAGCAACACAAAATTAACAGCCAATCTCTTACCTTACGACAAAGATTATTACGCTCTCGATAATGTTGACTACTGTGCTGCTGACACAGAAGTTATTGAATATCTAAAAAAACAAAAATATTCGGGTGATTTGGACAGTATTTTAACCCAAGAAAATACTATAATAATTTCAGATTCATTCAATAATTCGACTTATTTTAAATTTAAACCCGGAGATAAAATAAAACTCGCAGATTATTACACCAAAACCGAGGAACCTGATTATTTGTTGCAGGGAAAAGACCTTTTAAAAGAAAGATTAAGATGCTACATATTTAAATACACAGAATATACGGTTGGTGCTGTAATACATGATAACGGTTCTAAAAATCTTAAACTTTATATGAATAATCAGATGTATGAAAAGATAACAGACCGTTATGCAGATTATAAAAAAGTATATCTTTATGCCGACTCATCACTTACAACAACACAGACCGATAAGCTTTATTCAGATATACTGAGAATAGATCAACTTCAATTTAGGAACAGTGACAACTCTGTCTATGTAAACGTAAAGAATCTTTATACCGATTGTTATAAAGATATTTCTGAAAAAACAGGCTTCTCAATAAAATTAAGTCTGATTTCACTTATTTTACTGTTTGTTTCGGCTATAATCTGTTTTTTCTCACAGACGTTATTTTACGCAAAAAGATACAATGAATTTACACTTTTGAGGGCTGTGGGATTAACTCAAAAGAATATTAATCAAATAATTTTTAGTGACGCTGTTTTATTGTCATTTATGTCACTAATCCCTTACTTTGTTTTATCATATTTATTCCCGTTTCTTGTTTATAAATTTATGAATTCATTCTTTTTTATGTATGAATTCCGATTTAGTTTTGCTTTTCCGGAGACAGCTTTAATTATTGGCGGTATATGTACTTTTGTTTTTGTGTTTATTTCGACTTATTTAACTTATTACGTATACAAAGCAAAAAACAAAAATGCTATTCCCGAAGTATAGTGTGAGGTGAAATACTATGTTTATTCTTGAAACAGAAGAGCTTATTAAGCAATACAAACAGTATGACGTTACTATAAATGCAGTGGATAGAGTATCTTTAAAGGTTAAAGACGGTGAATTTATTGCTATAATAGGTTCATCAGGGTCGGGTAAGAGTACATTTTTAAATCTATGTGCTGGACTTGACCGCCCCAATGCAGGTAAAATAAAAATACGAGGAAACGATATAGCAAAAATGAATGCAGATGAATTAGCTCGTTTTCGCGGTAGGTTTATGGGAGTTGTATTCCAAAAGCATAATCTGTTACCACAGTTTACTGCACTTGAAAACATAGTTATTCCTGCAATTATGTGTGACCAATCCGAATTCAGATACGAAGAACATTTGAAAAAACTTGTCAAGGCACTGAAAATTGAAGACAGATTACACCATTTACCCAGTGAGCTCTCTGGCGGACAACAACAGAGAGTGGCGATTGCAAGAGCCTTAATTAACAGACCGCAAATATTATTTGCGGACGAACCTACAGGCAACCTTGACAGACAAAACGCTGATGAGGTTCTCAATCTTTTACTTAATCTTAAAACTCAAATCGGTCAAACCCTTATTATAGTCACACACGATATGAATATTGCGGAAAAGGCTGATAAAATATATAAAATGGATAACGGAAAAATGATTCTTTTTAAAGACGAAAACGGTTATAGACGAGAATCTTTTGAAAAAGAATCTAAAATCGAACTTTTGTAAACAAAAAACTCATCAAATTATTAGTTTGATGAGTTTTTTTATTTTAGTCAATTGACATATCAAGCTTAAATCTAAGAATTTTACGAAGAGTATTCTTGGGGAATTCTTCATCTCTTACCTTTAGTAAACCGATTTTCTTGTAGGGAACAGCAGTTCTGTTATATTCGTTAACGTATTCCTGAAGGTATGCCTGAACATCTTCAATTTTATTCTTTTCAATATAGTCTTTATCGGGGTAAATTTCAGCAACTATTCTATTATTTTCTACGCCGCGTTTGCTTTGACCTTCGTATACTATTACATCAACAACACCGGGGGTAGAAGCAAGTTCTGTTTCGATTTCTTCGGGGTAAACGTTTTTACCGTTAGAAAGAATAATCAAATTCTTCTTTCTGCCCGTTATAAACAATGCACCGTTTTTATCAAACTTGCCGTAGTCTCCCGTTCTAAAGTAACCGTCCTCTGTAAAGGCTTCTTTTGTGGTTTCTTCGTCTTTATAATAACCAAGCATAACGTTCGGACCCTTAACACAAATTTCACCCTCGCCGTCCTCATTTGGCTCATCAATACGCACGTCACAGATGTTCAAAGGGAATCCAACGCTTCCGGGAACAACCCATTTACTATGATTTACCGCTATAATGGGAGCACACTCCGTTATTCCGTAACCGTTCAAAACAGAAATACCGATACCATCAAAGAAATCCATTATTTCTTGGCTAATAGGAGCACCGCCGGAAATAACCATCTTGGTTTCACCGCCAAAAGCTTCAAGGATAGCTTTAAAAAGATTTCTACGGCGGTCAATACCGATCTTACGCAATCCGTTGCTAACCTTTATAGCGTTCATAACAAACTTTTCTTTTCCCTGATCTTTTATGTTGGCCATTATTTTTCTATAGAATGTTTCAAGATAAAGAGGAACAAGTACTATATGACCGGGTTTTTGCTCTTTAAGTTCTTTCTGAATATATTTAATACCTGCAGAAAGATATATTTCACTACCTATAGAGGTTTGACCGAGAATAGCAACGCTTGAACCGTAGGTGTGGTGGGGAGGAAGAAGTGCAATAGTATGTTTTTGGAAATCCATATAGGGAATAATATCCGAAAGGTCAGAAAGGACCGCTTTTTGAGAAAGCATAACACCTTTTCCTTTTCCGGTCGTACCTGAAGTAAACACCAAAAGGGAAAGGCACTCTGTATCCGGCGTGGTGTCAAAATACGAGGTGTCCCCCTCTTCAATTCTTTTTCTTCCTGATTCTGTAAGAGCTTTTATTGTGTTTTCTTCATCACCTTCAAGTATGATTAAATCGCTTATACCGATGATATTCTTTATTGATTCACCTTTTTCAGCAATATCTTTACCGATAAACAACGCTGCAACATCTGCCTTTATTGCCGTATCGGAAAGGTCTTCCGCATTCCATTCGGGATCAAGGGGCACAAGTACACTTCCGATAGACAAGGTTGCCCAATAAACAAGAATCCAAGGATAAGTAAGCTTACCTATAAGAGCAAGATGTTTTCCCTTATATCCTCTTGCTATAAACTCAGTTGCAAGAGCACGTACGTCATCACGCATTTCTTCATATTTTACTTTTGCAATATCTTTGTCTCTGGGGTTCACTCTATATGTATAAACATAATCTCCCTTATACATATCACCAACCTTTTCAACAAGATCTTTTACATTATCAAATTCAATTTTTTCTCTCAATTTAGTGTTTTTCATTATACTGACTCCCTTAATTCTTTTTATAATTTTAAAAAAACAAAAAATGATAAACTATCAAATACTACACGTATAGTATAACCTTTTTTATCATTAATGTCAATAAAATCGAGAAAAGATTTTGATTTGTCAACAACCTTTTTTTAATCATAACTATAGTTAAACAAAAATGCATACTCCACAAAAAAGTATGCCATCAGGAAGAGAAGAGGAGTAAATTATACCACAACACATTTTTTATATAATGTTTTGTGTTGTTTTTTTATAATTTATTGCTATAAAAAAATTTTATAATTAAATATTGATATAAATGGTATCTTTTTAGCATTTTCAATTTTGAATAATCGGGAATAATATCTTTGATATCAAAAGAAAGGTGTGATATTATTAAAGCATTGAAAAAAATATCTTTTTTCATTATAATATCGGCTTTATGTATTCCGATTATATGTAATGCAGAAAGCTGGAGTGTAAGAAGAGAGAAAGACCATAAACAACCGAGTTTAGACAAGCAATTTTCTTATATAACAGATTGCAACGCGTACTATTTAGATAATAACGCTGACGAAAATAACAAAGTTATTTATCTAACATTTGATGCGGGGTATGAAAACGGAAATATAGAAAAAATTCTTTATACAATGAAAAAACATGACGTCAAAGCTGCTTTCTTTATTTTAGAAAATCTTATAATCAGAAACACAGATTTAATTAAAAGAATGGCAGAAGAAGGTCATCTTGTTTGTAATCATACCGCAAAACATCCCGATATGACAAAAAAAACAAATATAGATGACTTCAAAAACGAGCTTGATAAATTGGAATCTATTTATACAGAAAAAACAGGGCTTAAACTCGCTCCATACTACAGACCCCCCGAAGGAAAGTTTAATAAACAGAATTTGGAATTTGCAAATCAGCTTGGATACAAAACAATATTTTGGAGTTTTGCATATGCCGATTGGGACAACAACAAACAACCTTCCGAAGAATATGCATATCAAAAAATTACCGAAAACACACACAACGGTATGGTTGTATTACTTCATCCGACATCAGCAACAAACGCTGCTGTTCTTGACAGGGTTATAACTTATTGGAAAAACGAAGGGTATCGTTTTGGAACGTTAGATGAATTGACATGCAAAAAATAAAAGTGCTTCTTATATTACTCTTTATTGTTTCAAGCGTTATTTTTGTTTCGGCCAAGAACTCTGATGATGTAATCAAATCTGTCAACAATGATGAAATGAAAATAGCACTCTCGTTTGATGATGGACCCCACCCCATATACACCAAAGATGTTCTTTCTGTTTTACGACATCATGATATAAAAGCAACATTTTTTGTTATCGGTGAAAATGCAAATTATTACCCCGATGTCTTGTGTCAAATTACAGAAGAAGGACACGAAATAGGAAATCACACATTCACGCACTCGCTTAAGAAAAACATCAACCAAAAGGTTTTGACAGACGAACTAAAGAAAAGCCACAATACAATAAAAAATATTTGCGGTTATGAAGTAAAACTATTCCGCCCTCCCGGCGGGATAATAAACGATAAAGTAAAAGAAACTGTATGCGAACTCGGTTATAAAATTGTTCTTTGGAATATTGATACAAAAGATTGGGCACACAGTTCTGTTGAATCAATCACCAAAAACGTGCTTTCAAACACCAAAAGCGGGTCAATTATTTTGTTTCATGATTATATTTATAAGAATTCCCCTACAATCGAAGCGTTGGAGAAAATTATTCCCAAACTAAAGGAACAAGGTTATTCTTTCGTAACCGTGGGTGAGCTTATTGATTCAGACAAAAAAACAAATACTAAATAAAAAGCGTTATGTCGGCAGATTTATCATAATCTTTCCGATATAATGCTTTTTTGTGTTTATTGCAAAAAAATATTTTTATTCTGAATAACTTGTCTATAGTGCTGCATATTTTATAGTAATAATAAAAAATGAGGTGGTTGTCATAAAAAAAATAATCAAAAAAATAATTGCTTTTACTTTAGTACTTTGTGTGTTTGCTCCTCTTTTTATAATTTCTGCCGCAGAGGAACAGGCAACTACAAACTTAAACCTTGAGTGTGAAAGCGCAATACTGGTTGAAGCGGCAACCGGAACAGTACTTTACGAACAAAATGCAGATGCCGCACTCCCGCCTGCATCCGTTACAAAAATAATGACGTTACTTTTGGTTATGGAGGCTATAGATAGCGGAAACTTATCCTTAACCGACCAATTACAAGCAAGTGAATACGCCGCTTCTATGGGCGGTTCACAAGTGTTTATTGAACCCGGTGAAACGATGAGTGTTGAAGATTTACTAAAATCTGTAGTAGTAGCATCAGCCAACGATGCTGCTGTAGTTTTGGCAGAAAATATTGCAGGAAGTGTTGAAAGTTTTGTTGAAAAAATGAACAGCAGAGCTAAAGAACTTGGAATGACAAGCAGTGAATTTGAAAATCCAACGGGGCTTGATGATAATACTATAAGACATGTTACAAGCGCAAGAGATATAGCTATTATGTCAAGGGAGCTTTTAAAGCATGATACAATACTTAATTATACTAATATTTGGATGGATTCCATACGAAATGGTGAGTTCGGCTTAACAAACACAAATAGATTAATACGTTTTTACAATGGTGCTAACGGGCTAAAAACCGGCTCTACATCAAAGGCTAAATTCTGTATTTCGGCAACAGCGAAAAGAGACGGTATGCAGTTAATTGCAGTTATAATGGCATCTCCAACACGCGATATAAGAAACGAGTGTGCAAAAAAAATCCTTGATTATGGATTTGCAAATTATTCGGTAAGTGAATTTGAAGAGGGAAGTGCAGGAACAGTACGTGTGTTAGGCGGTGTTAAAGATGATATTATTACATATTATCCGGCAAAATCTTTGCTTGTAGGAAAAGGGCTTGGAAAAAATATAGAAAGAAAGGTTATAATTCCCGATTCAATCAAGGCTCCTGTGGAACTTGGAACTAAAATTGGCGAAATTGTGTACTCGCTGAACGGAGTAGAGATGGGCAAAGTTGATATTACGGCAGGAGAAAGTATTTCAAGATTAACATATTGGCAAATAATTGGGCGTCTTCTAAAAAAATATCTAATTATTTAAACTATTTATAAAAAACTATTGAAAAAAAGTGTTTTTAAGAGTATCATATCTATATATAAAAAATAAAATTTTTGGAGGTAAAAATGCTTAGACTTAACGAAAAATACTTAAATGGCTTTGTAAAAAAAGAAGAACTTGATGCTATTCAAGCTGAAGTTACAAAAGCGGATGACACACTGATGAACAGAAAGGGAGCGGGAAATGATTTTCTCGGTTGGATAGACCTTCCTGTTGATTATGATAAAGAAGAATTCAGCAGAATCCTTTATGCTGCTAAAAAAATTAAAAAGTCCTGCGATATTTTTATAGTAATCGGTATTGGCGGTTCATATCTCGGTGCACGTGCAGCAATTGAATTCGTAAAGAGCCCTCTATACAATTCACTCCCTAAAGATACTCCGGATATTTACTTCGCAGGTAACAGTATCAGCTCCTCTGCTATGGCTGAGCTTCTTCAGATATGCGAAGGAAAAGATATTTGTATTAATGTTATTTCAAAATCCGGAAAGACAACAGAACCTGCTATTGCTTTCAGAATCTTTAGAAAGCTTCTTGAAGATAAATATGGTGAAGATGAAGCTAAAGAAAGAATCTTTATTACAACAGACAAAGCAAAAGGTAAGCTTAAAGAATTGTCTGATGAAAAGGGATATGAAACCTTTGTTGTTCCCGACGATATTGGCGGTAGATATTCTGTTCTCACAGCCGTAGGTCTCCTTCCAATTGCTGTTTCCGGTGCCGATATTACAGCAATGATGCAGGGGGCTGCTGATGCAAGAAAAGCTTTTTGTGATGCAAATATCAACAAGAACGACTGTTATAAATATGCGGCTATTAGAAATATTCTTTACCGAAAGGGCAAAAAAATAGAAGTTTTTGAAACTTACGAAAGTGCGCTCCAGATGACTACAGAATGGTGGAAGCAACTTTACGGAGAAAGCGAGGGAAAGGATAACAAAGGTATATTCCCGACCTCCGTTACATTCTCTACAGACTTACACTCACTCGGTCAGATCATCCAAGAGGGTGAAAGAACACTTTTCGGAACAATTATTGATATAAAGGAATCAAAACACACAGTTATTATTCCGGATGACGCCAGAAATCTTGATGAACTTAACTTTATCAGCAACAAAAATATGGATTATGTAAACCATACAGCGTTTGTTGCAACCGCTTTGGCCCACAATGACGGCGGAGTTCCTAACATAGTTCTTGAGATAGACAAGAGAGACGAATATAACTTTGGTTACCTCGTTTATTTCTTCGAAAAGGCGTGTGGTATTTCCGGTTACATTCTTGACGTTAATCCCTTTGACCAGCCCGGTGTTGAAAGCTACAAAAACAACATGTACGCACTTCTTGGCAAACCCGGAGCAGAGCATGATAAACGCCGTAAAGAGTTGGAACCAAGAATTAAATAGAAATTTTGTTTAACTACTTGCAAATATTACATTTTTATTGTATAATATACGCAAGGAACAGAGCTTGATATTATTAAGTTTTGGAAAAAGAGTGCAAAAAACGGTAGCTTTTTGTTCTCTTTCCTAAAAAATAATCCATTAGCTACCGGGAAATCGGAGTACATATGTTGAAATTAATTGTTGGCGTTAAAGGCACAGGCAAAACAAAAACCCTCATTAACTTGGCAAATACCGCTCTTCAAACAGTGAAGGGGTGTGTGGTTGTTATAGAAAAGGGAACAAAGCTTACCCATGAAATAAAAAACTCAGCAAGACTTGTTAACACAGAAGAATACGGAATAAAAGATGCTCATATGCTTTATGGTTTTGTTGCAGGCATGTACGCAAGTAACTATGACGTATCTAATGTTTACATTGATTCTGCACTTAAAATTTGCGATAACGACATGAACGAATTTATTAAATTTGTTCAAACTGTTGACAAGATGTGTGCTGACCACAACGTTGAGCTTGTTATGACTTCTTCTATTCCTGTTGAAGAAATACCTGAAGCTCTCAAAGGATACATTGCGTAATTAAATATACAAGATTCTGATAAACATAAAATGAGTTCATTTTGAAGTGAACTCATTTTTCTATTATCTGTTTACCTTTATAATAAAACAACAAAAAGTATAGCAATATAGTAAAACCTATACGTAAAATCAAATTAATTTTAGAAGACCAAAAAGTTATATTCAAAAAATCAAAAACAAAAACAACGCACCATATTGAAAGAAGAGCCGACAAAATAGGTTTAAAAACGAAACTCGTTATAGATATTTTAGGTTGACTTATTTTTACAAGTCGCATTAACGACATAGTACAATTAAAAATCTCACACACAAATATAGCCACAATATATCCTTTAACTCCAAAATGTGGCACAAGAAAATATACAAGCAATACGCTGAGCAACGCATCAGCTATATTTATTTTCATTGAGTGTATCTGTTCATTCAAACCTTTTAATATCCCGTCAACAATGCCGTCAAGGTACATTATTGTAATAAGGGGTGCAAATAATCTGATGTATTTATATGCTTCTGCTGAATTATAGAACGCCATACTTAATTCATAAGCATAACACATTATTATTCCTGACACACCAACGGAAAAATAAAGCGAATATTGAATCACACGAGAAACAGTTTTATTGATTTTATCATATTCCTTTCTTTCGTTAAAAGCCGCAAGCTCAGGCACTAACAATCCCGAAAAAGAATATATTATACACGAAGGGAACATTATTACAGGGAAAACCATGCCTTGGATCACTCCATACGTTGACATAGACACAGAATATGATACGCCGTTTTTTCTTAAACCGTACGGAATAAGGAGGTGTTCTATCGTTACCAATCCGGAACGAACATAAGCACTTAACGCAAGCGGAAATGCTATCTTTATAAGCTTTTTAGTTAAATTGGGGGATATGTCTTTTGAACTTTTAGTATATTTTTTTAAATCTAAAGAACATAAAATAATATTATACAATAACGAAAGCACTTCGGAAACAAGCGTACCAACTGCGACCGCAATACATGCATATTCAACACTTTTCAATGCAAACACAGAAAGCAATCTTATAGTAAAGAAAACTTGTATAAGCTGCTCAAACATTAAAACCGTAGCACTTTTATAAGCCCGTCTTACAGCAGAAAAATATCCATTAAAGACAGACGACAGAGAAATAAAAGGGAGACTTAAAGCTAAAATTCTTACAGACTTTATTGTTCTTATATCCCCTAAAATATTCTTACCTATAATCTCTGCACCACTGTAAATAAATAGCATAGCCGTAAAAGAAAATGATAATGAATAAAATATACACTTTTTCAAGGAAGATTTTACATCTCCCCAACGTTCATTAGCTAATGCATCTGATATAAGTCTTGTGGCACCTAAGTTTATACCGGAGCACGAAAAAGTTATGGCAAATCCAAAAACCGACTGCACGAGAGTGTATACCCCCATTCCCTCGCTACCAAGTCTGTTTGAAATAAAAGTATTAAATACAACCCCTATCCATCGCAATAAAAGGGAAGTGCAAGTTAAAACCATTCCGTTAAATATAAATTTTTTTAATGTTTTCATTGATTTCCTCACATATATTCGCTATAATACATATATAGAAAGATATGTTAGGAATAATTACGAAAAACTGTAAATATTATTGATAAATTTACAATATTTTGTGCGATTTGACTTGACAAAGTATATTTTTTTGTATATAATAATGGTTGTTATGTTTGCAGGAGGATAAGTTTATGGTTATTGATATAAACCCTATTCTCAAAGGCGAAAAAAAACAACTTGATGTTGAATACCATTTGTCTATAAAAAATGAGATCGAAGAAATTGATTTCGATAAGTCCTCTCTTGTCAAGGGCAGCGTAAAGGATATGGCAGGGTATATTACATTAAATCTTGAAGCTACCGTAAAATACAAGACGAATTGCGCAAGATGTCTTACTCCTATCTGGGAAACCATGTTTATTGTATTTGAAAAGACTGTAGTTACTGAAGATACCAAATTACAAAACGAAGAAAATGATGACTACATCGTTTCTAAAGATGGTTTTGTTGATGTTGATGAGACATTAATTGAACAAATATATTTAGAACTTCCGTTGCGTCATTTGTGTAAAGAAGATTGCAAGGGACTTTGTCCAAAATGCGGCTGTGATTTAAACAAAGAAAAGTGCAACTGCAATCTTGCTGAGCCCGATCCGCGATTTGATGTTTTAAGAAAGCTTCTTGAGGACAATAAAAAGAATTAAAATATAACACATATTTCATCATAGATGAACAGTCAATGAGGAGGTGCAAAATCCATGGCAGTACCAAAGAGAAAAGTATCAAAAGCAAGACGCGATAAGAGACGCTCAAGCACTTGGAAGCTCGATGCTCCCGAGATGGCGAAGTGTCCCAAGTGCGGTGAGTATGTTCTTACACACAGAGTATGCCCTGCATGCGGAACATATGATGGCAAACAGGTAATTGAAGTAAAAGACTAAAAGAGAATTATCCGGCCAGACTGCAGTTATGCCGACAATGTTATCGAAAAAACTCGATTGCCTTGTCGGCATATTTTGATTTTATATTAAAAAAGGGAAGTGGAGCTATGGGACCCGGCGGTTTGCCACCAATGAGACCGAACAACGACAAATTAAAACCGAAAAAACCTAAGAATTTCAAAGATATTCCCAGGTATTTAAAAGAGCTTGTAGGGGGATTTTTAGGTAGACTTTTTTATATTTTTGTACTCGTTTGGGAAACAAAGAAGTGGATATTTTTTGCGCTTGTATCAATATCTGTGCTTCGAGGAACTCTCCCTATTTTCAATGCATACATCACCGCGCAACTTCTTAATAATTTAGCTAAAGCATACCTTGGAGAAGTAGGATTTAATTCTATAATATTCTGGCTTATTCTTCAATTTACTTATCTTTTCATAAATAAAATCATTGGTTTTTTAGATGTAGTAGTTACAAGAATCTCCGGAGAACTTGTAACTAATCATATTAAGGTCAAGATTTTAAATAAAGCAAAAGAGATTGATATAGGCAGATTTGACATTCCCGATTTTTACGAAAAACTCGAAAATGCCAACAGGGAAGCAACAATGCGTCCCATTCAGATTCTTAACGCAACATTTAATACTGTAAGTAACTTTATCACCATCATCGGTTTTGTTGTAATACTTTGGACTATCGGTCCTTGGGTTCCGTTCATTTTGGCGCTGTTAGGTGTACCGACTACTATAGTTAATTTTACATTCAGAAAAAAGAATGTTGAATATATGCGATTCCGTTCAAAAGACCGTCGACAGATGGAGTATTATTCCGGATTGATGACAAATAAAGACCTTGTGAAAGAAGTTCGTTTATTTGGTTTGTCTGATACATTTATAAATAGATTCAATGCTGTATTCAAAAAATACTATAGAGGTCTAAAAAAACTTATAATAAGAGAAAATACTTGGAACATATCGATAACAATGGTTACAACCGTTGTAAGCTGTTTGTTGTTTTTGTATGTCGCCTACAAAGTAACATTAGGCGAGTTACAAATTGGCGATTACTCGCTATATACAGGTGCGTTAAACTCGATAACAAGCAGTGTTACTGCTGTCATTACATCAACAGCAACAGTGTTTGAAGGCACTTTATTTATAGAAAATATGATTCGTTTTATGAATGATCCCCAAAAAATTAAACCAACGATTTCAGATCCCAGAGTTCCCGAAAGACATACGTCTCATAAAATTGAATTTAAAAACGTTTCGTTCAAATATCCCGGAACAAACAAATTTGTATTAAAAAACATTAACCTGACACTTAATCCGGGAGATACAGCCGTTCTGGTGGGCTTAAACGGCGCAGGAAAGACAACCCTAATCAAACTACTAACCAGACTCTATGACCCAACTGATGGCGTTATATTACTTGATGGACACGATATAAGGGAATATGACACAGAAAAACTGTATGCTATGTTTGGAATTATCTTTCAAGATTTTGGAAAATATGCAGTATCAGTAAAAGAAAATATCGCCTTTGGCCAAGTTAATAAGGAAATAGATTTCGAAAAAATAAAGAGTGCTGCACAACAAAGTGATTCAATAAACTTTATCGAATCGCTTCCAAATAAATTTGATACTCCGCTTATGCGCTATTTTGAAGAAAACGGAATAGAGCTTTCTATAGGACAATGGCAAAAGCTATCAGTTGCAAGAGCATTTTATGCTGACTCTGATATTCTTATACTTGATGAACCGACAGCTTCACTTGATGCTATTGCAGAACAAGAGATATTCAACCAATTCGATGAACTTCGCAAGGATAAATTAACTTTGTTTGTTTCCCATAGACTTTCAAGTGCAACAACAGCAACAAAAATAATAGTCCTAATGAACGGAGAAGTTGTTGAACAGGGAACACACAAAGAACTTATAGAATTAAAGGGGCACTATTTTAAACTTTTTAACACACAAGCCAAAAGATATATAGCTAACGAGAACAAGGAGGAGCATTCTGATGAAAATTCCATTTAAGGCTACAGATATTTTATTGCCCAAGAGCAATTTTGAAAAATGGGCAGTTATTGCATGCGATCAATTTACAAGTGATGAAGCGTATTGGAGTGAAGCCAAGAGAATAGTGGGAAGCCATTGTTCAACCCTAAAAATCACTCTTCCTGAAATATACCTCGAAGGAAACGATGTTGAAGATAGAATAAAAAACATAAATAAAGAAATGGATGATTATTTAAATTCATGTTTTTTTGAAGAATACAAAGATTCTTTAATTTACATTGAAAGAACACAACCTGACGGCAGAATAAGAGCAGGAATAGTTGGAGCGGTAGATTTAGAAGAGTATGATTACCTTCCCAACTCAAAAAAACTCATAAGAGCTACAGAGGGAACAGTACTCGAAAGAATTCCGCCCCGAGTAAGAATACGCAAAGATGCTCCTTTAGAAACACCGCACACCATGTTGCTGATTGATGATATAAATAAAACAATAATCGAACCATTGGCTTTTCAAAAAGACAAAATGACGAAGCTGTACGATTTTGAATTGATGATGGGCGGCGGACACATAAAAGGGTATCTAATTGATGAAATCAATAAAGAGAGGGTCCTTAATTCACTCGAAAAACTATGCGATTCACAAAGTGAGCCATTATTGTTCGCCGTAGGCGACGGAAATCATTCGCTCGCTACCGCAAAAGAATGTTACGAGTCAGAAAAGATGAATAACATTAACAATACACCTCTTAAATCAAGATACGCCTTGGTAGAAATTAGCAATATACATTCTGAAGCATTAGATTTTGAACCTATATATAGAGTACTGTTCAATGTAGACCCTAATGACGTTTTGGAAAAATTCAAGCAATTTTTTAATCAAGAAAACGATAATACAAATATAATTTACGTATACGGGAATAAGGAAGGGAAGATCGCTATAAACCTTCCTAAAGAAAAAATGTCCACCGGAGTAATTCAAGAATTTATTGATGAATACCTAAAAAATCAACCTAACGCAAAAGTTGATTATATACACGGAATAGAAGAAGTAAAAAAACTTTCTTCAAACGAAAACTCAATAGG
>JAZNCH010000006.1:0-16183 GCA_045587445.1 Eubacteriales bacterium | reverse complement strand
TATCGGTCAAGCAAGTCGTTATAATCAGGTATGTTCACCCGTTACCACTCCTTCAATTTCGTACTTGATTTTTACTCCTTCCTGATCCGCTAACAACTCAATCAGCGTTGCAAGCAGGTCTTTTCCGTTCGGTTCGTTCATCACTCGTCCCCCTCTATGCCTGCTCCTGTACTTCTTCGAGCAGTTCAAGCTGTTCGTCTATCGTGTCAATCGTGATACCGATTGCAGCCAATTCACGCCCTCTTTTATCAAGGCTTCTAAGCTGATAAAGCTTCTGTCTGACTTTGTTCTTCAATCGCTGTTCACGCCTTGCAAGTGCCACATACGGGCTTGCAGAAAGTTCATCAATTTCCTTTTCAACTTCTGCATCAGTTATAAATGTTCTTCTCATTACTTATACTCCTTTTAGGTGCATATTATGAACCACTCTTTGCAAAAAAAACGTCCTGTTTTTCTTTCAGACTTGTAATGTTCAGTTCTTCACATAAAATCTCGATCTGAGAAGCCTTGAACTCAGCTTTGTTGACTACGCAATTTCTAAAACCGGCATACGACAAACCAACCTTTTCGGCAAGATAGCCTATCTTCTTTCCGCTTTCACGGATTTTGTTTTCAAGTAATTCTGTGTTGTTCATTAACTGTCTTTCCTTTCTGCCTTTCGGCTTATGGTTCACAAAATGAACCGTTTTGTTTAAAAAAATTTGATATTTAAAATACAGCTGTATCGGTTCATAAAATGAACCAGTAATTGTATTATAACACTCTTTTATGAAAATGTCAATACTTTTTTTGAAAAAAATCAACGTAAATATTGATTTTTATGAACCAGTATGTTATAATTAGTTGAAAGGTGGTGCATTGTATGAATATCGGAAAGAAAATTAAACAGCGTAGAGAAGAATTAAAGTGGTCTCAAAGGGAACTAAGCAACCGTATGGGATATTCTAATCATTCTACAATAACAAAGATCGAAGCCGGCACCGTTGACATACCTCAATCAAAAATTGTGAAGTTTGCTGACGTTCTCGGTGTAAGTGTTGCTTATCTAATGGATTGGGAAGAAGTACAAAAAAAGAACGATGCCGGAACTGACATCGTTTTAAGATTAAGGTCTGATAATGAATTTTTCTCTGTTGTGGAATTGTTGAATCGCTTGAATGACGAACAGCTTGCAAGTATCAAGCAGACTGCAAAGCTTCTTTTGAAGGAGTAACGCTTTTTTCTAAGAGCTGATAAATAAAATCAAGCAAATCAAGGTCAGCTTTTGGAAGTAAATTATTAATGTCTTTGATGTAATTTTCTTTCATAATATAACGCTCCTTCGCAGATAATAGAACTAATGTTCCCTGTTCTGTGAACATTATACATCTTTTGAAATATCTGAACAATGGAAATTATATCCGGAAAGGTGGTGATGCCTGAATATCTTACCGCACCATAGAAAAACATAAGGAGAGTGAAGAAATGAAGGATTCGGAAATCAAGAAAGCAACAAGTCAGTATGTGCAGAATCCCGTCACGATGAAGATTGAACGTGTCGCCGCTTATGTCAGGGTATCTCACCAAGAGCAAAAGCTACACGGGCTGTCACTCGATGCACAGAGGATGAAGCTGACGGAATATGCGGAAGCCAACGGAATGAAGATTGTTGAATGGTATGTTGATGAAGGTGTTTCCGGCAGAAAGCTTATACGGAACCGCCCGGAGCTTCAAAGGATGATACAGGACGCTGAAAAAGGGAAGTTTGACCGGATTATATTCATCAAGCTTGACCGGTTCTTCCGTTCCGTCGCTGAATATCACGAATGTATGAAGCGTATCACTCCAGTAATCTGGACGACTACAGAAGAAGAATACGACTTGACGACAGCTAACGGCAGAATGTTAGTCAATATGAAATTGACAATTGCCGAAATGGAAGCAGATCAGACCGGCGAAAGAATTAACATCGTCAACGAATACAAGGTAAGCACCGGTCAGCCTTTGACCGGGAATCAGCCCTTCGGCTTTATCAATGCCTTTGACGAAAAGACCGGGCGGAAAAAGGTAATCAAAGATGAAGATTGCTCCGACATAGTTGAGGACGCTATCGACCACTTTTTGAAACATCAAAGCAAAAAGAAAACGCTGGTGTATTTACACGCTAAGTATCATATAGGGCTGAGTTACAATGTACTTGCAAAATTGCTGACAAATGAAATGCTGTATGGTTTTTACAGGGGAAATCCGGCGTATTGTGAAGCCTATATCACCAAAGAAAAGTTTGATAAGATACAAGAAGTGTTGAAGCAGAACGTCAAGGAGAATACAGCTCCTAACAGGGCTTACTACTTTTCCGGGCTTATCCGTTGCCCCGTTTGTGGCGGCAGGCTTAAAGGCGGAATACACATTAATACAATTCCTTCCGGGAAGAAGTATTATTATAAACGCTACACTTGCCACAACCACAAGACGAATAACAGCTGCTCCTTCGGTATGTCGATTGGTGAAAACACGTTTGAAAAGTTGATGTTATCCAATATCGAAAAGTACCTTGAACAAGCTAAATTGCTATCAGCGGAAGTAACCGACACCGAGGAAGCAAAGGTCAATAAGTTGAACATCGAAGATATTAACGACGAAATTGACCGCCTGAATTACAGCTGGCAAACCGGAAAAATCCGAAAAGTAGAGCAGTATGAAAAACAGTACGCCGAGCTAATGCAACGGCTGGAGGAAGCCGAAGCAGAGCAAGACGAAGCCACTATAAAGGATTTTAGCAAAGTTGAAGCCGTTCTACAAGACGGCTGGAAAAGCCTATATGCAACGCTGGACGATGAACACAAGCGTTCTTTCTGGCGTTCCTTTATCCGATCCATTGAAATCGACTGGACTGTCAAAAAGAAGGAAGTAAAAAGGGTTAATTTTTTTTAGCCCTTTATGTGGGCTAACTCCCCTTATCCATTCGGTAAGGTGTAATTAGTACAACAATTGAAAAAGGAGCCGATACAATGAAAACAGCTGAGGAAATAATATCATACCTTGAAATGGAGCTTGCAGAAGCCTATGAGCTTCACGATGCGGCAAGAGGGAAGGATGCGGCGAAAGCCTTCGGGTACATCGTGAAAGCAACAACTATTCAGCACATTCTTGACGAAATCAAAGAGGACTAAGCAACGGGACGCACGGTATATTATGCCGTGCGTTTTCTTTTTGCACAAATTACACAATTGATTATATCCGCTTTTGTGCAAATGGTAGAAAATCCCTGTAAGATATTGACATATACACTCTAAAAGGTGTATAATATAATTACAGAAAGGGGAACACCCCGAAAATAAAATTTAAAGCCAAAAAGGCAAAGGAGAAATTATTATGATGAACGCAAACATTACAAGAGCAGAGGAAATCGCAAACGAACTCAACGCAATGGACACTTGGAACGATGAACTTCTTGCAGAGCTTTGTAACCTTGCAGGACTTGAAGAAGAATGGGAGAATGCCGACGGCGATACATTTGAAGCTGTTGCTTATAAAGCGGCTGAAATCCTCGGAGTTGAAATCTAAAAAACCGTCTGACGAGTCGCTGGAAATTGCGACGAAACCGCCGATAAGGCGGTCACGGTTAAACCGAATAAATTTAAAGGAGAATTATTATGGAGAACACAAAAATGAAAGCCCCTGCACTTACTAACGAAATTCTTAAACAGGGTATATGGATTAGGGACTTAGAGAGCCTTGAACACGGCTATGACGTTGACTGGGAATATTCCGATAAGTGTTACATTCAGGACGATATGCTTATGTGTAACGGGGACTGTGTATGCGGCGTTGAGGATTATGGCACGGGCTGGAGCCTGACAAAGCCGGAGGGAGAAATCCCCGGCAAAAAGGGGGAAATTTCAATGAAAGAATTTATGGTTGGTATGCACCTTACCGAAAAAGAGCTTGAAAGCCTTATGATGTTTGTAATCCGCTGGTTCAATTATCACAATTCAATGTTTCGTGTTGAAAAGTTGTGGAACGGGGTGTTCATGTTGTATTGGAATATGACACAGGAGCAGTACGACGAACTGTGCAAAGACTACGCAAAGACGTTATAAGATACATCGAGCCGGGCGGTCAATCCCGGCAGAAAAGGAGAATGCTATGAATAAGGTTATCACAAAAGCGTATTTCTACAAGGGAAAGACCTTCGCAATCTGCACGAATAAAGACGGCGTTTATATGGCAATTGACCATAAGTACCTTGACAAAAACGGAAAACTCACACAGGAACTCAACGGGATTCAGATGTATGTCGACATACATAACAACACGCTGGAAGGTATCATTCATCGAATCAACACCGTCATTGACTTTGAAGAAGCGGCAGAAAAAAGGGCGGCAGAACTTGGCATTACTTTAAGAGAACTTACAGAAAATATCGAACTTTACAGGGAATTTCTTGCTGAGTATTTTCACCTGTCCCCGATTACACCGGAAGGAGAACAGCAATGATTGAAGCAAATTGTTATGGTGTGTTCGGCTTCTGGAGATACTACCGCACACCTGACGGAAGGACATTTTCAGCCCGTGACAACAAGGTATTCTATCACGGCAATGTCAAGAGGAACACGAAAAAGAAGAAGTCCTGTTATCCCATTTTTATCAAGAATGTTGAAAAGTTGAAAGAAAGTGTTAAGTTTGTTGAATGAAACGGCAATACCCCCTGAGAGCGTCGAGAATTGCTTCTGTGACGTTTTCAGGGGATAACCCTTGAAACTATACCACAAAAGAAAGGCGGCGAAATATGATAGTTTACGACGGCATTTTAAGCAAGCTGAAAGAAGCCGGGTATTCGGCTTACAGGCTGAGGAAAGAAAAGATTATCCCGGAAGGCACTATACAGCGAATCAGAAGGAATGAGCCTATCAATACAGAAACACTTGACGTTATATGTGAGCTTACCGGATTACAGCCCGGCGACTTATTAAGGCATAAAAAAAACAGGGAAGCGGATTGACCGCTTCCCTTTTTTTTACTTAACATTCAGTATTCTTTTCCATGTGTTCAAGCCCACAATGCCGTCAGCGTCAAGCTTGTGTTTCTTCTGGTACTTCTTGACCGCCGCTTCCGTTGCTTCACCAAAAAGCCCGTCAACGTCAACACCGACAGCCTTCTGAATGATTTTTACAAGGTTCTTGTTGGTGTACTCTTTCCCGTGCTTGCAAATCGCTTTTTTAGCAACTGCAAGGCATTCAGCACCCCACAAGCCGTCAGCTCCGGAAGGCAAAGAAAAACCGTCCTTCAATGCCGCTTCTTGCCACTCTTTCACCGTATCGTTACAGCCCTTCTTCACGACGCTTTTCTTGATTCCATAATAATCATAGAAATTGCTTGTAACAGTATTATAGTTCGGTTTGCCGTTGTTTCGATCCGGGTTTTCATCACCGTAATACTTGCCACTTGTTCTAACGTCAAGGTGAATAGCGGTGTAGTCTCTGTCAATATTAGCAATGCCGGGGAAGCCTAAGTCCTGGGCTTTGCAAGAAATGTACTTTGTGCCGATAATCTTACCGGATTTATCAAAAAATACAGCATCGGCAGCTGTGCCGTAAACGTGCTGACCTTTGCCGGAACCACCAACCCTTTTATCGTGTGCTTCGCATCTATGACCGGAATTGATGATACACTTATCAGCTCCGATTGCTTCCATAAGCTGTTCAAGCTTCTCCGTGAGCTTTTTGTCGTGTTTTATCGGATGATTGCCGCCACACTTACAGCGAAACTCTGAAATATTAAAGTGTTTTGTCAACTGCGTTTTATTCCCTGCCGCATAAATAGTTACTGCCATTTTTTATTCCCCCTGTTTTTTCTGATATTGAACGCCATAATAGAAAGAAATTACAACCGCAAATACGGTCAAAAACTGATCGGCGGCTATTTTACCGCTAACCGAAAGCACGGCAAAAACAACCGTCAGAATAAGTGTGACGATTGACTTTACATCTATTAACTTTTTGAGATTTTCCATAAAGCACCTCTATTCCAATTTCCTTTCAATATCCTCAATTCGACGATTAGCGATTTTGATTTTTTCTTCAACAACAGGCATTCTCCGTGCAAAGCCGTTATGCTCCCGGACTTCTCTTGTCAATTCCTCAATTTTGGTGTCCGTGACCGCCTGGGATGTTTCCAACCGGTGAACTATTTCATTGTTTGCCTGTTTCAGTTTGGCAAAAACGCCGATAAGGGTTATTACGCTTGCAAGAATTGATGTACCGGAGCCGATTACAGCTACTAATATTTCATTATTCATTGGTATTTCCTTTCTATACGCCGAGAACGTATCGGAGAACAAAGCGGTTATTGGTGTAGGTTATGCCACTTGCCGCTGTGCCTTCGAGATTGTTGTTGTTGTGACCTGTTATTTTTGTGTCGCTAATCATTAAGTATTTCATAGCAACAAGCGAGAAATTGCCTGCCGCCATTGTGAAGCAATGCCCTGTTCCCGGCTGATCCACGACAACGCTTTTCGGGACAAAGAAATTATGCCACCAATAATCACCTACTGCCCCGTCCGTGTATGCACTGAAACCGAGAACTATTCCGTTATTCTGCTTGCTTATCGCTTCTGAAAGTGTGACAGTATGCCCGGAAGTCATAAAGTAACCACCATTCCAAAGCAATTTTGGAAGCTTGTACACCCTTGCCGCTATTTCAGGCGTTAGTGTTACCCGGTTCCAGTCGTAATATCTCCAGACATTATCTTCTGAGCGTGTTATATCTCTTTCCCACACTGCATTATCTGAGTTGTAGGGCGTGAACCTCTGCCGGATATAAGACCACTCTGAAACCCTGATTCCTTCGCCGGTTGCCGAAATAACTTCCAGCCTTCCGGCACGCTGAACCGGCATATTTGCGATTGTGGCGGCTTCTGCGTTGCGGTATACTGCATAACAGCCTGTTGTCATATAGTCGTTAAAATCGCTATTTTCGGGAATTGCAGGGAGCTTATCAAGCCCCACTACCTTACCCCATACGGGATTGCGAAAGCAGGTATCAAGCCCAATATCAAGCGGAATTTCAGCGATTTTGCCTAATCCTATGCTTTTGCCGTCACTTCCAAAGTGCATTAAGGTAAATCCGGTTGATGCTGTTACGGTTCTTGTTGTTGAATTGTGATTGTCCGTTACTGTCAATTCGACGTTATAAGAACTGCTACTGTCAGCCGGGAATATGTACGTTTTATCCGTGATTGTGTACATATTTTCATATTCATCAAGCCCCACTTCTGTGTAACCTTCTTCGGCGGATTTTTTGTACATCAAAACATAAGCCGCTGTATTCAGATTGTTCAACGGTGTAACCTGTGCGGAGAATGTAGCTCGAATGTATTCGCCTTCGTCGTTGAGTGTACCGTCCCATTCACAGCGTTCTGTTATCAACTTGACTACTACCGGGACTGTGTACCCGATTACAGTTTTTGAAGCGGAAGCCGTGCTGGAGCGTCCACGTTTATCTTTTACTGTCGCCTTGATAGTTTGCGAGCCTGCCGCATTTATAACGCCTGTCGTAAAGCTTGCCGCCGTATACGTTGCACCGTTGGCTGACGTGCTGTATGACGCAATAGCGGAGCCGTAAGAAGTTGTGGGCGTAACAACTACCTTGAATTTTGAAAGCCCCTTTACATAGCTTCCGTACTTATCCGCATAGCCTGTCGGATCAGTAACTGTAACTGTACAGGACGGCTTTACACTTGCCGGGATTGCACAGCTGATAGTCTTTGAATTAGCTCCAAGACTTGTGTCACCGTTGTAAGTCGTGATTGTGAAAGCAACTGATACAGAAGTACCTGTGGTATTCTGACTTGCAAGAGATAAAGGCGGCGTAAAACTTACGCTTGTACTGCTTGATTTCGTGCATACCGTACCGGAAGCCGTGCCACATTTATACGTTATAGTGTGCGTAAAGCCGCTTGATTGCTTTGTAACTGTCAGCGTCTGAGCCGTTCCCAAAGTACCGTTTGAAGCTGTCAAGGTACTTTTTCGGGGAATTGTGGTTAAAGCCTTTGAAGCGGAAGCGGCTATAGTGCCGCTACTTACGCCTGTTGTATATGAAGCAGAAGTTGTCAGCGTTTTTTTACCGTCTGAGCCGTGCTTGACATTTACCGTTTTTGTGAAAAGTGTTTGTGTGCCGCTTGTACTCTGTCCTGTGTTAAAGGATGATGTAAAGGTGTATTTTGTGCCGTCAATAATCAAATAGCCTGACTTCTGCAATTTGTTGTAGGAGCCATAAGTCCAGCTGGCATTGACTTTCACCGTCACATTCGATGTATTATCCGCCACGCTTTGGCTATTCTGATTAATAACAATCGTTAATTTTACCGCCATTTACTCACCAACTTTCAAGAATGACAAAGAGCCGTCAGAACGGGGAACAAAAGCAAAGTTTCCGAACTGTGCTTTTTCGTCAACATTCACAAAAATATTTCCGGTGTGGAAGTCAACACCGTCCCACCAGCCGAACTGCTGACCGTTTTTTTCAAAGGTTATAACATCATTGTCAATAGTCAATGACATATCATTTGAGCCGGACTTGATTTTCAGCCCGTTTTCCGTAAATTCAAAGTATTTCCCCAGCGTATCAACCGTAAGCTGTAAATCGCCGTTGACATTCTCAATGTGTTCTGTTGTAGTTTCAAACTTCATCACGATTTCACCAGCCAAAATTGACAGCTGAGTTTCAACAGTTTCCTTAAATTCCTCATAATTCGACGTTTTCACATAGGATTCTAAAGCTCCGAGAATAATCTCATTGCAGGTATTAAGGATTTCTGTTGTTTCAATTACCACCTGTTGATTAACTTCTGATACTTGCTGTCTTGTTTCTTCAACGTCCTTTTCCGCTGTCTGTATTCGGTCAATTGCCGTTGACATTTGCCGGTTGTTCATATCCGTCAATGTCAGTTTTTTATTACCGATAGTAATAATTGTGTTTTGCGGATTGATTACGTCGATTTCAAGTTTAGTAAGCGGCAATGTTCCTTTCTGTTCGTGTGGTTCCGATGTAACCCTGATATTTCGGTATATCCGGAATGATTCAATTTGCGAATCGGAATAGTGTAGGTCTACCGCTTTTATCTCAACTGTGCTTGAAAGCCTGATTGCTGTATTTTCAAGATAGCTTTGCCCTTTTGTCAGAAGGTTGCTTTCTTCCGTTACATCTTCCCACGTTGTTTCTGAAACAGGTGCGTATATCCACCCATAAGCATCAACAGCACTTCGGGAATATAACGTATCGCCCACCTTGACAATATCGTCTGTAATATCGCCGTCAGCAATGCCGGAGATTGTCAACAGCTTTTTTGTATCGTTGTTTTCTTCTGTTCCTTTGATTTCCACACCAAGCGGAATAATAGCGGAATAGGTTGTTGTTGCATCCGTTTCAGTTATAATATCAAGCAGGTTTTCACCGAAGCGGATTTCTTGAAAATTTGTCAACTCAAATTCTTGCAAATAGTCAATATAGTTTCCGTCCGGTTCGTATCTGATACAAAGATAGCCACCCAAAGTAGAGCCGAAAAGCTTTGAACTTAAAACGCTCCACGTGCTGTTATAGCCTGTATCTGAACGGGATAAATAGTTGTTTGGATCAGAAACAGTAACTTTTCCGAGCTTGAAACGCTGGAAAGGTTCAACCTGTGAATTATGATTGTCTATCAGCCATTTCAAGAAAAATTCAATGACATTTCCACTTTCCGCCGCCGCTATATATTCATCATTTCCCAGAAAATCATCCGGGAAGATATAAGGACGAACTATCGAATCATTGAAAAAAGCCATTAACCCTTCAAGGTCAACGGCTTTTCCATTGTAGAAATCTACTGTATCATCGGTAATTCTGCCACGGAAAATAACGCCGTATTCGTCAGCTACCTCAACAATTGATTTCAATTTCTGCAATTCGTGATAGTAAGGATGATTAGTGTATATCTTGAATGAACAGCTTCCGACTGTATTCGCTTCAACTATCACTTTCGGATTGTGAAGGATTAACGATTCAAGCCGAAGGTCAAGCAAAGGATTGCCGTCACAAGTTATCGTGTACATTACAAATCACCCTCTCTATACCTGAATGTTATTTCACCTGTTCCGGAAATCCACACATAGTTCTCACCTTCCCTGAGTATACAGTCAAGAAATCTGTGTGTTCCGGCACTAAGGATATGTTCTTCAATAATTCCGGTGCCGCCGAATGTCACGGACGTATTATCATCTGTACATTCTATGTACGGAACAACAGACTTTCTGCCGTTTTTCAGAATTATGGTTGTTTCTTCCGGTGAAAGCGTGAATGTTTTTTGTGTTTCCTTGATTTTGTACTTATACGGTTCAACGTTTGCTGTAACGGTTAGCTGCTTAATGTTTTTGTCCTGGAGATATTCGTTTACAGTCAACCTTCCCCACCAGTAATATTCAGAATCCCTGTCAAAGATAATCTGTCGTTCTCTGCCGTTCAAGGCATTTGATACCTGACTTACCTTTTCATCAAAAGTCATTTCTGATTCCGGATTAACTGTAAATTTAATCTGAAAGGTGCGATTCCCGTATTTGATTTCGCCGTTTGCTTCTGTTAAGTCAAGGCTACCGTCAGCACCGGGAACGTCAATGTATGTCGTTTTCACCGGTGCCGGCGACGGTGTAAAAGGGGAAAGTATCAAATCCAAGTCCCTGAACGAATGAAGATTGGTAAACCTAACGCCCGTTTCTATCATTGTTTATCTGCCCCTTTCTTCCTGAGCTTTGATTTTTCCTAATGCCTTATTCATTTTCGGAGCAAGCACCCCACAAGCAACATCACCGTCAATAACTATATCCCTTTCCATTGCTTCCAGTACCTGTGGGAAGTAATCAGCAAGTATTTGTACAAGCTTTTGCAAGTAATACGTCATATTACCGCTTTCTGCTGATACTGCCGCCTGAATCATCTTCATGAGTGTAGCTGAACCAGCAACGACTTCCGAACCAGCTTCGCCGCCGCCGAGATAGTTGCCACTTGCCGCACTATATCCGAAGATTGTCGGATTGTTAAGCAACATAGCGTTATCCATAGCCTTTCGGTACCATTGGATTGAGAATTTCGGAAGTGAACCAGCTCCGCCGATACCGTAAGGAGCTTTACCGCCGCTTACGCTGATATGCGGTAATTTAAGATCAGGAAGCTTCCAACTGAAATTGAAGGCATTTTTAATCTTTGAAACAGCACTTGTAACTGTTTCCTTTGCCTTATTTATGGTACTGCTGATTTTATCCTTGATTGAATTGAACTTGCTTGATACTGTCGAAACAATGCCGCTGATATTGCTTGTAAGGTTTGATTTCATACTGCTGAAAGCAGATACCGCCTTATCCTTTGCCGCACTTGTAAACGATGATACCTTATCCCTAACAGAACTGAATTTGCTTGAAACGGTAGAAGCAACGCTGGACGCTGTACTGCTTACCTTGCTTTTCAGCGTCGAGAAAGCGGAAGCCGCTTTATCCCTTGCCGAATTGAAAGCCGATGATGTTTTGCTCTTGACCGTTTCCCATGTTGAAGATATTTTATCCTTTGCCGATGAAGCCGCTGACGTTACTTTGCTTTTCAAGGTTGAAAAGGCAGATGAAGCCTTATCCTTTGCAGAGCTGAACGTCGATGATGTTTTATTTTTCAGCGAATCCCACGCCGCCGAAGCTTTGTTTTTCGCCGTTGTTGCATGAGAAGATACTTTATCCTTTAATGCTGAGAAGGCTGTCGAAGCCTTATCCTTTGCTGTATTAAAGGCTGTTGTCGTCTTACTCTTTATGTTTTCCCACGCTGTAGAAGCCTTGTTTTTGGCTGTTTCCGCATAGGAAGATACTTTATCCTTTAACGTTGAGAAAGCCGCTGACGCTTTATCTTTCGCCGTGCTAAAGGCTGTTGATGTTTTGCTTCTTACGTTGTCCCATGCTGTTGATACTTTGCTTTTCAAGGCTGTTGCTTTTTCCGATACAGTACTTTTTACAGATTCCCACTTTTCAGCTGCTGTTGTTTTTACACTTTCAAACTTTTCAGATACGTTTGAAAGAATTGTGCCTGCTGTGCTTGTGAGTTTATCTTTTGCCGCTGTAAATGCGGATGTAGCTTTGTCCTTTGCTGTATTGAAAGCTGCCGATACCTTATCCTTGACCGCCGAAGCCTTTTCAGATACGCCGTTTTTGATAGCTTCCCACTTTTCAGAAGCACCGTTTTTCACGTTCTCCCAGACTTCACCGGCTTTATCCTTGATATTGCCGAAAGCTTCCGCCGCCTTATCCTTCATAGCCGAAGCCTTTTCAGATACAGTTGACTTTATGGATTCCCATTTTTCAGAAGCGGCATTTTTAATATTGCCCCAGATTTCGCCGGCTTTATCTTTGATACCGCCGAAGAACTCAACGACTTTATCCTTGATGTTTCCGGCAATTTCTACAGCTTTATCTTTCAGCCCTGTGAAGAAGTTCACAACGCTGTCAACAAAACCAGATACAAAGCCTGATACTTTATCCCATAAGCCGCTGAAACAATTAACTATGCCGTCTATAGTGTCAGGTACAATGCTATGACCTACCAGCGTATCCCATAAGCCTTTAAAGAAGCCCACAACGCCGTCAACAAAGCCTTTGAGAAAACCTGAAACAGCATCCCATAAGCCGCCGAATACGTCACATACGCCGTCCCAGATACCCTGTAAAGCTTCTTTGCATAAGTCCGCATTGCCGGTAAATATTCCGACGATAAGCTTGAACACGTTTGAAACAATCTGTACCACACCGGAGAAGGCTTCAACAAAGCCGGAAATAGCTGATACAACGCCGTTGATTAAGCCTGATATAACGCCTATTGCCGCCGCTAAAGCACCACCCAGAACACCGGCAACTGCTACCAATACAGGTTTAAGCACGACGAACAAATCTTTCAGGGATTCCCAGATTTCCAAGAACGTATCACCCAAGAAAGGAAGCAAATCATTCTTGATTGCACTTCCCACGTCGAGAAATGCGTCCTTGATTTTTCCTAAAGGTTCGCCCAGTTTCTGTAGGTTGCTTAAAAGGTTGTCACGAATAAGCGTTACAAGTGGATCGAGATTGTCCCAAAGCTCCCCAGCTTTTGCGGAAAGCTTATCAAAGAAATCCCTAACCTTTGAAATGCCGTCATTAAGCTTTTGCAGAGCGTTTTCCGCAAAATCGCCTATTTTCGTTTTTAACGTATCAAAACTCGGTGTTACGTCCTGAATTTTTCCCTTTGCTTTTTCAAAGAGACTTACAGCATTTTCCCACGCTGTTTTAAACGCCCCACCGATAAAATCAGAGATAGGTTTGAATTTCTCATGAAGCTCTTGCAAGCGTTCTTTAAGTGCCTGACCTCTGTTTCTTAAATCCTCGAAAGCTCCGATTAAGTTTTTCTTTATCGCTGTTACAAGTGGTTCTGCTCTCTTTGAGATTTCGCCCCACACTTCAACAAGTTTATTTTTTATATCAATAGCCTTGTTTTTCAGCGTTTCTAAACCTCTGACGAAGTTTTCAACGATAAATTTAACAACAGGTTCAGCCTTTTCCTTGATAGTTCCCCATGTTTCAACAAGTCTGTCTTTTATCTCAATTGCCTTGATTTTAAGCTTTTCCAAGCCCTCAACAAACTTTTCTTTGACTAACTTTATTACCGGTTCGGCTTTTACCTTTATGTTTTCCCACGCTTCAACAAGCTTATCTTTCAGCTGTATAGCGGCTTCCTTCATGCGATTGAAGCCTTCTATTAAGCCGGATTTCAGTTTATTAATAAACTCCCTGAAAGTCTCTGACTTCTTATAAGCGACGACAAACGCCGCTATTAATGCACCTATAGCAAGCACTACCAGCGTTACAGGTGCCGTTAAAAATGCCATAACAGAAGCAAATGCAGATGAAGCAGCTGTCATAATTGTGGTTTTTACAGTAGCAAGTGTAAGACCGGAAGAATACAAGCCTATAGCGGTTACTAAGGCACCTATAAAGATACCCACCGCTGAAAGCTCTGTTTTGTGCTTACTCATCCAGTCCAGAAGTGCCGGCATTTTATCAACTAAGCCCTGCACTTTATCCGCAAGCTTACCGACTATTTCAGTTACTTTCGGGAGAACCTTTGCTCCAAGTGTAGCTTGCAGATCAGTCCAAGCCTGCTTCAAGTTTCCGGTTACATTAGTCCAAGTGTTTGATTCTCTCGCCGCCTGTCCCATAGCTCCGGAAAGCTTGTTTGCATCTTCAACCATTTGAAGCAAGGTAAGCTGTTTCTGTTCCTCTGATAAGTCCTTAAATGACTTACCATATAATTTATTTGCCGCCGCATTTCGTGTCGTTTCCGTACATGAAAGACCTAATGCCGCATCGTTTTCATAGTTACCCTTCAAGAACGACTGCAAGCTCTCTGTTGTATCTTCAAGTGAACGGTCATAGAATGCCGCACTATCAGCAACGGCAACCATAGCACGTTCTGACAGCTTCAATGAGCCTGCTGAGTCCATTCCTGTGGTTTTCGCAAAGGCGGCAATTTTAACGAAACTTCCCTTCATTCTGTTTTCAGAAATTCCGGCATTGTCCGCTATTTCTGTAAGGCTCTTGCTTGCCTGTTTTTCCACATTGCCGAAAACCTGAGAAAACTGTGATTCAGTAGCGGCAACGTTAGCCGCCGCATCTATACAGCCCTTGCCGAAGCTTACCAGTTTACTTACTGCAAAGGTTGTTCCCACTACTTTTGCAATGCTGGAAAAAGTCCTTGTAATAGCGTTCCCGGATTCTCCGGCACTTGCTCTCATATCAGCGTTAGCCTGTCGCCACGCCTGACTTGTTGTAAGTCCCTGTGCCCTGTATTCATTTACAGCGGTTCTAAGGTTCCGCCAAGAAGAACCAGCTGTTCTGTTTGAATTACTTGTACTTGTATTACTCCTGTTTATGACGTTTGCCGTTTCGCTTGCCTGACTTGACGTATCGTGTAAAGCCCTGTTTGCGTCAGCATTGTCTATAACTATTCTTCCTAATAGTCTAAACAGTTCCAAGTGGTTCACCCCCCTTGTTCATCGGGATTGAACATATTTAAGATATTCTGTGAATGTTGGACGGTTGTTTCAATAGCTCTTTCGGACATTTCCTGATTTTCACGACTAACATCAAGTTCAGTTTTGAAGTCACTGAAAGAACCTTCCCACACTTTGTGTAGGTAGAACTCCCAGTTGATCTTATCTTCCTTCTCTTTGTTCGTCGTGTTGATGAAGTTGTATACAAAATCATCAAATCGGTTTGTCTGAATCATTCCGTCCATAAAAGAAAATGGACTTGCATATCTTTTGAATAGCAAGTCCATAAACTCAAATTCGCCTACTTGAACAATTTTGAAACAACCTTGAAAAAAGCCGGAAATTCCTCTTTCTTGAAGAAGTCAATCACCATTTCGATGAACATAACGGCGTTTCCTTCTGCTGTAAGCTTCGACATTGATATGTCTGAACAGTTTACAAGAAGTTGATAGATTTCCTTTTCACACTTCGGAAGGTTGGTAAGGATAACGTTTCCGACTTCCAGAAGGGCAGTAGAAGCCACCATAAGTGCTCCTGTATCGCTTTCCTTTTCCTCGTCTGTCATAGCTGTGATAGCTTTAAGTACGTTGCCATTCTCAAAGCAAGCGGTAAACTCATTTATGCCGATTGTGCTGATAATTTTGAACATCAAAAATACGTCCTTTGACGACAGTTTTTTGAATGTATAGGGCTTAGGTTCCATTTCTTTTTTCATAATTGTTTCCATTATTCTTTACTCCTTTTAGTTATTTTTACCCTTATGCAGTCGCCGCTGTTTTAGGGTAGTAAATCTTGACAGGTACGCTGTCGAGATTGCCTTCGTTCTCTGCGTATGCTTCCATAGTCAGCTTGATAACCGCATTTTCCTTATGCTTACCCTCGATTTTAAGACCGGATGTACAAAGGGCGTTTTCCATAATAACGATAATATCCTTTGCACCGTTTGCAGTCTTACCAACAAAGGCAAAGTTAGGCACGTAATCGCCTTCCTCGATGTTCGCCTTTGTCTTAATCATGGTGTAGCCCTCTGCTTCCGATTCGCCTTCCTCGCCGATCATACCGATTTTCATTGTGTCAACGGAAAGTTCTGCAAAGTTGACTTCCATTGTTCCG
>JAZNCH010000005.1:0-9490 GCA_045587445.1 Eubacteriales bacterium | reverse complement strand
AGCAACGCAGGGCAAGGCTTATTGCGTGGCGAGATAGAGGCCCCTGCAACCCTCACAGATTGGCGGCGGCTGTATCAAGTGCGCTCAATGGTGTAGAGGTAGATATTCAAGAGAACATCGCCAAGAATACGTTTCTCGTGAATGTTCGCGAGGTTGTATATGATTGGGGACCGATTGAAGCTACCCTCGACAGAAAGAAACCCGCTCACTTGATTTATGTAATTCGAGTTTGTACGCAAATGGTGTCCGAGCCGCCTGTAAAAGTGGCTGTCGGACTTACCCATTGCGAGAAATTTAAAGTAGAGGTGATGTCCTAATGAACTTATGGGAAAACGCCGTAATTACCAGCAAGGGCATTGCCCTGCTGACTAAATTGGTTGAGGGAAACACGCTGAACATTACCAAAGCCGTTACCGGTGCAGGATATGTTACTCCTGGCCTTTTACAGGCGCAGGAAGAAGTCAGCGACCCGAAACAAACACTTTCTTTCCGACCAATCACTTATCCGGAAGAAGGCAAATGCTGCTTACCATGTTATCTGACTAACGATGAGTTGGATACTGCCTATACTGCTAAACAACTTGGTGTTTATGCCAACGACCCCGACGAGGGAGAAATCCTGTTCTTTATTGCACAGGCTCCTGCCAACAACGGCACTCCCATTCCCTCTAAGGACGAAAGCCCTGGCTACAATGCCGAGTGGACTTTCTACTTTCAGTATGGGCAGGCTGACAACGTAACTTTGATGGTTGACCCGTCAAATGTCGTAACGTCGATAATCATGGAAAGATACGTCACCGAATATGTGGAGAGTAATATTATGGCTCTCTCCATAGCCGAGATTGACGAAGTTACCCCCATTTAAACTAAAAGGAGGGATGTAAATTGAGGCGCGGAACAACGCCGACAATCTGGGTATCTCTGCCCTTTGACCTTGAAGAAGTCGAAGATATTTGGCTAACCGTGTCACAAAGGAGCAGAGAGATTTTAACAAAATCCAAAGCGGATATGCACGTGGAGGATGAAGTACGACGTGTCAGTTGGAAGCTGACCCAAAGGGAAACACTTAAACTTGAAGAAGGCTGTAAAGCACTTATTCAAGTGAGGGTACTTACCACTAATGGTGAAGCATTCGCTACCAATGAGGCACGAGTACCAGTAGAAGGCATATTGAAAGAGGGTGTTATTTGATGAGATGTAGAAACAACGGCATTGACGTATCAGATGACATTGAACTCGAATTCGGTGTTATTGACCGAATCGCCTATACTGACCACAACAAACTCCAAAACCGCAATTTACCCGACCAACACCCCATTGAAGCTATCACAGGCTTAAAGGACAAGCTCCAAGACTTGGACGATAGGCTGGTAGGCTTGGAAAAGGGCAATGCGGTTGAGGTAAAAACACGAAGCGAACTGCCAAACCGTGGCACAAGCTCTACCGTCTACATCGTAACTGGCGAAAATGCAAGTTATCGGTGGGACGAAGAAAACAGTAAATATTTCTGCATTGGCAGAGATTATGAAGAACTTGAAATCATTATATGTGGAGGAAACGCATAATGGCAAAAACATTAACTATCAAAAACTTGCAGCTGCGTAACGACACCGCAGCGAACTGGACAAGTAAAAACCCTGTGCTTGCCAAAGGTGAAATGGGTATCGAAACCGATACCAACAAATTCAAATTCGGCGATGGTATTTCCACTTGGTCCGAATTAGCTTATGTAACCCCTGACGAAATCGAAGTTGACGCTGAACTGAACGCTGAAAGCGAAAACCCCATTCAAAACAAAGCAGTAAACGAAGCCGTGCATTACACCAATGACACTCCGATTGTATCTGCTATTGGTGGCATTGCCGTAGGTGCTACTTTTGAAAACGTACCTGTTGCAGAAATGCTCACCAAAATCTTGTATCCGTACATCAAACCGACTGCTTCTATCAGCGTAACCCCGAACGGCGGCACTTTTGAAAAAGGCACCTCCGTAAGCGTAACCGCTCTGAAAGTTACTGCAACCAAAAAATCCTCTGCCATTGCTTCTGTTGTGGCAAAACAAGGCTCTACCACTATTGCTACCATCACCGAAAATGTTGCAGAAGGTGGTACTATCAACTGCTTGCCTGCTGAGGGCATTACCTTGACCGCAGATGCTACCTTTACTGGTACTGTTACTGACGTTGACGGCGGCTCCGCAAGTGCAAGCTCCACTAAATTCACCTTTATTGACCCCTACTACTATGGTGTTGTGGCAGACGGCACAGCAATCACCAGCGATGTTATTAAATCCTTGACTAAAGACGTTAAAGCGAAAGGCAACAAAAACTATACCTACACTACCGAAGGCGAATGTATGGTTATTGCTTACCCCGCTTCTTATGGCGAACTCAAATCTGCGGTTGACCCCAACGGCTTTGAAAATATCGCAAGCTATACCAAACACGAAGTTACCGTTACTACTGCAAGTGGCGATGTAGCTTACTATGCTTATGTGAAGACTGCTTCTACTGTAACTGACTTCGCAATTAAGTATAGTTACTAATTTAGGGAGGTAAACGACTATGAGTAACTATGGTAAAGGCATTTTAATTGCTTCCGGCTTTGACCTTGCCGGAAATCCCGTCGATAGTAAATATATCGTCGATTCTCTAAGTGTAGCCAACGAGTTTGTCGATAATGGCGTAGCTTATGAAGGTATGCAGATTTACTGCAAAGACGATAAGACTATTTACGTTTTCAACGGTAGCTCTTGGCAAACTATGAGTGCTTCTTCTGGTACCGCAGAAGTTGACTTGTCCAACTATGTTACCTTGAACGGCGCTCAAGAAATCACCGGTAAAAAGACTTTCACCGAAACCATCGAAGGTAATGCTGCTACTGCTTCCAAACTGGCAGAAGCTAAAGACATTTCCTTGGAAGGTGATGTAACCGGTACTGCTTCCTTTGATGGTAGCGAAGCCGTTTCCATCAACGCTACTTTGGCTGATACTGGCGTAACCGCAGGTACATATCCGAAAGTTACCGTTGACAGCAAAGGCCGTGTAACCGCAGGCGCACAACTTGAAGCAAGCGACATTCCCGACCTGACCTTGGCGAAAATCACCGATGCAGGCACCGCCGCTTCCAAAGACGTAGGCGCAAGCGCAGGCAATGTTCCCATCTTGGACGAAAACGGCAAACTGGATACTTCCGTTCTTCCTGCTCTTGCCGTTACTTCTACTGCCGTAGTAGACACCGAAGTAGAAATGCTTGCTCTTGAAGCACAAGAAGGCGACGTTGCTGTCCGTACTGACCTTAACGAATCCTTCATCTTGAAAGGTAACGACCCGACCGTTCTCGAAAACTGGGTAAAACTCGTTGCTCCGACTGAAAGCGGCTATGTTTCCGCAATCAACGGCAAAACTGGCGCAGTTACCTTGACTACTTCTGACGTGGCAGAAGGCTCCAACCTCTACTACACAGAAGAAAGAGCTACTGCTAACTTTGGCACTAACATTGCTCAAACCGCCGTAAGTGCATTGAGCGATGGTGCAAAAGTAGTAATGGAAGATGACCAAATCACTTTGGACTGCGGCAACGCATGATGAGGTGAGATTATGGCAGAAAAGACAATTAAAATAGCAAACTTAGTCTGCCGCAATGATACTGCAACTAACTGGCGTTTAAAAAATCCCATTCTTAAAAAAGGGGAGTTGGGACTTGAAGTAAACACTTCTCTTATGAAAATCGGGGACGGTGTAACCACTTGGAATAATCTCCCCTATGCAGGAGCGGAAGCTCTGACGACAGACGAACTCGACGAATTATACGCAAATGCGTAATCAAGAAAGGAAGAAACAACAATGGCTGAAAAATTTATCAATGGCTCTGGTTTACAACACGTATTAGGCAAAATTAAATCTGACTTCGTAGCAAAAGAAAGCGGTAAAGGTCTTTCCACTAACGACTATACCACTGCGGAAAAAGAAAAACTGGCAGGCGTAGCAGAAGGCGCACAAGTCAACGTAATCGAAAGCGTTAAAGTGAACGGCTCTGCATTGTCCGTTAATGGCAAAGCGGTAGACGTTGCCGTTCCGACTAAAGTTAGCGAATTGACCAACGATGCTAACTATCTCGTAGCTTCTGATATTGCAGGCAAAGTAGACAAAACTACTACCGTTAATGGTAAAGCTCTTGACAGCAACATCGAACTGAACTACGAAGACGTTGGTGCAGTTCCGACTACTCGCACCGTTAATGGCAAAGCATTGTCCGCTGACGTAACCCTTAGCTATGGCGATGTAGGCGCAGCTGCGGAAGGTCACGTTCATGATGTGGCAACTCAATCCGCTAACGGCTTTATGTCTGCGACTGACAAAGCTAAATTGGACGGCATTGCAGAAGGCGCGAACAAAACCATCGTTGATACTGCATTGAGCGGTACTTCCACTAACCCCGTAGAAAACAAAGCTGTAAAAGCGGCATTGGATACCAAAGCTGATGAAGGTCACACCCACGAATACGCTGGCTCTGCAACTGTAGGCGGTGCGGCTAACTCCGCTGTAAAACTGGAAACTGCTCGCAAAATTACCGTAGGTGCTAAAGAACAATCCTTTGACGGTACTGCTGACATTGCATTTACTGTTGCTGAAATCGGTGCTATCCCTGCTTCTGCTAAAGGCGTGGCAAATGGCGTTGCTACCCTCGGTTCTGACGGCAAAATTCCGTCTGCTCAACTCCCGTCTTATGTTGACGATGTTGTAGAAGGCTACTATGCAAGCGGCAAATTCTATGAAGAATCCAGCCATACTACTGAAATCGTTGCTATGAGCGACAAAATCTACATTGACCTCGCTACTAACAAAACTTATCGTTATGGCGGTTCCACTTTCGTAGAAATCACTTCTGGCGATATGGTTGCATTGACCACTGCTGAAATTGACGAACTCTACGCTAACGCTTAATTTTACTCTTACCTGCGCAGTCTTTTGACTGCGTGGGTACTTTAATAAAACAGGAGGGATAAAATGAGTGTACAAAAATTCCTCGACGAAGTTGGCTTAAGTCATACTTGGTCTAAAATCAAAAACCTGCTTAACGGCAAAGCTGACACGAATCTAAACAACGTCACCAATGATAATTTCCGTGACAAAGCCATTGACGCAGGTGTTGGCGGCTTGCAAGTCGTAACCGCAACCTCTACCGATGGCGTAACCTATACCGCAACAGTAACAGGCGTAACCGCATTAACCGCTGGCTTAACCATCGTTATTATCCCTAACGTAGTCAGTGCAAGCATCTCCGCAAAATTGAATGTAAACGGCTTAGGCGATAAATATATCCGTCAATCCACTACTAACAACACTACCACAGGCTTAACTCCTAAAAATGCAAACTGGATGGCAGCAAATAAGCCTATTACCATTCAATATGACGGCACACAATGGAAAACCATTGCCGCACGAAGTAACGCCTCCGATATGAATGGTACTGTTGCTATTGCTAATGGTGGTACAGGAGCAACTGCTGCGGCAGACGCAAGAACAAACTTAGGGCTGTCTACTGCGGTAACAGCTGCTTCTATCAGCGGTAAAGTAATAACCTTAACTTTTGCAGACGGCACAACAAAAACACTGACAACGCAGGATACTAATAGCAATTTTATGCCGAATTATAGTGCAGGTATATCATTGCCCTTCACAGCTGGCGTCGAACAAAGTTATACTGCACCATCTAACGGATTTATAATTGGTTCGTTGGATAATAGTAATATAAATACCAAAGTTTATGTAAACAACGTCAGGATTATAAATATACAACCTTACGGTGGTACGGTATTTTTACCCGTAGTAAAAGGCGATGTTGTAAAATACAAAACAGAAAATGGTGGAGTTAATGAAAATATTATAACATTCTTCCCAGCGAAAGGAGTCTGACCTCTATGCAGAAATATGCTCAAATAATTAACGAAGAAACTAAAGAGGTAAGTGTTGGTATTGGTACTGATACCGAATTTTATAAATCTATCGGTATGGAAGAAATGGAAGTAGAGCAAGCCTATGACGGCAACTGGTATGTTGCAGGTTACGCTCCTACCCAACCTGTACAGGAAGTAAAAGCTGAAATCCAAAAACGCTTGACTGATGGCGTACAAAACTGGATGGATACCAAAGTACAAGAACGCAACTATGATAACGTACATACTTGCGTAGGTACTTACTTATATTCTCCTATTGAAAAATTCCGACTTGAAGCGGAAGCAGTAAGAGATTGGGTAAGCTACGTGTGGGCAAAATGTTATGAAATTCTTGCTCAAGTAGAAGCAGGGGAGAGAGATATTCCCACGCTTGAAGAAGTTATCGCTGAACTGCCTGTATTAGAATGGTAGTTTAAGATAATAGATTTATTGAAAGGGGGCGTACCTAATGGCTAAAGTAACCGCAAGTAAAGTAACTGCAAGTGATGTACTCGCAATGTAACTAACCCCTGTCGAATGTTTACCTTTTTTATGTCCTTAAATGGATGGTGTTTTTTAGAAACGAGGAAATAATAATGGCAAATCCGATGTTTACCCCCGAAACCTCCACTAATCAAATCTACCGCGACCAAGACGACACTCGTTGTCTGACAGACGACTTAGATGCCATCGAAGCGGATATTGAAGAACTCCAAACTGGCAAGGCGAACACTAACCATACCCACGATGGTTATGCAGAAACCCTCCATACTCATAGCGAATATGCTCCCACCGCTCATACTCACAACTATGCGGCTACCGAACATACTCACGAAATGGCAGATGTAGACGGCTTGGCTACTGCACTTGCAGGCAAGGCGGCTTCTGCACATAGCCACGCACAAGCTGACGTGACAGGCTTGGCAGATGCACTTACAGGCAAAGCAAGTGCTACTCATACCCATACTGCTTCCGATGTAGGTGCGGCGGCTTCTGCTCACACTCACGCACAAGGCGAAGTAACAGGCTTGGAAACTGCGTTGGCAGGTAAAGCAAATGCAAGCCATACCCACGCTCAAGGTGATGTAACTGGACTTGCTACTGCGTTGGCGGCTAAAGCTGATTTAGTGGACGGTAAAGTACCCGAAAGCCAACTGCCCTCTTATGTGTCCGACATTGTAGAAAAATCCTCTTTATCCGCTTTCCCTGCGACTGGTGCGGCTGACAAAATCTACGTTGCACAAGATACTAACAAAACATATCGTTGGGGTGGTACTGGTTATGTGGAAATTTCCGCAAGCATTGCCCTTGGTGAAACCTCTGCAACCGCTTATCGTGGCGACCGTGGTAAAGTAGCATACGAACATAGCCAAAATGCTGACGTACACGTTACCGCTTCCGAAAAATCCGCTTGGAATGCCAAACAAAACGCTCTTTCTTTCGACACCACACCCACCGCAAATAGCACTAACCCCGTAACCTCTGGCGGTATTAAATCCGCACTCGATGGCAAAGCAGATGCAAGCCATAGCCATAACTACGCAAATTCCTCTCATACACACGCTCAATCCGAAATTACTGGACTGGAAACCGCTCTTGCAGGCAAGGCGGCGACAGTCCATAGCCATAACAACTATGCACCGACCGCTCATACTCACGACTACCTTCCGCTCGCAGGTGGTGCATTGAAATCTCAAGTTTCCATCACCCGTGATGTATCCAATTCTTATCTTGGCTTGTGCGGTGGCACACAACAAGGCGATGGCGCACAACTCGACCTTTGCGGTTCTGGCCATAGCTCTATCCCTGGTGGCTTCCAACTTCATGCACGCAACGCTGAAGTCAACCATGTTCTGCGTGGTCAAGTTGATGGAACACTTCGTTGGCGTGGCAATCATGTATTGACCAATTCTTTCTCTATGCCCGTTGATACCAGCGCAATCTTTTTGAATAGTGCGCCCAATTCCGTAAACGGTGCATCTCTTCGTCTTTTTGGCAAAGGTGACGAAGAAGCTGGCAAATTTGGTATTTGGGCATCTGATGGCACAAATCAAAAGAAATTGATTGGCACTCCCTCCGGCTCTTTGACTTGGGACGGAAACGATGTAGTCACAGCCAACGGTGCAAAAATGACAATCGGCTCCGCATTTTCTCGAAACATCAATACTTCTTATCTCGGCTTAAATGGCGGTACAAGCTCCGGCAATGGCGCTCACTTGGATTTGTGCGGTAAAGAACACGCAAACTATCCTGGCTATTTCAATTTGCACGCTAACAATGGTACTACCTCTAAACTCTTGCAAGGTAAACCTGACGGCAATTTGAGCTGGAACGGCACTATGAATGCGACCAAATACAACACAACCTCCGATGCTCGCTTGAAATCCGACATTAAACCGATTGAAAACGCATTGGATAAACTCGAAGCTATTTCCGGTTGCTTGTTTACTATGGATGGTGAACGTAGCGCAGGCGTTATCGCTCAAGAAGTCGAAAAGGTATTGCCTGAAGCAGTAATGACCAACGAAGAAGGCTATAAATCCGTTAATTACAACGCCGTTCTTGCGTTGCTGATTGAAGCAGTAAAAGAGCTGAAACGATAAATAAGTGCGCCGATAAGCGCACGGTTTACAAAGATTTACATTTTTGTAGTATAATATTATTAGGGATAGGGTAGCTCCCGAAAGGGCGGAACTCCGACCGCCTTTCCCTTAATTCTATTTTCGGAGCGTTTACACGGAGGTAAACAATGGGAAAGTCATCTCAAATCATCGGTAGAAAATTTGGTAGATTGATAGTCGTTGAAAGAGCAGAAGACCTAATATCAAAGAACGGAAAACGCCGTTCGCGATGGAAATGCTTGTGCGACTGCGGAAATACAACACTTGCAAGGCGTGATGACCTTGTGAGTGGGCGAAAGCAAAGCTGTGGCTGTCTCAAGCGAAACTGTGGCTGTGCGATAATAAAACACGGCTTGCTTAACACCCGCTTGTACTATGTTTGGCTGAGTATGAAAAAACGGTGCTATCTACCGAGTAATTCTGATTACAACGGCTATGGTGCAAGGGGCGTAAGCATTTGTGAAGAATGGCGCAATAGTTTTGAAGCCTTCCACGAATGGGCGTTAGCCAACGGATATGATGAAACAGCTCCGAGAGGACAATGCACCATTGAACGTATAGATAACAACGGAAATTATGAACCTTCTAATTGCCGTTGGACAACTAACGATGAACAACAAAACAACAAACGAAGTAATCACTTTATTACCTATAACGGAAAAACGCAAACTATCGCTCAATGGGCGAGAGAAATTGGAATTAGCCGTGCAACCTTATCGAATAGGATAAATCGCCTGCAATGGACTATCGAAAAAGCACTAACTTATAGGTAGGGAAGGGGAGTGGGATATGGATATGAACACAATCGCCAATATGACTATTGGTGAATTAGCAGGAAATGCCGCAATTATTGTAGGTTTTTTATCTGCGCTAATCGAAGCAACACCGATAAACTACAATCCGTGGAGCGACTTACTCCAATGGATTGGAC
>JAZNCH010000004.1:0-8497 GCA_045587445.1 Eubacteriales bacterium | reverse complement strand
ACGCAATTCTGCGCACAATTCGGTGAGCATCACGCCGCCTCCTTCGTTATTCTTCGTCTTTCTTTTTCCGTGTCCGCTTGGGCTTCGGAGTGATTTCTTCAATCAGAGAAACGCCCAGCCGGTTCTTATCGCTCGCCAGTTCTGCGATTCGTTCAGAATCAACCACAACGCCATTGTGGGGGAAGGTGTCCCCCACGGAATAGGCGTGATGGTGTCGCAAATCGGTGAACGCTTTAATTACCCGATACATCAAGCACCGAAGGTAATCTTTGCGATACCGTCAATGTACTCTGCCCAAAGAGCCATACCCATAATAGCATAGGACTCGCCAACGGCAGTACCATAGTTGCCCTGAGCATGGAAGCCAATCAGGTTGGTTTCGCCCTGAGTGGTGTAGTTCAGACCCAGCTTCGCAAAGTCGCTGTCGGAGGGGTCGATGTAGTACAGATCCACATTCTCAACAGGGGTAGCAATGACAGTGCCACGGGCAACACGGGGTTCAGGCAGCAGGAACAGAACGGAATAACCCAGGAAATCTTCGACATACTGAATGCCAAAACGGGTCTGCACGGAAATCTCAGCTGCGCCCAGATACTCGTAAGCGTCCAGAATGTTTGCAAAGCCGACAACGTCGGTGACTTCCATCTGCATAGATGCAAACTTGTTCAGCACTTCGCCCTGTGCCTTTGCCAGAGCAGCCTGCCAAGTAGCAGCCTCGCCGGTCAGAGTGCCGGTGTTCAGGAAGGTGTAGAAGTTGTTCAGGACTTCGTTCTGCAGCTTGGTCAGGAAGGCATCGTCAGACTTTTCAACGGCGATAACTGCGCCGTACTTGTTCACATCCTCGATGGGGACAGCCTTTGCATACTTCTTGATTTCCAGGTCACCCTTGGCAGCCTGGGTAATGGTAGCCTTAGAATAGGGGATAACGTGACCGGGTTCGACATCGCCACTTTCCAGAGTGACATCGGCGGTGTAGGAAATCAGCTGAGTGCCGGGAGCCTTGCGGATGGGGCGCATAATGCCAAGAATGTTACGCAGGGCCTCCCAGTTGTCAGCAAATCTGGTTACAAAATCAACCTCTCTTGCGGTAACATCGGTATAGACGTTGGGCAGAGCGGTACGGGGGTTAGTCAGAGTTTCAACAGCCATTTGCTATTCTCCTTTTTGTTAAATAATTTGGTTTTCGGCAAGTGCTTTCTGACGCTCGGATGCAGACATAATATAGCGGCCTCTTTCGTCCTTCTTGTAAATGTCTGCCTTGGTCAGCTTGTCACCGCCATTGTTTGCCGGGGGGGTAGCGGTATTCGCACCCTTCGTGGTTGTGGTTGCGACTAAGCCGGAGAAATCGCCCTTGACAAGTGCATCCAAAACGGAGTTGTCCTTGATTTTGTCGCCGTCCAGTTCGATGCCGTCGATTTCGGCTCGACTGCCACGCATAGCAATTTCAAGGTTCTTGCCAGTGATACCCTTGCTTTCGTAAAAGGCACGGACAGCCTTTTCCTTGTTCGCCTTGGTTTCCTTGGCTTCAATATCGCCCTTGTACTTGTCAAATTCGCCTTTCAGCTTGTCGTGCTTTTCCTTCCAACTATCGTTGGTGTTAGCTTTCATATCGTCCAACTCTTTCTGGACGGTAGGCAGCTTTTCCGCATCCGCTTTATACTTTGCGATGTCTTCACGCAGAGCATTTACGGAAGTTACATGACCGTCAATAATCTTATCGACAGCCTCGCTCATGTTCTCGCTCGTTACACCTGCTGCAGACAGGATTTCACGAACCTGTGCTTTAGTCAATGCCATAACAATTTCCTTTCTTTCGGTGGCGTTCTGTGCCATTAGATTGTATGTATATTACGCAAATATTATACAATACTTTTTTGCGTTTGTCAATGCCCCCAGTTACAGGGCATCAGCCTCTTGCCAAGCCTTGTAGATTTTTGCACCTTGAATAGCAATCCAGTCCACCATTTCTTCATTTCTTGCCCACGAATAGTCCAAAGAATTGCAGTTGTTTTTCAATCCACTTTCATTCAAAAATGCGTGTACTATTTCGTGTCTAAGTGTTTCCTTTTGCTGTCGGATTATTACTTCTTTTGGTTCGTCTTCCCAACCTTTATATGTTGACATATCGCACAACACAATTTGGTGTGTGTGACTATAACAATACCCGTTGATTTCTTCTTTTTCAAAACATTCTTCTTCATCGTACTTTTTCACAATGATTTCGTAGGGTGTGCCTAAAATATTTACTGTCATTTTACCTCCTAAATGTCAATGCCCCTCGGTTTAGGCGTTTTTCATGCTATCTTTCATCAGCCGCTTGTATTCGTCTGTGTGTTCTGTGGCGGCTCGTTGGAGCATATGTTTTCCATCTCTGCCCCTTGCGCCTAACTCGACATAGGGAGCATACTCCACATTTGTGCCGATGTATGCCGCTTCATCGTCCGCTGTGTGGCTGATAGAGTTACGCAATCTGCCAGTATCAACGGGTGTAATATTCTTTGCGTGTCCTTCCGCTACCAAACCGATAGCCTCCAAACCACGCTTTTTCGCCTTTTCCAAAGCGGACAAAACCTCATCCGTGTTGTCTTTGTATGTGTAACTCATTGTCAAACACCACAAGCCTTTAGTTTCTCATAATCATCTTCCGAAAATCCTTTTTTTGCCATAAGATACTTTTTTTGTGATTCGGAAGACACTTTTTTGCTTATCATCGAAAACTGTTCGTCAGTAAATGCGTTTTTGTCTTTGATGTTTTGCAGTTCTTCAAACAAAGCAACGGGATTTAATGAATACAGTTTATCAAATTGCTTTTTATCCAATGCTGATAACCTCCGTTATAATCCACTTGTTTTGCTGTTCATCAAACTCAACAGATTCAATCGTTCTCTTTACCCCTCTGCCAAAAATACACTCGGATTCTTTTCTGTTTTTCGGCACATAAACATCTGTTCCCTTTGGTGCTTTGATTTTGATAAGCACGGATTTGGATTTCATAATGTTTTTGTCGGGCAGCATAGATGTGGAAAGGAACGCAGGATCAATGTCATCGGTTCCGATAAGTTTCTGCAATTCTTGGGTAATGCGTGGTACTTGCTTTTTGGTGTTTCTAAACTCAAGAATCATATTGCTTATGGTTTCTTGTTCACCGTGGAATCCAGTTTGATATACACCAAATTGGCTTGTTAGATAGTCGGCATTGACATATCTTGTAAACACATAATCCTTATCGGTCTGTGTTTTGGATATTGCCCTATCAAGTGCGGAAATGGTCTTTTTATCATCATCGGTAAGCGGATTTCCTGCATATCCGTCTTTTCTCAAATTGGAATTTATTGTTGAATAGTTATGTGTTGCAACATAACCGCCACCATCGTGCTTGAAAATCTGCTCTTGGTCTTCTTTGGAAACATTCTTGCGTGATGCTTTTCCAAGGTTGGAATAGTCTTCCGATGTGGGGTTTTGATATTCGATAGGCTTTTGCAGTTTCGGTTCTTCCACCTGCTTTTCAGCCATAGCCTTTTGCACTTGCACCTTTTTGAAACCGTTGACTTTTGCTACAAGAGTACAGCGGCAATTATAAACCTCTTCGGGTCTGCCGCTTGGGTCTCCTGGGTACATCAAGCCATTGTCAAACTTTTTATCTTGGTCAACAATAGCACCGTCAAGCATTGCGTGTGAGTGTCGCACTCTGCCGTCATTCGTGGCAAGCCATTCCTTTTGCAGAATGATTCCGTCAGCTTCTGCCCGTGCATAACTGTCCTGTCTACCCTTGTTTTCTGCGCCCGTGACCATTGTTCGTGCATTGCGAATTGCTGCCGTTTCATTCATTCCGACAACTTTTGACAAACGTCTTGCAATTCTGTCCATCGGCTCGCCCTGCAAAATTCCTTGTAAGACCTCTGCATTCATCTTCTTGACATTCCATCGAATATCTTTCTTTTTGTCAAGTTCTTTGTACGGCAAAAGGCTTTTGTCGGTGGTTGCAAGGTTTTTCACGGTGTCGGCATCGACCAACGCAAAAGAGTATCCACCGACACCATCAACTCTCGGTGCAAGCACATTGTAATTTATGGAATAGACTTCCGGCAACTGCCGGTTGATATATGCCAATGCGGTTTTGTTCACATTTGCCAATTCAGCCGCCGTGCGTTCTGTCAAATCCTTAAATCGGTTATTCATCAATGTGCGGTCACGCTTAGCCTTTGATAGCTTTCGTCCAGACTTGCGGATTTCCTTTTGATCGCCGCCTTTTTTGGCAAGGTCATAGGCTTTTTGTAGTTCGTCAATTTCCGCTTGTGCTTCCACAAGGTACTCTTTCCACCTTTCGCCTATTCCCTTTTCCGCTCTGGAATAAATGGCATACAGCCGCTTTTCCATTTCTTCCAGTTTTTCGTCCGTAAGAATATGTGCTTTGTCCGCCATTATCTGTTATTCCTCCACGGGTTCATTGTTCTGCTGATTTCGCAATTCTTCCAGTTCCGCTTCCTGCTGTTTGTATCGGTCAGCCGCTTCCGCATCCTTGCGTTTTAGCACCATTTGAACCTTATCGCTGTCACCGAGTAGCGTGAGGATTTTGGTTGTGACATATTCATCGTCCAAATATTCAGCACACTGCAACACCATTTCCAGCAGTTCGCTTTGGTTGCTCATCTGTGACCGTGTATAAGTCGGCTCGTCCTCAATGCCAGCCAGTTCCAAAATGCCGTTGATAAACTCTGTCACGCAATATTCAAACTGGTCTGTTTTCTGATTGATAGGCTCGTAAGCCGCTGTAATCTCCGTAGCGGTTTTATTTCCTGCGGAAAGGTCACGCACCTTGAGTGCCATAAAATCGGTGTACAGCTGCTCTGTGAGCCTGTCAAGGGCTTCTGCGGTTGCTTTAAACTCAACGGAAACATTGTGAGCCTCAACAGATGCACCATCATCACCGTCAGCGTGTGCGGTGTGGGTCAACTTTAACTGCTCGATAAACCTTACATCGTCCATCGCATCCATGCCACCGCAGTTCTTCAAAATCCAATAAATGAACTCGCCGTCAGAAACATTGTTAATCAAGCCGGAAACCATCAAGTCATAAGCGTCAATCGTGCCTTGATTGCCTACAAGGTCGGATTGATGGTTTACATTCCACAGCGGAACAATCGGGAAACGATCATAATTTCGGAAGTTTGTTTCGCCAATCACTTCACCGCTTTCCTTCAGCGTGATCGCATCATATCTGTATGTTTTCTTTTCGGTCAATACCTCCATATCCTTGTCTTTTCTCTTGATATAGTCGGTATATCCATCAAGTTCATACAGAGTAGCACGCACCGGCTTGTTGTCGTCAATCTGCCAATATCTGATACCAGCCTTTAGGCTTGCATCTTCGGCATCCCACAGAGGAACAAAACCAGGGTGCTGGGGGCTGTCGTTTAGGTGAAAAACCTCTAAATGGTCATTATTCCAGTAGCCAAACGCAACGCCGCCGTTCTTTGCAGCCGTAGCGCAATCCTGCACACGCTTGTCAAAGTCCTTGCCCAGCTTCTTCTTGTTCGATTCGGTTTTGAAAGTCACACCATTACCCAGCAGATAAGAAACCGCCTGCGTGGTGAAATAGTTGTACCAGTTCGATGCAATCTTATTGTTTGCGCTCCAAATGTCTGGGACTTTTTGCCCGAATTGGTTATAAATCCACCGTTGAAATCGCATAATCGTGGGGTTCTGGTGCTTGTAGTACAATTCCGCATCGGCAGCAATCGCATAATCCTTGCTTGCCTTATGCTCACGAATTGCCGATAGCACAAACTCCATTCTGTCCCGTTCGTTTTCGCCAATTTCCAAAAGGTCGTTATATGTGAGAATGTCAATCACGCTCCCATCAATTATTTTTCAGGCATATTTTTATACCAATCGGCATTTTCTATATCTTTTGCCAATTTGAAATTATCCAAATGCACTGTAGATAAACATTCGCAACATTTGTTGGATTTAAGGCTCAATGTGTAATGTTCACACAATATACACCTTCGTTTCATGTTTTCAGGGTCATACGATTCTTTTATAATTTGATGCAAGGCGCACCGTGGAGGACAATATCCGCAATATTTTATTTTACCAAACACTACGATATGCTGGCATTTTTGGCAATCGGCACTTCCATCCCTTGTGAAGCAACTCATTGTGTTTGGAATTGCGTTTCTTACATCCATAGTTTGCCTCCTACATAAAAATCGGTGTGTAATTGCTTGTTGCCGTGTCGTTTCTGTTCCACAGTTTGCGGATCAGCGATGCCAAACTATCCGGGCAGTCATCGTGTTCTGCGTTTTCGTTATAGTCGCAGATTTGGTCAATGTATTCTTTGTCCGTTCCTTTAACAAAAACCACATTTCGCCATTCAGACTTGAGATAGCTTGTTATCTTGAGAAACTTGTTCATGCTTTCATGGTAAATATTGACCCTTTCGCCCTTTTTGCGTAGGTCTTTACCGAGATAGCCTTTATCCGCATTGTTTTCGCAATGTATTCGTCCAGCATTAAAGGCTTGACGGAGTTTAATTATCTCCGCTTCAACATCATCAATGTGCTTTCTCCAACATCTGCCGTAAACATAGTATTTGCCATCCTTTTTTCGACAAATGGTAAATGCCGTCCAGTCCTCGCCATCGTATGCCGCATCAATGTGGCATTCGCCCTGTTCGACCAACGCCGGGTCTGCTCCTGTTTGCGGATTGTCAAAGATAACATCCTCCGCCGCAATGTGCCGCATCTCATAGTTTGCCGCAAAGAGTGAAGCAGTCATTTTCTCACGGATTTCCGCTATCTCTGCATCGGACATCAAGCCGGTGGAATAGCAGTCATAAACTTCTGGATTTGGCATAAGCGAAAAAGCATCGTCTTTATGCCACGGTGTGCCGGTGTTGAATATCCGTCCGCCTCGGTTGATGATGTTCCGCAACTCTTGGTAAATCAGCTTTGTGCGGTCTCGCTCTGCCTTTGAAATGCGGTCTTGCACATTGACAATATCATCCGTAAAAATACGGTCAAAGTGTTTACCTGTCAGCGATCCACCCATACCCAAGCCGACAAGCTGTGCCGTGCCTCGAATATCGGTGGATAAGTTCGTGCTGATTTCGTTTGCCGTTGCCGTGGTCAGTTTCAAATCACAGCCATAAATGCACTGCACAAAGTACCGCATCTGTTGGCTCTGCAAAATCTTCTTTACCTGTGAAATGACTTCCTTTATGTCATTGTCTGTCTTTCGCATAAACAAAGTTTTGCAGTTTGGAAGCAACACCACAATCAACGACAGGGCGATGGACACGCAAGTGGTCTTGTAAGAGCCACGGTGAGCCTGTAAGGTCTTATCTTCCTTGCCCCTTATCATTTCCTTAATCCAATCGTTGTGAAGGTCTGTGAGCCTTGTAAAGCCCACAGAGTGACCAAAACGATATGGATATGCAAGCAAGAAATCAACCGCCTGTTTCCGATCCATTGACCATCGCCTCCACTTCGGCAATTACGGACGCTTCCACATCAGCAACCATAACACGCTCCACGGGTTTCTGTCCTGCAGTGTCACGCACTAACTCCCACGCTTTCCAATCGCCTTTGAGTGCCGCTTGAAAAGCCTTTGCCGCCATAGCTTCCGTGCCTGTCATTGTCTTGCCATCCTTGCCCGTCAAATCGGCATCCATCAAAATCTGCATTGCTTCACGGAGGGATTTTTTTGCCCTCCGTGATTCGCCCGATGCAATGCCACCTTTTCTGCCATTCTCCACGGCTTCTTCGTGGCTTTGTTCACTTGTAAATGGTCTTAAATTTTCATTGTTTGCCATTCATCTCACTTCGCTTTTTAGGATATGGTTGATGTTGTTTCAACCATTGTTTCCGTAATCGTTTATCAAAAACAAAAATGTATTTGTGTTTGCCTTTGGATATAAATTCTGTTGCGTTTTCATCCAGATTGTTTTTTACCCATTCTAATGAATTTTTACCGCCCAATGAATGTGGAACTCTGCAATGCATTTTTTTGCCGTTTACAATGTATGCAGATTTTACATTTTCATTCATTTTTCCTAAATAAATCCAATTTGTAGCTTGGTATATCGTTCCTGCGTGTTCTTGATCCAAATCAGCATAAGAAACCACCATTTTCAAAACGGGGTCAATTCGGTGTAATTCACGCAAAGATGCGGCAACACATTCCGATGTTGTTTTTTGTTTGCCGTTCAACGCAACACGCACCAATTCAAGAATTTCACCTTGCATCAATCCAAATGGTTTCCCGATGTTTGGGGTTGCACCGCTACCATAACAAATCACTCCGCACCATTCGTCATCGTCATTGTAAACATTGAAACCATATTGAACAGACGGAACGGATTTTGCATAATGGAATTTCAAACAAGCGTATTTTATCGCTTTGGCATTTGCCAATGTCAATCTCATACCATTTTCACCGTCATTGTGGCATCGCCAATAATGTCTTTGATTGCGTTTTCTGCGTTCTTATATTC
>JAZNCH010000003.1:0-34848 GCA_045587445.1 Eubacteriales bacterium | reverse complement strand
ACCTTGTCCCAAGACTGTCCCATTACCTCAAAGAGCCATAGTCCGACATAACTGTCACCGTAGATAGGAGAAACATAATCAATCATCTGTTGCGCCCGTTCACTTTTAAGGATTGAGCGCATTAACTCTGTTTGATAATTCATTGTTGCCTCCTATACTGTTCCGCCTGTCAGAATAAGGTCTTCTTCGTTGATAACAGGGAGTTGAACATCTGTAATGGGGATATTTTTCGTGTCGTAGGTAACTGCTCCGTCAACCTTTGCGCCAATGAGAACGTCTTTATAGTCATTTACACCTGCGGTATCGCCTAAGATATTGCAGATTTTTGTGTATTTGACTTCTTTGTCGTCGAGCGCAACAGGGAGATAGAGAGCAACGGCAGACTTGAACGCAGTCATTACATCTTCAATGGCTGCTCCTGCCACAAGCTCAATGGTCGCCCTAATGCAGATAGGCATTGTATCGGGTGGTTTTACTACGAGGATTGCGTTTACAGGAGCAAGACGGTTGTAAGGGTCGTCGGGCTTCATAATATAATTATAAACCGATTCACACAGTTTTTCGGTGGCAGGTTGACCGTTCATATCCGTTAAAATTATGGTGACAGTTCCGCTATCATCCGTTGCGGACAGAACGGTTGCTTCGCCTACACCATCAACGCTGGTCGCCCATCTCTTAAAGTCAGCTTTGTTGCCTACATAAGATTCACCTTGCGTTCTATCGTATTCGGCAATACGAGCATACAAGGTTTCGTCGTCCTCTTCTTCCGTGCCACCGGTAATATCTTCTTCGTTAATTACGGCAGATACGTTTGTCAGCTTACTTGCTACGAGAATAATGGTGCCAGCTTGCGTATTCCCGACAATGCCTGTTTCAGTACATTCAATGGGTACTTGCGCGCTTTCCCCTTTTAAAATAGTGACTTCTTCTAATGTCTGATAAAAGACGGAAGGCTCATCGTTGATGGAAGCGGTAGCAAACAAGGAGCCTACGGGGATGGTAGTTTCCTCGGAAACGGTTACGGTTATGTAGCCATTTGCCGCCGTTGCCGCCCTACGAAAGATATTTCTTGATTTTGCGTGATTATCAAGAAAGCTACCATAAGACCATTCGGGAAATATCAATTTAATGATTTCGGGGGCAATGAACTCACAGGTTTTTGCTGCGATAAGTGCAGAAGCACGTGTCAGATTATAAACATGATTGCCTTGTGAGGTGTCAATGTCCGACGGCAGTTCCGTCAGCATTTCATTGTGAAAATCATTCGTACTCGTATTTTCAAGAAAATCGGGTTTTATAAATTCACTCATACAGTTCACGCTCCTTTCTATGCGGCAATGCTTGTGGTTATATCAATGGTTACTGCGTTGATTGCGTGTACCACGAAAGATACTACTACGGCATCTGCGGCAGTCCATTCAAAGGACATATCGGACAGGTATTCTATCCTTGAATACTTATCTGCCAGCAATGCCTCTGTAATTTCCCTCGCTAAAATGCTTTCAGCTTCCGCACGGCTTTCAGCCTTAAAAACACTTTCTATATCAATACCAAAGTCAGTATCGTAAGCAAGATGAGCGTACCTTTGCGTATGCAAGCAGTTTATAATCCAGTTTTTTAGTGATTCAATACCGGAATTATCAATAAGCCTATACTTACCATCACGGACAAAATCCCCCGCTTCATTAGCAAAGGCTATGCCGGGTTTATAACCTATAATGGTATCGCCTGCGAGTGTCGGAAACTCAATTACTTCTGTTTCGTACCCCTCTGGAAATAAGTTATTAGCCATTCACACCCCTCCTAATTGATAGAAATAGTGTCGCCAGCCACGACTATATCAACGATAACCGGTTGCGCTCCACACCACGCCACAAGCACACGGTCGCCCTCTTGGAGCTTACGGAATACGGAGGGTATTCTGTGGTCATGAAGACCATCATCGTGGGTATGGTAGCCGGAGCCGCCCTTTTGAGCGTGTGTTCCGCCCTCGTGATGATGGGGAGCGGCTGCGCTGGAATTCATTTCGTTGTACGAAAAATAATTCTCGTGTGTCAACGATAGACTAATTAGGTACTGGTCGCTTGCGATGGGGTCTTTCACGCTATCAACCTTGAGATATAGGTTGCTCTCAATCTTTCCAAGTTCGAGGTAGAGCGGAACGGCAGCATTAGCCGTCTTTTTGGTACGGCTTGCAAGTACATCGCCATATCTTTGTAAATTACTTCGCATACATACCTCCTACTCGTTTTCTACGGTTAAAGTCATTGTTTTACGACTTCCACTGATAGACCGATTGACACTAAGAACAATATAGTTCTTATTCACCATATCCCCTGCGTTCACAAATACCTTGTCGCCTTTACGAATCCAAGGAATGTCTACCGCTTCGACTTCATACGTCCATTTTGGCTCACCATTCTTCGCGATTAGGCTTTGCGCTTCTTTTCGGGCATCTGCAAGACTTTCGTTTTCGCTTTTATTGATAACCTTTTGGAGCGTTCCGTAACGTGCTACGTTCCCTTTTTCCGTCGCTTCGACTGGCGCACGGTCGTTTTTGTCTTCTTTGCCTAAAATGATAACTTTGGTTATCATTCCATCCATCGTGTGTTCACTCGACGTGTTGATAACATTCTCTTGCCGTTTTAGGTTGTATATCGTAGCGTTTTTACCGACGTGCATAATCTTCATAACGTCTTTTTCGCTACGAATGACGTATTTTTTCCCCGTGCGGTCCTTTACCAAGTCCAATAGGTCAGCAGTAAAAATGTCTGATAGATTTCCACGCAGGACAAGCTTTGTGTTGGTGATACTGTCATAACTATACTCAACGGTTACGCCCCAATCGCCACACAAGGCTTTAATCGCATCTTCCGTGCTTCTGCCGCTTGCAAAAAACCGATAATCTTCTGATTCCTGCATATAGATAAGGTTGTCATAGCATTTTAATTTTAATACCTTACCATCGTTTGCAGAGCCGTAAGAACGTGTCCACACCAAACCTCTGAATACTTCTGCTTTAGTCGTACCATCGTCAGCGTAGATATATACACGAGAGCCAACCTTTAGGAGAGCAGATAGCCAACTATCGTTTATTTTTTGGTTGACTATCTGCATTGTTACGCATTGAGCAAATTGCTTCTGCTGGTCTGCAAAACTAAGACTTTCAAGCGCAGCTGATACGTTGTATTCTGTGCCGTCGGCTTTAATGATTACTGTATATACTGGATTTCCAATCGCTGCTGTCATAATCTGCTCCTTTACGGCAACGTCAATACTGTTCCAGGGAATATCCACCAACCGTTATCGCTTGACTTAAAGCCGTGTTTTCTTGCGGTTTTCTCTATAACGTCTTTGTTTGCGTCATAAATATTTCGCCATTTCGAGCCTGCGCCTTGGTGTTTTTCGGATATTTCCCAAAGGGTATCTCCTTTTTTAACGGTATAGGTCTTTTGGCTACTTTTGGTTTGTGACCGCTTTGTCGCCGGTATTTTGGTAGTTGAAACGACAATATCCTTATCTTCAATGAACGATATGTTGTATTTAATGTCACCAAAGCCACCACTGTATGCGCCGTTGTACTCGTCAATCAGTACGTCAGCATTGATTGATGTTCCTACAACAAGCAAATGTAACGGCGTACCTTTGTCTTTCCATTCGGTTAGGATGGTGTGATAGTGGCTTGGCGGTAGCTTTAAACCGCCTCTAAGCATTGAATACTCATTTCGTTTTAGACCGGGAAATATGCCCTCCCAAGAATACCGCTTTAAGCTGACACCGCTGGGGACGGCAACGTCCCCTTTGTCTAAGATGTCATAAACCGCAAATTTACCTTCGCCATTATCAAATTCGATTTCTTCGGGCAACCACGGTACATAGATGAACTTCTGCGTCAGCTTTAATACATCGGAGATGGATTTTACTTTAGCCTTTGAGCGTTCAGTGATGATAATATCAACGTGTGAGTTAAGCAGAATATTAGCAATATCTAATGTACTGATAGCCATATCAAGCACCTCCACGCAAAGGGGTATTTTCAAACTGACCGCCTAAAGCGTCAGCAAATTCCCCTGCAATGATTTCTGCGATTTCGTGGCTCTTAGCCTTAATGTCTTCGACTACATTCGCAGAGCCTTTTGCGTCAACGCTGATGGAAACTTGAATACCGCCAAGGTTAATCTTAACGTCATTGCCTACTGATACAGGTTTAACGCTGAATTGGTTAAGGTGTGCTTCTTCGTTACCGTTGTCAGTACGTCCGCCACGGAAGAAGCCTGCAACGCCAAGCATTTCCCCTGCTTTCTCCCACAGTTTAATGCCACGGTCCCTGCGTTGGCTGGAAAGCGGAATAATCATTTCGGGAGTACCTTCTTCTGCTACCTTAATCAGCCTTGCGCCACCACGTACCATACCGCCGTCAGAATAGCCTGCAATACCACCACGGGCAAATGCTTCATAACTACTGGAACCGCCAACGATACCGCCACGGAACTCTTGGGTAGCAAGTCCGTTGGAACTGAAACGGATAGGTGTTACAGTTCCTTTTACGGGATTAACGTTGATTGTCGGGCTGAACGAGTAGCTATTTTTCAGACCAAATTCGCTTGCACTAAATCGTAAAGTGTTCAAGATGTTCTTTTGTCCGAACAATTTCCATATGATAGTTTTCGACTCAAATTCGTTAATACCGAACTCTTTAGCCAGTATCTCTACTTTGTTTTGGATAGTCTTTGCAGAGCTTAATTGCCACAAAATAGAGGCCGCCTTACTTTCGGGAATATTGAACTCTTCAGCCAGAATGTCAATTTGATTTTTAATTCTCTTCTCGGCGGTAATGTCAACCTTGAGTTTCTTTTCCACCTTGTCTGGAATTTCCTTATCGACTTTCTCTTTGACTTTTTCCTCCGTACCTTCTTCGGTAGTAAGGTCTAAAATTAACTTTCCATTGACTGTTGTTAATTCAAGCTGGTCTGCAACGCCAGCGAGCATATCCGCGATAGCTCCTGCCGCTTCTTTTGACAAGCTATCCATACCTAACAGGTCGCGAACTTTGTCAGCGTTCCATACCTTTTCATTATCGAAGTCAATGCCTTCTTCAATAGCCTTATTTAAGGCATCTTGTAGCTTCCCTTTGGCGTTATCGCCAAGTTCGTTTGCATAGGCTTCTCCGATGATACCTAATTCCACATTCAAAATATCCACTTTGACGCTTTCGATTTCGGCTTTATATCCGGCAACGAGTGTTTTTAGCTCTTGCTCATATTGCTTACCGCCTTTAGGGAAGCGCAGTTTCAAGTTGGCAACTTGTACTGTAAATGCTTCTTCTGCCGTAAGCTTACGTTCATTAAGAGTGGTTTTCATTGTTGCCATAAAGGTTTCAAAAGAATCAAGGTCAAGGTTGCCACCACCGAATTTTACTTTAATGAGTTCGATTTCAGCTTCTGCCTCTGCCTGAGATATTTTCTTTGTGATGTTTGCAATTTTCTCTTGTGCGGCGAGAATAATTTTTTCTTCGTCAGCGTCTATAATGCCATTTTCAAGCGCCTTGGATAGTTCGTCGCCTAACTCCTTGCCGTATTGCTCAAGTTTTTCTTGTTCAGCCTTATAGAACGCATTGCCACCTTCAAGGATAGCCTTGCCCTCTTTGGTTTCAAGGTCGAGCAATAGGTCTGCGGATGCCGTAAATTCATAGTGCTTATTTTCAAGATAGGATTTTGAAGAACTGATATAATCATCAAATGATTTTTTAATAGATTCTATTTCCTTATCGTTAAATTTTACGCCAAGCCCTGCTTTCCACATCCATTTTTCAGTAGATTCAGCCGCACTTTTCAAAGCACCTAAGTTAGCTTCTGCGTTTTTGACGGAAGATGAGAATTTTTCAAAACTCCCCATATCGTCGCCCCATACAATTTGGTCTGCCAGTCGTTCACATTCAGACAAGGAAAGTTCAATATCGCCAAAGTGTTTTTTCATATTTTCCCACTTAGCTTTCTTGAACGTTTGTGCCACGTCTTCCGCTGATTTTGAACTATCTTCAAGGGCTTCTTTCATCTCTTGCGATTCATAGTTGGCACTTCTAATGCTGTCAGCCGCTTTGTCGCCTGCCCACCAGCCTGCAACGCCGCCAATACCTGCACCAATTAAAGCACCGATAGGACCGCCAAACATAGCACCGATAGCCGCACCAGTGCCTACACCTGCAAGAGCACCGCCGCCGCTTGCTACCTTGGCACGTCCTTCCGTTTCATCTCCTGCTTGATAGGATTTGTATGCGCCGTAAAGGTCATAACCGCCTTTAATGACAGTCACACCGCCAGCAATGCCACCTGCGGTTGCGCCAAGTCCTAAAGCGGAAAGTGTACCTGCTCCAAGCGAAGCACCGCCAGCAAGGTTTCCTGCGCCCATAGAAATAGCCGTATTTGCACCATAGCCTAATAAACCTGTTCCTGCTCCCGCAGAGCCGGTAATTACGCCAATGTTACCGATAAGACTTGTTATGCCGCCTACTACGGAGTTAAACAGTCCTACGCCTTTTGCTACGCCATAGCCACCAACTAACATCTTGCCCCACCACGGCAGAGCGTCCCATACGTTACTGATAGCTTTTACCAAGGCATCAGTAATAGCGGAGCCGTCAAAAGCGTCTAAGAAGCCTTTGACGAATGAGCCTGCCACGCTTTTACCTGCGTTAGCCGCTCCCTCTCCGTCTGCCAATACTTCGGTAGCACCAAAAATAGCAAGAAGTCCGTTTGTGATAAATTCACCCATCCATCTACCGATGTTGCCAGCCGTTTCCGCAGTCTTTTCTTGACCGCCACCGTCCCACCATTCTTTGAGCGGGTCAACGATTACGCCGTTCCATAGCATAGAGAGCTTTTTACCTAAGTCAGCTTCCTTAAACTCGAATGAGCCAGTAATATTGGTAATTCGTTCAACCGCTTTCTCAAACTTATCAGCAAGCCAGTTAGAAATGTTCTTGCCTACTTCAAAAACGGTATCGCCAAACTTTTCAAGCGCACCGTCAGCTTCGTCCAGAAGTTTTACAACAGAGCCAAAACTTTTCTTTGCGCCCTCTTGCAAACCTTGTCCCCAACGGCGGAAGATGTTAATTTCAAAAGTATCTTGGATTTGACTCCAAAGACCTGCTACGGTTTCGTTCGCAGTCTTATCCATCATACCTTGATATTCCTTCATTCCTGCCAAGAGTGCGTTCAATGCTTTACCAGAAGCGATTGCGCCGTCTTCAAGGTCTTTTGTCATAGCGGCAATGCCCTCATCGCCTGTGCCATAGCCTAAGCCTTCAGCGAGGTATTTCTTAGCTGAGATGCCCGCCTCCGCCAACTGGTTCAATTCTTCTGTGGAAAGTCTACCCTTGGTTTTGATTTGGGATAGAGCGGTTACGATTTGTTGCATACCCATTGAGCCTTTGCCTGTAGCCGCAGCAGCATCACCAATGGTTTCCATATCCTTAATGATGTCTTCTGCGTTCCAGCCCATAGCAAGCATACGTTGGGTTTGCCCAATTACTTCGGAGGATTTAAACGGAGTTTTCTTTGCAAATACGTCGAGGTCGTCCATCATCTGTTGACCTCTGCTTTCGCCCAAAAGCGTAGAGAAGCCAATTTGTGCGCTGGAATATGCGTCTGCCAGCCCAACGGGTTGAACAATGAGCTTGTTCGCCGCAAAGCCTGCCATAATACCGGCTACGAGGGTTTGAATACTAAAGAGCATATCCTTTAGCTTTCGGAGCGGTGTCGTTGCGTAGTCCGTCACCTTTACTACTGCACGCCAAGTCTTGCCTGCAATGCCACGCCCTAAATCACCGATTTTTCGGAGGCTTGCGAGTGCTTCGGAATCTCTGACTTTTGCATAGGCTTGCCAAGTCTTGCCCGCAATGCTTCGTGCTTTATTCACTATCCGAGACACGACGGTAGATGCCTTATCTATAGCAGACAACACCATAGCCGTTTTCGTGTTCCCAAGCTTTCGAGCCTTGTCTTCGGCAGCTCTAATTTTTTTAAGATACTTATTGTCGTCAACATCAATACGAGGTTTAACTTTGGTCTTGCCTAATGTGTCTAATGGTTTTTTTGCTTCATCTGCTGATGTTCCGACTTTATCAACGGCATCAGCAGCACTTTTCGCTTCACCAGATACGTTATCGACAAAGCGTGCCTCAATGTCAATCGTTACGTGTTGAGACATTAACTTTCACCTCCTTTGGGTGAAATTGTTTAAATAGTAAAGGGGTACAACTTGTACCCCTATTCTTTTTGATTACCCGATAAATTTTTACAGTGGACAGGAATATCCCCTTCCTCTGACGCTTTTTGCATACACGCTGTCATAAAACACCTTTCCCCGTAAGGAATAGGGTCATTGATGGTGCGAAGTCCCAAGTATATGCCGGGCTGAATTTTTTGAATTATGTAGGTAGCGTACAACAGCTTACCCAGGTAGGTTTCCTCAATCGTCGCTCTCGCGAAATTGCTCGTCTGTTACCATTTCGTCGTCTTCGTCGTTCATGCCGCTGATTTCCAAAACAAGTTCAGCCATTTGGCGTTTTTTGCCAAACGGAATCAGCTTGTCGATGCTTTCCCAACCTTGCATAAGGCCGTGCTGCTTCATAAAGCCCTTGTTATCCCAAACTCTTTCTCTGTCTTCATCAACAGTCGCCAAGTAGATGAGCCAGCTATTGAAAGTAGAAGTGTTAAATTCTTCTTCTTTTACAAAGCGTTTATTTTTTTGGTTTTTAACGTAAGAAGTAGCTGCTTTACGAGCCTTACGCACATCAGGTTCAGACAACGGGTGAAGTCTTACGGTAAACAGCACTTTTTCGCCTTTAGTGATGTTTACTGTCGCAATATTTTCAACGTCATTTTTATATTCAGAAGCTTCCAAAAGGGCTTCCAGTAAATCATATTCAGCCGCTTTTCGGTCAGATGCGGTATCAATTCCAGTAATGCTTTCTTTTTCGAGTTCTTTAGCCATAATAAATTACCTCCTGTTATGGGAAGGGCATCTCTACGATGCCCTTTTCTTATTTGTTCAGATAAGTAGATACGATAGAGGACAAAGATTCGGGGATTTCGTTCAAACCAAAGGTTTGCTCGCGAGAGATTACTTCGCCAGGAGTCAAGTTCATAATGCCAAAAGTGCCTTTCGGTACGGCATTATTGAAGGTGTAGCGTTGCTCTTGTCCATCGGGTTTGTAGCATACGCCTTGGAAGTTGTAGACAGGGAATTGACCGTTACGGAGCGCTTTCAAGAGCGGTTCCATAATTACATCATCACGGATAACCATTTCTGTAAGGCTCAGTTCAAGAGTTACGCCAGTCGGAACAGGATGGACAACAATATCGTTTACCGGTTGCACGTCAACGGTATTGGCGGTCATATTAACCTTAAATGTGTTAATTTCAGCAAGAAACTCATTTTTGCCATTAACCTCAACGTACAGACGGCCATCCTTGCCAGTCATTAACTCGGTGGTGTTGAGAGTTTGGTATTTACTCATTTTTTACCCTCCTTTAAGAGTTTTGGGAATAGCGGAATTGATAATGGAAGTAGATTTTTTCGGCAGTATCAACATCGTCGGCTTGGATGATAAACCAAACGCTATCGCCGTCATACGGATTAGACGGGTCTTCTGCGATAACACCAGAGTTTTTGTGGAATTTTCTTTCGTTTTCCATTGCTCTAAGAACACGCAGACCTGCTTGGATAATGTCGCCTACGCCGTCAGAGTCATTAGGTACTTTACCAACTTTCGGCATAGTTTCGCGGTCCATTCTGTCGAATAATTCCATACGGATTCTTGTACGTTTAATTTTCTTCCAACCTTCGTCTTCTTTGTCGGTTTCGGGAGTAATTAAGGTGTTAATGCCTGCGTCGTACCAGATTTGACCTTCGGGAGACATAGATACCATCAGCATACCGTTCAAAATAGCTTCTACGTATTGGTCGTAGGTCAAGGATTCGCACAATTCGGTTGCACCGGAGATAACGGTATGCACAATGCTTTGACTGGACGGAGTTGCCGCAATAACGCCTGCGGTGTAGCAGATAGCCATAACACCGTCTTTGTTTTCGGTGCCTACCATCCAGCCACCGCCAACGAATACAACTTTTTTATCGTTGAATGCTTTTGCGTGTTTGCAACGGGTTTCAAACGGTACGGTGGTTTTTTCACCAACTACGGCAATGCCCAGCTTGCCCATTTCGTAGGCATGGTCCAAATAGGATTGCAGGAGCAGGCTCACGGTCATATTTTCGTCGTCGTCCACGTCGAGAGCGATGGTGTTGTAGTAGTACGGTTCAAAAGCGGCAAATGCTTTGGAGTAGTCTTCGTTGGTAACGGTCGGGTCTACGCCGCCAGTCAACGCACCAGAGGCTACTGCCAGTACAGAAACGGTGGCAGCTTCGCATTTAACCTCCACATAAGCGGAGTCCGCACAAGCAGCAACAAGGTTTGCACCTTCTTTTTCGCCATCAGCGGCAAATTCAATAGTTTCTACCAGTCGAGTGCCAGTATAAACGAGGAATTGTTTTTTAGCGGTATCGCCAAGTTTGGTTTGAACGGCTACGCTCAATTCCATTGCACCAGGATATTTAGCGGTAACAGTCAATGCGTCAACAGTAAGGCTTGCTTTTTCGCCGCCAGAGCCTAAGCGATAGGTGTAGACGGTGGATGCGCCACCATCAAACATTGCTTTAGCAGCAGGCACGGTGTAAGCTGCACCGTATGTACCAGAGCCGTAGTTTTTATCCAGTTGGCTTTGGATAGTGTTTTTAATAACTTTGCCCAAAGGTCCCCAGCTTGCTCTGATAGGAATAGCGCAAATGCCATCTCGTGCGCCTGCCAATGTGTCAAAGCCTACGTTGGTATATCTTTGGTAGATACCGGGGCGTACTTTCTTTTCGCCCTCTTTAAAGTGAATAGCCATTTACTTGACCTCCTTGTTTTTAAATTTTTCAATGATTGTCTTAGCTTCATCGAAAGTAGCTGTTTTCTTTCCTGCCAAACGCAGGGCAACGACTACGATTTCACGGGAAGTTTTGAATACTTTGTAGTTTTGTGCTAATTCATCTGCTGAATAAAGGCTTACGTTGGGTTCTTGCGGCTTCACGCCCATTGTTTCCTCAACGACGGCAATCGTTTCTTCAACAGTATTGATTGTGTCTTTTACGGTAGAAATGGTTTCCTTCACGGTTTCCTCCGTGGTCTTTTTACTCGCCATCTAAACGCTCCTTTCTTCGCCAGCTGATTCATAGCTGATATTGTTAAATGTTTCGGTGTTTTCGATATGAACGATTTCACCATAGGTAGCTTCTACTGTGAGCTGTCCCGTCCGTAAGGCATCCGCTCCGTTATCAACAGAATTTTGCCGATTAACCATTATCGGACTATCGCCAACTCTAAACAACCGCTTAACAGCATATAACCTTCGTTGTATGGTTCTTGCAACCTCTCCTGCAATGCTACTTTCTTTTGCGAAGATGTGGCACCTAACGGTAGCGGTGCGCCATACAGTCTGAAACGTGTCGGGTATCCACCCAGCAGGCTTGTCCGTCACATACCGCCAGTAAACGGCATACTCCCTATGCTCAGGCTTCCAAGCAGTATCGGGCAGTTCGTTGTGGTTAATGACGTGTATATTATCGAAGTTGTCGCAGGTCCACTCGTTAAAGCGGTCTATGAGTTCGCTAAACTGACGAGGGAACGCCAACAAGTCAAAGGATACTGTACAGCCTTTGATTTGGTCAGTCGGTTGGGAGAAGTAAGAGGAATTTTTCCATTGAGCGGCTACGACGAATTTCCCTTTAGAGAAGAAGTAGCCGTGTATCAGCTTGCGGATAATCGGCTCTATGTCTTCGGGATATTGTGGGTTTTCCTCATCCTCGTGGCACATAATATCTACGACGAGTGTTCCGCCCATCGTTCTTTCGGGGTCGCCTTGAATGTCTACGGCAAACACGATGCGTCCGTATTGTGGTCCGTTGCCCCAAAGTTCGTCAGCGTCCGACGGTGCTTCTTGGTTAAAGATAGCAGGTTGGTCGTCGTACTTCGCGAGATACGGAGAAAGGACAGCCTGTGCCTGCAAATGTTCATATAACGCTTGCTCTATCATTGACTGTCCTCCTTAAAAATACGGTTTATCATAAATCTTAAAAATTTCCGGTTCGGCTTTATCCAAGATTTCCTCTTGGTAGGGGCGTGGAGCCATACGGCTTGTACCTTCCTCCAAGATTTGTCCAAGCGTGTATGCGCCGTTGTCGGTCTTGATGTTGCTCTCAATGCGTGAGATGTAAGAGCCATACACCACGCGAGCGGAAGCTTGCCAAGAGTTTCGGAACGCTCCTGTGCGTACCGCAGGCGGCTCGCCAGGTGCGGAAGCAGTGTAATATCTGCCCCTTTTAATCTTTCCGTCTGTCTTGTCCCTTTGCCTTCGGAACGTGCCTGGCACTTTGTACCGTCTACCGCTCCTTTGACCTCTCAAAACCTGCATAGCAGAGTTTCGGAGTTCATTGGCAACCTCGTATGAGCGCTTTTCGATTTGTCCCTTGATAATTTCGTTTGCATTTTCAATCCGCTTAGTGAATGTATGAGAGATTTTCATTGTAAATCGTCCCTTTCCTCCACTTTGTAAGACGTAAAATGCCCAAGCTCCGCAGGGTTATGAACGCCCTGCACACGGAAACGTCTTGGCTTTTGCCCCGGTATTTCCAGTTCCAGAATGTCCGTAGCCTTTACCCTGTCTTCCGTACCCCTCTGAACGATGGTGTGCGTGATAGGGTGTCCGTTCTGCTTCCATTGTTCCTGTTCCTTTTGAGAAGCTTGCGAGATGATACCAAGGATTTCACCGCAAGGCGTGAGCTTGCTTGTCTTTGCTCTTCCTGTCTTGGTAGTACCGCCAGTCTTTCGCAGTATGGTAAACGGACGGAAGCCTTGTCCCGGTCTTAAAAACCCCCTAAACATCGCTATCGCCCCCCTCCGAATTTACGGCGGTTGGTGTGCATATCGTTGTAGAAGTACGGAGTGCCGCCAGCAGGTGAGAGTGCAGACTTGCGGGCGATAGGCAAACTATTCAAGGCTTTTAACTCTGCTTCTGCTTCTTCCAGCATCTTCTTCCATCGGTCATAGCGTTGAGAAAGGGAATAGGACAAGCCATCGACACGGGTATCAACCTCAAAGGACAGTTTCATCACAATAGCTCTAAGGCACATAAATTTTGCCTTTCGCCAACTCTTGCCGTACTTGTCGATGATAGCTTGATATTCTTCATCGCAAAGAGCCGCGGAGATGCCGCCCATATCGGTAACGGTATCTCCAAGCTCGAAACGCATTTGATGAATGCCATTGTCCGTGATTTTAGTGGGGTCGTAGGAGAAGGTTTGCATTATTGCTCACCCGCTTCCTCCAACTCGTGTGCGCGAGCTTCTGCCGCACTTTGAATAGATTTACGGCTATCAGTGATGTGTAACAGGATTAAAGCGTCGCCGTCAGTCATTTCTTTAATGATAGGCTCTACTTCGTTTGCCTTGCCTGTCAGTACGTCAAAAATGGACTGCATACCTTCACCGGTAATGTTAAGCTCCATTTTGCCTTTAGCAGATTGAACGGCGATAGGCACGGTAACGGGAGTAATTTCTTCGCCCACACAAGCCAGAACGCCCAATTTTTCCTGTGCCTTGGGGTCTAAAATGTATTCGGCAGGGATTTCATCACCGATGTAAAACTTTTTGCCACCAAAGCTACAAGGCTTCTTTGCAATCAGCTTCATGTGCTGTCACCCTTTCTTAAACTACGCCTTTGAAGAATACTGCCAAGTCGTCGGAGGTTTTCTTGAGGTCGTAAGCCATCAAAGCTTCAACGTATTCGGAGTGGGTTGCAGGCGGACCGTCATAATTAAAGATAGGCATAATTTGACCATCGCCAAGCATATCCCAAGTGAAGATGTAACCTGCGGAGGGTTCGTCAATGGAAGGTGCGTCAGTAGCATAAGCAAGCAGCATAGCGTTGGGGTCGCCAATGAAAGTCATATCTGCTTCTTTGCCAAGTTTAGCTTGGTTGTAGATAGACATAAGTACAACGATTTCGTCAACGCCAAAGAGTTGAGCCAGTACGTTTTTGTCTACTTGTGCGGGGTTAGCGGAAGTGCCACCGTATTTAATGCGTTCCAAAATGCCTTCGTGTTGTTTCAGAGCGTTAAATACATTCGCACCGAGCGCCAGCTTGTTAGGAGTGCGGCCGGTGTTTTCGTGCATAGCCAGTTTTTGGTCTGCGATAAATTTAATGGGGTCGGAGTTACCATTGGAGAATTTAATAAATTCTTTTTCATTAGGAGCGGTGGAGTCGGTGCCAGTCCATTCGTTGCCCCATACGCCAGATTTGAAGAACGCATTTGCGAACAGCTTATCTTGATGAATGTTAGCTTGTTCAGCCATTGTTCTTACACGTTGTTGACGAGGGTCTTTAATAGAGGGACCTTGACGGCGGGTGAGGTCGGTTAAGCGGATTTTGTCGATACCCATTTTCATTTGGTCTACTACGCAGTTGTAGGTTTCGGTGTGTTCGCTCAGAACAGCGGGCATTACTTCACCGTATTGCGGTTTACGTTGCCAGCCATCTCTCAACAGGTCTTCCTTATCGAAAACGTAGTAGTTGTCAGAAGATAAGGATACTTTGCAAACGGGGAAGAGTGCTTTTGCAAAATAGTTAGATGCGTTTTGATACCACGCTTGCGCCATATTGGTAAGAGCGGTATGAGGTCTAAATTGACCTTTTGCAATTTGTGCGTTAATTGTAGAAGCTGTAACTGTCATTCTTTATTCCTCCTTATACGGTTTCTTCCGGTTCGGAAGCAGAGCCAGCTTTTTGGTATTTTGTCAGTTGGATTTCAAAATACTCGTCTGCTTCTGCGTTATCAAGAGCGATACCAAGAACGTAATCGCCACCAGCGGCAACAGCTGCAAGACCGTCTGCACCTGCGGCTACTTCTTGACCTGCTTTAATGGTTGCGCCTGCGAGTACAACGCCCATTTCTTTAACGAGAATGGTTACATCGTCGCCAGCCACAACTTTGCCGGATTCTACGCCGCTAATGTCATTGTAGCCACCTTCAATAAGTGCAATGCCCATAGCCATATCAGTACCAGCAGTAGCTAAAACAAGGTCGCCGTTTTCGTCAAATTTCATAATTCTGTTGCGTACGTCTGCAATATCAGCACCCGCTTTACGCACGATGGTAGGAGAGGGGTTGATTTGTACGCCATTGTAGTTTCTTTTAGCCATCTTTCGTTATCTCCTTTCCTTATTGGTGATAAGCTTCGTCATATTCTGCCAACAGGTCGGGGCTTTGTTCCCACGCCTTGCAAACGGCAGTGTTATAGTCAATGCTCGGGTCAGCTTTCATAATTTCAGCAGCCTTCGCACCGATTTTGCTTTCTACGGTACTGCCAGCGTTATGACCGCCTGCGCTCTTGCCAATTTCAGCAAAGATACCGGATTTTTCTACGAGTGCCAGTTGTTCGTCCAAGATAGCTACATAAGCATTGTAGTTAGCTTCGTTGGATTTCTTCATGTCGTAGAGGGTTTTTGCCAATTCATCTTCTTTTTTGCCCAACGGAGCGTATTTTTTAGCAACTTGCGCCATTTGGGACATTTCCATAGATTTTTTCAGTTCTGCCACTTCTTCAAGAGCTTTCTTGATTTCTGGAGCAACTTCTTGTGCTTCGCGTGCGGATTTTTTGGTGTCTTCCACTTCTTTTTCCTCTGCTTTCTTAGTTTTTTTCGGAGGAACAGGAGGTTTTTCGTCCTCTACTTCTTCCTCTGCGGCTTCGGGGTCTACATCGGCTTTGCCGATAGCAACCAGCTCTTCATATTTAGCCAGTTGTTCTGCATTGAATTTACTTTTGTCAATTCTAAATGCGTTAGCCATTGTGATTCTTCCTTTCGTTTTTATATTAGCCCAAAGGCGGACTGACTTAATAATCGGCGTTGGGGTCAAAATCGGGAGCGGAGTACGGGTCGTAGGGAACGCCCGTCTTTAAACATTCCTCGATAATCTCCATTTGTTCCTCAATTCTATGGGGAGCCAAAAAGGTGGGGAAAGCCGCATCGAATTTATCAATGTAGGCTTCAATCAGCCTATCGTACTTTTGATTACTCATAGCTTGCCGCCTCCTTCATCATCTTTTGAAATATCTTGTAACTTTGAGGGAATATCTCTTTGAATTTGGCAAGCCCTTCGGGGTTAGTCGTGGTTGCGGAGAACATTTCGGCAAACGCTTCGGCTGATACCTTATGAGCGCCTATCCTTACGCCGTTGCCTGCGTTCTTACCTATCCAGTATTCCTTGCCGTGACCGCTCGGTCCTTCAAATTTACCCTTTGTCGCACCCTCAAGAATGTCGGAAACGCTGTTTACGCCACGTCCACCCTCATAGATGAAACGCTTGCCAAGCTCTTTCCTCGCTTCACCGATGGGTACTTTCTCGCCTCTTTCAGCAGATAATTTCTGTTGAAAGTTCTTGATGTAGTCGTTACCCTCTTTCACAAGCATATCGTCAAACTCGCCGCCGTTATATCCTTCAGAATACCGGTAGCCGACTTTCCTTGATATAGCACGGTCAATGGAGTGTCCGCTTTCGTGCATAGTCGCTTGATATGGAGCGTTTTTATAACCGCCAGCTGCGTCATCTTCGATATGTACGAAGATTTCACCGTCATAGTCACAACGGATTCTGCTTGCTTCCTTATCGCCTACCTTGATTTCGTCAGCGTATTTGTCCCACAAGCCTTTGACTTCATCTGTGCTATTTTGCACAAGGCTTTCGATTTCTTCAGCGTGTTTCTGCCCTAAACCAGCGACAAGGTTTTGTTTCGGTTGAGCCATTTTTGACCTCTCCCTTTCGATAGCATTATCATACATTTTCCCTTGTCCCGGTTTATAAGTAAAGGAAGTAGCACTATCGGCGGAGGCAAAACGTCCTAATCGGTCGTGGTAAGGGTTAAACTTCTCCACTTCCTCTATCTGGTCGTATTCGTCCTCGTCGTCAGATTCTTCTAACTGTTGGTAGGCTTCTTCGGGCGTGGACATTCTAATTTCCTCGCCCTTAACCAAGATAATGAGCGGCGGTCCTACATAGGCGGCTTCTTTCCCGTCATAGACTGGCTCGTAGGCTTCATATTCGCGCCATTTGCCAAGCGGGAGAGCATTGTCATAACCGTTTTTCTTAGCGAATGCGATAATTTTGTTCTTCATGCTTTAGCCTCCATAATGTTATCGGCATATTCCATATTGAATTGCTTGTTATCTACACGCAGCAACTTCGGACCGGTATATACTTTTTGCCCGTAGAAGGTAGATGTGTATCTAATTCGGGACATATAGTAATCTGCGTCCTTGCCTGTCATAGTTTTGCCGTTTTGTGGGTCAAACAGCCTTAATTCGCCACTCTCATTCTTGTCAGCGTGAATGATATGCCCGGAGCGAGTACGTCCTTTCCATTGATGCCCGAAAGTGTACCGTTCGCCAGGTTGTATGGTTTCTTCAAGCCACTTGCGACACTTGGTTGGCGTGGTTACTGATGTGTTTCGCTCAAATTCCGCTACCTTGCCTGTTTTCGGGTCTATCCAAGCGTGACTGGACTGCCTTGACAGTTCGGAAAGCTTAGAGCCTTTCGTGTTCGGCTTAGTGATAACATCATAGCCACGTCGCCTTGCTTCGTAAGCTACTACACAGCTTTGGCAGTTTGTCCAATAGCCGCCACCCTTGGAGAAGTTGGGATTTGCGTTACCTTGGTCTGCCTGTTCGTGGCTCATAGGCTCGCCACGTTTTACACCTGCTATCCTTGCAGGGTACATACCGATATTGGCGGCGATTTCGTCCGCCTTGGAGCGTTCTTTCTCGCGTGCAATGGCATTGTCGTACATCTTGCCTTGTCCTGGCTTATAGGTAAAAGAAGCTGCACCGTCAGCAGTAGCAAAGCGTCCAAGTCTATCGTGATACGGATTGAATTTCTCAATTTCCTCTATCACGTCAAAGCGGTCTGCTTTGTCGATGGGTGCTATTTCCCTTTTCGCCGTTTCGCAAAGTTTAGGAATTAGCTCAAACATAGCGGTAGCATATTCCTCTAAGGTTGTTTTGAGGCAGTCCATTTTTTCGGCTTCGCTACATACACGGTCCTCAATAATACTATACAACGATTGCATTAGCGCGTCATTGTATTGGTATAGCTTGTTTCGGTTATCTATGTCCATAGACAAGGTTTCAAATGTCTTTATGCTTTTACACAGTTGCTCCAAGCGTTCGTTTTCCATACGTCCTCCGTACTTATCACTCAATAATATAATCGTATCGGTTAGGGTCGTCCTCACTGATTGTTTTTTCTACGGGTTGCTCTGCACTCTTATACAGACAAATATCTGCGGCTTGGTTTGCACCCGCTCGCACTAAATCAACGCTATTTACTTCCAGCTTTTTAAGTTTTGTTGCCATAAGTAAACTCCTTTCATTCTGTCCTAATCAGGTACGCCTGCTCGTATAGGCGTACCCTATTTGTCCACCCTCAATATCTGAGTGGTACGGCAGGAGGTAAACCGTACCTGATTAAAACAGAATATGGAGCTGGCGACAGGAATTGAACCTGCAACCTGCTGATTACAAGTCAGCTGCTACTGCCTATTGAGCTACGCCAGCAAATTGGCGGAGTAGGTGAGATTTGAACTCACGCACGCATACGCGCCTAACTGGTTAGCAACCAGTCCCCTTTACCACTTGGGTACTACTCCAAAAGGAAAAAATCGCGGTTTTTTCCGTCTCATTTTTGGGAGATAGAAAAATCTCGACTTTTTTCCATTTCATTTTGTAAAAACAGGCTTATCTATAACATCAGCAAGAGCCGTGTTATAGTTTTCGCCATTTTTATAAACTCTTGATTTTGCGTTTTTTAACGCCATTTTCGAGAAAATCTCACGAAAAACGGCTTTAAAACTTCAATTTTTGATAGTTTTAATCTCCAAAGCGCACGTTTTCCCACTTCTTATAAGCGTCAAGATAGGTTTCTTTCTTGTCGCCGTTGTGGGTTACTTCGTAGTACATACCATCGTTTACGTTGGTACTCAACAGAGCTTTCCAGTTTTGCAATGTCTTACAGAACCACACGACATACACATCATCAGTTGTGATGAACTTGCCATCGGTTGCATCGACGTGAGAATTGAAGTAGCATACTACGAGTTGTTTTGCTCTTTCTTGCATTGTTCTTCCATGCATTGCTTACCTCCTAAAACATAACCGACAATCCCACCATTTGATAGTCACCGCTCCCTGCTATCCAACCGCCTATATATTTTTGACGGCTGATAGGGAAGTTCAGCAAGCCAACCATACCGTCTTTGGATATGCCTACGCCTAAAGACCAGCGTCTTGTCTTATCGACAACAGGCACGTCAATATGGAGGTCGCTTCTGCTTGTTTGGGTGAATGTCAGCTTGTTCTTGTCAAATATGTATCGTTCATCGTCCGCTTTATGGACGGTGAAGTCTTTATCGTTCACTTTTACATAAAGTTCTGGCTTGTTGATTTTAATATCAACGTCCGTTTTCTCGTCCTGCTCTTTCGGAACATAGACGACTTCTGTTACTACCCTGTCTTTATACTCCGTGATGATTTGCGGCTCAAGTACGGGGCAGGTGTGCAGGAATGAGTGGGTATTGTACCCTGCCATGAACAATGCCACCCCAATGAGCGGATATGCTATGTGGTTTATGTTCATCGTCAACACTCCTTTCAGACTTCCACAATTTCATCAAAAGCCTTTTCAATGACTTCTACAGGCTCCCTTACGGCACGCCCCTCGATTGAGAACATTTTATAAGTGCCATTCTTGATAAGCTCCCAAGCTTTATCATCGAATATCTTATATCCTACCCACCAACCGACAGGCAAAGCACCTTCAGGAAGTCCCATAGCTCTCTGTTTCTCAACAGTAAACACACAACTTTCAACCAACTTTCCTTTTTTACGCATTGTAGGGATATGTTCTTCGCCTGTATCTCGGAAGGTAAGCACGTATTCGTATGCCGTTGCTTCCAAGTCTTCGGGGTCAATCATATCTCCCTGCCTGTCTACAAGTTGTTCACCATCAGCAGTAATAGCGACGGAACCCCAACCAAAGACAAGGCGTTTATCATCATCAGTTTTAAAAATAGAGAACTCTTTATCAGCGATTTTCTCCACGTCCTCTACAGATTTTTTGATTTTTGCTTGCTTACTGTCCACTACCGCATATTCAATCGAATTGTGTCCTGCTTTACCGGTATTGGCTATCAGCCCGTCATATCCCAAACTTTTAAGCGATTCGGCGGTAATCTCTAAACCAGACTTCAAAAGCTGATGGTTCTTTTGAGCATACATCTTTACCATATCTTTTGTGAGGATGCCGTCAATATCAAGCTTTAATATATTGTCAATGTCCTTGTCGCTTAAATTACGAAAATCGAGAGGATTCTTTATTTCCACATCTACCTCGTAGACACGTCCTTTTTTGCCGCGTCTGTTGGTAAATATAGAACTGCCCTCTAACCGCTCATAGGAGAAGTCTTCCGCCATTTGCTTACTGTCGGTAAAGAATATGAGCTTTTCGCCGCTTGACGTATTCTGACCTGCGCGGCTCATATCGAACTCTTCAATGTCCGTGTTAGGGCTTCCGTGATACAACGTACCCTTGAAGCCTTTCTGCTCTGTATCGCGTTCTTTTTCCCGTTCAATAGCACGGCTATGCTCTGTGCTTGCTCCCGGTTTATAAGTAAAGGAAGCGGCACCGTCAGCAGTAGAGAAACGCCCACGTTCATCGTGGTATGGATTGAATTTTAATATTTCGGTAAGTGTTCTCATTTTTATTGCCTTTTGCAGTATGTTTTCTGCAATAACGATGGGTTAATTATGTGTAGTTTATTCGAGGTATTTATGAGGTTTTAGCGGTTTTTATACGCTTGATTTTATTATACCACTATTCTAATTATTTTTAGTGGCACTATTTACAACATTGAAAAATTTAGCAAAATATGTTATTATTATTATAGTCATAGTGTGGACGGACGCTATGCGAGAATTTCATACTATGACTGTTAGCCTGTTGATGTGGAGCCGTCCCTCTGCGTCAATAGGCTTTTTGCATTGGAGGCTATTATGGCAAGGGTAAACGATTTAACCAACCAACGATTTGGACAGTTATTAGTCTTAAAAAGAGCAGGAAGCAACAAGAGAGGTCGAGCTACGTGGTTATGCCTTTGTAGCTGTGGGAAGAAAATTGTTGTAACTGGAAGTGACCTTTTGCATAAACAAAAAAGTTGTGGCTGCACTCGGAATAAATCATTAAGCGATTTTAACAAAAAGACTAAAACTACTCACGGTATGCGATATACTCGCTTATACAGTGAATGGCGTGCTATGCTTAATCGTTGTTCCTGTTCTTCGTGGCGTGATTTTAACAACTACGGTGGTCGTGGTATTACTGTTTGTGAAGAATGGCGTCAAAATTTTGACGCCTTCCGTGATTGGGCATTAACCAACGGCTACGATGATACGCTCACTCTTGACAGAATTGACGTAAACGGCAACTATGAGCCATCTAATTGCCGGTGGGCTACCTTAAAGGAGCAAGCCAATAATACACGAAAAAATCACTACGTTGAGTTTAACGGCGAAAAGAAAACTATAAAGCAATGGGCAGAGGATATAGGGATAAATTATAGCACTCTTTGCTCAAGACTAAAAAAATGGGATATAGAAAAGGCTCTTACAACGCCAGTAGATAGTAAAGTCTAAAAGAGAGGGATATGCCCTCTCTTTTATTTTTTAGTAGCCCTTCTAATAAGCCAAGTACATCTGCAACCTGGATGTGCTGGTGCTTTTACCGTTTCGTCATTTAATGGGTATTCTTTACCTTCCCGTGGCAAGCAAGTTCCTGTGCAAGTTCGCTCATCTTCCGCAGTACACCATACCTTGACCATATCTTCGTCCAAGTACCCTTTGGCTTGTGCTTGCTTTGCACCTTCCAATGCCCCTTTGTTGTATGCCGTAGCCGTTTCCGTCCTTGCAATCATGTATGCACGCCAACGGTGTTGCCTTGCGGCGTAACGGGCGGCTAAATCACGTGCCTTTGCCGCTTTCATACCGCTATCTATCAGCTTATTGTAATAGCGTATGTTTGCCACGCTCTGCGGTTTCGTCAGCCCTATGGTCGGACGGATAGCACGGGCCAGTTCGTCAATGGTGATAATCTGTAATTGAGTAGCCATCTGCACGACGGCGCGCAATGCGTCCACTTGGTCACGGGTTACTTGGGTGACAAGCTCTGCCGCACGGCTTTCGGTCCACTTGCGTACCTCATCAGCCGCAGGATTGAAGTACCAATCGGGGTACTTTTCTTCCCGCTCCGCATTTGCAGCTGCCATTGCTTCAAGCCATTTCGGTTGTAGGTTGGCAATGATGAATTTGCTATAGTCCTGTTGCCAGTCCTCTATCCATTCGGGTTTCACGTCGCCGTTTAAAATGGCTTCTCGCATTTCCTTGTAGGTTATCGCCTTGCCTTGGTTTTTCCACAAGTTGACAAGGAAGTACACAAGCTCCGGCTCCGTTGTGTCAAGATAGGAGCGGAGCTTACGCAGTACGGAGTTAGCCGCAGGGTTTTGGTGCAGAGCCTTTTCAACGTCCGAGGCTTTTCTTAGCTTCTTCGGCTTCACGAGCATCTTTTTCATCTTCCTGCTTCTCCTTGTCTGCCTTTTCCCTGTTTTGGCGGGCGGTGTCAGCTTCATTCAGATAAAAGTTTGTTTTTTCTTCGTCATAACCAATGCTTCTAATCATATCAGCGGCGGCATCACGAGTAATTTTGCCCTCTTGGTACTGATTGAGAATACTGGTTACTTTGTACACGCCCTTGCTTTCTAAGTCCTTCGGTCCATTTTCGCCAGGTTGTACCTCTTGCGGAATGTCCGTGGTTTTCTTTTCGGGCAAGCCTGCCATACGGCGTATTTCTGCTTCCAGTTCTTCGTCTGGTGTCAGCAAGCCGCAGCCAGTCATTTTTTCGAGGAAGGTCGCCGCTTGTATCAAGTCCCTTTCCTCAATGTCGCCGTGTTCCATTTTGGGATAATCGGAAATGCCCTTAAAGTGTTCGCCGTTTAGGTCAATCAAGCGGGGAATAGCCTGCTTGTTGAATACTTCGCAGATAACGTCAAGGAACGTACCAATGGCAAGCCCGAAGAGGCTTGTCTTGTTGTCAGCAAGGGCAAAACTGCCTACCGCTTGGTGTCCTAACATCAAGAAGTCAGCCATAACGCAGGTCGCTATGCTCTTGTTGTATCTGTCCAGTATGGCGTTGGTATCGAATTGTCGGCGGCTACCGGAAGTCACAAGCTCAAGTTTCCACCCGTTTTCACCGCCAGGCAATACAAGTCCTTCCCTTGCGTCCCTGCGAATACTGCTAACGATGTATTCCGCTCTTGCGAGAACTTCTACCATTTCGGGGTCGCTTGTATCCCATATATTCATATCAGCAGGAGCGTACAATACAGGGAAGCCTGCAAGGTCACGCTCAATGCCGTAGCCTTCGATTTCTTCAATACGCTTTTTGAAATACCACGCACGGTAAGAGGTGCGCAGGATAGAACGTCCTTCTGGGTTATCCTTACGGGAGCGGGTACGGAAATGGAGTGCTTTTTCGAGAGGGATAAAGATTTGCCCAAAATCGGGAGGGGGTTGCTGGGTCATACCGATAAGGTCGTCTGTGCCGTCCTTGTAGTTCCAGCCATAGAGGGTATCTTGACTTCGGATAGGGATTTTACGCCAACCTATCAGACCGTCATTGTATTTACTGTTCGTGATAGGTGAGCTGGATTTCCCCACACGTCGCTTATACACGATTTCGTGATAGGACCAGCCATAGACTAAAAACGACATAATCTCGGAAAGGTAGTCAGTCCACGTCCTTTCCATATCGTGCATACAGCTTTCGACGAACTCTGCCGCTTCCTTGTCCTTTGCGCTTTCGCTTGCAGGCTCTACGTGAAATTCAGCTTGCCGCATAAGCATTTCAACGGCGAACAGGATAGCACCTACCGTAGCATCGTTGTCTGCCATCTCGGTATACACTTCCACGCCTTTAATTCCTTGCAATTCACGCAAAAACTCTTCCATGAACTGTGTGGGCATACCGCTGATATGGTATCGGCGCTGGCCTATTCTGCCTATTTCTTTGGACATTCGTTATCACCCCTTAATCTAAATAGTTTCGTCCAATCAATCTTACAAACTCTTCCCTGCTATGAGCCTGCTCAAATTTAGCTTGGCAGGCTCTTTTGAGGGATAAGTCCATATCTTTGTTAAAATGCACGCTATTATTGCTCATATTGTGATGTTTCGCACATAAATATGCAGTAAAACCGTGCTTATCGCTGACTTTGCGGTTTCCAGTTCCATAGAAGATGTGATGCAGGTGTATGTCAAGCGTGGTTAAGCAAAACCAACAGCATTTCTCGTCCTGCAATATGCTCTTAGCCATACTTACTGCCCCATTCATCAATCATCTTGTCAATTTCGTTGCTGGCTTTGATTTGTACGCCCTGCTCCTTGGCTTCGTTGAGCAGACAGTCAATAAGCCTTGCCATCTGCTTCTTGTCGTATGTACTGCTACCAAAGTAAACGAGCAGTTCATTATGCCCGATTTCTTCCGTCACCCAGCCAGTGCCGTTACGTTTCCACATCACGGCAAACTGTTTCATTGCCTCTTCGGAAGCGAAGCCTATGTGTTTAAATACACCGCAATCCCTAATCGCATTACGGTACACGTCTTCCTTGCTGACGTATGTATTTTCTTCTTTGTTGTTATAGTCTTTGTTTTTGGATAGCTCTATAGCAATTTCATTACATAGTGCCCAACAATAGCCGTTCGCTGAGAGCGTGCGCCCCTCGCTAAGAGGTTTTAATTCCATCGTAAGGGTTTTACCCTCATCGAGCTTACTCTTTAATTTTACCACGTTCTCGGCTTCCGAGGGTGGCACAGGGATAACGACACAAGTGTTATGCCCCATTGTTAAGATATTGAGTTCTTTTACCGTGAGTTTCATAACATCACCTTAGAAAGGGATTTCTTCGTCGAAGGGAACAGGAGTACCGAAGCTGTCCATCGGGGATTGTTGCGGAGCGGGAGCGGTGCCGTCTTGCTTGCGTTCGATGTATTCAAAGCCATTAGCAATGACTTCACTTACCCAACGCTTAATGCCCTTATCATCATCGTAGCTGCGGATTTGCAGTCTACCTTCCACGAGTACCCTTTGTCCTTTGGTGAGAGTGTTGCCAGCCAGTTCAGCAGGTTTGCCCCAAATGACAATAGGGATAAAGTCAGCTTCTTTCTTGCCGTCTTGATTGGTAAACGGTCTATCTACCGCAATAGTGAATTGACATACCACTTTGCCGCTTTGGGTGTAGCGTACTTCGGGGTCTTTTACCAATCTGCCTAACAAAATAATCTTATTCATAATGTACCTCCTTACGCTGTATGCTAATTTTTGAGATATAAGTGCGTATTTTTCCGCATTTATACTCGCAAATTATTTATACAGACTATTTAAACCAGTAACTTGTTTTTGCCACGCCTGCCCCCTCGTCTTTCGGAGGCGGTGCGGAGATGTTCATAAGCTCTAACTCATTGAATGCGTTGGAGCCTGCGTCCACCATATCTTTAAATTTACTTTCGGGAAACGATTCGTATTGACTTAGCAATGCTTCCGTCCACGGTCCTGCGACTACGGAAACGTGACCAGCTTGCCATTGAGCTGCAAAAGGCTCTGCCCTGCTCTCTTTACTACCGCTTTCTCGGACGGCGTTAATACTAAAGCCTGCAAGCATCTTGATATAGCTTTGTGATTGCTCCTTACCAGCTTGCCCAGGGTCAATGGACATACGGATACGGACACGCTTGTATTTCGCCTTGTCCGCTATGGCGCATTGCTTCACAAGGTTACGCACCTTTTCCGCTTTGAGCCTGTTGTTTGTAGCGTCTGCTATGACATACGTTCCGTTTCTACGCTTGCCTAAGAGTACGCTTGCGGTGTATGCAGGGTCGCCACCCTCATCGGTGTCTGTTGCCGCCAAGTCCCAGCCTCGCACCCATCTGATTACATCATTCGGAACATCGTTAAGAAGCTCTGGTAATGCACCACGAGGGAAGTAAAGTCCTGCGGCAGGCTTGATTTTCCAGTTACCATACAGAAGCCGCTCCCTTTCTACAATGGAGAGTGCTTTCAAGTTCGCCATATAGCCGGGGTCAGCTTTCAATAGCACTTGGTTATCAAAGATAGTGGAAAGGACAAAAGACACAGATTTAATGTCGTCCTTCGTGATTTCCACGTCATATTCTGCATCTTTGGCGGCTTGTATAACTTCATCGGGAGTGTTGCCCCATACGATTTCTTCGTTGATACGGGCCATATAACGGATTTTGCCACTTCGCTCTGGTATGGGATAACCTGTTTCGGGGTCCCACCACCATTGAATGAAGTTAGCTACCCAGCTATCAGAGTCGGGGTTAGTGCTGCACCTGCAATATGGTCTTACGCCACAAGTGGAGCGGTTACGGGAAAGCATATAGAAGAATTGCTTTTCGGAAAAGTGGGTTAATTCGTCAAATTCAAGGAGGCAGATTTCGGAGCCTTGGAAGCCGTACACGCTCTCGTCACGTTCCAAGTGTCTGAAGCTTACTTTCGCACCACCGGGAAACACCCATTGTCCGTGCGGTGATTTACGAGGGTAAGCACCGGGGTACTTGCGGTAGATTTCTTGCGAAGCGTCCCACAAGCCCCCTGCGTTCATTATCTGTACGGAGTTCTTACGGAAGATTACTGCGTTAAAGCGAGGGTTATTGACGTGTCGGAGCGGTTCATACAGGAGTGACCATGATTTACCGCCACCAGCTGCGCCACCGTCTAATAAATGACAATATCAGCAGGATTGCTTAAAAATTCCTCTTGTTTAGCCTGTGGCTTGATGATAGTTGTCATTTACACATCACCCCCTTTGTAATCTCCTAATAGTCGAAGGAGGCTATCTTGTTCGATAACCTCCCCCATTTTGCAGTTAAGTACAAGGCATATCTTGAGTATCGTTTCAAGCCTTGCGTTGTCTATGAGCTTTACGCCTTGCTCGTAGTTTTGAAGCATTCGGAAGTTGATTCCTGCCTGTTCCGCAAGTTGCTTCTGCGTCATTCCACGCTTTAGCCTTGCGTCTTGGAGCTTAGTCACAAGCATACCTCGTTTTGAAGCTCCTGCTTCATATTTTTGTGTAAAACCTTGTAAACAGCGTCAAGCTCGTCTGCGTTCTTGCTGAACTGCATATCCTCTGGCATATACGGTTCGTCTGCCTTGCGATACACGCTCAAACAGTCTGGACACTCACTGCTCACTACTGCATAGCGTTCTTCGTCAATCTCTGCCTGTGCCAACCAAATACCGCCGCCTGTACTGAATACTTCGATTTTCATTTGTCATTCCCCCTCACTAATATTATACACCTAAAGGGGGATAGGGTAAATTAAAAAGACTATTCCGCATATCGGAACTTATAGCCTTTTGCGGTCTTTTGTCGTCCATTACAAACTTTAGGAATACTTGAGTGGTCTATGCCTAATACACGCTCTACCTCTGCGGCAGATTCGTACAGACTCTCCTCTCCTGTTTTAATATTCGTTGCGATAACCGCCCTCTTGCAATCTTCTACTCTTTTTTCTCTTCCGCTTTTCCCGTAGGTGCTTCCAAGTGTTCTTCCCCACCCAACATTTGCTTTATTTAGTCCAGTTTTATAAGCGTGTTTCTGATTTTCGCTGTTGGTCGCCCACTCTAAATTTTCTACTCTATTATCGGTCTTTATGCCATTTTTGTGGTTGACCTGTGGCTTGTCTTCTGGGTTCGGTATGAAAGCAGCGGCGACAAGTCTATGCACCTTTTGCCATTTCATTGTTTGACCTCGACACAAACCAACCATAAGATAGCCTTTTCCTTCTGTTATCGGTGTAAGCGTCTTTTCTTTGCCAGTATTTCGATAGTTCAGACTACGAACATTGCCCATATTGCTGACTTCGTAGCGGTCTTCGTAACCTTCTATCGGTTTCCATAATTCTGTTTTCATTTTTCATCCTCTTTTTTGTCACGAAAATTGTCCGGGATATAGAACTGCACAGCAGAAGGTGCTTGTCCGCCGTCCCTTTCTTCGATTACCTCGGACGTATCGCCACGGCTTAATCGTTCTAACTTGGAAGCAACGTCCACCATACGGGAGATGTCGCTTGCCTTAATATCTTCGTCGGGTATGTTCTTTAAGGCTCTCGCTGCTTTTAGGAGCATTGAGCTGGCAATGTCAGCGTGTCGCTTACGCATTTTCTTAACGTCGTCAAGCTGTGCTTGTCTTACGATACGGTCTTGCTCGTTATCCCATTCTCGAACACGTTTTACCCATTCGTACTTACTGCTCCATTCGGATATTAACGTCTCGCTTTTACCCAAGCTTTGCGCAACCTTTCGGACTGACCTGCTTGCTCCCATATCACGGTATCTAGTAAACGCCTCAAACGCTTTATCGCTTTCGTTTTCTTGGATTTCCCAAGGCTCTCTATCCATTTCTCCCCCTCCTTTATCTCCGTTCCCTTGTCAATAAGTAGAAGAACGGTGTGTCTATTAACGCAAATACAAACTTGACTGCGTATTGTGAAATAATCATGGTTAAGATGTTAGGCACAGTACCGATAAATGCAATGGTGATAAAGATAGCCGTGTCCAACATCTGGCTTACCATTGTGCTTAGGTTGTTTCGTACCCATTTATGCTTGCCTTGCATCTTGTGTTTTAGTGTGTGGAAGATGTAAACATCGTTGAATTGTGCAATGAGGTATGCGGTTAATGAGGCTGCTACCACACGGAATGATTGCGATAGCGTGGCTTGGAAGCTTTCTTGGAAGTCTGCGGCGAATGGTGCAATAGGAAGCAGGATGGCCAAACCGATTAAAACAAGGCTCAATAATTGGCATATAATCCCTCTTTTAACCGTTTTGCTTGCTTCTTCTTTACCCCATATCTCGCCAATCACGTCTGTTATCAAGAATGTAATGGGATAGGCTACAATGGCGGCTGGCACTACCAATCCCCAAAAGCTTACTACTTTCGATGCCGCTATGTTCGCCACTATCAACGTGACAATGAATAGGCAGTTTAATAACGTCAGATTATCGTGTGTCTTTCTCATTGGTGTATTAGCTCCTTTAGATGTTTTAGTTGATTGCCAAACGACATATTCTTTAGCGGTATGGCGTTGTCAGGAAATTTCTGAATGAGGTATTTCCGATAGTTCTCCCCGCACAAGAAATATGCCTTTTCCTTGAAGTTGATGTTTAATGCCTCTAACTGCTGATAGCATTTAAACGCCCATATCTTCTTTTTACGGGTCGTGAACGTGTTTAAGGTCAATTCATACGGACTGATGCGTTTATTAAGCGGTAGCACCCCGTATTTGGCTGACAGAATGTATATCTTGTCGTCGGTTGTCAGTTTTCTTGCATATCGCAGGGAATATTTGAATAGGGTGGATTGGTACATATCTTTTGCGAGGCAGGGTTTGTTGCTTTTTGTCTTTACGCAGGAAATGAATACGATTGTCATAAGTGTTTCTCCGCATATCGTTGGAATTTAAGCCATTGACCTAAATTGTAGCGGTCAGCGGCGTTGTGGTCCTTTAATCTTACGCCTTTTCGCTTGTGGGAGATTATCCTGTGTCCGTTGAATTGATAGAGGGTGCCAAACCTTCCCGCTCCTACCCAAGAGGAACTGTCCACGCTGTCAAACTTGTATTTTGATAGATTACCGGTTGACGTGTAGCCAAGTCCGTGTATTTGACAGTTGTTTTCGTGTGCCTTGTTGATAAACCAGTTGAAGAATGAATGTTCCTTGCGTTTTATCTCGCCTGTTACGATGCCACCAAGAGCAACGTAGCCATAGCTTTTTACCAAGTCTATGTAATACTGCTGTCCCCTGCTTTTATGCCATACGGGTATGCACTTCTTACCCGTGATGTTTTCCAGCTTGTTTCTTAGCCGCTCAACTTCGTGTATTCCCACTATCGGGTCAATGTCGAGTTCAAAGAATAGCTTTACGTTATGCTTGTTGATGAACTTTCCGTATGCCGTCACGTACTTGTCCCAATCTATTTTCTTTTTGTTGGAAGCCATAAACGTGTAGGCTCCGCTATCAAGCATAAACTTGTCGTTAATCAGTATTTCTTGCCAAGGCTGGAAATAATAAAAGCTTTCAAGATAGTATTTCCCGTGTGCCAAGTCTTCCTTCATGTGTCTGCGTGTCGAGGTTGATGCAAGATACACCCTCATATTTCATTCCCACAATGAGGGCAGACCATTGTGTCCTTTTTCTCTTCCTTTTCTTCGTCCGTTGGCTCTGCGAAGAATGACTCAATATCATCTTCCATTGCCGTAAATTCTTCCAATTCTGCTTCTAAACCTTCATATCCCGTGAGAAGCATATCAAAATCTTCAAGTCCCTGTAATTCTTCTAACAGGCTGTCTAATAGCTCTTGGTCAATCTCGCTTAGTTCCGCAAGCCTGTTGTCCGCCAGCATATCCGCTTTCTCGTCTGCATCGCTCGCATAGTCTTGGAAGTCTACGGGTATGGTTGCCACTCCTAATAGTTGAGCCGCATATAAACGTCCGTGTCCTCTTACGATGTAGCCGGAGCGGTTGCTGATGGTGATTGGCGCACGCCACCCTTGCTTCTTGATAATTTCAGCAAGCAGCTTGACTTGGCTTTCTGGGTGCGTGTTTGGGTTTTGTGGGTTTGGTTTCGCCTGTTCGATTGGTACAAGCTCGTCATAAGCACAAAATACCTGTATTTCTTTTGTCATAAGTTAATCATCCTCCGAGTGGGTATTACTGCCAACGGATAACATTGTCCGTGGCTATCCATTGGCAGGCAGGATGATTATATTAAGACTTCAATGTGTACTTCTAATCGGGGTTCGTCTGAATAGTATTTGCTGATGGTTGCGGCGACAATTTGCTTGTCGTCTTTGTAGAGGATACCGCTCATTGCGTCGGTAACGGTTTTGAAGAGGTTATCAATATCGGGTTTCTTTGTGGGGCGTTCAATGCCTGCAAGAGCCGCGGTCTTAAACTTCTTGCTCTTGCTCTCTGCAATGGGCAGATAGGCTTTGACGGTTACGCTGATGGGGAGTTCCGTATAGAGCCAGCCTTGCTTTTTGGCTTCGTGGGTGGCTATGTATTTGACAAAACTTTTGTAGGTTCTGCTTTTTTCGGGGTCGTAGGCTTTAGCTCGTCCGTTTACGGTCGTAAAGCGTGGGCGGCCTTGGGCGCACGGTTCCCCAGGTATCACAAATGTTAATTCATCCATACTGTCACTTCCCTATGATTGGGCTTGCCAGAATGACAAGCCCGTAGTTTCATAATTCAACAATGTCTTTAATTCTATAATTCTTCTTAGGGTCTTTTCCGATGTTGGCAGAATACTCCGCTCCTGCCATTTCGTAAATTCTACCGCCAAGTGCTTCGTCCATTCCGATAATGTCTTTAATAGTCCATTCACTCGAAATGATGGTGATTAGCTTGGCATTGTAGCGGTTGTTGATGATTTCCAAGGCTACGGCTAAATCTGCACTCGTTGGCTTGCTGGTATCCTGTCCGATAGGCACTTTTAGAAAGTCGTCAATGTAAAGCACGTCTACTCTTTTTAGTTCAGCTATGAGAGATTGGTATTTTTCGTCATTGTTGACGGCTGACTTTAATTTAACGGATTCATCACGCCATAAAATATAGCGCAGTTCGTTTCCGTCAAAGAGTAGTTGCCTTGCAATGGCTGTGCAAAGATGTGTCTTGCCTGTCCCGCTCTGACCACCGATGAAGAATACCGGTGCAGGAGCGTTGGCGAAGTTCTGTGCCTTTTCCTTAATCATCTTCTGCCAAGGCTCGGTAATGGTGTAGTTCTCAAACTTGTATTTCTTGAATAACTCTTCCATACCGGAACGCTTCATGCGCATAATGCTCTTGCGTACCTTGGTACAGTTGCATTCTGTCAGATATTCTTCGTAGATTTCCGTACCTCGCAAGTCCTGTCGGGTGCGTATTCTGCTGACAAATCCTTTATTTCGGCAAATATCGCAGTTATAACCATCAATTAAGTGTTTATCGCCCTCTGTTTCGTTAAACGATTGGACATTGCTTTCTATGAGTTCCTTTTCGGTCATAGTAGCGTATTTTGCCAAGTCAGGGTGCATTTGCTTTAGACGTTCAAAGATGCTGTCCATTCTTTTCATCATATCCACGTCCCTAACTTTTCATAGTTTACGCCGTCGTTTGAAGCAGTTTTCTTAGGCTTCGCGGTTTTTCTATCACGTCTGTCCCAACTAAGAATAGTAGAATAGTGGCTCTTGTATTTAGCGCCTTTAGAATCAAGATAGAAAGAGAGGTCGTCAATCTTTTCTTGCCAGTTCTCAAACTTGGCTTGCAGTTTTTTGAACTCGTCGTCAGTCAGTAACACATTATTAAATTCCCCATACTTGTGCTTCTGTGGTATAATACCATTAACTGAATTTGTATTTCCTTTTGAAGGGTCTACCTCTGGCAAGGTAGGCTCTTTTTCTTTGTTATTTTTTAAGTTGTTATTATTAAGATTGTTAATATTAAGACTGTTAATATTACCGGTAGGGTTTTCCGCAGTTGGAATATCCGCAGTTGGATTTTCCGACTGTGGCTTATCCGTAGTCGGTTTTTCCGCAGTCGGATTTTCAGACTGTGGTTCTATGTTTTGAATTTGTTGCAGTAATTCCTCAACTTTTTTAGGGAAGTGCGCAAGCGTGTAGATGTTCCGCTTCATCTTTCCTTTTTCTTTCTCTTGGAAGATGGTTATGTAGCCGTAAGCTACTAATAGCTTCCTGTGTTTGTAAAAGCGTTCCCTTGTCATGCACAATTCGGCACACATTAACTCAACGGACGGGAAAGCTGTTTTGCCCGCTCCTGCGAAGCTGCACATATACGAATAAATAGCTTTGGCTTCGGGGGTTAAGTTCTTGTCCCTCATTACGAGTTTAGGCACGATGCCGTAGCCATCGCACAAAATGCCTTCTGAATCTAAACGGTCGTTGCTCATAATTGCACCTCTTTAACTGTAAATCTATTAGGTATCCTGCCACCATAGGAGGAATATTGTTCAACTTCTTCTAACAAACCTGCTTCAATAAGCTGTTGTTTGTATCTAATAACGGTCGGCCTGGACACTCCTGCTAACTCTTCCAGTTCTGTAAGTGTCATTTCAAAGTTTTTCCCACGTTTCTCTTGCTCTTTTTGCAGTGAAACGTGCAGCCACTTTGCTCCTGCTGAAATTTTATGTTGTTTCACTTTTTAATCACCCCATAACATTTATTTATTACAGTGTAATGTCGAATAGGTGTTTTGTCAATGCGCAAAGATAGAAAATTGTCGAAAAATAAAAAAGAGCAACCATAAACCTACACGTTGCCCTATTCTTTCATCACAAAAATTCCGTATGAAGTTTCGACAAGATGGTATCTATAGGTATCGGTGATAGTTTTGTTTGAGGGTATTTCGTAGGTATCGCGGTATTTTTGAATAAGGGTGCGAGATGTTCCTAATTGTTTGGCAATTTGAGCATCGCTATAGCCTTGTTGCCATAAGGAGAATATCGTGGATATATCACATTTGCGTTTGCGTTTTTTGGAGGGTTTGGGGGTGGGTGTGACTGGACTATAAGTTAATGCCTTATATTCGCCATAAGACAAGCCCATTGCCCTTGCTTTCTTTACGTCGTCGCTAAGAGCAGACACTTTCCCACCCCCAATAAAATATCATAATATCATTATATCACGATATTAAAATATTCAGTCAGGAATTTCAACCCGCTTATTATTTAGTCGGGAGCATCATCATAGTGTTTTCACCAGATTGGATTTGAGGCAGCTTGCCGTCCCATTTCTCAATCCATTTCAGAGCAACTACGTCTTTGGAGGCGGATTGGGTAACTTTTTGGTTATAATAAGCCACTGCATCTGCTTCCATTCTTTTTGCTTTAGCCTTGGTTTCGGTTTCGATGAGGATTTTTTCAGCCTGTGCCTTGGCTACCTCTTTTTCATAGATAGCTTGTTTTTCGCGGTACTGTGCGTCAGTTACCGCTTGAATTTGACGCTTGGTTGCTGCATCGGGTTCAATGCGTCCCAAGCCAGCTTGTTCAATCATAATACCTTCGGGGGCAAAGAATGTTGTGAGGGTGTTGTAGACTTCGCTATTAAATTGGGGTTTGCCTTCGCCTACGAGGTCTACGATGGAGTATTTAGAGGAAATGTCATTTACGATACGTTGTACGTTTTGCTTCATGTAGCCATATTCAATTTTTTCGCAGTCTGCACCACGAAATTTAGTGAAGATATGACCGAGTTTTTCAGGGTCCATATGATAGTTTAATTGCATATCAACTACAATGGTTTTGCCGTCTTTAGTGCCAAGAACAAGAGAATCATCGGTTTCTCTGCCTTCGCCAGTGCTTTCGTGGTTATTGTTGTAGTAGGCAGTTTCGGTGCTTACCGGATAGCGGATAATCTTCTTAAAGGGGCTTACCAAGTGCCAGCCTTGTCCTAAGGTGCCTTCTTCGATACCGCCGTTGCGGTTATATACGATACCGTTATAACCTGGGTCAATGGTGGAGATGCAAGTCAGCATACCAATACCACCAAGCAGTACACCAACGCCAATTACGCCTGCG
>JAZNCH010000002.1:0-107548 GCA_045587445.1 Eubacteriales bacterium | reverse complement strand
CTTCTACACTTTCTGTTTCCATACTTTGTGCTTTGTACTTTCTCTCGTTGTTCAATTTTCAAGGACCGTCTCCGCCGCACCCTCAAGTGCGACAGCTTGACCATTATATCACTATGCTCCTTAATTGTCAATAGGTTTTTTAAAAAAATTTCAACTTTTTTTCACTTTGTAAATTATGGTCAATTGCACCTTTTCTATTGTAACCACTTGTGGCAATTTTATACAACGTTTCATCATTTTTTCTCTTTATTTATTTCTTTACTTATTCTTCGAGAGCTGCAATATTGGTATTATTTTATTTTTCTTTTTGTTTTTTATTTTATTTTTATATATAATAAAATTGAAGTAAACCTATTGTAAAATTGTTTGCCTTTATGGTATAATATATTAATATGATAATTTTTTTAATTTGGTGAATTTAATGTTCAAACTTTTTAAGCGTCTTACCAAACCGCACAACGAAAACAGCCTACGCTTTAAACAGGAAATGGCTGAACGTATGAACGGCAAACATATTAAATATGTAACTGAACGTCAAGATGACGGTATGGACATCGTTATTGGGCACGACGGCTGTTTTGCGGTAAGAGACGGTGAACTTATTGTTCTTTCCGACGGTGTCGTTAAATTTAGAGTTAAAATTTCCGAAATGACCGCCTCTGAGCTTATGAGCCTTGAGGGCATAATACTTTCGGGCCCCGACGTTGAACACGATAACATCCACAGAACTGTTATTGCCTATTACAAATATTATAGATAATTAAAGGAGCGAATACATAATGGAAAGAGTTACAAAAGACAACTACTATCTTGATATTGCGCAAACCGTTGCAGAAAGAGGCACTTGCCTCCGCCGCCTTTTCGGTGCTATTATAGTAAAAAATGATACAATCGTATCAACCGGTTACGCAGGAGCACCTCGCGGTAGAAAAAACTGCTGCGACCTTAAATTCTGTTACAGAGAAAAGCTTAACATTCCGCGCGGAGAACGATACGAGCTTTGCCGTTCCGTTCACGCAGAAGCTAACGCTATTATTGCGGCAAGCCGTGAACAGACTCTTGGTGCTACACTCTACCTTGCTTGTATTTCTCCAGACACTCACGAGCTTTTGTCCGGAACCACGTGCTGCAGTATGTGTAAGCGTATGGTTATCAATGCCGGAATAGAAAAGGTTGTCGTCAGAGATACAAACGATGAATACCGCACAATCAACGTTTCCGAATGGATAGAAAACGACGATAGTCTTTCGGGTACTTTCGGATACTAAAGTCCGTTTTTTGAAAATTTCCTTCCTTATTATATATAGGTTATACGATATGACACAAACACAGGAAATCGGCAAGAATATTATTGAAGAAAACCAGCCCCTTAAGGTCTGCTTCGTTTGTACCGGCAACACCTGCCGCAGCCCTATGGCTATGGCCGTGCTGAATAAATACGGCAACGGAAAGTATATTGCATCTTCCGCAGGTATTATAGCAGACAAAGGCGCACCCATAAACGAAAAAGCAAAAGTTGCGCTTAATAAAGCGGGAATCGAATCTACAGAGCGAAATAATTATAACGAACACGTTGCTCGTCAATTAAATATGGGCATAATGGAATCGGCAGATTTAATTATAGGTATAGGCGCGGGACACGCTATGATGATTATACAAAGCTTTCCGCTTCTCGCATCAAAAGTAACCTCTTTTGAAAAGCCTATCACCGACCCATTCGGACAATCTCAGGAAGTCTACGATAAATGTCTTGCCGAAATTACAGAGCAAATAAAAAATATGTTTTTACTTTCGGGCGGCGAAACAAATGCATAACATTAATATTATTCCGACAACCGAAGAACATCTTGACAAAATCGCAGAATTTGAAGCTCTCTGCTTTTCTACGCCTTGGTCGCGCAAAAGCTTTGCCGACAGTATGGCAAATGAACAGGTTATAAGTCTTTTTACTGCAACCGTAGACAACAAAATAGTGGGCTATATTTGTCTGTTTCATCTATTTGAAGAAGGAGAGCTATTAAATATTGCAGTAAGTCCCGACTACAGAAAACGCGGAATAGCTCAAGAAATGATAAATAAAATGTTTGATATTTTTAAACAAAAAAGCGTTACGCGTATCACTCTTGAAGTACGCGAATCAAACGAAAATGCAAAAAATCTTTATTTAAAAAACGGCTTTAAGCCTATTGGAATCAGAAAAAACTATTATACCTCCCCGCTTGAAAACGGTATAGTTATGGAAAAAAACATTTGAAAGGATAACGATATGCTTATCTTGGCTATAGAAAGCTCTTGCGACGAAACAGCGGCGGCAATAGCCGCCATCGACGAAGCAACACAGGATATTGAAATAAAAGCTTCTATTATTGCAAGTCAAATAGATATACACGCGCTTTACGGCGGCGTTGTTCCCGAAATTGCAAGCCGCGCACACGCGGAAGCTCTTTCCAAAATAACCTACGAAGCGCTTGAAAAATCCAATATTACAATAAAAGACGTTGACGCTATCGCTGTAAGCTATGCACCCGGACTTATAGGAGCTTTGCTTACCGGTGTTAATTTCGCAAAAGGTCTTGCATTTGCAAACCAAAAGCCTCTTATTCCGGTAAACCATATCAAAGGACATATTGCGGCATCGTATATCGAAAACAAAATAAAGCCGCCCTTTTTGGCTCTTGCGGCATCGGGGGGACATACATCTATTATTAACGTAAAAAGTTACACCGACTATGAAACATTCGGCAGAACCAGAGACGATGCTGTCGGTGAATGTTTTGACAAAATAGCTCGTGTTATGGGTATTCCCTATCCGGGAGGTGCAGTAATGGATAAGCTCGCTTCTGAGGGTAACTCTAAAGCTATAAAATTTCCCTCGGCATCGGTATCGGGCGATAATCTCGATTATTCCTTCAGCGGACTTAAAACCGCCGTAATAAATTATCTGCATAACGCAGAACAAAAAGGAGAAGAAATAAACCGCGAAGACGTTGCGGCTTCCCTCACTAAGACGATTGTCGATTCGGTAATCACAAAGCTTGCATCTGCTATTGATATAACGGGTTACAACACGCTTGTTGTCGCGGGCGGAGTTGCCGCAAATTCTCATCTTCGTGAGGGTTTGAAAAAATTTGCTGAACAAAAAAATCTTACTCTCGCTATTCCTTCGCTGAAATATTGCGGGGACAATGCGGCTATGATTGCCGTTCAAGGATACTTTGAATATAAGATTGGAAACATTGCCAAAACGAACCTAAATGCAGTCGCTCGTCCGTAATTTTTGTCAACACAAAAGTTTTCCACAGGTGTGGAAAACTTTGTTGGTAAACTTTTTGTGAACAGATTTTTTCCCTTACTTTCGTTGAAATGCGGGGAGAATTGTGGAAAATTGTGTTAGTTTTGTGGAAAAGTTACACCATTGGGGTGTGGAAAACTTTATTTTATTAACCTAAAGGGGATTGCTTGTGAATAGAAAATTTAGGAAAAAAACATCAAAAAATATTACTGACTCTGTCGGTGTTTCCAAGTCAATGGCTATGAGACTCCCCTTTTATCTGCGCACCTTGAGAGGTTTGCTCGAAAATAATTCCTACAGAACCTCCTCGACAGAATTGGCAAATTTAATGAACCTTACAGCCTCCCAGATTAGACAAGACCTTTCGGCTTTTGGTGCATCGGGGCTTAAGGGTTACGGCTATGATGTTAAAACTCTCTACACCTCAATTCTTGATATTGCGGGGGTAAGGGATGAATACTCTGCCGTTATACTCGGCACAAAGGAAATGATTACTATGCTGTCGGCGCGCCCCGTCTTTATAAAACAGGGGGTCGCCTTGAAAAAAACCTTTGAAACCTCCGACAGCTCGGTTCTACAAGCCTTTGAAGAATATTGTAAAAATAATTCCATTGATATTGTAGTTTTGGCTACTGAAAATAATTTTACCAAAAATGCCGTTGAAATTATAAAAACACTTGATATTAAAGGTATTTGGAACTTTTCGGATATTAAGCTTGACCTTGATATTCCTGTAAAAAATATTTGGATTGACGACTCCCTTATGGCCCTTTGCTTTGAACTCAACCGTAAAAAAACAGATGAATAAAAAAGGATTATCCTATGATTTTTAAATTTGTAAACAGTGAAAATATAATAACTTTGCCCAAAGATGCTCTGTTAAGCAAGCTCCCGGCAGCTTCCGAAATAGAATTAAAGGTCTTGCTTTACGCTTCGGCTCTGGGAGACAAGGAGTCATTTGACGAAAACGATATTCAAAAAATATCAAACCTTGACCTTACCGATATTATAATCGCTCTCCAGTTCTGGCGAGGTGCCGAGGTTTTGACTTTGGCAGACTCAACGAAAAATAAGACGACTTCCACCAAAAAAACAAAAACTGCTAAAAAACTTGACCTTGAACACGACGTTCCTATTTATTCGGGCGAAGATTTAGCGGCTATTATGGAAAAAAATCCCGACCTCAACTTGCTTATCGACGAATGTCAAAAGCTTACGGGAAAATCACTATTTAATCTCCACGAAAGAAACAAAATTGTCGCTCTCCACGACTACCTCGGCCTTTCCGCAGAGTACATACTGTCGGTATTCAACTACTGTAAAAGAGCTTACGGCTACGGGACAAGAACTACTATCCCCTACATCGTAAAAACCATCTACAGTATATACGATAATGGAATTGATACCGAAGAAAAGCTTTATGAATATCTAAAATACAAAGAAGAATACGATAGCTACGAGGGCAAAGTTCTTCGTATATTCGGTATCCAACGAAAACCCTCGGCTAAAGAAGAGGCTGTTATTGAAAAATGGATGAAAACCTATGCTATGACTATGGACATGGTCGAATATGCCTATGAAATAACGGTTAATGCCACCAATAAAGCTTCTATCCCCTATGCGAACAAGATTATGTTAAATTGGCATAAAGCAGGCTGCACAACCTTGGAACAAGCTAAAGAACTGGAATTTAATTACAGAAAGAAACAAGAACAGGTTGCAGCCTCTCAGTCAAGCTTTGATACTGACGAATTTTTTGAAGCGGCTTTGAAACACAGTTATGAAAAAATACAAAAATTAAGTGATGAGCAAAACAAACAGTAAAATTTCACAAGGAGTATTTACATTATGTCATACAAACGTGAAGATTTTGACAGAATAAAAACCGAATTTGAAAATAAAAGAATTAACGCTATTGCCGACGCTGAAGCTCGTACTGCCGTTATACACCAAAAATATCCCGAAATAAAGGCTATTGACGATAAGCTTCGCGCAACAAGCATAAATATTATGAGTGAGGCTATGAAAGGAAAAGACGGCCTCGAAAAACGCATAAAAGCTATTGAAGAAGAAAATCTTGCTCTTCAGGAAGACAGAAAGAATCTTATTGCAAAATATGGACTTCCCGCCGACTGCACCGATATAAAATATCAATGCCCCGACTGCTCGGACACAGGTTACAAGGGTCTAAAAATGTGCCATTGCTTTAAAGCCGAGCTTGCAAAAAACGCGTTAAATTCTTCGGGACTCGGTAATTTATTCAAAGACCAGTCATTTGAAACCTTTAGTTTGATGTACTATAAAGATAATTCGCAAAATTACGAAAATATGAAAGCCTCTATTGAAAAATGCCGTAACTATGCACAAGGCTTCTCTAAAGAATCGGGTAATCTTATGTTGCTCGGCCCTACCGGCTTAGGTAAGACTCATATTTCTACGTCAATTGCAAAAGTTGTTATCGAAAAAGGCTTTGACGTTGTCTATGACTCGGCGCAAAATATCTTTTCCGACTTTGGAAAAGAAGAATTTAAAAACCAAAACGGCTTGACCGACAAATACTTCAACTGTGATTTGCTTATCATAGACGATTTGGGTTCGGAAATGCATACGCCATTTTCAGTTTCTTGCCTCTATAACCTTGTAAATACACGTCTTAATTCAAATAAAAGCATGATTATCAATACAAACTATAATTCCGACGACCTTCGTAAGCTCTATACCGACAGAATAACCTCTCGCTTCTTTGGATTCTTTGACATCACTCTGTTTGCCGGAAAAGATATTCGTATGCAAAAACTGCAAGGAAGATAAAAATATTTTTGTTTTTTGGCAAAATGCCTTGTATTTTCAATTTTTATTCTGTATAATATATATTAATATATCTATATAAAAAATATTTAATTTTCTCACGAGGAGACAACTATGAAATATTCAGAACTTTCAAAAAATGAATTACTTAATCTTAAAGAAAAGCTCCAAGCAGAATATGAAAACCTTAAAGCTTTAGAACTTAAACTCGATATGTCAAGAGGTAAGCCCGCACCCGCTCAGGTTGACATTTCCGACGGTATTCTTACCGCTATAACTGATACAAAAGATACAAGAGGCGAAAACGGCACCGACTACCGTAACTATGGTATTCTTGAAGGTATTTCCGAAATCAGAGAAATGTTCGGTGAACTTTTCGGCGTTCCCGCCGAAAACGTTATCGCTTGCGGTAACTCCAGTCTTAACCTTATGTACGATGCTTTTGCAAGAGCTTATATCTTCGGTCTCCCCGGCGCGAAAAAGCCTTGGGGTAAACAGGAAAAGCTTAAATGGCTCTGCCCTGTTCCCGGATATGACAGACACTTCTCTATCTGCGAACGTTTCGGTTTTGAAATGATTAATATCGAAATGACTCCTACAGGTCCCGATATGGATAAAATCGAAGAATTAGTTGCAAATGACGAAACAATCAAGGGTATTTGGTGCGTTCCGAAGTACAGCAACCCTCAGGGTATAACTTATTCCGACGAGACAGTTCGCCGTCTCGCTGCTCTTAAACCTAAAGCTGATGACTTCCGTATCTTCTGGGATAACGCATACTATATCCATACTATCGGCGAAGACGAAAAACTCCTTAATATTTATGAAGAAGCTCACAAAGCAGGTAACGAGGATATTTTCTTCGAATTCTCCTCTACCTCTAAAATCACATACCCCGGCGGCGGCGTAGCGTTTATTTTTGCAAGTAAGAATAATATCGACTATATCAAAAAGCAGATGACAGTTCAGACCATAAGCTACGATAAGATTCATCAGCTCCGCCACGTTAAGTTCTTCAAGACTCCCGAAAACGTTCTTGAACATATGAAAAAGCACGGTGCTTGTCTTAAACCCAAGTTTGATGCAGTTTCCGATACCTTTGAAAAAGAATTTGCAGGTCTCGGTATTGCTGAATGGGTTAACCCCAATGGCGGTTACTTCATTAGCCTTGATGTTATGGACGGCTGTGCTAAGAGAGCTCATACTCTCGCTAAAGAAGCAGGTGTTACTCTCACTAATGCGGGTGCTACCTACCCCTATAATAACGACCCCAGAGATAGAAACCTCCGTATCGCTCCTTCCTATCCTACTCCCGAAGAGCTTAAGAAAGCTATCGGCGTTCTCTGTGTTTGCGTTAAACTTGCGGCTGTTGAAAAGTTACTTGAAAGTAAATAAAAACATGATATGGGTGGGCGAAGCCCACCCATATCTAATGTACTATCCAATTATAAAAATACACGGACTTTCGCCCGTGTATTTGTTTTTTTTGGAATTTTTTTAAAAAGTTTCCAAGTCAAATTACTTAACTATAGCCTTGTGGAAAATCTTTTTACCCTTACGGATCTTTGCACCTGCTTTAAGTGCATCGGCTGAAATAACTGCATCCATAGATGCAACCTTTTCGCCGTCAACTGAAACGCCGCCCTGCTGAATAAGTCTCTTAGCTTCACCTCGGCTTGCAGCAAGTCCGCATACAATCATAAGGTCAACGATATTCATACCGTTTTCTGCATCAGCTGCCGCTATTTCGGTAGTAGGCATATTCGAATCATCGCCGCCGTTGCCCGAGAACAATGAACGCGAAGCTTCTCTTGCCTTTTCAGCCTCTTCTTTACCGTGAACGAGAGCTGTAAGTTCAAATGCGAGAATGTCTTTCTTTTCGTTGATACGGTTATCTTCCCATTTTTCCATTGCATCAATTTCTTCAAGGGGAAGGAAAGTAAGCATCTTAATGCACTTCATAACGTCAGCATCGCCAACGTTTCTCCAATACTGATAAAATTCAAAAGGAGAAGTCTTATTGGGATCGAGCCATACGGCGTTACCTGCAGTCTTACCCATCTTCTTGCCCTGCGAGTCTGTAAGAAGCGTAATGGTCATAGCGTTTGCATCTTTACCAAGCTTACGTCTGATAAGCTCAGTACCGCCGAGCATATTGGACCACTGGTCGTCTCCGCCGAACTGTAAGTTACAATCATAATTCTTATATAGATAATAGAAGTCATAGGACTGCATTATCATATAGTTAAATTCAAGGAATGAAAGTCCCTTTTCCATTCTTTGCTTATAACACTCTGCTCTGAGCATATTGTTTACAGAGAAGCAAGCACCAACCTCGCGGAGCATATCAACGTAATTTAGCTTGAGAAGCCAATCAGCGTTGTTTATCATCATAGCCTTGCCTTCGCCGAATTCAATAAATCTTTCCATCTGGCGCTTAAAGCATTCTGCATTGTGGTCAATGTCCTCTTTTGTAAGCATCTTTCTCATATCGGTACGTCCCGAGGGGTCGCCTATCATAGTCGTACCGCCGCCGATAAGAGCTATCGGTGTATTTCCCGCCATCTGCAAACGCTTCATAAGTGTAAGCGCCATAAAATGTCCTGCTGTCAAGCTGTCTGCCGTACAGTCAAAGCCTATATAGAACTTTGCCTTGCCATTGTTTACAAGGTCGCGTATCTGGGGCTCATCTGTTACCTGTGCAATAAGCCCTCTCGCTTGAAGTTCTTCATAAATTCCCATTTTGTCTTCCTCCTAAGGTATATAAAACACATATTGTTAACTAATTCTTTAGTACGTCGGACTGTTCAAAAACCATTTTCCGTCTTGCAAAACCAAAGTCAGTTCCGTCTTTCCGCCGTCTTCATATTCTGCGGAAATTAAAACCATTCCTCTGTTTTGTTTCTTAATAACCGCGCTGTCTATCTTGATATTCCCCTTGATGTTAAAGCCCTTATTATTCTTATCAGCCATAAGCTTTCCGTCAACGTCTATATATCGCGGGTCTATATCATCGCTGTTCGTAAATATCGCATCTCTTATAATAGCGATATACTCCTCTGAAAAAACCTCTGACGCCTTGGTTATTATTTCTTCTATAGTCTTGTATTCGCAGTCTTCAGTTACTGTCATAAATCTGTTGTTTGAGCCGTCGTCGTTAAATGCTAAGCCCTTTCCCCAAAATATCTCGTTCATTTCATAAGATAGGGGTAAAAGTCTTTCAAGCTCTGCCCTTACGGATTCGTCGGTCATATTTCCGCCGCTGCAAGAACACATTACTAAACTCAGCACCAAACACAAGCAAAGTAAAGTCTTACTCGTTAGATTCCGAAGCTTCATTTTCTTCCTCTTCTTCTTTCTGAACCTTTGCAAAGCTTACTATAGACGCATTTTCCGAAAGTCTCATTACAATTACACCCGCAGCCGTTCTGCCGTATGTGGAAATACCCGATACCGGTGTTCTTATAATAGTACCGTCGTTTGTAATAAGCATAATATCTTCATTTTCACTAACGGGAGCAATATTTGCAATTCTGCCTGTCTTTTCGGTAACCTTATGACAGATAACACCCTTACCGCCTCTGTTATGAGCCGGGAAGTTTTCAAACTCTGTCTTCTTTCCAAAGCCTTTTTCTGTTATAAACAACAGCTTCTTGCTATCGTCAACAATTGCCGCACCTGCAACAGCATCACCGTCTGTAAGTCTTATAGCAATAACACCACGAGAAGTTCTGCCTACGCTTCTTGCCTTTTCTTCTTCAAAACGTACAGCAAGTCCGTTTCTCGTAGCAACAACTACCTCGTTTTCACCCGTCGTATGAGCAACGAATACAAGCTCGTCCCCCTCGTCAAGATTAATTGCCTTCTTACCGCCCTTTCTTTGATATGCATATTCTTCAACAGGCGTACGTTTGATTATACCGTTTCTTGTTACCATAGTCAAGAAGCCGCCCATATCAAAGCTTTCCATATCTATCATTGCGGTAATCTTATCGTCTTTATCAATTTCAAGAATATTTGCAATATTTGTACCCTTTGCCGTTCTGCCAGCCTCCGGAATAAGATATGCCTTCTTAGTAAATACCTTACCCTTTTGTGTAAACATCATTAAGTTCGAGTGGCTGTCGGCAGAAACCACCATCTCAACAAAGTCTTCTTCCTTAGTCGTCATACCGATTATACCCTTACCGCCTCTGTTCTGTGCAGTATAAGTATCAGCCGCACGACGCTTAATATATCCCGCATGTGAAAGTGTAATAAGACATCTGTGTCTCTCAATCAAGTCTTCAAGTACAATTTCTTCTTCCAAGGGAACGCACTGTGTCTTTCTTGCGTCGCCGTATTTTTCTTTTATTTCAATTAAGTCATTCTTAACTATTTCAATAACCTTATTTTCATCTGCAAGAATAGCTCTGAATTCTTCAATCATAGCATAAAGCTTTGCAAGTCTGTCCTCAACCTTTTGTCTTTCAAGACCGGAAAGACGTCCGAGAGTCATTTCAACTATAGCCTGTGCCTGTATTTCCGAAAGTCCAAAGCGTTCCATAAGGTTTGCCTTAGCGTCGGGGATTGATGCCGAAGCTCTGATTATATGAATAACCTCGTCAATATTATCGGTAGCTATCTTATAACCCTCATTAATATGAGCCTCGTGGAGTGCCTTTTCAAGTTCAAACTTGGTTCTTCTTACGATAACCTCTTTTTGATGCTCGATATAGTAGCTCAACATTTCCTTTAAGTTAAGCACTCTCGGAATGTTGTTTACCAGAGCCAACATATTTACAGCGCAGGTATCCTGTAACTGAGTATATTTATAAAGCTGATTAAGTATTATCTGACAGTTTGCGTCCTGACGGCAGTCGATAACTATACGAATACCCGTTCTGCCCGAAGACTCGTCGCGAATATCGCGGATACCTTCTACACGCTTGTCCTTAACGCACTCTGCAAGTGTCGCCTTAAGTGTCGTCTTATTAACCTGATAAGGAATCTCGGTTATAATAATTCTGTGCTTTTCTTCTTCGATTACAGTCTTCGCTCTTACAATTATTCTGCCCTTACCTGTCGTATATGCCGAATAAATACCTGTAGTTCCGCATATCGTAGCACCCGTCGGGAAGTCGGGACCCTTTATAAATTCCATTAACTGTGTTATCTCGGCATCGGGATTTTCCATAAGGAAAATAGTTCCGTCAATAACTTCGTTAAGGTTATGAGGCGGAATATTCGTAGCCATACCGACGGCAATACCGATAGAACCGTTTACCAACAAATTGGGAAATCTCGCAGGAAGAACGGTAGGCTCCTTCAGCTTATTGTCAAAGTTGGGCATAAAGTCAACTACGTCTTTTTCAATATCGCTCATCATTTCATTGGCGATACGGTGCATTCTTGCTTCGGTATAACGGTATGCAGCAGCGCCGTCGCCGTCTATGTTACCAAAGTTACCCTGTCCTTCAATAAGAGGATAACGGAGTGAGAACGTCTGCGCCAATCTTACCATTGTATCGTATACGGCAGCGTCACCGTGAGGGTGATAACGACCCAGCACGTTACCAACGGTAGTAGCAGACTTTCTGAAGTCCTTGTCGTGTGTAAGGTGGTCTTCGTACATAGCGTAAAGTATACGTCTGTGTACAGGCTTCAAGCCGTCTCTTACGTCGGGAAGCGCACGGGACATAATAACGCTCATAGAATAGTCAATAAACGATTTCTTTACCTCTTTTGACAATCCTACATCTAATATTTTTTGATTAGCGAATTCCAAGTTTTCGTTAGTTTCCATTTTTTCACCTTTCGGATTCTTTTTTATAAGATGTTATTGTTTACTGTAAAATAAGTTTGCTTACAATCGAATCAATTTGATTACATACTTTTTTAAAATCAAATTCTATATCGCTGTTTTTAAATCTAAGCACCGTTAGATTCATTCTATTTAAATTTTCTGTTCTCTCTTTATCTTCATTATACTGTGCTTCGGTTGTATGATAATAACCGTCAAGTTCTATAACAAGTCTCGCTTTTGCACAGTAAAAATCTGCAATATAATTACCTATTACTTTTTGTCTTTGAAAACGTATTGGGTAATTTCTTAAAAATTTATACCACAAATCATTTTCCCATTTTGTTTGATTCTTTCGTAACTGTTTTGCAAGAGAAATATTATTTTTGTTATATGTTTTCATATTTTTTACAGGAGGAATTGATAAACTTGCCTGTTTTTCTCTCCCTCCGTCATTTTGTCTTCGTTACACTCCGTCAAAATGCCACCTCCCTCCTCAGATGGAGGTTTTATTTTGAACACCTACGCTTCGCTTGAAATATAATTTACTCATTAATATTTAATAGAGTTTTTTCTGTACAAATCGTTAATCCCTCAAATAGTTACCATATTAACTATTGTCTTCTAAAAAAATAACAATCGCCTCGCTCTGGCTGAGACCTCCACCTGACGGGGGAGGTGGCTCGGCAGTGTACAAATGAGCGTATATATTTCTCTTTGCTGCCGAGACGGAGGGAGAGAAAAGCATACGTTTTTTTGCTTTCTCTAATTTATACAATTAAATTTATATTTCAAAAACTTTAACACGGGGGATATTGCTTTCTACAGTCGCCTTGTCGGGTAAATTAGTTCCCTCAAGCTCAACCTTTGACAAACTTGCCGCAGATGCAAATGCCAATGCTTGTCTTATCTCCATATCATTGCAAACTGCATATACGTAAGATGCAAGAAACGTATCTCCCGCACCCGAAAAGCCCTTTGCCTTAACCTCGGGATTGATTATACGGTAATTACCCGCACGGCCCGAATATACAGCGCCTTTTTTTCCGAGGGTTAGTATTATTTCTATACCTGTCCTATTGTAAAAGCCTATAGCTTCTTCAACGTATTTATCTTCCTCGGGAGTATATCCCAAAAGCTGACTGAACTCTTCTCTGTTAGGCTTTATTAGATACGGTCTTTCCTTTACCGCTTCAACTAAAGAGCTTCCCGAAATATCGGTTATAACCGTCTTTCCCCGAAGCTTTAAAGCTGCCGTTATCTTTCTTACCGTATCACTTTCAAGTCCAAAGGGAGTGCTTCCGCCGATTATAAATATATCTGCCGTCGATTCCAATAAAAGTGACATAAGATTTTTATATTCTTCTTCTCTTATCGGTCCGCCCTTTTCGTTTATCTCGGTTTCCTTATTGTCTTTGTCTGTTATCTTAATATTCATTCTCGTTTCACAAAGAGTCGGTGTAAATTCACACCTTATCCCCTCGTCACGAAGAATATCTTCTAACATCTTTCCCGTTCGTCCACCGTTAAAGCCATACACGTGGGTATCTTCGTTAAGTTTTTTTAACATTCGGGAAACGTTTATGCCCTTTCCGCCTGCGTTTACAACGGCAGAATTAACTCTGTTTAGTTCGCCAATAGCTAAACTGTTTTCATATATAATATTCCTGTCAATAGCAGGATTAAGAGTAACTGTTGCAATTCTCATATATATTTTTTCTCTTATATATCAAGGTTAGTTACGTACTGAGCGTTCTTTTCAATGAAGTTTCTTCTCGATTCAACCTCATCACCCATAAGCATTGAGAATGTCTCGTCGCAAGTCATAGCGTCTTCGATTGTTACTCTCTTTATTGTACGGTATACAGGGTCCATTGTCGTTTCCCAAAGCTGATCGGGGTTCATCTCACCAAGACCCTTATATCTGCTCGCTTCAACGTTTCCGCCAAGCTCTGCTATCTTCTCGTCTCTTTCTTTATCAGAATAAGCGTATCTTATCTGCTTACCTTTCTTTATCTTATAAAGAGGCGGTGTCGCAAGATAGATATTTCCGTTTTCTATAAGCTTCTTCATATATCTGAAGAAGAAAGTCAAAAGAAGTATCTGAATATGTGAACCGTCTACGTCGGCATCGGCCATAATTATTATCTTTCCGTAACGAAGCTTCTCTATATCAAAATCTTCGCCTATACCGCAACCCAAAGCCTGAATAATCGGTATTATCGTCGTGTTCGCATATACTCTGTCAATACGGCTCTTTTCAACGTTAAGAACCTTACCTCTGAGAGGAAGAATAGCTTGGAATTTGCTGTCTCTTCCTTCCTTTGCACTACCTCCCGCGGAGTCTCCCTCTACGAGAAACAGTTCGGTCAATGCCGCATTTCTTTCCTGACAGTCAGCCAATTTATCGGGCATACCGCCGCCCTCAAGAACACCCTTACGTCTTGTAAGCTCTCTTGCTTTTCTTGCAGCCTCTCTTGCACGTGAAGCGGCAAGTGTCTTTTCAATTATCGCCTTTGCAATTGAAGGATTTTCTTCAAAATATTCCGAAAGCTTCTGTGAAACAAGGTTATTAACTATTGAACGTATCTCAGAGTTACCGAGCTTTGCCTTCGTCTGACCTTCAAACTGTGCTTCTCTTAATTTTACACTGATAACGGAACAAAGTCCCTCTCTCGTATCTTCACCCGACAGCTTATCGTCGCCCTTTATCATATTGTGCTTCTTCGCATAATCATTGATAACGCTTGTCAATGCCGCCTTAAAGCCTGTTTCGTGCGTACCGCCTTCAACAGTGTTAATATTGTTTGCGAACGTCATCATAGTTTCGTTGTAGCCGTCGTTATACTGCATAGCTACTTCAACTATGGTATCTTCCTTGTTCGCATTCATATAAATTATATCTTCATGTATAACAGTGGAATGCTTAATGGTATTCAAATGCTCAACGAAGCTCTTTATACCGCCCTCGTAACACAAATCGTTTTCAATAACCTCGGCGTGTCTTTCGTCTCTTAAAACTATATTCGTACCCGCATTCAAGAAAGTTCTTTCTCTCATATTGTTAAGAAGCGTATCATAATCAAATACAACCTCTTCAAATACTTCGGCATCGGGCTTGAATCTTACGTAGAGACCGTTAGACTCGCAATTTGTCTCTTTAAGTGTATATTCACTTACAGTCTTACCGCGTTCAAAACGCTGGGTATGGCAGGTACCGCCGTTTGTATTTTCATATACGAGCCACTCCGAAAGAGCGTTAACAACAGACGCACCAACTCCGTGAAGACCGCCCGAAATCGTATATCCATCACCGCCGAATTTACCGCCCGCGTGAAGTACGGTAAATACTACTTCCGGCGTAGGTATACCCATCTTCTGATGAATACCCGCAGGGATACCTCTTCCGTTATCTCTTACTGAAAGGCTTCCGTCTTCATGAAGTGTAACTATTATCTTCGTACAAGCCCCCGCCATAGCCTCGTCAATTGAGTTGTCCACAATCTCGTAAACAAGGTGGTGAAGTCCTCTTATTGACGTGGAACCGATATACATACCGGGACGCTTTCTTACAGCTTCAAGTCCTTCAAGTACCTGTATTTGATTTTCGTCATAGGTGTGTTGATTTGTCTGTTCGCTCATTATGTTTTTCTCCTTATATTTGACGGGGCGTTGCCCCGAAACCCCAATTAAGAAACTTTTTTGTAAAAAAGTTTCTTAATAATCTTCAAAAAACTTGATTGATTATGGGTTGATTTGTCTAATTTTTAAAAGTTTTTGCAATTTATCTAATATCTTTCTCCGTCAGTCTTCCGTAAAGCGACTTAGGAGCTAATTGAGACATATATACGTTGTCCTTTGTAAGAATAATCGACTTCGGTATCTCATCAACCGTCGTAATAAGCTTACCGTCTTTTTGTGCCTTGTTCAAAAATTTACGCGTTTCCTTTGCCATCGTCGCGTTATCCATATCAAAAATTCCGACAATATCTTTTTCTCGAATATTCTTTTTGTTACCAAGATGTATATACATATTTATTTTATCCTCGAATATCTGCCTTGATTTACTTCAATAACATTACCCGCAACGTTTTCAAGACCGTCCTTTTCACAGCTCGTTATAATAACCTGACATTTCTTTATACCGTTCGTAACGTATTCTTTTCTTTTTGAATCAAGCTCACTGAAAATATCGTCAAACAGAAATACCGGATATTCGCCCGTAATCTGTCTTGATATTTCTCCCTCGCCAAGCTTCATCGCAAGTGCAATACATCTCTGCTGTCCCTGCGAACAAAAGCTTCTTGCCTCTCTGTCGTTAAGATATATATCAATATCGTCTTTATGAATACCGTAAAGAGTAGTACCTGCCTGAATTTCCTTTTCAAGATTTTGGGTAAGCTTAGTATAATATTCTTCTTCACTTAAAACCTTTGTATATTCCATAAACGTCTTTTCTTTTCCGACAGTCATATCGTTGAAAAATTCGTTTACGTGTTGGTTCAGTTGTTTTACGTATTCATATCTCTCTCTTGAAATAAGAGCTGCCTCGTGGGCAAGATACATCGACCATAATTCTATCGTACGGTTAAATGAATCCTTGTCCTCTTCATAATTTTTTATGAGAGTGTTTCTTTGATTGAGAATATTGTTATATTTTTGAAGCGAGGACAGATATATCGGCTTCAGTTGACATATCGCTCCGTCAAGGAAAGCTCTTCTCTCCGACGGGCCGTCTTTTATAACCGATAAATGCTCGGGACAAAACAAAACTGCTCTGAAATATCCAACGAAGTCGGACATCTTTTTTATGTTAACGCCATTTCTAAAGCATATCTTTCGGTTTCCTCTGACAAGCTTTATCTCCATATCGTGAAATCTTACGGAATCTTCAAAATCTATCTTACAAAAGCTTACGTCTTTTAAAAAATTGATTAAATCTTTATCAGACGAGGTGCGGAAAGATTTTCCGTGTGCAAAAAGATATATGCCCTCGAGTGCGTTTGTCTTTCCCTCGGCGTTATTTCCGTAAAAAATATTAACTCCGTCGCAAAACTCTATCTCTGCTTCTTCTATATTTCTGAAATCTTTGAACCTTATTTTCTTACAAACCATAGAAAAATTATTTCATTCTTGTGGGAAGTGTAACGAAGAGGAACTTTGATTCTTCATCTTCTGCAGGTTCAATTACCATAGCACGAAGAGGACCTGACATCGAAAGCTTAATCTTTTCTACGTTACATACCTTAAGTGCTTCAAGAAGATAACGGCAAGTAAATGCTATTTCAAGGTCGCTTCCGTTCTTTTCAATAGCAACCTCGTCGTAAACGTTACCCGAAACTGCGTTAGCCGTAATAACGAGAACGTTTTCTTTGAAGTTACACTTAACAAAGTTTCTTACTTGAGCCTTTTCTTCACTGATAAGAGCAGCTCTCTCAAGGCTGTCCATAAAATCTTCTGTATTTAAGTTTACAAAAATGGTGTTATCTTTGGGAATATATCTGTTGTAATCAATATACTGACCTTCAAGAAGTCTTGTAAAGAAAGTAAATTCCCCAACTTCAAATAATGCGTGTTTACCGCCTATTCTTATCTTTACAACCTCTTCTTCATCATCACTGAGGAACTTCATAAGCTCAATAAGCGTCTTTCCGGGAACGATAAAGCTCATATCTGCATAAGCTTCTTCATTCTTCTGCATCTCACATTCCTGCTCTGTATAAGCAAGTCTGAAAGAGTCGCAGCTTACAGCAACAATCTTAGATCCCTTAACTTCAAAATAAACACCGCAATAAATAGGTCTTTGGTCAGTCTGTGCAACGGCAAAAATCGTACGGCTTATCATAGCTCTCATAACTGACTGAGGGATAGTTATGTCCTTACCGGTATCAACAGTAGGTGTGCTTGGAAAGTCTGAACCGGGGAGAGCAGGCATACTGAATTCCGAACGTCCGTTCGTAATCTTGGTCATACATTTTTCGTCAACCTCAATAGTAATATTTCCCTCTGAAAGTGTCTTAACTATCTGATTCAAACGAATAGCGTTAATAACGTATTCGCCCTCTTCAATTACCTCTGCGGGAACTGTCGTAGTAATACCTTTTTCAAGGTCGTATGCAGTAATCGTAACCTTGTCAGAACCCTGTGTCGTAACAAGAATACCCGAAGTAGCGGGAATAATGTTCTTTGTCGAAACAGCACTCATAGCGGCTGTAAGAACGTTATTGAGAATGTTTTTCTCGAAAATAATCTTCATAATTATTTTCCTTTCTTTTTATATAAGTATTATTTTTTTCTTTTTCCTCCTACTTTCTTTAAGGAAGAAAGTAGGCACCGCTTTCTTTCGCAGAAAGCTTGGCAAAGAACTTGCCTCTCTTGGTCTGTGTAAACATTATTAATTAGTTGTAGGGGGCGGTTTACTACGGCTCGGCTCTAACACTCCACTGGAGTGTTATTCACTACCTCGCCGCCCCGTATAATATAGATATATTATTCGCACAAGATTGTTCGTTTTTTGCGGGAGGAGCAAGCCCCTCCCCTTCCTATACAACATCATTTAGTGCAGCAAAAAATAACCAAATTTATACAATCCTACATCTCTGTCTCATCTTAAAAATTTGAGAAGTTAGATGCATAATACATATATTATTCATATTGTAGTGGTAATAGCTGTAGTAGGTGATGTTGAAAATGTTGGAAAGTTAAAAAGTGTGCATATTAAGGGAAAAATTTATTTGTTTCTCCCTGTTGATAAAGTGTTAGAAATAGTTGGAAAATTTTGTGGATTTCAACACCATTAAAAATAAAGGTTTTTTCCAACTTTTTTCAACAAATTTTCATAGGAAAACTTTACTGTGGAAAACTCTGTTAAGTTTGCCTGTAATATAGCACAAACAGTAGCTTATTTACACCAAAAAGTTTTCCACACCCTTTTCAACAACTGTGGAAAATATAGGGAGACTTTATTTTTTTCTTATTTCTTCCATAAGCTCGTTTATCTCAATTTCGAGTACCGAGTTTTCTTTAATATCAGTCTCAATCTTATTCAAAGAAGATTTAACGGTCGAATGGTCTCTTGAAAAAATATTGCCTATTTTCTTCAAGGACAGGTCTGTCATATTTTTTATAATATAGATGCAGATATGTCTTGCATTGGCTACCTCTTGATTTCTCTTTGAGCCTTTCAAATCATTTTCGGAGATATTATATTTCTTTGAAACCTTTTCAAAAATTCTCTCAATAGTAACGTCAACGGGTTCGTTATTTGAAACGATAACGGATATACATTCTTTCGCGAGGTCAAGGTCAAGCTTTGCTCCTTTAAGGAAAGAATGAGCCGCAAGTGTCTTAACTGCACCTTCTATCTGACGTATATTGTTTCTAAGATTTTCTGATAAATAGTTCAATACTTCGGGGGGGAATGTAACACCTAATTTTTTAGCCTTATCTTTAATTATAGCAGTTCTGAGTTCATAATCCGGCGGTTGAATGTCAACTATAAGACCGTCTTCAAAGCGTGTTCTGAGTCTGTCTTCAAGTGTCTTAATCTCTTTCGGCGGACGATCACTGGTCATAATAATCTGTTTACCCGCATCGTAAAGAGCGTTGAACGTATGAAATATCTCTTCCTGTGTCGCTTCTTTACCTGCAATAAAGTGAATATCGTCTATAAGAAGAAAATCCGTTTTTCTAAATTTATTTTTAAACTTTTCTCTGAAAGTAATGTTTGACTTCTTGCTTATGTTTTCAATAAGCTGACTTGCAAAATCTTCACCCTTAACGTACACGATGCTCGCTTTTTTGTTCTTGCTTAAGATAAAGTTATTTATCGCGTAGAGTAGGTGTGTCTTTCCGAGACCGCTTTGTCCGTAAATAAACAATGGGTTAAAATGGGTAGCTGGGTTATTGCAGACCGAAATACAAGCCTCGTAAGCAAACTTGTTTGAGTTACCTACAATAAAGTTATCGAAAGTATACTGAGTATGATAGGGCGGAAAAATATTGCTCGCCTGCTCAAAAGTAACGTCGTCGGTATCACTTTCGTCAAAGGTAAGCTCTGACACCGTCGTTATCTTTTCGCTCTTACTTTCAGTTTTTTCGGCAGCTCTTCCCTCTATATACGGAGTAAGGTCGGGATCGCCGTTTTGTCTTGAAAGAATGGTAACGTTTACCGGATAGCCGATAAGTTCTTCAAGATACTGCTTTATAGTAGGAAGGTGTTTATCATTTAAAATTTTACACTTAAGGTCGCTACTGTTAACCAAAACGGCGTCTGTATTATTCAAAACCTCAAGCTTCAAATCGTTGAACCATAATTCAATAAAGCCTTCGGCATATGTCTGTCTCATATTCTTAACAACGTTTGCCCAAAGGTCGTCTAAAAATTGCATAAATAAGCTTTTCCTTTCAAAAAAATAAAAAATATGAAAAACGCTCGAATTTGCATATATATAATTTATTATAGCATATATATATATATAATGCAAGGCAAAAACGGTAAATTTTGAAGATAATTTTTAAAATTTTTCTTTGATACAGAAGATAAAATTAAAAAAACACTTGACAAGAAGTTCATTTTATGTAATAATAAGGATTACCGTTGAGTATTTTTAGAAGTTGAAGGAGGTGCGTACGATGATCAGAACGTATCAGCCTAAGAAACGCCAGCGCAAAAAGGAACATGGCTTTAGAAAAAGAATGAGAACCGCCGACGGCAGAAATGTGTTGAAGAGAAGACGCGCAAAAGGCAGAAAACGGCTCACATATTAATGGCATAGACGTTTTTTACATCGCATGTCAGTTACAAAACCGCCGATACTCTCGGGGGTTTTTGTTTTACCAAAATTAAGAAATATACAAGGGAGGTTTTATATTTATGAAATATAAGGCGATAAGTGAAAACCACTTGTATAGTAAGGCGTACAGAAAGGGTAAGAAGATAGCAACGAAGCACGTTGTTATCTACGTTTTACCCGACAGACACGCCGGAAAGCTCAAAAAAGAAAATCCAAATAAGCAGTATATTAACCGAGTTGGACTTACCGTAACAAAAAAAATCGGGGGAGCTGTTACCAGATCGCGTGTAAAGAGAATAATAAGAGAGGGATACCGTTTGACAGATAAAAAATACGGTATCAAAAAAGGCAATCTTATAGTTCTTGTTGCAAGGGAGACTGCTGTAAAAGCTAAATCAACGGACCTTGAAAAAGATATGGTATTTGCATTCAAGAAGTTGGAAATGATATGAAACGGATTTTTATTTTTTTGATTAGAATCTATCAAAAATATATCTCGCCTCTGAAAAGTAAGCCCTCATGCAGATTTTATCCCACATGCTCACAGTATGCTATTGAGGCATTGGAAATTCACGGATTTTTCAAGGGTAGTATTCTTGCTATATGGAGAATACTCAGATGTAACCCTTTTTGCCGCGGAGGCTACGATCCCGTTCCCGAAAAAAAGAAAAAGTAAGAATTATGTATTTGTAAAAGAAGGAGAAAAGCTTTGATAGACGCAATTCTTAAACTGTTTGCCTACGTCGTCGAATTTTGTTATATAATCGGCGGAAAAAATTATCTCGTAGGTCTTATTTTGTTTGCAATTGTAGTAAAAATTGCAATGCTGCCTTTGAGCATAAAGCAGCAAAAAAATTCCATTAAGCAGGCTACGCTGAGACCAAAAGAAATGGCTATCCGCAAAAAGTATGCGGGAAGAAACGATCAGCCGACTCAGCAAAAGATGCAGAACGAAATAATGGATCTCTATACCAGAGAGAACTACAACCCAATGGGTGGTTGTTTGCCTCTTCTTATTCAGCTTCCTATATTGCTCGGTCTTTATCAGGTAATTATCAGACCATTGGAATTCCTTTGCCGTATTCCAAAAGACGTTGTTAAGGCAATAACCGAGAGCGATGCTCTTAAAGAAATTGTTTCAAAAACTTTGACTGAAGGACAAACTGTTGAAAAGGCTATTAAGTCTATGTCCCAAATTCAGCTCGTTGATATTATTAAAAATAATTTCAACGAATTCAGCTCGCAAATAAGCGAGTACGTTAAATCTGTAGAAGAGCTCCCGAACTTCAATATTTTCGGGCTTAATCTTGCAGAAACTCCCGCTATTAATACAATTACTATTTTATGGTTGGTTCCCGTTTTGACGTTTGTGATAAGCTTTTTGTCTATGAAGATAAACAAGAAGTTTATGTACAACCCCAACGAAGGCGTACAAAATAACGACCCCGCTGCCGGCTGTTCCACAAAAATGATGGACTGGATGATGCCCTTGATGAGCGTATATATCACGTTTATCGTTCCTGCGGTTATCGGTATTTATTGGATGTTCAATAATATTTTCGGTACTATTCAGCAGATTATCTTGGCAAAGGTTATGCCCTTGCCTAAGTTTACCGAAGAGGATTATAAGAATGCTGAAAGAGAAATGAACGGTAAGTCAAAAACAAAGAAATCTTCAAGCGGTACGGGCGAAAAGAAAAAGGTACGTTCACTTCACAGAATTGATGAAGAGGACTATATTGCTCCCGAACCCGAAAAGAAGAAAAAGTCAGAAGCTCCCAAAAATGGACTCGCGGGTATGATTGAAGTGTCTGACGTACAAGAAGACGACACGAAAAAGAAAGACGAATAACCGAATGTTAAAGACACTTTATATAAAGGAGAATTAAACAGATGATACGTGAAGTTATAGTTTACGGAAAGACTGTTGAAGATGCTATAGAAAAAGGCTTAAAAGAACTTAACGTTGTTGCCGAAAAAGCACAGTATGAAGTTATAGAAAACGCCAAAAAGGGATTTCTCGGTTTTGGTGAGACTCCCGCTAAGGTTAGAGTATACTGCGAAATGAGTGCAGGTATAAAGGCTGTTGACTTCGTTACTACTCTTGTAAAAAATCTGGAGCTTGACGTTGAGGTTAAGAATGAAGTAGTAAACGGCAAGGATCTTAAGATTACTCTTGAGGGTGAGGCGGCAGGTATGCTTATCGGTCATCATGGTGAGACTCTTGATGCTGTGCAGTACCTTGCAAACCTTACTGCAAACAAGGGCGACGAAGACAAAGACGATTACTCAAAGATTACCGTAGATATTGAAAACTACAGAGCTAAGAGAGAAGAAACTCTCAGAACTCTCGCAAGAAGAATGGCTGCAAGAGTTCGCAAAAACGGCAGAAATATGACTCTTGAACCTATGAACCCCTACGAAAGAAGAATTATTCATTCCGAAATTCAGGATATTGAGGGCGTGTCAACATACTCTATCGGTTCCGACGATAACAGAAAAATTGTTATCTGCCTCGAAGACAAAGTTAAAAAGAATAAATAAACAAGAACTTAAGGGCGGCCAAAACGGTCGCCCTACTTTCTTTAAGGAAGAAAGTAAGCAAAGAACCTTTTAATAATGGGTCTGTACTACTAATAATAATTTGTAGAAACCCGAGAGGCAAGTTCTTTGCCAAGCTTTCTACGAAAGAAAGCGGGAAGAAAGTAAGTTTATTTTAAGGAAGATTTTATCTTCTTGACATAAAGATTTATTTGGTGTAAAATCAATAAGACATTATAAAGAAAAAAGGAAAATGAGAAATGAAAGAAATACTTTTGTGTAAACAGGGCGAACTCGTACTAAAGGGACTTAACAGAAAGTGGTTTGAGGACCTTTTGGCAAAGAGACTTAAGGAATGTATCAAGCCTTACGGTAATTTTAAGGTTTCCGCATCACAGTCAACAACATACGTTGAGCCGTTAGACGATTTTGCCGATATTGACGGTGCATTTGAGGCAGCTCTTAAAGTATTTGGCTTTGTTTCGGTTAGCCGTGCCGTTGTTTGCGAAAAGAATATTGATGATATAAAGAAAAAGGCGGCAGAATATCTGCCCCAATATCTTGAAGGTAAAAAGAGCTTTAAGGCTGAAGCAAGACGCTCTGACAAGAAATTTCCCTTGACCTCTCCGCAGATTGCGGCAGAGGTAGGCGGTGCTGTGCTTGAGGTTATGCCGAGACTTAAAGTTAGTATGGATAACCCTGAAATAACCGTTAGAATTGAGCTTCGTGAAACCAACGCTTATGTTCACGCAGGTGCCTTTAAGGGTGCCGGCGGTATGCCCGTAGGCTCAAACGGTAAGGCTATGCTTTTGCTTTCGGGTGGTATTGACAGCCCTGTTGCAGGTTATATGATGTCGAAGAGGGGACTTAATCTTGATGCAGTTCACTTTGAAAGCTTCCCCTATACAAGCGAGAGAGCAAAAGAAAAGGTATTGCAGCTTGCAAGACTTGTTTCCGTATATTCGGGTAATATCTACGTGCACGTTATTTCTCTTACTCATATCCAAGAGGAATTGAGACGACTTTGCGACGAGGAATATTTTACTCTGTTGCTCCGTCGTTTTATGATGCGTCTTGCAGAAAAGGTTGCAAACAGAAATAAGTGCCGTGCACTTATTACAGGTGAAAGCTTAGGTCAGGTTGCAAGTCAGACTTTAGATGCGCTGAACGTTACCGACTCTGTTGTAAATATGCCCGTTTTTAGACCTTGTATCGGTATGGATAAAGAAGAGATTATTACTATTTCAAGAAAGATTAATACGTTTGAGACTTCAATACTTCCATACGAAGATTGTTGTACAGTGTTTACTCCTAAACACCCCAAGACTCGCCCCGAAATGTTCCGTGTGCTTGAACAAGAATCGAAGATTGATATAGAAGCCCTCGAAAAAGAAGCAATGGAATCACTCCAGACAATAAAAATAGAGCCGGAAGTGTAAAAAAATAAGGGAACTTTTTGAAAAAAGTTCCCAAACCCTCAAAAACTTTAAAAAGCGTAGGGGATTCCCCTCCGCTTTAATATTAAGATAAATTGTTCGCACAAATGATAAAAAGTGGCACAGACCAATTATTCAAGGGTCTTTGCCTACTTTCTTCCTCAAAGAAAGTAGGGGGGTTATTCAACGTCTGTCAAGCTACCGGTCAAGAATTTAATAGCTCTTTCGGGGGCGTTCTTCGCGTTACCCCAAGGCTCTTCATCGTACCTATAGTCAAACTTTTTACAGAACCAGCTTACGTCTGCACTTAGCTCTGTGAGGTATGTCTCATTAACCTTTGAAACAAGACGTTCAAAGTCGGCATATTTCTTTCTGTTAAGTTCATTTTTACCGGCAGTCAAAAACTTATGGTAGTGGTTCAAGCAGAAATATGATTGATTCTTAATCTTTTCTTCAAAGGCTCTGTCGGTATCGTAAAGCCAAGCGGCAGTCTCGAACATTCTTTCGATATGGTAGTCGATACGGGAGCAGATGTAACAGCTGTCGTTAATCTTTTCGACCTTTTTAATAGCTCCGAAGCCTTTTGATTCTTTTGCTACGTGAGCCAAGTGGCTTTCGAGCATAAGAGCAAGACCGAGTCTGTTCTTTCGTTTCATCATCATAGAAAGGTGCTTATCGCAGAAGCCCATTTCGTTTGTCTTGATACGAACGTCGGGCTCCATCATAGATGCGCCGAGAATAAGGTCAAGCTCGTTTTCTTGAACCTTTCTGAACATTTCGCAGAAAGGACAGCCCTTTGTTTTATCTTCCATACAGGCATCAAAAGCCTCGTTGACGGGTATTGTATATATTTTTTCCATAAGAAAAATTCCCCTTTAATATCGTTTGTATCATTATACCATTTAACCAAGGAATACACAATAGTTTTTATAAAAAGGAATTGTAAATGTTTAGCGTAACAGAAAAAGAAAAATACATAGAAATAAATGGTCTCGACCGTTTTTCCATAAGCAAGATATTTGACTGCGGTCAATGCTTTCGTTTTGACTCTGTCGGTAACGGAATCGAGGGCATCGCTTACGGCAAAGTGCTTTACTTTGAGCAAGAGAACAGTGATTCGGTTAAAATATACGGTATAACAAAGTCGGAGTTTGATGAAAGGTTTTGCCGATACCTTGCACTTGACGAGGACTACTCGGCGGTTGACAGCGACATTATAACAAGGCTTAACGATGACGATACTATAAAGAAAGCAATTGAATACGGAAGTGGTATCCGTATATTACGTCAAGACGGTTGGGAAGCCCTTTGTTCGTTTATTATTTCACAAAACAACAATATCCCGAGAATTAAGAAAATAATCGAAAATATGAGCCGAGAATTCGGCGAAAAAATCGACGAAACACATTATGCTTTTCCCACTGCCGAGGCTCTTTACAGAGCCGGAGTTGACAGGATATTTGAGCTGAAAACCGGCTTCAGAGCCAAGTATATTTACGATGCTGCAGAAAAGGTCGTAACTGGGAAAATTAACCTTTTAGCTGTTGACAAAATGACAACAGACGAAGCCTTGGAATATCTTATGCAAATAAAAGGCGTAGGACTTAAAGTAGCTTCGTGTGCCCTGCTTTTCGGTTTTAATAAAACTGATGCTTTCCCTGTTGACGTTTGGGTAAAAAGAGTTCTCGAAAAGTATTATCCCGACGGACTTGATTTAACTAACCTCGGTGCCTATGCCGGTATGATTCAGCAGTATTTGTTCTATTATGAAAGATATAATAAATAAAAAATCCTCGTCAGAGGATTTTTTGTTTTGGTATTTATTTTCCTACGCAAAATCTGCCGAATATGTTGTGTACCACGTCTTCGGTAACCTTTCTTCCGTCGAGGTTTCCGAGTTCTGACAGTGTAAGTTCAAGCTCCATTCCCGCTATATCCTGTGTAAAGCCTTCGTTTAAGGCGGAAAGTGCGTTATTAATATGGTTTACTGAATTTACAATAGATGCAAATTGTCGGGCGTTCGTTACAACACATGCAGACGAATATTCTATCTCACCGTCGATATATATCTGCTCAATAAGTTCAACCAGCTCTGTTTTTCCGTTATTTTCTTTTGCGGAAATATCCACAACGTATGGGGTTATAGTCTCAAACTGTTTTTTGTCGAGCTTTGTTCCAACGTCGTTTTTATTAAGCACTACGATAATAGTCTTATCTTCTAAGGTTTTCAGTTGTTTTATAACTTCCATATCTTCGCCGTCAAGCTCAGCAGAGCCGTCAAAAACAGCCAAAACAAGCTCTGCGTTCTTCACCTTTGCAATAGCTCTCTTTACGCCTATCTCTTCAACCTCGTCGGTGGCGGTATGTATACCCGCCGTATCGCAAAGTCTGAGCAAAACTTGACCTGCAGATACAGTCTCTTCAACGGTATCACGCGTTGTTCCCGCAATGGGAGTAACTATTGCTCTGTCTTCGCCGAGAAGCATATTCAAAAGTGAAGATTTACCCGTATTTGGCTTACCCGCAATAACGGTATTCAGGCCCTCACATACAGCTCTACCCGTCTTGTAGGTCTTTTTGAGGTCTTCAAGGCTTTTTCTTATGCCGTCGAGTCCCGATTTCATATCGTCTATCGATATATCGGTCAAATCCTCGTCGGGATAGTCGATATAAGCATAAATACTGCTTACTATCGTCATAAGCTCGGAATATAACTCGTTTACTCTTTTTGACAAACGGCCGTCAGCCTGAGAAGCCGCCAAAGCGGCCTTAGATTCACTTTGTGCATCGATAAGGTCAATTACCGCCTCAGCTTGAGAAAGTCCCATTTTACCCGACAAAAATGCCCTCTGCGTGAATTCTCCGGGACCTGCGGGTGTTGCACCGGCTAAAAACGTTGCTTCAAGCACCATTTGGGACAGCAATATACCGCCATGACAGTGTATTTCTGCTGAATCTTCGCCTGTATATGACTTAGGTGCTTTAAAATAAACGGCCATTCCTCTGTCAATAAGCTTATCTTCTTTATAGATATTACCATATACGAGTGTATTGGGGGCAAAATCTTCTATAGACTTATTCCCCACCGGTTTAAATACCTTATTTAAAATATCAATAGCACCCTCGCCCGATAGCCTTATTACAGCTATACCGCCCTTACCAAAAGCGGTGGATATTGCGGATATTGTACTCATTTTTTATTTACTCTTTTCTTTTTTAGCATTCTGTCTTAAGTGTATTTTACATAATATATATGAATATAGTATGAACACTTACTTTCTTTTAAGGAAAGAAAGTAAGCAAAGAAACCTTGAATCTCTGGTTTGTACAAACCCCAAGCCTCCCCATTGGGGGAGGGGGACCATCGAAGATGGTGGAAGGGGTATTATTTAAAGAAAGCTTGGCAAAGAACTTGCCTCTCTTGGTCTGTGCGACTAATTATTGTTTGTACAAACAATATTCCTACACTAATTTCCTTTATTAAAGTTTTTGGGGGTCAAGGGGCGTTTTTGAAAAAACGCCCCTTGTGGGTTTCAGGGAATGCCCTGAAAATTATAAACAACAAACCTAAAAGGAAACTCTTTTCGGAGTTTCCTTTTAGGTTTAAATATAATATTATTCAGCTTTTTGAGCCGCTTCGATAATCTTCTGAGAAACCATACCGGGAACTTCTTCGTAACGAACAAATTCAAAGGTATATCTTCCGAGACCTCCCGAGATAGCACGCATAATAATCGCGTAATCAAGCATTTCTGATTTCGGAACTTCTGCTTCAACTATCGAATAGCCCTTCTTGGATTCATCGGCGTTCATACCGAGGATTCTGCCTCTTCTCTTGTTTATATCGCCGATAACGTCGCCCATCATATCGGTGGGAATTCTAACTTTAAGAAGACCTACTGGCTCGAGAATAACGGGACCTGCCTGTGCGAGACCTGCTTTATATGCAAGAATAGCTGCAAGTTTAAAGGAAATTTCGTTGGAGTCAACAGGGTGATATGAACCGTCGAACAGGTCGGCCGCAAGGTTAACTACGGGGAATCCTGCAAGTACACCCTTTTGCATAGCTTCAAGAAGACCCTTTTCGACTGCGGGATAGTAGTTTTTCGGTACGTTACCGCCTACAACGCTCTGTGTAAACGTAAGACCGAGATCCTCGCCGGGAGCAAAAGTAATCTTAACGTGTCCGTACTGACCGCTACCGCCTGACTGCTTTTTATGCTTACCTTCAACCTGAACTTTCTTCTTGATTGTTTCTCTGTAAGCAATCTTGGGCTTGGACATTTCAACGTCGGTGTTGTATCTGGACTTAAGCTTTGATATAACTACGTCAAGGTGAATATCGCCGAGACCCGAGATGAGTATCTGCTTAACTTCGGTGTTGTTTTCATATTTAAGGGTTTTATCTTCTTCGAGGAGTCTGTTAATACCCTGTGAAATCTTATCTTCATCACCCTTAGCCTTGGGCGAGAATGCCATAGTAAATACGGATTCGGGATATACTGTGGGAGCGTAAGGAAGAACGTTGCCTACAGAAAGCGTATCGTTTGTTTCTGTTCCCGAAAGCTTGGGAATCATACCAATATCACCGCAGCAGAGTGTGTCAACTTCGGTCTGCTTCTTACCCTTCATAACGTAGAAGTGAGCAAATTTTTCCGTTCCTTCGGTGCGGAGATTCTTAAGAGTCATATCGCGGCACAATTCACCGTTCATAACCTTGAAGAATGACATCTTACCAACGAATGGGTCGGAAACAGTCTTAAATACGAAGAGGCTTGTTGTGCCGTTAACATCAATTTCAACTTGCGATTCTTCGCCGTTTTCTATAACTCTTTCGTATTCGTGGTTTGTAAATGAGGGGAAAGATGCAAGAGATACGTTAAGCAAGGATGCTATACCCCAAAGCTTAACTGCGCTTCCGCAAATAATGGGGGCGATTGTTCCCGCAAGAAGACCGTTTTTAATAGCTTCAAGTACTTCTGCCTTTGAAATTTCTTCGCCTGCAAAGTATTTTTCCATAAGCTCGTCGCTTGTTTCGGCTACGGATTCCATAAGAGCTTCGTGATATTTTTCAGCAACAGCTCCGTCTTCTGCAGATATATCGCTCTCGGTAAACGTACCGTCGGGAGCATAAATAAGCTCTTTCATAGTAGCTAAATGAACAAAGCGGTTAGAATTTGTTTCAACAGGTATGATAAGAGGACATACCAAGTTTCCAAACGTTTCTTTTAACTGATTGAATACGTTGTCAAAATTAGCTTCTTTGTCGTCAAATTTGTTTATAAAGAACGCTTTCGGAATTCCCGCTTCGGTAGCGTTGTCCCAAGCAAGCTTTGTACCTACTTCAACACCTGCTTTTGCATCTACAGAAATAAGAGCACTGTCAGCAACTCTTATTGCCTGAACAACTTCACCTTCAAAATCAAGGTATCCGGGTGTGTCTATAAAGTTAATCTTTGTATCGTTCCACATTACAGGAGCCATAGCTGCTGAAAGTGAAAATCCTCTCTTTATTTCTTCGGGGTCATAGTCGCATACGGTATTGCCGTCGGAGGGCTTTCCGAGTCTGTCGGTTGCTTTTGTTAAATATAATGCAGCCTCAGCAATTGACGTTTTACCGCAACCGCCATGACCGAGTAATACAATGTTTCTGATGTCTTGTGTCTGAACTTTTCCCATAATGAGTATCTCCTTTATTCATTTTATAACCTCAATTTTCAATTAAAGGTTATGAAAAGTGTACAAATTAATCGCAAAGAAATCAAATCTTTTATTTATTATACACCAAAACAAAGTGATATTCAAGTACTCTTTGAAAAGTTAATAGGTGCGTATTCGTAAAAATATAAATGGAAGTTTTAGGTAATTAGCACAAAAAACCTTGAAAAGTTCCCCTTTTTACCAATTCTTTGTCGATTTCGTTTGTTACGATAGTTTTTTTGATACTCCAGAGGGGTGCGATAAGGTTTTTTCTTACACCGTCGCCCGTAACTCGTTCAATGACAATGTCTTTGGGCAAAATTTCGAGCTGGTCGCAGACTAATTTTACGTATTCATCACGTGTCAGGGAATCAAATTCGCCCCTTTCATACATAGTGGCTAAGGGAGTGTTTTTCAGTATATAGAGCAGATGAATTTTTAATGCGTGAGGGGAAAGACCGGCGACGCAACGTGCAGTATGCATCATATCTTCGTATGTTTCGCCGGGTAATCCGTTTATTATGTGTATACAGACGTTGATGTTTTTTGATTTAAGTTTGTTAAAGCCGTCTACAAATTGAGCGTAAGAATGACCTCTGTTGATTAGGGAGAGGGTTTTATCATTTGCCGATTGAAGTCCAAGCTCGACGGTGAGATATGTTTTTAGAGAAAGCTCGGCGAGATAATCAACTACGTTGTCTTCGAGACAGTCGGGGCGGGTGGATATGCTGAGTCCTACCGTGTTGGGCAAAGCCAACGCCTGTTCAAATTTTTGTTTTAGTACGTATAACGGAGCATAAGTATTGGTATGTGCTTGAAAATAAGGGATATAGAAGACGTCGTTCCACTTGTTTTCGATAAGTTTTTTACCCAATTCAAACTGTTCGTTAAGAGGGATATTGCAAGGCGGGGTGTGGTCTCCGCTTCCCTTTTCGGAGCAGAAGATACAGCCGCCGTAAGATATTGTACCGTCGATATTGGGGCAAGTGAAGCCGCCGTCAAGTGCTATTTTAACGCACTTTTTACCGAAACGGCGTTTCAGGTAACAATCGTATGTATAGTATCGTTTGTTAGTGTCGGAATTTTCAAACGGATTTTTTGTTTTCATATTAAAAAATCTCCGAAAATAATAATATAGTAACAATATTTTACCCTAAACTATAACAAAATACAAGGTGTATTTTAGAAATACACCCTCACCTCTGTGTACTTATTAAAATTCCTTGGTCAGTGCATTCTTTTTATAAATGCATAGAGGGGAGCTTTTATTTATAGTGTTTATTTTGTAAACATTATAAAATGCAAGAGACTATAGGCATCAGCCTATAGTCCCTGTCGTTACACCCACTGTAACATCGGGTGCTGCCCCCTGTGTGCTTAACCCAAACGATACAGATAATGCGGTGTTTACCTGTTCCATAATATTCGTATCAAGATGTCCCATTTTTTCTTTCAGTCTTTTTTTATCAATAGTACGTATTTGCTCGAGCAGTATAACGGAATCCTTCGCAAGTCCAAATTTATCCGCATATACATCTATGTGAGTAGGCATCTTTGATTTGCTGAGTTTGCTTGTTATCGCAGCCGCAATAACCGTAGGACTGTATTTGTTGCCTACGTCATTTTGGATAATAAGGACGGGACGGAGACCGCCCTGCTCACTGCCGACAACCGGACTTAAATCTGCATAGTAAATATCTCCTCGTTTTACCGTCAAAATTGATTCACACTCCATTTTTTTAATTACTTCTTTGCAAAAATAGTTTTGCCCTAATTTTCGGTTTGTTAATCACCGAATTTAGAAAAAACATCAATTTTACGCTTGGAAAAAAACGTCAAAATTATATGTCCTTCAATACTATAATATTACCCTTGACATAAAAATGTTTTTGCAAAACCGTATGCCAATAAACGACGGCGCGTTTGCTAATAACCTTAAAAACAACACGAAATATTCAGGAAATAAGGCAATATTTCTTTTTTTCTTCTTCTCAGTCAAAATAAAATATTATACGCTATACAAACCGCGACAAACTATTCTTCTCCCTTGATGTAAAATGCATTTACTAAAATACGGAGGAAAAATAATGGACGGCAAAAAAAGCGAAACAAAAAAAAGGGTAAAACAGCTTTTTGGGGAATATATAGGGATATATTTTGAGAATTTGCCAAAAACCAAGGAAGAGATAATCGACAATCTACCCGACCTTATAAAAAAAGCGGGGTACGTAATCGGAAACATTATTCTCGGGCACCTATTCGGTTCAATGGCGTTAGCCTATTCTGCTATACCGTTGGGGACGGCATATCTTTGCTCGGCAAAAAGATACGTCGGGTTTATTTACATAGGCTTAGCCATATCGGCGGCAACCGAAAGAACAGGACTTGCTATACCTTTATTCCTTATCTATACTGCGTTATTCCTCGCAAGAGTGTTAGTATACAGAACGTTTGGGCGGGAAGAAAAGAATTTTGAGCTATACGGTGAAGGTGTGGGTTACAGGCTTATTGAGGGGTTCAGCGCATCGTTACTTATAAGTGTATACAGGGCAGCGTCATTCGGATTTTTATACTATGACATATTTGGGGGACTGTTTGAGGTCGCTACTGTGCCTATACTCATATTTTTTTACGAATTTTGGCTTAATGAAAAATATAAATACAGCATAAAACGAGAAATAGGTCTTATTACTCTGCTCTGTGCTATCTTACTTGCAATAAAAGATATTTACGTCTACGGCTTCGGGCTTTGCCTTACAGTAACGGCAATATTAACGTTGTACATATCAAAAACTGCGGGAGCAATGCGTGGCGGTATATACGGACTTGTATTCGGTTTAATCTGTAACACCGCTTTGTCTCCGGTAATGGCACTTGTCGGTATGGCGGCAGGTATTCTATGGCAAATCGGTGCTGCTGCGGCTGTTTCCGTAGCTTGTTTTGTCGGCATCGTTTGTTCTATTTACGTCGATGGGTGGAACAGTTTGACGTTATATGCGCCCGAACTTTTGTGCGCTTGTATTCTATTCTTTCCATTTGCGCGTTTTTCTTGGCTGCCCAAACTGAAAATATACAGCGACGGATTAAATCCTACCGATGATGCGGATATATCAGCAATGCTTGCTGAAAAAAGGCAAAGAGATACTGAAAGAAGATTTGAAGATTTGTCGGAGGCATTTTCCGATTTGTCAAAAGTCTTTTATACGTTAAGCGACAGAACAAGACGTCCGGGACTTATCGACACCCGAAAAATATGCGACGAGGTATGCGACAAGTACTGCCCGAAGTGTTTTTACAGAAATATTTGTTGGGAGAGAGAATATTCGTCTACGCAAGACGTATTCTCCAAAATAGCTAAGGGGTTACACAACAAAGGATATGCGGAATCGGCTGACGTCGAGGAGTATATGAGAGAACGGTGCCGCAATATGAGTAACATTATTGAAAAAATAAACGACGGACACGCACAGTTTCTTGAAAATCTTATAAGACAAAACAGAACAGAGGTCTTCGCTATGGATTACGAGGCAATGGCGCATCTGCTTTCAGCCGAAGTAAAAGCAAATTATAGCGAATTTTTGCCCCGCGAATCTATAAAGAAAAAGTTAGCCGAAGCGATAAAATATATGAAGTTTTCTGCGCGTAATATTTGTGCCTACGGCAAAAGAAAACTAACTGTGGTAGCCAACGGTGTTGAACTTGCCGCTATGAAGCTTTCGGCAAATGAAATAAGAGAATGTTTTGAAAATATATGTGAGGCAAAGTTTGATACTCCCTCTTTTGAGGTAGAGGGGGACTACGTAACAATGACTCTTGAATCTGCAAGACGTTTTTCCGTCGAGTGCGCCGCCTCGTCAAACACAAAGGAAAATGAAAAAATGTGTGGCGACCTCGTCTGTATGTTTGAAAACGGAAACGACTACTTCTATTCTTTGATAAGCGATGGTATGGGAAGCGGGAGAGAGGCGGCGTTAACGTCGCGTCTATGCGGAATATTTCTGAAAAAAATGCTTGCGGCGGGAAACAGCAAGCCGGTTGCTATGGAAATGCTCAATAACTTCATAAGAAGTAAGAATACCGAGTGTTTCTCTACCGTTGACCTGCTTGAAATAGACTTGCTTAACGGATATGCGAGTTTCATAAAAAGTGGTGCTGTTGCTTCATTTGTGTTAAGGGGGGACAAGCTTTTCAGAATAGCATCAAATACAATGCCTGTTGGTATAACAAAAGAAATAAACGCCGAGGAGGTAAAATTTGAACTAAAGAATGGCGACGTTATCGTAATGGTAAGCGACGGAGTGGGACAGTCAACGGAAGATACCGTGCGTGTCAGCAATATTTTAACGTATTCTTGGGAGAATGACCTGAAAAAAATGGCTGACAAGATATTGTATAACGCTCTTGAAAACAGTACCAGAAGCGATGACATAAGCGTGGGAATAATTAGGGTAAACGAAATATAAAAAACCCCACTAAAAGAAATTTACTTCTTTTAGTGGGGTTTTTGTGTTATAAATTAAAGTTTATCTGCATAGAGAGGGTCAATTCGTTTAAGTTCACTATATGAATCAATTTCTACAATATCTTCACTCTTGCATTCTCTAATAGCCACTTTGTAGTTTTCTTTTTTGTACAACAAAGCTACCTGTTCCCAATAACGTTCCTTGCCACCGGGGCTGCGATATACTTCTTCTATATCATTTGTAAGCTTTGCTCCTGCTTTTGCATCCCAATAAGAAATTCCAACCATCTGATAACAATTTGTTCCACCTACGGCCTGCTTTGCAACATATCCGTTCTTGTCGATATAAAGACACCAGTCATCAGTTACATCAACGGGAATTCCCATAAAGTTTGTGGAGTATTCATATTTGCGAATAAACTTTGGATTACTGAGCACCAAATCCGCTTCCAAAACATAAGCATTTTGGAAAAGATAACGCGCAACCATTGCTGATGAAATATTATTTGCCTCGTTATACATAGGATTTTCCATAAACTTTATCATTGGATATTTGTATAAAAGCTGGTCAAACTGTTCGCCCAAATAGCCTCTAACTACTATTATTTCAGGAATTCCTGCTGCTACAACTGCATCAAGCAGTGTGTCAATCATTCTTGTTCCGTGAACACGAACCAATGGCTTGGGGGTGTTAAATGTAAGGGGGACCATTCTCGAACCAAAACCTGCAGCAAGAAATATTGCTCTTTTTACTCTGTAGGGTTCCAAAGCCTCAATACCTGCAGATGTTATTTTTCCGTCTGCAACCCAACCTGATTCAGTAAGGCTTTTTATAAGTTTGTTAACCGTACCGATGGAAAAACCAAGGGATGAAGTTATCTGTCGTTGTGTAAGAGATTCTTGACTCTGCTCCATTAAAGTTAATATTTCAAATTCTTTCTTTTGCATATTGTATCACCTGATTTTTTTATTAATTGTTGTTATCAAACTGTTTGCCTTTGAAAAAATAGAATACTACTCCAAGTACTATCCAGATAACAAGCATTATATAGGATTCTTTTCCAAAATGTACGCCTGAAAGACCGGGGATAGGTATTAACTGGAGAACCATAAATAATCCTGAGAAAATTGAGCCCAAAATCGCCATAGTTTTGATAAACAATTTGTTTTCACCCCTGCGTTTTAATGTAACAAGCGTTGAAAGACATGTAAACCCAAAGCCGATAGATGCACCAATTGCTGACATATCAACAAACCAGCCAAGTGCCTCTCTTCCCAAAATCGGACCGCAAAGAGATATAATTAAACAGAATATCATAGCGTTCTTGGGAACACCGCGTTTCTCATCTAATTTACCGAAAACTGCGGGTAAGTATCCGTCACGGCTCATTGAAAACATTAAACGTGATGAAGCTATATAGAATCCCATAATACCTGACAATACAGCACATGAAACTGCAACGCCTACCAAGATCTTACCGGGCAAGCCCAATAAATGCTCTGCAGCTGCTAACAAAAGCCAAGGGGTAGAATCTGACTGTACAATCAAATCTGGCCAATTTGAGAGTGCGGCAGCCGCAATAGTATTATTTGCGGTGTATACAAAACATCCGAATATAATTGCAATTATCATTATCATGCTTACTTTTTTGTATGAGAACTTAAATTCTTCAGCTGCCTGAGGAATTGTATCAAAACCTACGAAAGCCCAAGGTGCAATTGCAAAAGTTGCAAGAATTGCCGATATGATACCGGAGGTGCCGCTTTTTGCAAAAGAGCTGATGTCTGTGTATGTACCGTTTGTTACTGCTTCTACGGCTCCGGTCTTATCAAAGCCCCAGATAGGAGCTGTATTTTGAAGATTAGTTTTTGGGGAAAAAAGTGCGGCAATTGTCAGTGTAAAAACCGAAACAGCCAAAAGAACTGCTAATATTGTTTGAACGTATCCTGCTTTTTTTACGCCCAACAAGTTAAATATCGCGAAAAGAATCAAAATTGCCGATGCAAAAATGATTTCGCCAAAATAAACGTTAAATCCGGCTATTGTATAAGAAAAACCGAATTTCAAAATGTTTGCGGCACCGTCTAGTCCGTCAACAATTAGCCCGATAGCAGTAGAGTTCATCGGGACGTTGGTCAAGTATGCTGCAACCAAGAACCAACCGCATAAATACGCTGGAATTTTACCAAAACATTCTTTTGTAAAAGTAAATTCTCCGCCTGCCTTTGGAAATTTTGGAACCATGTAAGCATAGCTGAAAGCTATAATTATCATAACTAATGCTCCCAAAACCATTGCAATTGCTGTTCCTGCAACACCTGAGTTTGGCAAGAACTTTTTACCGGGATTAATGAATGAACCCCAGCCGATTATACAACCGAAAGCAATTGCCCAAACATTCATAGGATTAAGTTGCTTTTTTAAAGTAGGTTGTTTATTATCCATAGTTTAATTCCTCCTTTTATACAACCAAGTGTGTATTAATATGTTTGAATATCGCTCAAGAGTTGAACGCTATGTTTGTTTAAAGTTCAATAGCACAACGCTTTTTTAGATGAAATGTGTTCAAAAAGATAGGTGATTTGTGTTTTTTTGAACTGACATTGATTATTATATCACCATGTTTTGTGCTTGTCAATAATATACAACAATTTAATTTATTTCCTTAAAAGCCATCTCCGTCATACTTCGTGTGCTGCCACTCCTGTAGGGCGAGGCTCTATGTTTGCACAAACTGGCTATTCAAGGTTCTTTGCCTACTTTCTTCCTTAAAAGCCATCTCCGTCATACTTCGTGTGCTACCACTCCTGTAGGGCGAGGCTCTATGTTTGCACAAACCGGCTATTCAAGGTTCTTTGCCTACTTTCTTCCTTAAAGAAAGTAGGGGGATAAAAAAACCTCCTCTTTAAAAGAGGAGGAAATAATTATACAAAAAACGTAAGTTCTTTTTTTGATGCGACCTTGACGGTTACTTCGTCAAAGTCAGCCAAAGCTCTTGATGTAATGTCAAGAGCAATTTCGGGGGTGTTATTTTCGTTGCTCAAGTGCCCGAGCATAAAGTTTTTCGTTCCCTGCTCTGCAAGAAAACGTGCAAACGCCGCGCAGTCATAATTGGAAAGATGACCAAGGTTGGAACGTATTCGGTCCTTTAAAATTAAAGGATAACAGCCGTTTTCAAGCATTTTTGCGTCATAGTTTGATTCAAGCACCACGCTTCTGCAATTGCGGAGCGCGTTAACAGCCGCTTTGTCGATATATCCCATATCTGTGGCTATACCGAATTTATCGTCTGCCGACTCAAAGGTATACCCAACGCAAGCACAACTGTCGTGCGAGGAAAAAAACGACGTTACCGTCAAATTTCCGACTTTACAGCAATAGTTTACGTCGTGCTCAACAATATTTTTTGTTTCGGGATATTTGAACGTATATTCAATAGCCGAGGGGGACGTCATATGTATCGGAATATTGCATTTTTTTGACAATACAGCCAACCCTTTGACATGGTCAATATGCTCGTGGGTTATAAAAATGGCATTAATGTTTGCAATGTCTGTTCCCAAGCAGTGTAGCTTATCGCATATACTTTTTGCGGATATACCCGCATCTATAAGAATTTCGGTAGCTCCGCATTTTAAGTAGTATGCATTACCGCTTGAACTTGCTGCAAGGGAGGTAACGCTAATTTTTTCGTTCATCGTTTCACCGTATATAAATACAATATCTGATTACTTTACCAAAAAGAAGAGATAGAGCATATCGAAAAGCAGAGTAAAAATTAGAGGGATAAGCACAAGAAGAATTTTCTTTGCTTTTTTTCTGCTTTCAATTAAATCAGCTATAAACTTTTCTTTTTCTTCGTCTGACATATCATTTCGCAGTTGTTCTTTGGTGGGGACATCGTTTGATACTCCCCTGTTCATAATAATGAATACCGCCGCAAGTATTGTCGTTGCTATCACATAAGTAACAACAACTACCGTTATAATAATCGGATTATAAATTTCGCCAAGTTTTAGTCCGAGCTGGTATAAGCTGAAGATTATGACAAACGAAAGTACGAGCTTGCCAAAAAGTTTCCAGTTAAATGCGGTAAAAGATTTTTTTACCGCGTTCTTGGCTTCGCTTTCGGGAATAAAGCTTCTTCTTTTTTTATGTTTCTTTTTAGCCATTTCTTATATAACCTTTACGGCACCGTCGTTTCTTACTCTGAGTGCAACGCAGTTGCCTTTTCCAAATATTTTTTCAATTTCATTCTTGTAATTTTCGGATTCACTAATGGGAACAAATGCCTGAATAGTACCTGCAAAGCCGCCGCCGTGAACACGCCAAGCCGCCTTTTTACCGAGCAATACCTGTTCGGAGACAGCGAGTGCGAGAGAAAGTCCCTGCTCTTCAACGTTTTTTACAGTGTAAACGTTCTGCAAGAAGCGGAAGCTTGACAACCCTGAAGCGATAACGTTTGCGAAAAAGCCGTCAAGGTCGCCCTTTTCGAGAGCTTCAACCTGTTTTGTAACTCTCTCGTTTTCATTCAAATAGTGAATTGAACGGAGTATTGCTCTGTCGCCGACCTTTTCGCGAAGCATAGCGGAATTGTCGATAATATCCGAATACTTAACTTCACGTAACACTTCACTGCCAAGTAATCTTGCAACCGATTTCATCTCTTCGGGTACGGAAGAATAGTCTGCGTTGAGGTCGGCGTGGGTTCCGCCTGTGTTTACTATGTAAAGATAGTATCCGTATTTGTTCAAATCAAAGTTGATTTTCTTTATAACAGGATTGTTTGTGTCTTTAAAATCAATGTTAATAAAGCCGCCGACAGCACAAGCCATCTGGTCCATAAGACCGCTCTTTTTGCCGAAGTGTACGTTTTCTGCAAACTGAGCTATTTTTGCAATTTCAACATTGTCAACCTTTCCGGCGTTGTAAAGGTGGTTGAGAATGTTACCAATCATAACCTCGAATGCGGCAGAGGAGGAAAGACCCGAACCCTTAAAAATTGTGCTTGTGGTATATGCGTCAAATCCGCCGATTTTGTAATCCTTGTTTCTGAATCCGTCGCACATACCGGCGATAAGTGCATATGATGAAAAATAATAATTCTCACCGGGTGCAATGTTTTTAATATTTATCGTATCAACCTTGTCAAAGCCTTCACTCTTAACGTTAATTATGCCGTCGTCTCTCTGCGATACAACTGCGATAATGTCAAGATTTATTGCAGCAGCGATAATCTTACCGTTGTTGTGATCGGTGTGGTTACCCGAAATTTCGCTTCTGCCCGAAACGGAGAAGAGTTGCATATCTTTTCCTGCGTCACCGTACTGCAAGACGTAGTTGTCGATGGTTCTCAAGTATCTTTCGGTCTGGAATTCAATCATATTTTCGCCGTAAAGAGAAGCAAATCTATCGTTAAGTTTTCCTTTTTTTATATAAAGCTTTAGTTCATTGATATTCATAAAAAACCTTCTAATATAGGAAACTGTTTTTTTCGGTGGTTTTTATTCAAATTGTACTTTTACCAATTCATTAAACGCAAATCTGTATAAGTTTTGCGCCATTACCGATAGCTTTTTTGCCGTTGCCTTGTCTATTTCGAGGGGGAAGTCGGGCGGGTAGCGTGTTTGAATATAGTAGTTGTTTAGAGCGATACACTCGTCGAGCCAGTCGTAAAACCCCTCGTTAATTTTTGCTGCGGTTTTGCACAAAAATATAATATTATGACCGTCAGGGGCAAATCCTTTTTGCGCCAACATATAAGCCTTTAACGTTTTTTCGATTGCTTGATGGGAATGAAAAGCCGAAAGAAGAAGCGTGTGCTTGTTTCTGCGGAGAGAAGTGGCGGCGCGAAGGTCATTTTCGGCGTATATCATCCAATTTGTATAAATCTTGCTGTCTCGGGATTTACGCCTTGCCAAAATAAACGCACCCCTTTCGAGTGATACGGGAAGCAAAGCTTTCGCTTTGTTGGTTCAGCGCCTCCCATTCTTTCGGAGTATAAAGAAAAAGGTCAAAAGGTATTTCGCTGTCTATTTCAATGTACGCTTTTTTTATCCAAGCGTTTTTATCGTCGGTGTTTGCAACGACGCAAATATCGAGGTCAGTAACCGAATTATCGTTTTCGCTGCGTTTTACACCGAATACGATAATGGATTCAACGTCAAAAAGTTTCTTTATTTCCTCGCAAATGAAACGTATTTCTTTCGATTCGCATAAATTATTTGACATTCTGTTTACCCCTTGCCTTTGAAAAATTATTTTCCACCCTATAGTATAACACACGCGAACATAAAAGTAAAGAATAAAAATGCATTATTTTAACTCGATATATTTACATAAAACATTATTAAAAGTTTTTGAAAGGGATTTAAAAAGGGAAAACTTTTTTCAAAAAGTTTTCCCTTTTAATAATCGTTGTGTTAATTTATCTCTTAACTCTTGCGTTTCCGCCGTAGATAGCCCAAACTTGATCCTCGTCGGAAGGCTGTGCATAGTCGGTGAGGAACGTTGTAGCCATAGCACCTGTAGCCCAACCGAATTTAACCCATTTTTCAGGCTCCCAGCCCTTAAGAATGGAGTAGAGCAAACCGCCTACGAAGCCGTCGCCGCCGCCGATTTTGTCGAGAACGCGGATTTCACGAGGCTCTTCAATGTACCACTCGTCGCCAACCAAGGTAATAGCACCCCAGAGGTGTAAATTTACATTAATAACCTGACGGAGAGTCGTTGCGAATACCGAGGTTTCGGGAAACGCTTTCTTAGCTCTTGCGGTCATTTCCTTAAAGTTTTCAATTTTGGAAGAAATATCCTTACCGCCCGCTTCGGGACCTTCAATGCCAAGGCAAAGCTGGAAGTCTTCTTCGTTACCGACAAGAATATCGGATACACTTGCAATTTCTGTAAAGATATTGTGAAGTTCCTGTTCTCTGCCTTCCCAGAAAGAAGCTCTGTGGTTAAGGTCAAAGGAAATAAGTGTGCCGTATTTCTTTGCAGCTCTTGCAAGTTCAAGACAGAACTTGCTTGTTTCGGGAGAAAGTGCACCGATAAGTCCGGAAAGGTGGAGTATCTGTACGCCTTCTTTGCCGAAGATTCTTTCGAGGTCGAAGTCTTCAAGGCAAAGAGTTCTTCCTACTTCTCCTGCTCTGTCGTTGGCAACGCGGGGACCTCTGAGTCCGTAGCCGCTATCAGCGATATTAAATTGGTGGCGATACCCCCAAGGACCGCCCTGTTCAATGTCTTTACCTTCAAAATCCATACCTCTGGAACGGAGGTTCTGCTTGATAAATGCGGCAATAGGACTGCCCTTTACAAACCTTGTAAGAACTTTAACTGGAAGACCGAGGTATGCGGAAATACTTGCAACGTTTGTTTCAGCACTTGTCGCTTGCATACGGAACATATCGCTTGCGGCAACGGGCTGACTGTTTTCGGGAGTTATTCTAACGCCCATACTTGTGGGAACAACAAGGGCGTATTTACAGTTTTTCTTGAGTTCTTTCATTATCTTTCCCCAATTGTTAGATTTATTGAAGTAATATTAGACCACGTAGTTGGAAGCTGCCGTGTCGCCGCCTTCACCTGTCCAGTTAGTGTGGAAGAACTGACCGCGAGGAGCGTCAACTCTTTCATAGGTGTGTGCACCGAAGTAGTCTCTCTGAGCCTGAAGTAAGTTTGCGGGAAGTCTCTCGCAACGGTAACCGTCATAGTAAGAAAGCGCTGTTGTCATAGCGGGTGCGGGAATACCGTTTGCAATAGCTGCTGCACATACGCGTCTCCAACCAGCTTGAGCCTTATTCATAACGCTTTTGAAGTAGGGGGCAAGAAGAAGGTTTGTAAGTGCTGGATTGTTGTCAAATGCTTCTTTAATCTTGCCGAGGAATACGCTTCTGATGATACAGCCGCCACGCCACATAAGAGCGATACCGCCGTAGTTTAGGTTCCAGCCGTATGTTTTAGCGGCCGCCAGCATAAGTGTGTAACCCTGAGCGTAAGAAACTATTTTTGCTGCGAATAGGGCGTCTTTAATATCAGAAATAAACTGAGCCTTGTCGCCTTCAAATTTAGGTGTAGGACCGGTTAAAACTTTAGAAGCTTCAACACGCTCTTCCTTGATGGCGGAGAGACAACGTGAGAAAACAGCTTCTCCGATAAGTGTCAACGGAACGCCTTCGTCGAGAGCAGCGATAACTGTCCACTTCCCCGTTCCCTTTTGACCTGCAGTATCGAGAATCTTTTCAACGATAGCAGAGCCGTCTGTATCCTTGTAACCGAGAATATCGCGTGTGATTTCTATAAGATAGCTGTCGAGTTCGCCCTTGTTATATTCTGTGAATATTTCGTGCATTTCGTCTGCAGAAAGACCGAGATAATCGTGCATAAGGTGATATGCTTCGCAAATAAGCTGCATATCGCCGTATTCAATACCGTTGTGAACCATTTTTACAAAATGACCTGCACCGTTTTCGCCAACCCAGTCGCAACAAGGTGAGCCGTCTTTAACTTTTGCGCAAATTGCCTGGAATATGGGCTTAACAGATTCCCAAGCGGCAGGAGAACCGCCGGGCATCATGCTTGGGCCTTTGAGTGCGCCTTCTTCACCGCCGGAAACGCCGGTACCGATGTAAAGGAGACCTTTTGATTCAACGTACGCAGTTCTGCGAGCGGTATCGGGAAAATGTGAGTTCCCGCCGTCAATAATAATGTCGCCTTCTTCAAGCAGGGGAATAAGGGATTCTATGGTAGTGTCAACGGCACTTCCCGCCTTAATCATCATCATAACCTTACGAGGCTTTTCGAGAGAAGCAACAAGCTCCTTGAGGCTGTATGTTCCTACAATGTTTTTGTCCTTTGCTCTGCCTTCAACAAAGCTTTTTACTTTTTCGGTAGTACGGTTGTAAACCGAGACTGTAAAGCCATGACTTTCCATATTTATAACGAGGTTTTCGCCCATTACGGCAAGACCTATCAATCCAATGTCTGATTTTTTCATTTTTATTCTCCGTTCTGTCGTTATTTTTTACGGTAACTATATTATAAATTAAAAAATTACTGTTTTATTTTCTCAAGTAATTCGTATGGAATTTTGAGGTTGCCGTAGCCTACTCCGATTTTTATCTGCGGTTTGTTTGCACCGTGAAAATCGGTGTCATTGAGCCGTCGGAATAATAAGAGTGTGTGTGAAGGTCGATGTAGTTCATTACTGTATCCTGTCCTTTGTTACCCACAGTCCCAAAGCGGGATTGCTTATATAAAATATTTCTTCGCCGTCAACCGTGTTGTAACCGTCAACGAGCTTTGTAATATCGTATTTTTTAGCCGCTTCTTCGTAGGGAATATATTTGAAGTTTACACCCTCGACCTCTTCTTTTGTAATCTTACGTGTGCAGTAGGTTATGCTAAATCTGCCGTCTGAAGAACCGTGTATAAGGTGAGCTGCCGTAGAAAGATTGTTTGCCAAATCTTCGTTCTTGTTAACGAGCTCAAGTATTCTTTCTCTGCCGACATAACCGTATTTTCTGATAAGTCTGTCGTTTTCGCTGTCTTCACCGAATTTTGCAACTTCGGGAGCAAGAACGATAAGCTCACCGCCGTCGGCAATAGCCATTCTTGTTCTGTAAACGGATTTGTTTCCGAGCCAAGTGCTCTTGAATTCTCTGCCGTCAAGATATACGACAACTTTTTTTAAGGGGGTGTCAAGGTAGTTAAGATTCTTTTTCTGGCTTAGAGCAACAGCTTCTTCAAAGAGTTTTCTTTCTCTGCCGATGAAGAGTCCGTGAATGTGTACGTCGTCGCCCACGTTAGTGGTAACTGTGAGAACGTACATCAAAGGTATGTTTTGAATAAAGTTTTCTTCGGCATAGTCAAAAACTTTACGTACGGGTGAGAAGTCTTTTCCCATAATGCGTTCCATACCGTAGAATGCACCAAGCATATGAGAGCTGTTTATCATAGAGCTCCCGCCGCAGCCGACAAAGATGTTTTTTGAATAGTTTGCCATACCGACAACCTCGTGGGGGACGACCTGCCCCATGGATATTATAAGGTCGTATTTTCCGGAAATGAGGCACTTGTTTACTTCGACGTCAATTTTGGTGTTAACAAGCCCTTCGGAAACCTCGGAAACAAATTCGGCGGGAACTTCACCGAGCTTTACAACGTCGGTTTTCCAGTTGTGAGCCAAAAACTTTGAATAAGGAATATCTTCGCCGAAAAATATTTTACATTCCGCTTCGGACATAGGTTCGTGTGTGCCGAGGGCGGGCATTATATCAATTTTGCAAGTGTCTTTCAGCAAGTTGTAATACATAGAGCAGATTTTACCCGCGCCCGAATAAAGTCTTGTGTGGTCGGGGGGCAGAAGCAAAACATTCTTAAGTTTTTTATTTTCTATCGACTTTTTTATGGCTTCCAAAAGCTCAATATCGTTAATTCCCCGTTCGCTTTTTATAACCATTGTATTACCTGCTTTCCGTAATATATAAAAAGTTTTTTGTACTATATTTTATCACCCGATTTTCATAAAAGTAATAGGGGCATTTTTTTGCGTGTATACAATTATTGACCAAAAAGTTGGTTTGTTAAGCCAAATAAATATTTTTTGTTCAACAAAAGTATAGATAAAATGATAAATTTTACATAAAAGTGATTGTAAAAAAGGCTTTTGGGGTAGTTTTAATAAATGCATAGAGGCAAAAAAACAAGCCTTTCCCCAATTGGAAAAGGCTTGTTGCGTTATTGTTTGGTATTATTTAAATTCGTCAAAGTCCGAGTAAATCTTCTTGATAGCTGCTTTTACAGATTTTTCAAATCTTGCGTAGTTTCTGGAAATATTTGACTGCATTGGGTTAACGTCGAGTATTTCTGAACGGAGGTTGCCAAAATTGTAGTAAAGACCTATATCATATACGCAGTTATTGCGGAGAATATGTAAAGTTTCTTCGGATTCGTCATCTCTTACATATCTTCTCGTAAGAAGTGTTTCAAACCATGTCGGAACAACGGTAAAGCTGGAAACGTAATTCATATCTTCAATTATAGCTGCTGTACGGTCCAAATTATCCTGTATGTTGGGAAGCGCAAGGAGGTTATTGTTATAAGGATATATCGTTTTATATCCGTCTTGGTGTTCGTCATATTTTGGGAACGGAAGAACACCAAATTCGCTTACCATATCTGCAAATTCCACAAGAGAGCCCTCGCTGGTATAATGGAACAAGTACAAATCTTGTGTAAACAAATAACGTAGATATGAGTACTTGTGAGGATACTGTTCACTGTCAAATTTTACGCTCGAGCAATCCATGCAGTATGAATGCGATGTATCTGTAAATACTTGCTTCAGCTTTTCATAGAGGGTTACAGTCTTATCGCCGTTTTGCATAAGCGTTAACTGAGGGTATCCAGTCTCATCGTTGGTTGTCGCTCTGAGTCCCGATGCATAAAGGAACATTCTTGGATTATGGTGCTCTGTAAGTGTTCCGTACATATCAAATTCTGTCATGTGTCCGTCTTGGTCAACATCTACGGAAATGGAATTAACCATATTTGCCCAATTATCAATGGTCCACTCGTTCTTTTTCATAAGTTCATATGGGTCTGCAAGCTGGAAGTCTTCAACTAACTTTTTATTAAAAAATACGCAGAATCCTATGGTGTGTATATTGAGAGCACAGTTTGCAAAAAACAACTTGTTGCCTATCATAAGCTGGTCTTTTGAGTTGCTGTCCCAATAAGATTTATCCCAATTAAAAGTCTCAATATCAAGCAGGTTCAAAAGCAGATTTTCCTGAGCCATTGTCGAAAGATTTGAACATGAAGCAAGAATAGCGTCAAATTCGCAAGCGCCGCCCATAATTTGTGTTCTTACAGTTGTAAGAATTTCGGAAACCTTGAACTGACGAATCTTAATGTTGTATTTCTCTTCAATAATAGAGTTTCTTTTTGCAATAGCAGAGTCAAGAATCTCTCCGTCTTCGCCTTCCGAAACAATATATCTGGTGTTGTATGCGCCGCCTTCGTTTGTAATAAACGTAAACTCATATTCCCCGTAATCTTTTGCGGGAAGATTGGGGTTTTCGGCAGTTCCCTTTATTTCTTCTTCGTCCTTGTTTTTTGGATCTGAATTACCGCCGCATGCAACAAGCATGGAAAGGAGCATAATAAGTGCTAAAACCAATGCTAAAATTTTTGAAAAAGCTTTTTTCATAGTGCCTCCCTGGATTAATTTGCTTAAATTGATAAAAGTCAAAAAACTTATTATTCTTATTGTGATTTTACCAATAAATTCGTTTTGTGTCAAGTGGATTTTGTGCATAATATACTTTTTTGGTAAAATTGTTCAATAAATATTCAAAATTTTTGACATATACAGCGAGCAAGTTGTGTATTTTCACGTATTTAGCAGAATTGCATACGTAAATATAATTTTTCTTTGGAATTTTATTGACATATTGCTTCTTATAGTATAAAATATATGTAATATGGGTAAATGTTGTGTTTAATATACAATACCTGAATACAGTGGAGGTTTGAGTATGGCAATCAGTATAGTTGGTATGCTTATTGTAGGCTCGGCGGTGGCTGCTGTTTTGGGTGTTGTTGGTATTATAATTATATTTGCTTGTAAAAAATAAAATATTGACTAAGGAGGTGCACTGCTATGATTGAAGCTATAGTTGCAATCGTTGCCCTTGCAGTCGGTATTGCTGTCGGAATGGTTTTGGGTATTGCATATCGCAAAAAAGTTACCGAAGCTAAGATAGGCTTGGCAGAAGAAAGAGCCAAGAATATTGTAAATGAAGCAGAAAAGGTGGCTGAAACCAAAAAGAAAGAAGCTCTTATTGAAGCAAAAGAAGAGATACTTCGTTCCAGAAATGAGCTTGAGCGTGAGATAAAGGAGAGAAGAAATGAAGTTTCCAGACTTGAACGCCGTGCAGTAACAAAGGAAGAAACTCTTGAACGCAAAACAGAAGCTTTAGAGAAAAAAGACGAACAGTTAAACCGCAAGATTAAGGAAAACGAAGAATTAAAGGAACGCCTCGATGAATTGCGAGTACAACAGCTTGAAAAGCTCGAGCAGATTGCCGGTATAAGCGCTGCCGAAGCAAAGAAAGAGCTTGTACAGCGTATTGAAGACGAGGTTAAACACGAAGCGGCGCAGAGAATCGTTGAGATCGAAAATCAGCTTAAAGAAGAGGCTGACGACAAGGCGAGAAATATTATTTCACTTGCAATTCAGAGATGCGCGGCAGACCATGTATCCGAAACTACGGTATCCGTTGTTCCTCTTCCCAATGACGATATGAAGGGAAGAATTATAGGTCGAGAAGGCAGAAACATTCGTGCGATTGAGACGCTTACGGGAGTTGATCTTATAATAGATGATACCCCTGAAGCGATAACCCTTTCGGGATTTGACCCGATCAGAAGAGAAATTGCGAGAATTACGCTGGAAAAACTCATTTCCGACGGAAGAATACATCCTGCAAGAATTGAGGAAACGGTAGAAAAGGCTCGTAAGGAAGTAGATAACACCATTAAGCAGGCGGGAGAAAAGGCGATATTTGAGACAGGAGTTCATGGACTTAACAACGAACTTGTTAAGCTGCTCGGTAGACTCAAATACCGTACAAGCTACGGACAGAACGTACTCCGCCACTCCATTGAGGTTGCTCATCTTTCCGGTATGATAGCTGATGAGATTGGCGTAGACAGCACTCTTGCAAAGAGAGCGGGCTTGCTCCACGACATTGGTAAGGTACTTACACAAGAGGTTGAAGGTTCACACGTTCAATTGGGAGTTGATCTCGCCAAGAAGTACAAAGAAAATAAAGAAATTATTCACGCTATCGAGGCTCATCACAACGACGTTGAACCACGTACTATTATAGCGATGATAGTACAGGCGGCAGATGCAATATCTGCGGCAAGACCGGGAGCTCGCCGCGAAGACCTTGAAAATTACATCAAGAGACTTCAGAAGCTTGAAGAAATTGCAAACAGCTTCAACGGTGTTGAAAAGTCTTATGCAATTCAGGCAGGCCGCGAGGTTCGTATAATGGTTAAACCCAACGAAGTGAATGACGAGCAGATGGTACTTATAGCAAGGGATGTAGTAAAGAAGATTGAAGAAAATCTTGAATATCCCGGTCAGATCAAGATTCACGTAATTAGAGAAAACCGTGCTATCGAGTATGCGAAGTAATCTTCATCATTGTGGTAGACACAATTTTCACATATATTTATATAGAACAAATTCGAAACGAATAAACGGGTATACCGTTTGATATATATTTATATGAATTTTACAGTATCACAGTCCGTATGGATAAAACATACGGATTGTGATATTGTTATATATGGCAAAATGTCCATATAATAGAAAGGTAGAAAAAATGAAAATTTTGGCATTGGGCGACATAGTAAGTCCGGGGGCGGTCGAAGGGCTAAAAACGAAGCTCTGGGACTACAGAAAGAGAGAAAAGATAAATTTTGTGGTGGCAAACGGCGAGAACGCAAGTCGCGGAAACGGACTTGAGGCGGATGCTGCGCAAATGTTGCTTGATTACGGCGTTGACGTTATAACGGGAGGAAACCATATATGGCAAAAAAATTCACTCCGTCCATTTTTAGAATTAAGCAAAAATATAGTCAGACCAATGAATTTTCCCGGAGAATGCGCGGGTAACGGATATACTATAGCCGACTGCGACGGTTATCGTGTGCTTGTTATGAACGTATCGGGGACGGTATATATGGAGAGTCTTGATTGTCCGTTCAAAACTGTTGAAAAGTGTCTCGAAAGTCAAAAAGGGAAGTATGATATAAGCTTACTTGATATACACGCAGAGGCTACCGGAGAAAAATACGCCTTGGCAAGATATTTTGACGGCAGAATAAGCGGAATATTCGGTACACACACCCATGTTCAAACGGCAGATGAGCAAATTTTACCGCAGGGAACTGCATATATAACCGACCTTGGCATGTGCGGTCCGCAAAATTCTATTTTAGGAGTAAAATCCGAAATAATAATTGAAAAGATGAGAACGAAAATGCCTCTTCGCTTTGAGTTTGCAGACGGAGATATTGAGTATAACGGGGTCATATTTGAGTTTGACACGTCGGGAAATCAAGCAATAAAGGCAAAAACAATAAAAAGAGTGAGGTTTTGACCTCACTTTTTAACTTTTGCAAGTTTTTTTAAAAAAACACAAAACGCTTTGCAAAACACAATGTGATACCATATAATGTAATAGTTACGTTTTATAGATGAAGATAACTTTGTTTACATATATACGTACTAATTTAAGAAACGAAAGCGAGAATATATTATATGGAGATTTTGAAGGTATCGTCAAAGTCAAATCCGAATTTGGTTGCGGGAGCTTTGGCTGGTGTTATAAACGAACAGAAGGAAGCGGAATTGCAGGCTGTAGGCGCCGGTGCCGTTAATCAGGCGGTAAAAGCTATTGCAATAGCGAGAGGATTCCTTGCTCCCTCGGGGATTGAGCTTGTATGCATACCCCACTTTTCTGAGGTAATAATAAATGAAGATGTTAGAACGGCGATTAAACTTCAGGTTAGTATAAGATAATTTTGTTATGGAAAAACATAGAGCACACGGAAAATCGTGTGCTCTGTTTGTTTCATTCTATACTTTCAATGTATTCAAGTAGTACTTCGGGTAATTGTGTTTGCGGTTGGTCTTTTATTTTTTTGCCGAGAGAGCTGAGTTTTTCGTTCAAAGCGTCAAGCCTTTTTGGAATCGCTTTCAGCTCGTCAATACATATTTGTTCGTTTTGTGTATCACCCGACTGTCTATAGTGAGTTATGCCATTTATAAGCATACGTGCATATTCTTCGTATTCTTCATAGACGAATGGTGCAATTTCAAAGGTTTTGTTTTTTAGTTTTATAAGCGTTGTAAAGTCTCCTTTGCTGTAGGAATAACGAGCTTTCACGCTGTATGCAAGTAACAAATACTTATTTCTTTTCTGTGTTTTTGTTGCAATAGAGTTGGCTGTTTCTATATCTTCTGAATTTATCAAAATAGCCGATTCGGTATTAGGGTTATACGGATACATAGCGTACGACGTATCATACTGACCAATTCTGTAAAGCAACAACGACGTTCCCATATAAAGAGATACGCAGGCTATAACCGATGTTAAAGCACATATCAGCCACTTTTTGCCCGATATATCGAATTTCTTTCCCGAATTAATTTCAAAAAACAGAATGTATATAAAGAAAACCGATAAGAACTGCAAATTAAAATCAAACATACTGTGTAAAAGTAACGTTGACAAAATAATTCTGTGTGCTTTGCTTGTACACTTTCCAAAAATTCTTTTTAAGATAACGAAACCAAATAAAAGCGAGGGAATCCAACCTATATCTAACATAAGCTGTAAAAAATCGTTGTGGATAAATGCCGTAGAATAAACACCGCTTTGGAAAGACGGTTGCATATAGCAGTAACCCATATAACCGATACCGAATGGATTTTTCAGTATAACGGGCAACGCATCAATGTAATAAAGGAATCTGCCGACAAAAGTGCTTTCTTTAAATGTAATATTCAGTAATCGTTCAACGATATGAGTGTTTTCGGTTGCAATTAAAAAAACTACTGCGATAAATCCGCCCGAAAGAAGTGCAAGAATAGAGAAAAATATAAATCTTTTGGATTTTGTAAAAAGAACGGTAGTTATATTTGAAATAACTGCTATAACCAATACAGTGCGGCTGCCTGTATATATAAGACCGACAACAAGCAGAGCAATACAAATCAGGTCATAGTACTTTATTTTTTCTTTGCTTAGAAGCAGTAATTCGGCAACTAAAACGAGAATTGCAAACGTGTTTGGATATTGCAGAAAACCGCTGAGTCTTCCCGCAAGGAGAAAATAGTCATCAAGAAGCGGTATTTGAGCTAAGCCGGCAGACAATACGGTCATTAAAGTAACTGCATAGGGCAAAAGGTAGAGCATATTCTCTTTTTCTTCTGTTTGCATAAGTGATATTGCGAAAAGTAAAAGAGGAAGATATTTTAAAAAGCCTATAAATGCCATACCCGAATCTACCGCCCAAAATGCAGTCAAGCCATAAAAAAGAATAATAAGTACAAAGCTAACGGTTGTAAGGTTTAAGTAAAAAACCGTGTTGTTTTTGCGAAGATGGTTAACAAAAAGCCACGATGCCAAGAATAATGACATAAGGCAGGAAAGATATTCGTGAAATATTCCTGTGCAAAAAAGGGAAGCGAAAAAGGCAATAGAGAGAAAGCTGATTTGTCTTGTATTGTCTTTCATTTTTTATATACCTCGGTGCTTTTTATAATAAATGGAGTAAAAGTTTTTCGGTATTATAACATATATTCAAAGATAATGCAAGTATGTGCTGTTTTTAGCAAAAAAGTTCCGCTTGAGGTTTTACACAAGCGGAACTTTAAAATTATTGGATTTAGATTAAAGAGCCTTAACGATTTTTTCTGTATCAGATGCGATAACGAGCTCTTCGTTTGTAGGAATAACGTAAACCTTAATCTTGGAATCGGGAGTAGAAATGAGTACGTTGTTGGGCTGAACCTTTGTCTTCGCATTAAGCTCAAGGTCAAGCTTAATGCCGAAGTTTTCGAGGTCTGTGCAAACTCTTTCGCGGAGTTCGGGGTTGTTTTCACCCATACCTGCTGTGAAGATAACTGCATCAACACCGTCCATAGCTGCTGTGTAAGCGCCGATGTATCTCTTGATCTGATATGCAAGAGTTGTAGCTGCGAGTTCAGCTCTTTCGTTGCCTTCGAGGATAGCGGCTTCAATGTCGCGGGCATCGGAGGATATACCGGAAAGACCGAGGAAACCGCACTTCTTGTTCATATAGTCGCTCATTTCGTCGGGGGTGAAGCCTTCGTTCTTCATAATGTAAGTAACGATAGCGGGGTCTATATCACCGCAACGAGTACCCATAAGGATACCTGCAAGAGGAGTAAAGCCCATACTTGTGTCTATGCACTTACCGCCCTTAACGGCAGAAATTGAAGAACCGTTACCGATATGGCAAGTGATAATTTTTGTTTCTTCAACGGGCTTGTCGAGAAGCTTTGCAGCTTCAGCAGCAACGTATCTGTGAGAGGTACCGTGAGCACCGTAACGGCGAACGTGGTACTTTTCGTACATTTCGTAGGGAAGACCGTACATATAAGCCTGCTTGCTCATTGTCTGGTGGAAAGCTGTGTCGAATACGAGAACTTGGGGAACACCGGGCATAGCTTCAAGACAACCCTGAATACCCATAATGTGAGCACCTGTGTGAAGGGGGGCGAGGTCGCGGCAGAGTTCAAGCTTTTCAAGAGTTTCGTCTGTGAGAAGCATAGACTCAGAGAAATATTCGCCGCCGTGTACGATTCTATGACCAACTGCTTCAATTTCGCTCATGCTCTTAACACAACCCATTTCCGCATCAGTAAGATACTTAATAACAAGCTGAGTTGCAACCGTGTGATTGGGGATAGGTGTTTCTTCTGTATACTTACGGTCGTCGATTTTGTGCTCAATTTTACCGCCGATACCGATTCTTTCGCAAATACCCTTTGCGAGAACTGCGTTTTTGCTTGTATCAAAAAGCTGATACTTAAGAGAGGAACTTCCTGCGTTTACAACAAGTACATTCATTTTGTAAAACCTCCAAAAAATTTATGAAAAAGTATTTTTATTTTTTCAAAAGTATGGTATAATAAACTGTAATCATCTTATTTTACAGTATTTTCTAAAAAAATGCAAGACATTAAAGACATTTTTCATAAAAAAAGAAATTATAAGGAAAAAAATAATCAATAATATGAAAACAACGGCTATAATTTGCGAATATAACCCCTTTCATTGCGGACACAAAGTGCAAATTGACGCTGTCAAGCAAAAGGGAAACGACATTATATGCATAATGAGCGGCGGTTTTGTTCAGCGCGGAGAAGCGGCAATATATGATAAGTATATCAGAGCTGAAGCGGCTGTGAAATCCGGTGCTGACCTTGTACTTGAACTGCCATACCCCTATTCTTGCTCGGCGGCGGAGCATTTTGCCTTTGGCGGAGTGTGTATTGCAAACTCACTCGGCGTTGTTGACGAGATTTGTTTTGGAAGTGAATCGGGAGACATAGATTTGCTGTCGCAGATAAGCGAAAGATTATTGTCGGACGAATTTGACCTTATAATGAAAAATGCAAGAGAAGACAAGAAAAACAAAGATAAACCTTTTGCATCTTTGCGTGGAGACGTGTATAAGAGGCTGTACGGTGAATCTATTGCGGTAAAACCTAACGACATATTGGGTGTAGAATATATAAGTGCTTTGAAAAAGCTGAACAGCAGTATTATTCCCGTAACATATAAACGCGAGGTTGGTTTTTCAGCAACGGAAACGCGAAAGCGAATATGGGAAGAAAATAGCTTTGATATGATACCGAACGATGTAGCCTTACTTTTTGAGAGACAGGACAAATACGGTATTGGATATGCCGAAAAAGCTATACTTGCTTTTTACAGAAATGCAAACCCGAAAGCTCTTGAAAAATACGAGGGAATGACTAATGGAATTGCCGAAAGACTGGTCAAAGCGGCAAAGGAAAGCGTATGTTTGACTGAGCTTATTTCGAAATTGTCCGGCAAATCATATACCAACGCAAAAATAAGGCGGTGCATACTTCACGGTATGACAGGAGTATATACCGATATGCTGAAGACACTTCCCCAATATACACAAGTTTTAGCGTGTAACGACCAAGGCAGGAAGCTTGTAAGAAGGATACAAAAAGAGGGGAGTATCGAAATATTTACCAAGCCATCGCACTATAAAAGGGCGGCAGAGGACGCAAGAAAACAGGCAGAATTTAATCTTGCGGCAGAAAATTTGCTTACGCTTATGTGCGAAAAGACAAAAAGTGCCGACGAATTTTTGAAAAAGAAACCGTATATAGCTGCTCAAATATGAGTATATCGAATAAAGATTATCAATCTTACGCTGAATAAAGATGAAATTGACAAAGCTATAAAAATGCGTTAGGTTGATTTTGGCATATTCTTGACATAACGGTGAATTTGTAGTATTATATATGTAATAATGATTATGAGAATGTCCAAGGAGGCGAAAATATATGGCAGAAGCTAAGTTTGTTGAAGGACAGAATTTGATATTCAGAGGAAAGCCCCTTTTGAGAGAGGGAAATACATTCTGTTACGGAAGTATGTCCGATAAATACGTATTGTTTATGATGGTTTTGAGCAACAAGACTGTAAAAGACGAAAAAGGAAATGACGTTGAAGTACCCGACAAGATTATTTTGCAGGTACTTAGCACAGATACTACGAAGCCGCCGCACGAAAGAGTAGTAAAACAGTTTGACAGAAACGGACTCTTTGATGCGATGGATATAGGTCTTATCTGGCTCGACCGCTTAAATAAAGAGGAAAAGTAATAAAAATTCCGCGTATGTGAAAAACGTACGCGGTTTTTGTTGAAGAGGGGATATAGGCGAAGCCCATATCCCCTCTGTTTTGTTAAAAACGGTAACTTATTAGTTTGGTGGTTTTGTATTACATTGTGGCTTCTCCCACCGGAGAAGTTTTTTGTTATATATCAATTGTTTTAGTTTTTATTATTCGAATTTCCTACAAGATAATCAAGAGATACTTTGTAATATCGAGCTAATTCTATTGCTGCCCAAAGAGGTATTTCTCTTTCCCCTCTTTCGTATCTTTGATATACTGTTGGTTGCATTTTTAAGAAGAGGGCTATTTCTTTTTGCGTTTTGTCAAAATCTTCTCTCAAGTCCTTAATACGAGGATAAATGTTCATTTTCTTTACCTCCACAATGTTTCTAAAAATATAATACACCAAAACACCACTTGGTGTTGACAATAACACCAAATGGTGTTATAATTATTAAAAAAGGAGAAAAGTTTATGACAAAAATAATTGATAAGATTTGGAAAAATGATTTTGAACTTGAAGCAAATTTTGGTGTAAATAACAGAAATTTAAAAATTGCCGAAAGAAATATGTTTCGAAGCAGAGAAAAGCTCGAAAAAATTCTTCAAGATAATCAAAAGGAAGTATATGATGAATATGTTGCACTTTTGGAAGAAATGAACCGTCAAAGTATAGATGAAGCATTCAGCGAGGGATTTAGCATAGGTATTAGAATAACAGCCGAAGCATTATTATACGCTGATAAAATATCTGATTAAATAATTAATTGCAAATTAACGGTAACTTTTGCCGAAGTACTGCACGTTAATAACATGCTTTGTAAAAAATTAACAAAATTTTATGTAAATCTTTGTAAAGTACTTGATTTAGAGACGATTTTGGGCTAAAATAGACTGGATAGGAAAATAATAATATATTTATTAATATAAGGAGTGTAAATTATGGCATTAGTTACAACAAAGGAGATGTTTAAAAAGGCATACGAAGGCGGTTACGCTATCGGTGCATTTAACATCAACAATATGGAAATTGTTCAGGCTATTACAGAAGCAGCGCAGGAGCTTAATTCTCCCGTAGTTCTTCAGGTATCGGCAGGCGCAAGAAAGTATGCTAAGCACGAATATCTTATGGCTTTGGCTCATGCTGCTATCAAGGACACGGGCGTTGACATTGCTCTTCACCTTGACCACGGTGCAGATTTTGAAATTTGTAAGGCTTGCATTGACGGCGGCTTTACATCTGTTATGATTGACGGTTCTCACCACTCATTTGAGGACAATATTGCGGTTACAAAGAAAGTAGTTGAATACGCTCATGCACACGGTTGCGTTGTTGAAGGTGAGCTTGGCAGACTTGCAGGCGTTGAAGATGAAGTTAAGGTATCTGCAGAAGATTCTTCATATACACGTCCGGAAGAAGTTGAAGAATTTGTTAGCCGTACAGGTGTTGACTCACTCGCAATTGCGATTGGTACAAGCCACGGCGCATACAAGTTCACACCCGCGCAGTGCACAAGAAACGAAAAGGGTATACTCGTTCCCCCTCCGCTTCGTTTTGACATTCTTGAAGAAGTTGAAAAGAGACTTCCCGGATTCCCGATTGTTCTTCACGGTGCTTCTTCCGTATCTCAGGAAGCAGTTAAGGAAATCAACGAAAAGGGCGGAAAGATGCCCGATGCTATCGGTATTCCCGAAGAACAGCTTAGAAAAGCTGCAGGTATGGCAGTATGTAAGATCAACATTGACTCTGACATCAGACTTGCTATGACAGCCGGTGTACGCAGAGTATTTGCTGAAAATCCTTCTGCATTCGACCCCAGAGAATATCTTAAGGTTGGTAGAGAAGAAGTTCGCAAGATGGTTGCTCACAAGATTGTTAACGTTCTCGGTTCAAACGGCAAAATGTAATTAGAGCCTAATAGGAGTGCGGATTTTGGTTTATGATCTACACGGAAAATTATAGAATCAGTAGCCACAACTGTGATTTCAACGGCGTTGTAAGAACGTCGGAAATACTTCGTTATATGCACGAAACAGCAAATCTTCAAATGAAGAAATACGGCCCGTCAAATGATGAGCTTAGAGCTGATAACAAAGCATTTATTCTCAGCAAAATAAACCTCAGCTTTTACAGAGAGCTCTATGCATTTGATGAAATACGTGTTGAGACGTGGGCGGTTGAGAGCAAAGGGGTAAGCTTTTACCGTTGTTCAAGAGTGTTCAGAGACGAAGATTTGGTTGCAGAGATGGTTGCGGTGTTTGCACTTGTCGATATAATGACGAAAAGACTGATTCGAGTAACCGATATAGAGTTTGGTTTTGACACCGAACCAAATATGCTTGAGCTTGATATGCCGGCAAGGTTCAGAATACCCGACGGAGTTGAGCTTGGGCTTATCGGTGAATATACGGTTAGTTACAGTGATACAGATGTAAATATGCATATGAATAATACCAAATATCTTGATGTGTATTGCGATTATCTGCCTAATGTCAAGAACAACAGAGTTATTACCGCTGTTATAAACTATCAGGCAGAAGCGCCTTTTGGAGCAACTGTAAAAATATATCGCGGCGAAGACGAAGACGGTTATTATTTCAGAACTGTAAGAGATGACGGAAGCGTCAATTCCGAAAGTCTGATTATGATCGACAGAAGATAAAAATATAATAATTGGTATCCACCTTTTGTAATAAAAAAGGTGGATATTTGTTTTTGTTGTGGAAAATTTGTTGTAACTAAGTTGTTGACTTTGCAATCTGTGTTTGTTATACTATATATAAAATGATATATTAGTGAGAGGTCAGTTATTATGAAATGGCTTATAGCATCGGACATACACGGTTCTGCTTATTATTGCGAAAAGCTGCTTTGTGCATTCGAGAGAGAAAAGGCGGACAAGCTGTTGATTTTGGGGGATGTATTATATCATGGTCCGAGAAATGATTTACCGAAGGAATATGCACCGAAAAAGGTTATTGAACTTTTGAATAATATGAAAGATAGAATAATGTGCGTTAGGGGCAATTGCGATACCGAAGTCGACCAAATGGTTCTGAAATTCCCTGTTCTTGCGGATTATGGCGTTATAACCGTGGGAGACAGAATGATTTACGCTACTCACGGTCATAAATACGGTCCCGATAATCTACCCCCGCTGCAAAAGGGAGACGCATTGCTTTTTGGTCATATTCATATACCAAAGTGCTATGAGGAAGACGGAATTTTGATTTTGAATCCCGGTTCGGTATCTATCCCGAAAGAAAATTCCGAACATTCTTATATGGTGCTTGATGGTAATAAGCTATATTGGAAAAACCTTGAAGGAAAAGAATATAACAGTTATGTTCTTTGATTTATAGTCAATTGTGGATGGGAGGGCGTGCTTTATGAATATACTTCATATGAAATACGCAGTAGAGGTTGCAAAGGCGGGGGCTATTAATAAGGCTGCCGAGGTGCTTTTTGTTGCTCAACCTAACTTAAGCCGAGCGATAAAAGACCTTGAGGCTGACCTTGGTATAACAATATTTGACCGTTCTGCAAAGGGAATGGTGCTGACTATTGAGGGTAGAGAATTTTTGAACTATGCCCAACAGATTTTGCACCAGATAGATGCTGTTGAGCATATATATAAGCACGGAAAAGCTCAAAAACAAAAGTTTTCGGTTTCTGCTCCCCGCTCGGGATATATTTCCGAGGCATTTTCGCGTTTTTCCAAATATATTGACACGACCAATGCCGAGGTTTTCTACAAGGAAACTAACTCTTGGCGAGCAATAAATAATATTCTTGCATCGGATTATAATCTTGGAATAGTAAGATATGCAAAGGAATATGACAAGTATTATAAAATAATGCTTGAAGAAAAGGGGCTGAACGTAGAGGATATAACAGAGTTCCATTATAGACTGGTTATACATAAGGACAGTCCGTTAGCCTCCAAAGAAAAGGTAAAGATGTCGGAATTGTCTTCGTATATTGAAATAACGCACGCGGATTCGTCGATTCCGTCATTGCCTATCACAGATGCGAAGAAGAACGAGGTAATCAGCGAGAACGATAGGCGGATATTTGTGTTTGAAAGAGCCAGTAAGCTCGACCTTCTTTCAGAAAACAAACAGACTTTTGTGTGGGTATCTCCGATGCCCGAAAAGCTTTTAAAATGTTACGGACTTGTGGAAAAGAAATGTGATGACAGTAAGACTTTATACAAAGATGTACTTATATATAAAAAGGATTACAAGCTTTCGAAGCTTGATATGCTGTTTATTGAGGAATTGCACAAGACCAAACCGACCCATTAAATATAATAGTATAAATAAGAGGTATATCAATATATATATAATGATATGCCTCTTTTATCATTCCCAAAAGTGAAAAGTAGTGATATAATTAACATAATAAAAAAATTTGCGTGGGATAACGGAAAAAACTACTGAAAAAGTAAGCTTTTTCCGCGTATTAAACAGCGAAATGCGAGGTAATCTATTATGAGAAAAAAGGTATCGCGTGCGACATTGGGAAGAGTTCCCGTTTATTTGAAATATTTGAAGGCTATGCCTGCAGAAGAAAAATACATATCTGCAACAAAGATTGCATCTAATCTTAAGCTTGGCGACGTTTTGGTAAGAAAAGATTTGCAGATGATAAGCGGCGAAGGAAAGCCAAAGGTTGGCTATGAAAAAGATGAGCTTATGTCAAAGCTTGGCGAATATCTTGAAAATGTTGACAAGACAAACCGTGCTGTTATAGTGGGAGCGGGCAAGCTTGGTTGTGCATTGTTGGGATATTCCGGATTCAGCGATTTTGGAGTAGATATTGTAGCTGCGTTTGATACTGACAAGGGCAAGATTGGTACATATGCCGGCGGAAAGCAGATTTATTCGGCAAAAGAATTCAAGAAATTTTGTCTTGAAAACAATATTAATATAGGTATAATAACTGTTCCGGCATCGGTAGCTCAAGAGGTGTGCGATGAAATGGTTGAGTGTGGCATAAAGGCGATATGGAACTTTGGTTCGGCATCGTTGAATGTTCCCGAAAACATTATTGTTCAGCAAGAAAACCTTGCATTGTCTTTGGCATATCTGAATGTTTTGATTAAAGAATAATAATTTAAAAAGCACCTCAATATGAAGTGCTTTTTGTGTATAAAACATAAGTGTGCACGGGATTCGCCCGTGCACACTTACGTTTTATATTACTTATGATAAAGCTTTTTGGTGTTATACTGCGGTTCGCAGGTTAAATCAATGCCGAGTTTTCTGTAGACGTCATTGTCAATAGGTGAAAGAATAACTGTTGAATGTGCCTGACAGCCGCGAAGCTTTTCAAGCTGTTCCATTGCCAATTTCGCAACGTCGTCGGTTGATGCCGAAATCGCAAGGGCTATCAATGCTTCGTCTGTGTGGAGTCTGGGGTTATGGTTCCCCAAAGTATTCGTTTTCAGCTTTTGAATAGGCTCAATTGTTTCGGGGGCGATCATCATAGTTTCTTTGGGCAACTCTGCAAGAGCTTTTACTGCGTTAAGAAGTGCTGCCGATGCGGCACCGAGAAGTTTTGATGTTTTCCCGGTAACTATTCTGCCGTCGTTGAGCTCAATTGCAACGGCGGGTTGATTGTTCGTATCAATTGAACGGGCAATTGCCGATTTAACGGTCTTTCTGTCATCTGTTGATATTTTTGCCTGATTCATCAACACTTCTATTTTTTCAACAACGGAGGGTTTAACTTTCCCGTAGCGTTGGTCGCAGAGGGCAGCAAAGTAACGGCGGATTATTTCCTGATTTGAGGCGTCTCTTACAGCATTATCATCGACTATGCAATATCCCGCCATATTTACGCCCATATCGGTAGGAGATTTGTAGGGGCTTTCGCCCTTGATTCTCTCAAACATAGCGTTAAGAACAGGAAAAACTTCAACGTCTCTGTTGTAGTTTACTGCCGTCTCGCCGTATGCCTCAAGGTGATAGGGGTCAATCATATTAATATCGTCAAGGTCAGCCGTTGCCGCTTCGTAGGCAAGGTTAACGGGGTGCTTCAAAGGAATATTCCATATAGGGAATGTCTCAAACTTTGCGTAACCGGCTTTGATACCTCTTTCGTTTTCATGATAGAGCTGTGAAAGACAGGTAGCCATCTTACCGCTTCCGGGACCGGGGGCGGTTACGACAACGAGTGGCCTTTCGGTTTCAATATATTCATTCTTACCGAAGCCCTCGGGGCTTACAATATGCGTTACATCATATGGATAACCCGTGATTGGATAATGAACATAGGTCTTGATGCCGAGAGCCTTTAGTCTTTCCATAAACTTTTTAGCTGACGGCTGGTTATCGTATTTTGAAATTACAACGCTTCCCACAAAGAGACCGAATTCTCTAAATGCATCTATAAGTCTTAAAACGTCGTTATCGTAGGAAATGCCAATATCGCGTCTGATTTTTGAGTTTTCTATATCGCATGAGCTGATTACTATAACTATTTCAACGTCTTTGGCTATATTTTTAAGTGTTTGGAGTTTACTGTCGGGTTTAAAGCCCGGAAGTACGCGGGCTGCGTGATAGTCGTCGAAGAGCTTACCGCCGAATTCAAGGTAAAGCTTGCCGCCGAATTCCGAAATTCTTTTTGCAATTTGCTCGGACTGCTTTCTTATGTATTCATCATTGTCAAAACCAATTCGTCTCACAGCTTTCAACTCCTATACAATGTAAATTTAAAACACTAATCATTATACTACTTTTGTAAAATACTGTCAATAACAAGTAGATAATTTGCAAAAAATCTTTTTTTCAATAATAACCTTGTATTGATTTATGGGCAAAACTGTGGTATCATTTATGTAAAGTTAAAAAACGAAAAAGGGAGGGGTTTGCATGAAAAAAATATTTGCTATGCTTATAGTGGTTGTAGTTGCATTTTCTCTGTGTCTTACTATATACGGAGCAGAGGATTCTCGTGTTATACACGATATAAGCCCTTTCTCATTAAAGAGTGTTGAAAGCGGAGTTCTTAGCGATTTTTCCGAAACAAATGAAGGTTGGGATTCCGAAATGGCTAACGTTAATGTAACTTTGTCAGAAAAAATCAAGGCTTTTCCCTTTAGTTCGTTAACTGACGGCGGCAGTCTGGTAGTCAGAATTGATAATGCTTTAAGCGAACAGAGATATTATATTGAAAAAACGTATCAAGAGCCCGTTGATTTGTCGTTATATTCCGTTATGATGCTTTCGATGAATTGTATTGACGTTGAAAAAGCGAAATATTGTGTAAGGATTGAGATGTATTCGGATGCCGATATGTTTGTTTTTGCCGACGAGATTGAAAGCGAGGGCTGGAATGGTGTATTTGTTGACGTGTCAACGTGGCAAAGCCGGAAGAGCATAAATAAGATAAAGATTGCCGTCAGCTATGAGAATTCTGTTGTTCCATCGTCTGATTTTGAGTATTATATAGACAGTATAACATTGTCGGACAAGGTTGGTGCGTACTTCTGTGCATCTGTTGGGGCTGAGAATTACGATGTTATGGGTGGAACAAACATATATTCAGACGGTGTTCATTCAATTGAGGGTGTCGGTGATGAATTAAGACTTGATTCAGAGGGATTTGTTTACAAGAATATGGGTGATGCAAACAGTCTAAAGGTAGATTTTTACACTGAAGGACTGTGTCAAAACGTTAGACTTTTGGTGAAGAGGGGCGAAAATGCCTTAGTCGAGGAATGTTATAAGACGGTAAATACGGCCAAGAATTATTGTTCGGTTTATTTACCGATAGAGGGAGGAAATATACAAAAAATAGCCCTGATATTTGAGGGTGTAAAAATGGATACTGTTAGAATATACGGTATATCACCTTGTTCTGCATATTCGTCAAATGATAAATATGAAATTGGAATTGATACTTGCGTTTTAAACTCGGGGACTGAAGAAATTATAATACGAGGCAGTGTTAATAAGGATAACATTAGCAGCGTGGGTGAAATTTATTTGTTTGCAAATGATTTTTGCGACAATATAAATGAAGAAGATTTATTGAATTTGGAGCCTTTGGCGAAAACAAATGTAACGTTTGATGATTTTATTTTTCGTATAGATTACGGAAAAGCAAAGGACGAGAGAGCGTTTTTGTACAAAAAATATACAGCAGCACTTAAAATTGACGATGATTTTACGGTTATTTCAACCTCGAAATGCATAACTAACCCGGAAAGCTACGTAAAAGAAGAGATTACTGCCCCCGCCAAACGAAGCGGTAAGGGTGTGAGAGGTACGAGTATATCGTTTATGCAAGAGGTTGGAGCATCTGATACGGCTGTTTGGGTGGATATAGGCAAGTTTTTTGAAGCGGAAGAAAGCGGAGGCGGAAAATTTGAGTGCGGCGGAAACTTATTCTACTATAATACCGAATATTTTGGTGCTTTAAGCACGATGATAAAAAATTATGCCGAAAAAGATATTGACGTTACGGTAGTGTTTGTTGTTTCGGATACGGGGAACGATGCTTTAAACCGAGTGTTGATACACAAGGATGCCGAGCTCGATTCGGAGTATTGTGCGTATAATACGGCGGACAGACAAGGATTGACATACCTTCGTGCAATAACCGAATTTTTTGCATCAAGATATTGCGTGAATGGAGAAATAACCCGTTTTGTTTTTGGTGATCAGGTAGCAAATTCCCAAAATAACTACAATATGGGAAACAAGATTCTGATGGATTTTGTATCTTTGTATGCTAACGGACTTCGCACCATATACAATGCGGCGCGGTCGTATTTTCCTTATGTTAGGGTTTATACGTTTGTTGACTCAAATTGGAATAAGGGATTGCCGTTTGATTTATATACAAGATACGACAACAAGGCTTTTCTTGATTCCTTGGACGGTTATATAACTTCAATGGGGGATATTGCGTGGGGATTGGCGCACAATCCTTATCCGAATTATAAAGAAGATTATTTTTCTTATAAAGATACAGAACTCAAAGACGAGTATTTTGCTGACAGAGTAGGATTTAAAAATATCGGAGTTATGGTTAACTACCTTAAATCCCCGGCGTTGTTGTATAACAATTCTTCGAGAGATTATATAATAATTGAGGAAAGCATATTTGCCAATATGAGTGAGGAAGAGATAACGGCGGACTACGTTTATAATTGCTACAGAGCGTTGAATACGTTGGTGTCGGCGTATATTACAGACCGTAGCTGTAATTACAACGATGCTATGAAGTACGTAGATACGAGTTTGTCTATGACTGCAAGCGGTTTTGTTTCGGAAATGCTCGGTGTTGCAACGTGGGAAAGTGTTATCGAAAGTTTTTCAAACAAGAATATTATCAGAAGAAATATAACTTCGGGAATAATTATGTTTACTGAACCCGACACAAAAGGAAAAATAATTTTTTCGAACTTCTCTGCAAATAACGACGGTTGGAAACGTTACGGCTTCACTGAAAGATTGACTGCCGGATATACTTTTTTCGATAAAAAAGATTTAATTTCATTAACCTTGGGCGATGTTCCTGAGGGTGAGTCGCGCGGAATAGTCAAAATGTTTGACGAGCCGTTTGATTTATCGAAATCTCCCATACTTCATTTTGGCTTGAATATTGCATCCTTGCCTACTAACGTTAACTATTCTCAAATAACTGTGTCTTTGATGTCGGGGAATGATGTTTATGAAATGACAGGCAGAGTAAAAAAAGCTGTTTGGACTGAAATATACTGCGATTTTTCGGCATTTTCGGGGATTGACAAGGTTGATTCAATTCAAATTTTGTTTAGGGCAGAAGAAAACTATTATGACAGTCCGCAGGCGCTTATATCTTCAATTGAATGTTTATCGTGTGATTATACCGATGCACAGCTTTTTGAATTTAACGATTCTACCGATAATGATGATGAAGTAATAGTTGTCTTAAGACGTTATTTGTACCCTGTTTTATCTTTAATAATTCTTGTGTCTCTTATAATATTGGTGTGGAGACGGAGGGCAAAATCAAAGAGGCTGAGTCATTGAACTCAGCCCCTTTTGTGTTTTTATTGAACTGCTATTTGACCTTGATAGAAGTTTCCTTCATATACTCTACCGCTTGGCCAGGTATATTTACCATAGCCGTGCATGTCGTTGTTTACGAATTGTCCCGTATAGCTTTCGCCGTTTGGCCAAGTGTAAGTACCGTTACCTGTGCGAACGTCGTTCTTATAATCGCCCTCATAAATGTCGCCGTTCTCAAAGACGTATTTACCTTTGCCCTCTTTTGCGTTGTTTACGTAACTGCCTTCGTAGTAGTAATTTTCGGAAATTGTAAGCTTACCGAGTCCGTTGCGCATATTATCTCTAAAATCACCTGAGTAGGTCGTTCCGTCAGCCCAAGTGTAAGTGCCGCTTCCGTCCATAAGTCCGTTTTTGTAATTGCCCTCGTAAACGTCGCCGTTTTTGTATTTGTAGATGCCGAATCCCGAAAACTTATTGTTTTCGAAATTGCCCTCGTAAACGTCGCCGTTAGCATATTTGTATATACCTCTGCCGTTTCTTTGGAGTTTTGAAAGACCGCCGGTATATTTGTCGCCGTTTGTATATGTTATGGTGCTGTTTTGACCGTCAACTTTTCCTCTGTTTCCGTTTGAGAAATAGATGGTGCCGTTTTTCAGTGTACCGTCTGAACTTACTGTACCAAAATATTTAAGTGTGCCGTAATTGGTTTCAACTTTGACGTATCTGTACCCTATAATATATCCCGCGAGGCAGATAATTCCTACCAAAATGAGCGATGCTATTACCATAACGAGCAAAAGTCTGCCGGTCTTGTTAACTTTCTTTTGTTTTCTTCTAACCGGAGGGCGTCTGGTTGATTGAGTTTTGTTGTTCATATTAATTACCTCTTAAAAAAATTAAGAAAAAATATTGGATAATGCGTCTTTAAACCATGGAATTAGTGTAAGAGAAACGAGAGCTACGGCTGCAAACACAATTACAGCAAGAATAATACCCAAAAAATCGTTTCCTTTTTTGCGGTATCTTATTTCTTCTCTGTCTTTTATTATCTCTGGGATATAATAGCGTGCAGGTTGTTCTGCTGTTCTGTGAACTGTTTTTTTAAAGGTTGAATTGGTTCTGAATGCAAATTTATAAAAAATATTTTTGGGGTTGTATCCAAGTTCTTCAAGTGTAAGAGCTGTATCTTCGGAAAAAGCTTTCTTTTTTATAATATTACGTACTATGCTTCCAAGGAAAAGTTGTCTATAAAGTGCAGCAGCAGATGCAATTATTATTCCTATAAGAAAAGAAGAAACTATCATAGTCAAGGACGACCTTTGGTAGTCAACAAAATAAGAAAAATCGGGGAGAATCATATATTTTACCTCAATTATTATATACTGAAATTATGCAAAATCAAGGTGTCAATCTTCAAAAAAAGTATTTCCGCAAAGTTTTTTAATTATGTTTTCCAAATCGCGTTCGTCGCTGTATTCGATTTCAATTTTTTTGCGTTTTCCTTTTGTGTGTATCTTGAAAAGTCTGCCCATTTGCTCGGTAACTCTTTTTTCGAGCTCTGCAACGTAGTCTACTTCAACAACGCTTGGTGGTGTTAAAGCGGTCTTTTTGGTTTTTCCGTTTAAAGAATCGACTAAAGCTTCAACTTGTCTTACTGAAAGAGCTTTTGCGACGGCTTTTTCTGCAACTGTGCATATAAGGGCACTGTCATTAAGTCCGAGAAGTGCTCTTGCATGTCCTGCGGTAAGCTTTTTTTCTTTTATAAGCTGTAGTACGGTGTTGGGGAGATTAAGTAATCGCATTGTATTGGATATAGCTGACCTACTTTTTCCAATTCTGGAAGAAACTTCCTCTTGGGTGAGGTTGTACTCGTCAATAAGTGCTTTATAAGCCTCTGCTTCTTCCAAAGCGTTAAGGTTTTCTCTTTGGAGGTTTTCAATCAAAGACAATTCTGCGGCTTTTCTGTCGTCTGCTTTTATTATAATAACAGGAACTTCTGCAAGTCCTGCCATTTTTGAAGCTCTCCAACGTCTTTCGCCTGCAACTATTCGGTAATAACCGTTTTTGCCCTCTCTTACAATAATTGGTTGCAAAAGACCGTGAGTTGCAATTGAAGATGCAAGCTCTTCCAGTGGTTCATGTTCAAAAATCGAGCGTGGCTGTGTTGGTTCGGGTTCAATTTCGCTCAATCTAAGTGTTGTTATTTTGTCTGATGAAGAGTCTTCAATTTCATAGTTGTCTATAAAAATCGCGTCAAGACCTCTTCCGGAGCCTTTTTCTTTAGCCATAATGATCCTCTTAGTTTTAAATTCTTTCAAAAATTTCTTGTGTTACTTCTGCGTAAGCCTGCGAACCCTTGGAGTGTTTGTCAAAATACTTTATTGGTTTTCCGTAGCTTGGAGCTTCGCTCAATCTTACGTTTCGTGCAATGACCGTTTTGAAGAGCTTATCGGAATAATATTTTTTCAATTCCGACATTACCTGTAAGGACAAGTTCAGTCTTCCGTTGTACATAGTAATCAATATACCTACAAGCTCAAGCTTGGGGTTGTACATCTGTTTAACTTTTTTTATAGATACCGACAACTGCGCCAATCCCTCAAGCGCAAAGTATTCGCACTGCATAGGAATGATAATTCCATCTGATGCGACGAGCGCGTTAACGGTCAAAAGTCCGAGTGTTGGGGGGCAGTCGATAAATATGTAGTCGTATTCGTCTTTTATTTGGTCGAGCGCATTTTTTAATCTCTTGTGTCTGTCGCTAAATTCAATTATCTCTATTTCTGCGCCTGCAAGATTAATGTTTGAGGGCATAACGTCTAGATTTTCAAATGCCGTTTTATGAATAGACAAACGAACGGTGTCGGGTTCAATAATCGTAGAATATGTAGAATGTGTAAGATTCTTTTTATTGAAAAGACCTACGGCGCTTGTTGCGTTACCCTGAGGGTCATTATCTACGAGCAAAACCTTCTTTCCGGCGAGGCCGGCTTCTGCGGCTATGTTTACGGTTGACGTGGTTTTTCCAACTCCGCCTTTTTGGTTTGCGAGGGTTATAATTCTGCCCACTGTTATCTTCTCCTTTTGTCGTTGCTTTATTAATTATAACAGTTGAATGCCCGATTGTCAACCAAAAAGGGAGCTATAGGAGAATTATTTACATATTTATAATAATACAAATGTTCCACGTGAAACATTTTCTTCTTGAGGGAAAATATTGTTTCACGTGAAACATTGTGGAGATTAGGTTTTGTGAGGTATGTGTATTGTTATAAGAGTCTCCGAGGGCAGCTCGTTTCTTTCGGTAACAACGTCAAATCCGCAATCTTTTAAAATAGATGTTGCTTTGTCTACCGAGTTATAGAAAAAACGCAGGTCTTTTAGATAAGGTTTTATCGTGCATTTTGAGACTTGCTGTTCGGCGAGTAATGCGTCAATATAACGTTCCGTCGCACTTACGTTTAATTCTTTTGCGGCAATGTGTGAAATGGCCTCGAGTCGAGCTTCGGGATTGTCAATTCGCAATAATGCTCTTGCGTGTCTTTCGGTGAGTTTGTTTTTGATGATTTGTGCGCGTTCTTTGGGCGTGAGTTTTAAAATTCGAAGTTTATTAGCTATGTATGCTTGGCTTGATGAGAGCTGTCGTGCCGCTTGTTCTTGTGTTAGACCGTAAATATCAATAAGGGATGCGATTGCGGCGGCTTGTTCAAAAATATTTAAGTCTTCTCTTTGTATGTTTTCAATTAGTGCTAATTCGGCAGAGCTTTGATTGTCAATATCGAGAATGAGGCATGGGACACACTCAAATCCTAAAATTCTTGCTGCACGCCACCGCCTTTCTCCTGCTATAATTTGATAAGCTTGTATATCACCCTCGGGATTGCGCGAAGGTCTTACCGAAAGCGGTTGAAGAATGCCAAAACGTCGTATGCTGTCTGCAAGGCGAAGTAGAGGCTCGTCTTCAAAAATAAATCTGGGTTGCGATGGATTGGGGAAGAGCTTGTCCGTTGAAATCATACATACTCTTCCGGAAAAGTTATGGCAATCATTCTTCTGGTCTTTTTCTTTGTAAACTAAATTCATTTTTATCTCCTTTTATTTTATAATTCTTTGTAAATAAAATAATAACACAGATAAATTAAATAATTAATCAAAACAAGTTGGCGGAAAAAAATTTGTTTTGTAAATGAAAATAAAAAAACAAGAATAAACCTAAGAAAACAAAGGTTATTCTTGTAATATAAATTATTGTGAAAAATACAATTGTTATAAGGGCTTTTTTGCTATACGGTTATACATTCTGGGGAAGGAGGGGGGAGTGTTTTTTTGCTTTTTGGAAATAACAAGATGTCTTTGAAGTTCTTTGTCGCAATAACTCAAAGTGAATTTATTGTCTTGGAATTTTTCTCCGCCAAGCTGGATTATACCGCTCTTTGCCAAAGATATTTCCTCTTCTGCTGAACTGCCTTTCATAGAGATAAACAGACCGCCCATTTTTACAAACGGAACACATAGTTCGGATAGTATGTTAAGTGCTGAAACGGCTCTTGCGGTTACAACGTCAAATTTTTCTCTGTAGTTAACGCTTTTCCCAAGCTCTTCAGCACGTCCGTTAACGGTTTTTAAATTATTAAGTCCAAGTAATTCTGCAGTGTCGTTAATATACTTTAATTTTTTTGCCGTACTGTCCAAGGCGTAAACTGAAACGTCGGGACGTATAATAGCGACAGGGAGTGCGGGAAAACCGCCGCCGGTGCCTACGTCGAGCAAACGAGCATTTTGAGGAACATATTTTATAATGGTTGCAGAGTCTGCAATGTGTTTTAAAATAATATCTTCGGCGTCTGTTATTGCCGTCAGATTCATATTTTCATTTACCGAGGTCATTCGGTCAATCAAAACGTTCAGTTTTTCAATAACCAAAGCATTAAGCAAAGAATCAAGTCCGTTTGCCGTAAAGACGTTTTTTATTAAAACGCTGTAATCAGTCATTAGTATTTTCTCCGTTATATCTGCGTTTTTGTTGGCTGTAGATAAGCAATACCGTAATATCAGCCGGACTAACGCCGCTTATTCTCGATGCTTGTCCGATGTTTTCGGGTTTAATTTTGTTAAGCTTTTGTCTTGCTTCAATGCGCAGTCCCTTTATTTCGTTGTAATCGATATTTTTAGGAAGCTTAATAGCCTCTGTCTTTGAGAATTTTTCAACTTCCGCAAGCTGTCTTTTTATATATCCGTCGTATTTTATAATAACTTCTGCGCAACTAATTATTTCAAGAGGCAAGTTAGGACGTGATATATCAACATCTGCAAGAGAAGTGTAGCTTAACTGCGGACGGCGCAAAAGTTCAGAAAGTCTTACGCCTGTAGTAACGGGAGTTGTGCCGTTTTCTTCAAGTATTTTATTAAGCTTATCTGTGGGAGGAATTGTGACTTTGCTTACTCTGTATACTTCTGCTTCAATTTGTTTTTGTTTTTCAATATATTTATCGTATCTTTCTTGGCTGATAAGTCCAAGCTTGTATCCCATGGGAGTAAGTCTTGTGTCTGCGTTGTCCTGTCTCAAAAGAAGCCTGTATTCCGAACGGGAGGTCATAATTCTATAGGGCTCGTTTGTGCCCTTGGTTACGATGTCGTCTATGAGTGTTCCTATGTAAGAGGAATCGCGTGTGAGAATAAGCGGTTCCTTGTTTTGAATCTTTAGAACTGCATTAATACCTGCGACAAGACCTTGCGCGGCTGCTTCTTCGTAACCGCTTGTGCCATTGAACTGACCTGCGCCGTAAAGTCCCGATATAGACTTAAATTCAAGCGTAGGATAAAGCTGTGTAGGGTTAATACAATCGTATTCAATAGCGTATGCAGTTCTCATCATTTGGGCATTTTCAAAGCCCTTGAGTGAGTGAAGCATTTTTATTTGTACTTCTTCGGGTAAAGACGAGGAAAAGCCTTGTATATAAAGCTCTTTGGTATCTTTTCCGCAAGGTTCAACAAAAAGCTGATGACGTTCCTTGTCGGCAAATCTTACGACTTTGTCTTCAATGCTTGGGCAGTAACGGGGACCGGTCCCCTTTATTTCTCCTGAATAAAGAGGTGAGCGGTCGAGGTTTGATTTTATAATATCGTGTGTTTCTTTAGATGTATATACTATTCTGCAAGGAATTTGGTCCCTATTTTTGTATTCTTCCGAATTGGTTCTTGCAGAAAAAGGGAGAGTATTTTCGTCTCCGTTTTGGATTTCAAGAGATTCGAGGTCAACGGTATCTGCGTGGACTCTTGGCGGTGTACCCGTTTTAAAACGGTATATTTCAATATCTTCTCTTATAAGCGCGTCAGTAAAGCCCTTGGCGGGTAACATACCGTCGGGACCTGATTCATACGCACATTCGCCCGTAATAACTCTACTGTTTAAAAACGTACCAGCACAAACAATAGCAGCGCGAACTTTCCAAACGGCACCCATTTTTGTTATAACCGAGGAAATATGTTTTACACCGTCAATACTTTCGGTTTCAAAATCAACTATTTCAGCCTGCACCAACGAAAGATTAGGCGTGTTTTCAATAGTTCTTTTCATAATTTCGCGGTATTTAATTCTATCGGCTTGAATTCTCTTCGAATGAACCGCAGGCCCCTTGCCTAAGTTAAGGGTTCTCGTCTGCAATGTAACGAGGTCAGCGGCATATCCCATTTCACCGCCCAAGGCGTCAATTTCGTATACAAGGTGTCCCTTGCCTGTGCCGCCAATAGAGGGATTACAGGGCATGTTTCCTACGGCGTCAAGATTAATTGTAAAAAGTATGGTTTTCATACCCATTCTTGCCGAAGCAAGACCCGCTTCTATACCTGCGTGTCCTGCTCCTATGACTGCAACGTCAGCACTTCCTGCGTTATAATTCAATTTCTTTTACCTCATTTTAATTTAACTAATGGAATATAATACCAGAATTACAAAAATATGTAAATTTCACTTGTGGTATTGTTTGTGATTAATTATAGTGAATGCTCTGTAAATCTGTTCAAGCAAGATAACTCTCATAAGCTGATGAGGAAAGGTCATTTTGGAGAAAGAAAGACGTTTTTGGCATATTTTCTTTATTTCCTCGGCAATACCGTCGCTACCGCCTATGATAAATGCAATATCGCTGTTTCCGTCTATTGCAAGCGTATTTACCGTATCTGCAAGCTGTTCGGAAGACAGCATATCGCCCTCAATGCAGAGTGCTATTTTGTAGCCCTTAAAAGAAGAAACTGCTGAAAAGGTAGCTATAAGCGAATCTTCTTTTATTTCGGTTATTGAAAGTTTGCAGAATGCGGATAATCTTTTTTCGTATTCCTTTACTGCGTCTCTGAGATAAGCTTCTTTCAGAGTACCACAGCATATAATTTTTATGTTCAGCATAACGGTTTACTTTTTCTCCACTGCAATAAAATAGGGAGAAGTGGGGGAATTAAGAATGGTAAATCTGCTGACGCAAATCTGCTTTCTGTCGAGAGTAGATAGCTTTTCTGTAATAAGCTTGCCTTCGACTTCACCTTCTGCGTGACCGGGATAAATTGCGATAAGGATTATACCGTCGTCAGCCAAAAGTTCAATCGCCGCATCGACTGCGGGGATTGTTGTTTCTCTTAACGTTGTAATACTTTTATCTCCGCCGGGTAAGTATCCCAAATTAAATACGCCAACGTTTATTTTTTCTTTAACGTAATCCTTTACAAGACTGTGTGACGCCTTTATAAGAGTATAATTTTTTGGACATTCATTTTCAATAAGTCTATGTTCAGTGTTTTTCAAGGCTTGGTCCTGAATGTCAAATGCGTAAAGCTTTCCGGTTTCGCCTATTGCTTTTGAAAGAAATAGTGTATCGTGTCCGTTTCCCATAGTAAAGTCAACGGCGGTAATTCCTTCTTTGATGTGCGCAGACAAAAACTGTTTTTCAAGCGCCATTAAGTCAACCATATTTTACCTCTATTGTGTTTTAATCTATTTTTAAGGGCTGAACATTTTTGTACAGCCCTTAAAAAGTGTTATTCATCGTTGTTATCTTCGGTGCTGTCGTTATTTTCCGTATTTTCTTCGGATTCTTCGCGGGCGATTTTTGCAAAGGCATCGATGCCCGAATCGGAATTGTCGCGAGCTTCATTCAATTTTTTTTCTTCTTCACGCCTTGCTTCTTCAAAAGCCTTCTTTTCCTTTTCTTCGTTTATCTTTTTCTGATTATCGTTTTCAAGACGGCTTTTATTCTTGCGTTCATCAGCCATTTTTTCAAGTTCTTCCTCGGTGGGATTTCCGTTCATAACGGCTTCAAACTGCTTATCATCCATAAGCTCGTGTTTAACAAGATATTTTGCAATGAAGTGCATCTTTTCAATGTTGTCGCGAAGAATTTGCTGTGCTCTTTCGTAAGCTTCAAATACGATAGACTTAACCTCAATATCAATTTTAGCGGCAGTTTCTTCAGAATAGTTTCTTGACTGATTATAGCTTCTGCCGAGAAATACCTCGTCGTTTTCTTGAGAATTACCGTAAACTATCGGACCGAGCTCATCGCTCATACCAAGTTTTGTAACCATTCTTCTTGCGAGGTTGGTAGCTCTTTGAATATCGTTACTAGCACCGCCCGAAATATCGTCAAATATAATCTTTTCAGCAGCTCTTCCGCCGAGAAGCATTGCAATTTCTTCTTTAATTCCGTTTTTGTAAACAGAATATTTGTCTTCAATGGGGGGATTCAAGGTGTAACCCAATGCTCCGCCGCTGGGAATAATTGAAATCTGTCTTACGGGGTCAAGACTGGGAAGAATATGAGCTATAATAGCATGACCTGCTTCGTGGTATGCAGTCTTAAGCTTTTCAGACTCTTTAATCTTCATGGATTTCTTCTGTGTACCGACTATAACTTTAATAGTAGCTTCTTCAATATCTTCCATACCGATGAGAGCTTTGTTTTTTCTTGCAGCCAAAAGTGCCGCTTCGTTAAGGAGGTTTGCAAGGTCAGCTCCCGTAAAGCCTACCGTTGTTTGAGCAATCTTCTTGAGGTCAACGTCTTTTTCAAAGGGCTTGTTGCGAGAGTGAACCATAAGGATTTCTTCTCTGCCCTTAATGTCGGGATAGTTAACGGTAATCTGTCTGTCAAATCTTCCGGGACGGAGAAGCGCGGGGTCAAGAATATCGGGTCTGTTTGTAGCCGCCATAACGATAATACCGTCATTACTTCCGAAACCGTCCATTTCGACAAGCAATTGATTGAGTGTCTGTTCACGCTCGTCGTGTCCGCCGCCGAGACCTGCACCTCTATGTCTGCCGACAGCGTCAATTTCGTCTATAAATATAATACTAGCAGGGTGTTTTTTTGCAGTGTCAAACAAATCACGTACACGGGACGCACCTACACCAACGTACATTTCAACGAAGTCTGAACCGCTTATTGAATAGAAAGGAACGTCGGCTTCACCTGCAACTGCCTTTGCAAGAAGGGTTTTACCTGTTCCGGGAGGGCCTACGAGAAGTACGCCGTGAGGTATTTTAGCGCCGAGTTTGGTGAATTTTGTGGGGTCTTTAAGGAAAGTAACTATTTCCTGAAGCTCCATTTTTTCTTCATCTGCACCGGCTACGTCTTTAAACAATACTTTTTTCTTGTCGTCAGTAGTAAGCTTTGCGCGCGATTTGCCGAAGTTATTGATTTTTCCACCTCTACCTGTCGCCTGATTCATAACAAAGAACCAAAGAACTATGAATACGATCATTACGATTACGTAAGGCAAGAATGACAACCACCACGGTGTTTTCTGAACAGGCTCGTAATCGTATTTGGTGATTATGCCCTTTTCAGACTGCTCAAGAATGAGCTCGTTGAGGTCGGTATAAAACATACCGAGTTCGCGAATTTCATAAGTTATTTTCTTTCCGTCAACGTCTTTTAAATACAGAACATTGTCATTACCGACGTAACATTCGGTTATTTTTTCTTCTTTAAACATTTCGACGATTTCGCCGTAGGTGTAATTGCTGTTATTTGCGTTGCCCAAAATCGACGTAATTGCGATAATAAGCACCGAAATCAAAACAACGTAAAAAATAATTACTTTGATTGAACCCTTCATTATTTTCCTCCGATAAAAATTAACTCTTTAATATTTATATTATGCCCGTATATTCAAATATTTCGCATAAAATTATTTGGAATAAACTTCACGTTTTAAAATGCCGATGTAAGGCAACGCTCTGTATTTTTCGTCATAATCAAGACCGTAGCCTACTACAAATTCGTCAGGAATCTGTTTTCCCGTATAATCCGGAACGAAATCAACCTCGCGTCTGCTCGGTTTGTCAAGAAGCGTAACTGTTTTTACGCTTTTTGCACCTTTCAACGTGAGATATTCGCAGAGATAAGAGAGTGTTCTTCCACTGTCAATAATATCTTCAACGATAAGTATATCAACGTCGGAAAGGTCGTTTCTATGTATATCGAGAACGATATTAACATTTCCCGTAGTTTTTGTGCCTCTGCCGTAAGACGATACCTTCATAAAATCTATTTCAAGAGGCAGAGCGATATGCTTCATAAGGTCGCCCATAAATACTACCGAGCCTTTGAGAATACCCAACAAAAGAAGCTTTGAGTCTCTGTTTCCGTAGTCTTCGGTAATCTGTGCTGATATTCTTTTAACTATTTCAAGTATTTCTTGTTCGCTGACAAGTATTTTTTCAACGTCTTTATTAATCATAAACCTGTCTCCTGTGTCAAATAATATATATATACTTGCGAATCTGTATCATTTGGTTTTGCATCGTCGCGAACGGGAAATCCCGGAATCCAGATAATTCCTTTTTTGTCGCAAATAAGAGGTAATATATTTCTTTTTAAAAGCGGAACTTTTGCTTCATTGAGCATTTTTTTGACTTTTTTTGTCATATTTGAAAAGACAAAAACGTCGCCGTCGCATCGACCTCTTATTATTGTACCGCCAAGTGAGCTTTTTTTCACTATAGTCTGTGTTGATATTTTGTAAACATTTTTTGATAAAACGTTATCTATATCGTTTTTGTTTTCGGTTATAAGCAAAGCATCGCCTGTTTCTTCAAATTCTGTTAAGCCAAAAGAAAGAATACGCTTATTTAAGTGTTTTTGGGGGAGTTGCTTTTCAAAATAAACGTTATCGGGAGTTATAAAAAAATCTATCTTATCGGGAAGAGACAGATTTTTAATCTCTCTGCAATTACTTATACCGTAGCTGTAGACAAGCTCTGTCATTTTCGACAGATGTACCGAGCCGAGGGTACCGCTATTCGTGCATTTTTTGTACATATTCATAAGAATACGTGAAAGAATTGCCGGGTGTAAACCTGCCAATTCTTCAGTCGTATAATTTTTGTTATTATCTATATTGCTCGTAATATAGTCTAAATCACGTCGAATTAAATCGCACATGCTTGAAACAGTATCTTCAAGCGATGGATTGAGCTTTTGCAGTTCGGGGACAATATTGTGCCTTATGCGGTTTCGCGTGTAGTCTGTATCGGCGTTGGTGCTGTCTGTAACAAAGTCTAAATTGTAATACTCAGCATATTCAAGTATATCTGCTGTTGAGCAGTATATAAGAGGTCTTATAATATTGTCTCTTACAGGTGGAATTCCCTTTATTCCCGACAGCGAGCTTCCTCTTGTGAGGTTAAAAAGTACGGTTTCAAGATTATCCGACGAGGTGTGGGCGGTAGCAATTTTTTTAATATTTCTTTCGGTACAGGCTTTGTTAAAGGTATTGTACCTGAGAATTCTTGCCCCTTCCTCAAGGCCTATACCGTTTTCTTCGGAAAAGTGTACGGCATCAACGTCGGCAGATAAAAAATTGATGTTATTTGTTTTGCAGAATTTTTCGCAAAACAGTTGGTCGCGTTTTGCTTCTTCGCCGCGAATATTGTGGTTAACGTGAAGTGCCGTAACGGATATTTTATATTCGTCTGCCAAGGAATTCAGAGCATGAAGCAAAACGGCAGAATCCTTGCCTCCGGAAAAGCCTACGAGTACCGTATCGCCTTCTTTTAACATAGAAAACGTATTTATGGCATTTTTTATCTTGTCTAAAATCAGTTTTAACGACATATTTTTTCTCCGTAATACGCATTAAAGCGGAGCATTTATATAAAATTAACCGGGTTGGTCTTGTGTTTTGTCGAGGGTAATAAATTTGGTAAACTGCGGCAACCAGCCCATTTCAACGTCTCTTACAGCGCCGTGTCGGTTTTTAGCGACGATAATCTTAGCCGAGCTTTGTTCTGTTTTGTTTCTGTCGTAATATTCGTCTCTGTAAAGGAACATTACAACGTCAGCGTCTTGCTCGATAGCACCTGAGTCACGAAGGTCAGAAAGCATAGGCTTTTTATCGGTTCTGCTCTCAGGTCCACGCGAAAGCTGGGCACAACAAATAACGGGAACGCGAAGTTCTTTTGCGAGAATTTTCATATTACGTGAAATTTCACCGACTTCTTGTACGCGGTTGTCATTGTGGTGTTCCCCCTGCATAAGCTGGAGATAGTCAATAACAACGAGTCCGAGGTTTTTAACTCGGCGAAGCTTTGCTTTCATACCCGTAACCGTAATACCGGTAGTGTCGTCGATAAGTATATCACATTCCGCAAGGTTAGATGCGGCGTGCGCAAGATTTTTCCAATCCTCAGGGGTGAGTTTACCCGAACGGATATTGTAGCTGTCTACCATACCCTCACCCGAAAGCATTCTGGAAACAAGCTCTTCGTTTGACATTTCAAGTGAGAATATACATACTGTCTTTTTCGTTTGCTTTGCAACGTTTGAAGCAATGTTAAGCACGAAACTTGTTTTACCCATACCGGGACGTGCACCGACAAGTATAAGTTCACCTTTGCCCATGCCAACCAATGTATTATCGAGGTCAGAAAATCCTGTGGGTGTACCGTGAGCTGCATCGGGGTTGGTTGCGAGTATATTCAAATTATCAAGAGTAGTCTTTAGTACGTCTCTAATGTGAGCGAATCCCTTTGTTTCATTTCCCGAAGCTATGTCAAATATCTTCTGTTCGGCAGAATCAAGGATATGCTTTACCTCGTCGTGTTCTGAGTATGCGTTGTCGGTTATTGTGGAACAAGCCTCGATAAGCATACGGAGAACACTCTTGTCCTTGACTATCTTTGCGTAGTCAACGACGTTTGCTGCCGAAGGAACGGTCTGAATTATGGTTCTTATATAGTTGTTAAGCGTATCGGTGTCGCGATATACCCCTTCCTTCACGAGCTCATCTGCAAGGGTAACGACGTCAACAGTTTTGCTTGACGCGTACATACCCTTCATCGCGTAGAAAATCTGCTCGTGCTCGGGAAGGTAGAAGTCTTCGCTTGAAACAAGCTGAGCTATTTCGTCAAAACAGTCGGGATTAATAAGCACCGAGCCTATGACCGACTGTTCGGCTTCAAGCGAAAACGGCAGTTTTCTGTCAAAAATATCTTTGTTACTCATATTACTTTACGTCCGAAATAACAACGTTTATTTTGCCTGTGATTTCTGTGTATAGCTTAACCGTTACCGTGTGAACTCCGAAAGTTTTTAAGGGGTCAGAAAGCTGAATTTTACGCTTGTCAACCTGAATCTTGTGCTGTTCTTCAAGTGCGTTTGCAATATCGAGACTGGTTACAGAACCGTAGAGTCTGCCGTCGGCACCGGCTTTTGCTTGAAGCTTAACTGTAATCGTTTCAAGTTTTTTTGCTATATCGTTAGCGGCGTTTCTTTCAAGCTCAATCTTGTGGAGTCTTGAAGCTTCTTTGTTTTTGAGGTCGTTCATAGCACTTGCGTCTGCTTCTACAGCCAAGCCCTTGGGAAGAAGAAAGTTTCTCGCGTAACCGTCCGAAACGTTAATGAGCTGTCCTTTTTTGCCTTGAGATTTTACGTCTTGTGTAAGTATAACTTTCATTTCTATAGAATCCTTTCTGTTTTTAAGGTGTATTTTTTAAGTGTTTTCAACGTAGTCGTCAATAGCATCTTTAAGCATTGATAGTGCTTGATTTACCGATATGTCTTTCAACTGAGTTGCCGCCATATCAAAATGACCGCCTCCGCCAAGTTTTTCGACAATAACCTGAACGTTAATGCTTCCGTTTGACCTTGCAGAAATGTATACGGTATTTTCTATTTTGCATATTGCGAATGATGCTGTAACACCGTCAACGGTAAGAAGCTTGTCTGCTGCTTTTGCGGCGGCGACTCTGTCAGCCGAGTCGGAAATGCCGCTTTCTTTAAGGCTATTTGTTGTTATAGCAAACATACCGCGATATATTTTTACGTTGGTTTGGAATTTTGCTTCTCGTTTTAGGTCTTCAAGGTCGGATTTAAAGAGGTTTTGTATTTTCTTCTGGTTTGCGCCCTCGTTTTGCAGATAAAAACCTGCACTGAACGTTCTGACACCGGTATTCTTTGCAAAGTTCTTGGTATCAAGCATAATACCTGCAAGAAGCAGATTTGCTTCTTCGTGGGGGAGCATACCTGCCGAAAGAGTCTGTTCGAGAAATTCCGCAACAAGCTCGCAGGTAGAAGATGCCGACGGTTCGATATATGCTATAAGGGGCTTTATCTTAAATTCGGCAGTTTTTCTGTGGTGGTCGACGTAAACCGTTCTTTCGACGTTTTCGGCAACCTCAGGGGCTGCAAACTGTCTTGAGTTGTTTACGTCGCAAATGCAGAGCAACGTGTCGTGGTTTATGAGGTCGAGAGCCTCGTGAGCCCCCACGAACATATGACCGTATTCTTCAAGACCTTTAAGCAAGTCAAAGCATTTTAATATATTTTTGTCCTCGGTGTCTACAATTATATTAACGGGAGTACCGCAGAACATAGCCATTCTCGCCATACCGACACAAGCACCAAAGCAGTCGTAATCGGGATTGATATGTCCCATAATAAGCACATTGCTGCTTTCCGCCATAAGAGCAATAAGCTCGTTTGCCGTAACTCTTGAACGAACCTTTGTTCTTTTTTGAACGCTCTGTGTTCTTCCTCCATAGAAATCCATATCGTTGGCAGTTTTTATAACGACTTGGTCTCCGCCGCGCTGAAGAGCCATATCGAGTGCCGCCTGCGCGTCTCTTTCTTTTTCGTCGAGGGTTCCGTTTGTAGCGGCAATGCCTATTGATATAGTAACGGGAAGTCTGCCGTTTCCTACTCTTACGTCTCTAATCTTATCTAAAATTGCAAATTTGGAAGAAATAAGCTCGTCAATATATTTTTCGCTGAAGAGGAAAATATATTTATCCCTCTGGAATTCTTTAAGAATGCCGTTAACCGATTCCGCCCATTCGTTCAGGATTGTAGCAACGTCGTTTGCTACCTCGCGGTACTTGTCCTGAATATGCTGGAGAAGCTCGTCAAGGTTGTCTATCATGATGAAAGCGATAATTGTATTTTCTTCTTTCAATGTTTTGTAGGCACTGCTTAGTTCGTTTTTGTTGTTCCATACGGTAATACAGTATTCCTTACTTGCCGTTTTTACGGGATACGCCTTAACCTTGTAGAACTGATTGAATGCTGTCGTGTCGAGGCCCTCTTCGCTGTTTTCAGCGTGAATAATATCGTCGAGTGAATTCATACATATCTGGTCAATATTCTTGCCGAAGAAGCTGTTTTTTGAGCCTGAAGCTAAAACGAATGCTTTGTTGAACCAAATTATTTTGCCGTTCATATCGCTTATGATAACCGGCATATAAAGCTTCGGCAAAACTTCAAGAGTCATATTACCGAGCAAAGGCTCAATTTCGATACCTCTTTTTGTGGCGATTCGTTTCTCTGCTATGTTCCAAACGATAGCTATAAGCACCAAAGTAGTTATATAAGCACCGGAAAAGAACAGTCCTTTTTTCACAGCGTTTTGGGGATTGTAATATACGGTAACGGAAAAGCCTAAAATAAACAACACGGCAACAAAAATTGAAACTGAGTGCTTGATAAACGTCTTATTATGCAGTTTGTCTTTCAGTTTATTTAACATAAAAGCTCTCCCTTTTTAAGCGATTTTGTAACTTTAGGATATAATCACCCATCATAAGCTTATAATTAGATTTATTATACCACTTTTTTACAGTCTTGTAAACAATATTTTATTAATTTTTATTATTAATATAATACATATATAATAGAATCTAAAAAAGAAGATGCCGTTAAAAGCATCTTCTTCAATTTTGTAACATTATTTATCCCAAAGATTCTGTGCGTAAACGCCTTTATCTGCGAGGGCTTTAAGTGCAGCCATAACTTTAGGCTTATCTTCAGCGTAGGTTACGCCAAACCATTTATCCGAAACGGGAAGAACGGTAATATCTGCAATACCTTCTTTTGTAATCTTGTCAGCCATTTTAGGCAGATAGAATTCGCCCTTAAGCGGATCTTCTTTAATTGTCGAATCAAGAAATACGCGAAGCTCTCTTTCAAAGAGGTCAAACATTCCTTCTGGATAACCCCAACAGTTCATCGAAACGTAAGATTTTCTGTCAAGCTCTGTCCATGTTGCACCGTCGTCTTCGGTAAACATAGGCTTGCCGTCTCTTATAGCAATTTTTGAGAGTTCGTTAATTTCAAGTATTTTAAAATTATTGTCAATTTTGCAAACGCCTCTTGAAACTGTGCCGTTTTCGGTAAGTGTATTTTCGAGAATGTAACCTGCCATAGCAAGATGCTTGATATTATTTGTCATAGGCTTCGTAATAAAGTCATAGATAAGCCTAAAGCAATCTTTACCGTAGTAGTCATCGGAGTTGATAACCATAAACGGACCTTTTATAATATCTCTGCAACACCAAACAGCGTGAGCTGTTCCGTAGGGCTTAACTCTGCCTTCAGGGATAGAATAACCATCAGGAAGTTCGTTAAGTTCTTGGAAAACGTAATCGGTCTGAACAATTTCTTCAATTCTTTTTCCAATTAATTCCTTAAAAACGTCTTCAATTTCGTGTTTAATAACAAACACTATTCTTTCAAAGCCTGCTTCCATTGCATCGTGAATGGAGTAGTCAATAATAAGTTCGTTGGAAGGACCGAGGGGAGTAACTTGCTTCAAACCGCCGAAACGGCTTCCCATACCTGCCGCCATTATAATAAGGGCGGGTTTTGTGTAATAGGTTTCCATAATATTACCTCTTTCTTTATGTGATAAGTAATTAGGGTCAGATATATTTAGCAACAATAGCCTTCATTTCAGGCAATTTAGATTCCATATCTGCTACGAGTTTAAATTGAGTACGCGCTCTGTCAAGGTTGTGTTCGGGGCGATCTGTGTGGAAATAGCGGTCTCCGTCAACGAAGTCAGCCAAGAAACGTATACCGCATTCGTATGTCAAAACAAGAACAGAAATAGGCAAAAGCTCAATTTCTTTCTTGGACAAAGCAGAACCGCACTCTTCAAGGAAGCCCTTTGTATATTCTTCAAAGAGAACAAGGTCGCTGTAGACTTTGGAAAGGTCTTTTTCGTCTTCTGCAGCGGGGTTTGTACCAAATCTCATACTGTCACCGTAGTCGTAAAGTGAAAGACCGGGCATAACTGTATCGAGGTCGATAACGCAAACGGGTTTATTTGTTTTTTTATCAAGAAGAACATTATTCAATTTTGTATCGTTGTGAGTAACGCGCAAAGGAAGCTCACCCTTTGAGATAAGTGGATAAAGCTCTTGGGCAAGCCATTTATACTTTCTTGCAAAAGCGATTTCTGCTTCGGCTTTATTGGCTCTTCCGCTTCTGTTTGCGTCTATTTTTGCCTCAAATTCAGCGTATCGCGAAACGGTATTATGAAAATTTGGAATAGTTTCAGCAAGCTTTTCTGTGGGGAAGTCAGCGAGAAGTTTTTGGAAGTTCCCGAAAGCTTTACCTGCGTAATAAAATTGTTTGGGGTTTTCGATAATCTGAAGTGTAATAACATCGTCTACGAAAAAATATACTCTCCAGTATGCATCGTCGTTTTCTTTATAGTAATTTTTACCGTCTTTAGTTTTTACAACAGTAAGTGTTTCTCTAGCGGGGTCGCCGCCGTTTGCGACAATCTTTTCTTTAAGAAAAGAAGTAACTAAGTCAATATTGTTCATCAAAGCGTCAACGTTTTTAAAAACGTGGTTGTTAATTCTCTGTAAATTATACTTCTTTCCGTTGTCGCACTCAACAAGAAAAGTTAAGTTAATATGACCGCAACCCAAAGAATTAATAGAAACGGGGTTTCCGTCTAAAGCAAAATTGCTCAAAATTTCAAATTCTTTTTGCATAATAATATACAATCTCCTGAATAATTGAAAGTATATATCATCATATAAAGTTATTATATAATATAAAAATCAATTTGTCAATAAAATAAATTTGTTTAAGAAACAATAACAAAGCTATTAAAATGTTATTATAACACATCTTTATAGAAAAAACATTGACTTTAAGGATCGAATTATGTTATAATGTCGCCAAAGAGGTGATAAATAAATGCCAGTGTGTTTCAACGATATACAGAATATGTGTTCTTTTCTCGTAAAGAATATGCATTTTAATGATTTGAACCCGATAAAATGTGGTTGGCATCAACGCAAACCCGGGGGATTTTGGGGACCTTCCGTTCATACGTATTACAATCTTCATTTTGTTTTGTCGGGAAAGGGAGAATATACGGTAAAGGGCAAAACGTACAAGCTCGAAAAAAATTACTTATTTCTAATAAAGCCCGATATGATAATAAAACATCAGGCAGATCAAGAAGAGCCTTGGGTATATTCGTGGATATCATTTGAGGGCAGTGAAGTGGAGTCTTTGTTTTCGAGGTGCGGTTTCACAGATGACGTATATGTTATGTACTGTCCTGAGTTGTACGGATACTTTGATGAATTTAGGCACATTCCGGCGGGGAAAGAGGTATCAGCAATTTCTTTGAATGCTAAGCTTTATTCTGTTTTTGAAAGACTCCTCAATCAAAACAAGCCGCAAAAGTATGATAATTCCGTGTCTCAATATTGTATAAAAGCTGCAGATTACATACAGGCGAACTATCAGACGCATATAACTATTGATGGGATAGCGAAAAATCTTGGAATAGACCGAAGGTATTTTTCGCGTATATTTACAAAATATATTGGTGTGAGTCCTCAAAAATATCTGGTGGATTACAGGCTTGAAAAAGCGAAATATTTGTTGACCTCGGGCGAATATTCGGTGTCAGAGGTAGCATCAAGCGTAGGATATGACGATATTTTTGCATTTTCGAAGATTTTCAAGAAAAAATACGGAGTACCGCCATCAAAATGTAACATGTTTTAATATTTATATTAAAATCCCACTTAAAAACAAGTGGGATTTTATTTTGTGATTAATATAAAAATGGCTTATTATGTTATAATGTTGGAGTTGTTATTTCAGAAATATGTGTTGACTCCGGTTTAAATATTTTTACAGCTCCGGGCAAATTTTTTACTGTAACCTTTTCAAGTTTTCCGCCAAATTCGCCGTCAACAGTCCATTTTACAGGCTCTTCCGTAGTTATGGTAATGTTTGATGAGTGGAAGAAAAGGACTTGGTTTTCGTCGTAGTTGAGGTTTGCAAGATTATAAAAAATATCAACTATATCCGTTGTATTTTTTGGCATACGAACAAGCAATACTTCAAAAGTACCGTCGTTCAGGTCAACGTGTTTGGGGTCAAATTTGTATATACCGCCAACCGAAAGTGAATTTGTAATAGCCGCAAAAACGAAATCCCCCTCCGTTTTTAACTCAGGGCAATCTATTTTCATATATATGGGCTTTATTTCGTTTAAGGATTTGATTCCTTCGAGCACGTATGCCATATGTCCCAATGAATTTTTCAAGTTTTGAGGAGTTGAATATGACGTACTTGTGAAAGCGCCGCACGAAGCAACGTAATTGAAATATTTGACACCGTTAAAGCAACCGACGTCATTGGGGTGCGCAGTGTTTTTTATAATTACCTCTGCCGCTGCGAGAGGGGTTTTGGGTATTCTCAAAGTATCTGCAAGGTCATTGGTCGTTCCTGCGGGAATAAACCCCAATGGAGGACGTTTTTCCGCAGGGAGAGACATAATTCCCGTAACTATCTCATTCAGTGTACCGTCACCGCCACAAGAAACAATACGGTCAAAGGAAGGGCCGTATTCACTGGCGTATGCGGTAGCGTCACCCGATTTGCACGTCATTAAAACGGTAGGCTCAAGGTCTGAATCGGAAAACAGCTTTATTACATCGAAAAGCTTGTTTTTTATTGTCATTTTTCCTGACGTGGGGTTAACGATAAATAATACTTTTTCTCTGATAGGTAGGCTCATAATACTATCCTTTTTATAAAAAATATGTGGATAATTCAAAAAAATCCCCGCAGATAAAGCGGGGGATTTTTTGAGAAAAATTATTCTGCAAATTTCAGTTGTTTGCCTTCTTTTTCTTTCAAGGTGAATTTGGGACCTTCAAGCTTTTGTACTGTCTTTTGTGTAATCGTAACAGATTCAATATCTTTTCTTGAAGGAACGTCAAACATTATATCGGTCATAAAGCTTTCGATAATAGAACGGAGACCTCGAGCACCAATATTTCTGTCTATAGCTAATTTAGCTATTTCCTCAAGTGCGCCCCTGCTGAATTTTAATTCTACACCGTCCATATAAAACAGTTTTTCATACTGTTTTATAAGGGAGTTCTTGGGTTCTTTCAAAATTCTTATTAAGGCTTCGCTGTCCAATTCTTCAAGTCCGACAATGACGGGAAGACGACCAACAAGCTCGGGGATTAGTCCGTACTTTACTATATCGTGGGAAACAACTTCTTTGTAAATATTATGCTTTTTCTTTTCCGCTTTAGTTTGAATATTACTTCCGAAGCCAATAAGCTGACTGCCGGAACGTTTTTCGATTATATCGGTAAGACCGTCAAAAGCGCCGCCGCAGATAAACAAGATATTTTCAGTGTTTATCTGAATAAATTCCTGATTGGGATGCTTTCTGCCGCCCTGAGGAGGAACGTTGGAGACTGTACCTTCAAGAATCTTCTAAAGTGCTTGCTGTACGCCTTCGCCGGATACGTCTCGTGTAATGGAACGGTTTTCGCTTCTTCTTGAAATCTTATCGATTTCATCAATATAAATGATACCCCTTTCGGCGAGTTCAATATCGTAATCCGCCGCCTGAATAAGTCTGAGGAGAATATTCTCAACGTCTTCACCAACGTAACCTGCTTCGGTAAGCGTGGTAGCATCGGCAATAGCAAAGGGGACTTTTAACGTTTTTGCAAGTGTTTGAGCAAGAAAGGTTTTTCCGACACCGGTAGGTCCGAGAAGCAAAACGTTGCTTTTTTGGATTTCTACTGAATCTTTATTTTTCTTTTCCTTGCTGAGTATTCTTTTGTAGTGGTTATAAACCGAAACGGAAAGAACTTTTTTTGCCTCGTCCTGACCGATAACGTATTCGTCGAGAGTATCTTTTATCTGTTGTGGCTTGGGAAGGTTTTTAATAGTAAGTTTTTCGCTTTTTTCGGTATAATTTCTGTGGTCTTCTATTATTCTTTCGCAAGCATCTATGCAGTCGTTGCAGATATACGCACCATCCGCAATAGGAGAAGGAATAAGAAACTCAACAGAGTTCTCGTCTCTTCCGCAGAAAGAACAACGTATAAGCTTTGGAGATTCTCCGTCAATTTTTGCCATTTAAAATGTCCTCTTTCGGGGAAGAATTAGTTTTTGTTAGTAATAACCTTATCGATAAGTCCGTAAGCCTTAGCTTCGTCTGCGGACATAAAGTTATCCCTTTCGGTATCGTGCTCTATTTTTTCAATAGGCTGACCGGTAACGTTGGAAAGTATAGAGTTAAGCTTTTCACGAATCTTGATAATACGGTCAGCGTGAATCTTGATGTCGGTAGCTTGACCCTGCATACCGCCGAGTGGCTGATGAATCATAATTTCGCTGTTGGGAAGAGCGTATCTTTTGCCTTTAGCACCTGCAGAAAGTAAGAATGCGCCCATACTTGCAGCCATACCGACGCAAATAGTGGATACGTCGCACTTAATATAATTCATCGTATCATAGATAGCCATTCCGGCGGTTATTGAACCGCCGGGGCTATTAATGTATAAAGAAATATCCTTATCGGGATCTTGCGCTTCAAGAAAAAGCAACTGAGCTACTACAAGGGAGGCTGTCGTATCGTTTACTTCGTCGCTGAGAAAAATAATTCTGTCGTTGAGCAAACGCGAGTAAATATCATACGCTCTTTCACCTCGATTTGTTTGTTCTATAACGGTTGGTACCAATGCCATAATCGTATCTCCTTTTCTGTAGTCTGCTGCCTTTTCAAAAAGCTATGGATAAATTATTCAGCCTTATCTTCTGCTTTCTTAGCAGCAGTCTTCTTTGTTGTATTTGTCTTTTTAGCTGTAGCTTTTTTAGCTGCGGGCTTTTCTTCGCCTTCTTCAGCCTTTGCTTCTTTCTTCGACTTAGCCTTAGCTATAACTGATTCAGCCTTTACGAGGTCAACGGCTTTTTGAACAGCAATATCTTTCTTGAGGTTTTCGTCTTCGATGCTCTTTTTAACTTCTGCAACGTCAATGCTGTACATTGTAGCAATTCTGTTGTATTCGTCTTCGAGTTCTTTGTCAGAAACTTCAATCTTTTCAAGTTCAGCAATTTTTTCGAGAGCGAGTCTTGTCTTAACCTGACGTTCTGCACGAGGCTTAAACTGCTCACGCATGGAGTCGAGAGACATACCTGTGTACTTAACGAAGTCGGAGAGGCTCATACCCTGCATACGAAGGTTGTTATCGTAGTCGCGGAGGAGGTTTTCAGCTTCTGTTTCAACCATAGCTTCGGGAATGTCAGCCTGAAGCTTTTCAATAAGAGTATCGATAAGCTGTTCTTCAACGTGATTTTCAGCTTCTTTTTTGTTTCTCTCCTGGAGTTTTGCCTTTATATCAGCTTTATATTCATCAAGAGTGTCAAATTCGGAAGCGTCTTTTGCAAAATCATCGTTAAGCTCGGGAAGTTCTGTTGTCTTGAGTTCGCGAAGAACTACCTTGAATACAGCGGGCTTACCTGCAAGGTTGTCAGCGTGATATTCTTCGGGGAATGTAACGTTTACGTCAAATTCGTCGCCTACGTTATGACCAACGATCTGGTCTTCGAATCCGGGAATGAACTGACCGGAACCGAGCTTGAGGTCGTGGTTTTCGCCCTTGCCGCCTTCGAAAGCAACGCCGTCAGCAAAGCCTTCGTAGTCAATAATTGCGTTGTCGCCGAGCTGTGCAGCTCTGTCTGTAACGTCGAGTGTACGAGCATTACGCTGACGAGCATTTTCGAGCTCACGGTTAATGTCTTCGGCTGTTACTCTCTTAACAGTCTTTTCAACTTCAATGCCCTTATAGCCTTCTATTTCAACTTCGGGTTTAACATAAACAGTTGCCTTAAGAACAACGCCATTGTCGTCGATAGAAACGATTTCGAATTCGGGCTGGCTTACGATTTCTTCCTTAGATTCTTTTGCAGCTTCGGTATAAGCGGCAGGAAGAAGGTTGTTGATAGCGTCATCATAGAATACGCCTTTGCCGTACATCTTTTCGATGATGGAACGAGGAGCTTTACCCTTTCTGAAGCCGGGAACGTTCAATTTAGCTGCGTTTTTTTTGAATACGCGGCTTACTTCCTCGTCGAAAACATTCTTTTCGATGGAAAATTCGATTTCCACAACATTCTTTTCTTTTTTTGTTACGTTTTTTAAACTCATTTGTAATTCCTCCGGAATTGTTATTTTTCCTATCATAATATTTTATATCTATAAACTCTAAATGTCAATAGAATATACAAATTTTTTCCTGAAAAAGTGTGTAAAATGCCGAAAAAGAGCATCGTTTAGCTTCGGTTTATTAAAGTCGGAACGAAATTCAGGTAATCTGACGATGTAATCGTAAATTCTATTCCATCGAAGCTAAAAGCGGAGGGCAGATTATATACGCCGTGTATGTGCCCATAGCATACTTTTTTTACGTTATATCTATGCAACACGTCAATTATATCATCGCAGACGTAGTCGTTGTAGACAGGCGGGAAGTGAAGAAAGACAATTATTTCGTTTGAAGGAGAAAGTTTCAGTCCTTCCTTGATAGACAGTTCAAGTCTGCCTGCCTCTCTTGCGACTATCTTGTTGTAATCGGCTTCGCGGGGGGCGTTTTTGACTTCGCTGAACCAACCGCGTGTACCGCATATCGTTACGTTGTCCACAACAAAAGCGTTGTTGTGCATAGTTTTTATGGTAGTAATATTGTTTTCTTCAAAGAAAGTATTAATCTTTGCGGCAGTAGACCACCAATAATCGTGATTACCTTTTGAGATTATTTTTTGACCTGGAAGACTGTCAATGTAGAGGAGGTCTTTTTTCGCCTCTTCAAGAGAGATACCCCAACTTACGTCGCCCGCAATAACTACCGTGTCTTTGTCGGTGATTACAGAACGCCAACCCTTGTCAAGCTTATTGGCGTAGTCTTGCCATCTGTTGCCGAATACGTCCATAGGCTTGTCGTTATATAAAGATAAATGTGTGTCCGACAAAGCAAACAGCGACATGGTTTTCTCCTTTGAAATGAAGTATTAAAGACCTATTGTTTTAAGAACCTCTGAAGTCATATCTTCGGGGTTAATAACCGTTGTAAAGCGTACCTGTTTTAATTCAAGACTTGCAAGGGGTGTAGGAATGGGACTGCCGGAAATTTCTTCGGTTGCTTTCAATGCGTCAAATTCGTTTTCCTTTGTTTCGCCTGTAAGAGAGGTGTAAACATTGGAGGCAAATTTGTAGGGAGAAGCGGTGGAGGCAACGATTATCTTTCGTGTATCACCCGTTTCAGCCATATATTCGTTGGCGCATTTTACCGCAACGGCGGTGTGTGTATCAATAAGATACTTATAGTTATCAAACGTTTCTTTAATGGTTTTAGAAGTATCATCTTCTGCGCAGAAGTAACCCGAGAAACTTGAAGAAATCTTTTCTTTAATTTCGTTATCTACCGAGTAAACGCCGTTTGTGTTAAGCTCTTTCATATATGCAGCAGTCTTTTTGTCTCCCGCGATAACGTAGAGAAGACGTTCAAGGTTACTTGAAATAAGAATATCCATAGAGGGGGACATTGTAGTATGGAAAGCTCTGTTTCTGTCGTAAGTACCGGTTGTAATAAAGTCGGTAAGAATATTGTTGCAGTTGGATGCGCAGATAAAGCGGTTAACGGGGAGTCCCATCATCTTTGCGATATATGCGGCAAAAATATTTCCGAAGTTTCCTGTAGGTACGCAGATGTTAACTTCATCGCCTTCTTTAATATCACCGCTATTTACCATATCGCAGTAGGAAGATATATAGTAAACTATCTGAGGAACGAGTCTGCCCCAGTTTATAGAGTTGGCTGAAGAGAAGAAATGAGCATTTTCGTTGAGAAGCTTTGCGGTTTCTTCGTTGCCAAATATCTTTTTAACACCATTCTGTGCATCGTCAAAGTTACCCTTAATAGCGCAAACCGTAACATTATTACCCTCTTGTGTAGCCATCTGTAATTTCTGTACACGGCTTACACCGTCAACAGGGTAAAATACCATAATTTTAATTCCGTCAACGTCTTTGTAGCCTTCAAGGGCAGCCTTACCGGTGTCGCCTGAGGTTGCAACGAGAATGAAAGCAGTTCTTTTTTCGCCCGTCTTTGTCAATGCTCTTGAAAGAAGTCGGGGCATAACCTGAAGTGCCATATCTTTAAATGCACAGGTAGGTCCGTGCCAAAGCTCAAGAAGGCGAAGGTTTCCAATGCTTGTTAAGGGGGCAGCACCGCCGGGGAAGCGAGCTTCCGAATAGCTTTCCTTGCAGTCGGCAAGGAGTTCTTCGTATGTGTAGTCAGTAAGGAATTTTGACATAACGTAAGCGGCTCTTTCGGGATAAGAAGCCTTTTTCAAAAAGTCAAAATCCTCTTTGGAGAGAGCTGGGATAACTTCTGGCATAAACAAACCGCCGTCATCTGCAAGACCTTGCTTAATAGCCTGAGCAGACGATACGGGTTTTGTGTTGCCTCTTGTGCTGATGTAGTTAATGGTTTTCATTTTTTAGTTCCTCATTATTTTATAGTAAAGTAATTTTTAACTTAATTCGTTTTCACTTATTAGTTTTTCTCAAAGAAGTTATAAGCGTTTGTGTAGAAAATTTTATCTATAAGCTCGTCGCTGTAGTTTAATTTTTTTAATTCCTCACAGAATACGTCGTGCGACTCAACTCCCGTAATACCGATAGGCAGTTTTTCTATTCCGTCAAAATCCGATCCAATACAAACGTTGTTTTCACCGCCAAGTTCAAGATAATGTTCAAGATGGCGAATAATATTAATCATGGTAGCAGGTCTCTCGTCAGTGTATTCAAGAAATTCGCAACAGAAGTTAAGCCCCGCAAGTCCGCCCGTTTTCATAAGCATTTTAAACATATCGTCAGTCATATTGCGAGTGTGTTCACGTAATGAACGTAAGTTTGAATGACTTGCATTAACGGATTTACCATATTCCGAAGCTATCTCAAATGTTTCATAGGCCATTTTGTCGGAAGCGTGGCTAATATCGGGAACGATATTTAGTTCACACATTCTTCTGACTGCCTGTTTTCCGAAATCGGTAAGACCGATTTTCGTATTGTGAGCACCGCCCATAAGGCATTCGTCTCTCCATACGAGTGTCATCATTCTGACACCGTATTCCTTTAATATATCAATTCTTGACAAATCGTTTCCGAGTAACGCACAGCCTTCAACAGCAAGGTGTGGAACAAACTTTTCACTTTTATATGGAAGTATCTCTTTTTCAAAATGAGCCTTGACCGCGTGGAAATGCTCCCAGTTTTCTTCGTCGGTGCGTTTAGGGTTGGACCAAATAGCGAACATTTGCTCGTATTTGTCATATTTTTCTATACGGGATTTTGTGATATGAGTTTGTTCGTTGTCGAATCCGACACCGAGGCGGTAGATAACGTAAGCCGTATCGCAATGTGTGTCAAAAATTTTCGTAAAATCACGCTCCAAATGCATTTTTGTAATGTTTGATGTTCAGTGAAACAAAACCGTCTTGTTCTTGATTGCTTATGATTTCAATAATGTCAATTCTTGGCTTTTTAGTTGTACCGTTTGTTTTTAAGTAATATTTTGCTGCATGTACTATGTGCCGTTGCTTTTCTTTTGTAACCGCTTTTATGGGACGGCCGTATTTTGTAAGAAATACAGAGTTTTTTCTGTATTTCACTTCTACAAATACAATATATTTTTCGTCTTCTGCGATTATGTCAATTTCTCCGTGAGGGGCTGTGTAGTTGCGTTTTACTATCGTATACCCGTTTTTTGTAAGCCAATCACAAGCGGCGTTTTCTCCCTGTCTGCCTGTTTGGCGTGTTGTATCAGCCATTTTTTTCAAGCAGCTTTCGTAAGAAGAGGGCTCTGTGCTCAGGGCAGGGACCGTATTTCAAAATAGCCTCTCTATGCTCTTTCGTTGCATATCCTTTATGTTTTGCAAATCCGTACTGTGGGTATTTTTCATCAAGCTCGTAGCACATTCGGTCTCTTGTAACCTTGGCTAAGATAGAAGCGGCGGCAATATTGGGTGATTTTGCATCTCCGCCTATTACTGCTTTTGAGGGGAGAAGAAAGCCTCGGTTTATATTTCCGTCAACAAGAATAAATTCGGGTTTTATTTCAAGCTGTTCAACGGCACGGCACATTGCCATAAGAGCGCATTCAAGTATATTATATTGTTCAATTTCTTCTACTGAGCAGGTAGCTACGGCACAACTGACGGCGGCTTCTTGGATTGTTTTAAAAAGCTGTTCGCGTTTCTTTTCGGTAAGTTTTTTTGAATCGTCAAGGCCTTTTATTTCAAGTCCGTCAGGCAGTATACAAGCGGCAGCAGCAACGGCACCCGCCAAAGGACCTCTGCCCGCTTCATCGCAACCGCATATTATTTTATAACCTTCAAGCTGTAACTGTTTTTCTATATCCCAGTTTAACATTGTATGTAAATCACCTTTAGTTTTATTGTTCGGGAGGAAGTTCAAGGGTTATTCTGCCTATTTTTGCACCTCTGAATTCGTCAAGGAGCATAGTCGCAGTTCTTTCGTAATTGATTTCTCCGCCCGAAATCAAAAATCCTCTTTTTCTGCCTACCGCTTCAAATACCTCATAATCCTGAATATCTTCGTCAAGATCTTTCTCGGTAAGTTTATAGCGGGACATAAGAAGCTCCGGATAGAGCTTGCGGAGTCTTGCGCATAGAACAACGGCGAGTGTTTCAATATCGAGAATAGCATCGCGTATAGCACCCGTAAGTGCAAGGTTTTCGCCAATAGTATCGTCGTCAAACTTAGGCCAAAGTACACCGGGCATATCCATAAGGTCAAGTCCGATTGACGTGGGAACCCATTGCTTTGTAAGGGTAACACCGGGGCGGTCTTCAACTTTTACTTTTTTTGAGCCTGCAAGCTTGTTTATGAGAGATGATTTTCCGGAATTGGGAATACCGACGATCATAGCTTTAATGTTTCTGCCGGTCATACCCTTTTCTTCGTATCGAAATAACTTGTCTTTAAGTATTTCGCGTACCGCAGGCATAATTTCGTTTATACCTGCACCCGTAATACTGTCAATAAAAAGGCAGTTAATATTATTCTGTTTAAAATAGTTTTTCCACTTTGCAATTGCTGAAGGGTCTGCAAGGCTTGACTTACTGAGAAGCGTTAAGATAGGCTTGTTACCCGCAATACTTTCAATTTCGGGGTTTTTTGAGCTTATCGGAATTCTTGAATCAAGAACGTTTATCAGTATATCGACCGAGGGAAGACTTTCTTTCATCAGTCTTCGGGTTTTCGCCATATGCCCGGGAAACCATTGTATTTGTGTTGAGGGCATTGTTATTGTCCTTTCTTTTGGGAAAAATTAATCTACTGTTCCAAACCTGTTAAATGGGAAGATTCGAAGCTTTACTTCGCCCAAAATAAATCTTTCGTCAACAAAGCCTATACGTGAGTTGCGCGAGTCGAGAGAGTCGTTTCTGTTGTCGCCCATAACGAAAACATATCCTTTGGGTACTGTTAAGGGGAAAGAGACGTCGGAGCTCTTCATTATGCTGGGAACGCGGTTGATGTAGTCTTCATCAAGAACTTTTCCGTCGACCGTTACAGTCCACGTGTCAAAATCAATATCAACGGTCTGTTCTGACGTTGCGATTACTCTTTTGACTATGGGTTCGGGATAATTAGGTGATGTAAAAACTATAATATCGTTATTTTCGGGAGTATACATAAGGTCGGAAATTATAAGGAGCTCCTTGTCGTGTAGCGTATGATTCATAGAATCACCGTCAACTATGGCAAGCCTAAGAATGAAAGTAAACAAAAGCAAGGCAAATGCGGCAGACAAAACAATAACTTCAAGCCAGTCGTACAAGCCCGAAAGAAATGTCGAGGGGGCATCTCCTTGGCTTTGCCACTTCTTTTTATCTTTTTCCCTGTTTTTGCGTTCCGATTTTTCCTCGGAGAAAATTTTTGAGAACAATTCATCTTCTTCGGGGTTTTCGTGTTCAATCGGAACAAATTCGGCAGTCGGTTCTTCCGGCGTTTCTTCGTTTTCGATTTCTTCGTCAAAAACGTTGTCAGCCTCTGTTTTTTCTTCGTCAATTTCCTCGGGAACTTCTGAATTTTCTTTTTTCTGTGAATCGGTGTTAGAGAAAGTGAAAGCGTTGGGTAGTTTGTGGTCGTCAAAACAAGCTAAAAGCTCGTCAAATATTTTTGATGTTGCCAAATCTTCTTCGGGGACGGTTTCTTGTAATTCTATATTTTTGTCAAAGATAGGCTTCTTTTCCGTAATAAGCTCGTTTTCGTCGTCAAATGTTTTTTCTTCAACAGGAGCAGCTTCAACAGCTTCGCTGTTTTCTTTGATAAGCTCTTCTTGTTCTTCAATGGGTGTTTCTTCAGCAGTTAAAGTTTCTTCGCTGATTTGCGTATCTTCGGTGTACGCTTCTGAGTCTTCGTTTTGTTCGTTTTGTTCTGTAAAACGTTTGCTTTTCAAAAGTTTTATGAAATCGGCTACGGGCATACTCTTTTCAGTTTGTTCCTCGTTGAGAGCTTCATCATTTGCGGACATCTCCTCTTGGGTTTCTGCAAATAGTTCTTCTTGCTTTTCGGCAACATCGTTCAATAGAGTAACCTCTTGTGCTTCAAGGTCATTTTGTTCGGTGGTTATAGCTGTATCTTCGGTTTGTTCCGGTTCTGAAGCTTCTTGTTCGGTTACTTCTTGCACTGTTTCAGAATCGGCATACTTTTCGACAGGATCGGTAGTCGGCTGCTGCTTTGCAAGCTCAATAGCATCGTCGAGCGAAACGGATTTATCAAGAAGCGTGGAAAGCCGTTGAAGTATAGCAGTCAGTTCTTCGTCTTTGTTTATTGGATTGTCGGGTTTTTTGTTAAAGTTATCAGCACTCATATTTACCCTCCCAAGTTTTTGTTTAAGTTTAAAAATGCCAAAAATGGCATCATATATTTATATCTTAATTATTATAACATATAATATTTAAATATACAAGTGTTTTTTTGACGAATAAGAAGAACGAAAACAAGACTAATTGTGAATAAAGTGTAAATAATGTCTTGTGTGCTTGAAATTTTCGGGAATTATGGTATAATACCATAGACTCTCTGTGTAGAGAGCATTATTTTTGGACGGTCCTCTGTATTAGCTGTGCATGAACGTTCGTATATTTAAGGAGGAAGCCACTATGGATATGGTAAAGGCTTTTACAAACGATCAGCTTAAAGAAAACGTACCTGTACTTAACATTGGTGATACCGTTAAGGTTCACAACAGAATTAAGGAAGGTAACAAAGAAAGAATCCAGATTTTTGAAGGAACTATCATTGCTCGTCATGGCGGTGGTATTTCCGAAACTTTCACAGTTCGCCGCATTTCTTACGGTGTTGCTGTTGAAAAGACTTTCCCCGTTCACTCACCCAACGTTGAAAAGGTTGAGATTACAAGAACAGGTAAAGTAAGACGTGCTAAGCTTTATTATCTCCGCGACAAAGTTGGTAAAGATTCCAAGGTTAAGGAGCTTATTGACTAAGCAAAGCAAGAAAAGCCCGACGGTTTTCGTTGGGCTTTGTTTTTTGTTCAGATACAATAAAAACAAGAAAAAGCCTTCTGCTTAGAAGGCTTTTTGTGTATAGTTATTAACCAAGACCGAGTGTTACGTTATAATGCTTCTGATACCATTCGTTGTAGGGAGAAAGCATATAATATACACCCTTCTGATAGTCGCAAAGTTGGTCAAATATCGGGTCTTCACCGATAGCATTTCTTGTTGCAATAAGCTTACGTTCAAAAGTCGTATCAGGATCTTCGGGGTTATCTCTGTAGTTGAAAATTTCTTCAAGAATAGGCTGTGAAAGTTTAACTGCTTCAGCATATACTTGTTCAAACGTAAGTTCTGTCATTACCTGTGTTTCGGTAAGATCTTCTTCAACAGGCTTTTCGGGGTTGAAATAGAAACCGAGGAACGGACTCATAATAGCTTCGCGGTTAGTGTTCTTGGCGTTTTCCCAACCGTTCTTGCTCATAAACTGCCAATATTCGTTCATATCGTCAGAGGGGGTAAGCAAGTAGATATTGCCGACTGTGGTAATGTCCATTGCGTATGTATCTGTTGTTTTGTGGATAAGCTTGGTTGTTTCGTCGATAGTGTAATGAGTATCCTCTACACCATACATAAAAATGTTACTGAGTGTAGCGTCTGTGTTAAGGCATGTAATAATTTCCATGCAACGCTTAACGTCTTTTGTATATGCACTTACAACGTAACCTGCGTTAAATACGTTTTTGTTGTCTGCGACAGGTCTCTTGTAAACGGATACATAGTAGTCAACTCCGTTTTCGTCTGTAATGTACTTAAATCCGAATTCATCTGTCTTGTAGTTGCCGTATGTGGTTGCATAAGTAGGAGAAAGTGTAACGTCGCCTTTAATTACTGTAGCTGCAAATTTAGAGTCCTTATTTTCTTCGGTCTTTTCAACAATGCAGTTTGCCTGGAAAAGCTTGTTGTATTCAGTCATCCATGCTCTGAAATCAGATGAGTTGAAAAGGTTTCCGGGATAAAGGGCTTCGGGGCGGTACGAGGTAGCATCAACCTTACCGGAAGAGGAGAATGCATCGCCTACAAACGCGCCAATAACGGAAGGTGTATTATCCCAATATACAACGGGAGCATTAAGTTCCCCAAGGAAAGGAATAACGTCTGCTTCGTTCTGCTTAACTTCCTGAAGAAAGAGAGATATATCTTCAATGTTACTCATTTCTTCGGGGTCATATTCGTATTTATCAATGAGCTCTTTGTTGAGGAGAAGATATTCGTAGTCGCCGAATACTGTATTGTTAAATACTCCGTATGTAGAACCGTCTACCTTTGCCGAACGGAGAAGGTAAGGATAAACGTAAGCCGCAAGAAGTTTTGAGCTTTGGCTGAGTTCTTGGTCGATAGGGGAAAGGTCGCCGGCAACAGCCAAATCGTAATAAGTTTCAAAAGAATTTACCAAAAAGATGTCTAACTGATTTTCCGTTACTTCGGGGTATGAAATTTCGGGAGAATCAATTTCTTCTTTTTCTATTTCTTCTTCGGTTTCATCGGGAAGCTCTCTGCCTTCTTCACGAGCTTCTTTTTCTGCCTGAAGACGTGATTCTTCCAAAGACTCCTCTTCCTCTATCTGTTTATGAATTGCATCAAGCGTGTTCGTGATAGTAGCTTCGTACTTATCTTCGGGAATAAGCTTGAGTACAACGTGTGTGTTAAATTTTGACTCTGTAATATTATTGAAGGCGGTCTGAACCAATTCAACTTGCTCTTGTGTGGTAGTACCCTTTGTGGGAGCGTAAAGTGTGATGGTCATGGGCTCAATCTCTGCTTCCGTCTTCAAGGTATCGGGATTATCTTCGTCTTCAGAAGCACAACCTACGCAGAAGAGTGACAAGCACATAACAAGTGCCAACAACAATGCCAACAATGATCTTTTCATTGTTTTTTCCTCCTAAATGTGCGAAAATTTATTATTGTAATATATGATTCAAATATCTTTTGCAGAATTTAAACATACGATATATATTATAGCGTAACGGCTAAAATATGTCAAGGTCATTTTTCCATTGTCTTAATTGGAATTTGTAAAAGAGATATTAACTGAATATAAAATTATATGTTTTTTTCGTTCTTTTGAATAAAGAAAAGTTGTATTTTACTCAAGATAGTCGCGAAGTCTCTTGGAACGGCTGGGGTGACGGAGTTTACGCAATGCCTTTGCCTCTATCTGACGGATACGTTCTCTGGTAATATTAAATTCCTTTCCTACCTCTTCAAGTGTGCGTGTTCTGCCGTCGTCAAGTCCAAAACGGAGCTTGAGTACGCTTTCTTCTCTGGGGGTAAGTGTTTTGAGAACTTCGTTGAGCTGTTCGCGGAGAAGCGTGTATGATGCTGCATCTGCAGGTGCGGGAGATGCATCGTCGGGAATAAAATCGCCGAGATGGCTGTCTTCTTCTTCGCCTATGGGAGTTTCAAGCGATACGGGGTCTTGAGCTATCTTCATAATTTCTCTAACCTTATCTGCACTCATTCCCATAACTGCCGCAATTTCGTCGGGGGTAGCTTCGTGTCCGTTTTCCTGAAGGAGTTGACGTGATATTCTGCTTACCTTGTGTATAGTTTCAACCATGTGAACGGGAATTCTTATTGTTCTTGCCTGATCCGCAATAGCTCTGGTGATAGCCTGTCTTATCCACCACGTAGCGTATGTGGAGAACTTATATCCTTTACGATAGTCAAACTTTTCTACAGCTTTCATAAGACCGAGGTTACCTTCTTGGATAAGGTCGAGGAAGAACATACCCTTGCCAACGTAACGCTTTGCAATACTTACAACGAGACGTAGGTTGGATTCTACAAGTTCTTTCTTCGCTTCGTTACTTCCGTTTGCCATAAGCTCTGCAAGTTCAAGTTCGCGAGCTGCATCAAGAAGTGAAACTTTACCTATTTCTTTAAGATACATTCTTACGGGGTCGTCAATTGCAAGACCTTCCTGAGAAAGCATCTTTTCCATATCTTCAGCACTTTCGTATTGCTCAACTTCTGTCTGAATCTCATCGTCAAATTCTGGATTGTCTAAATACCCCGTAACTTCAACACCTGCAGATTCAAGTGCTTCGTAAAGCTTTTCAATCTGTTCTAAGTCATAATCAACGTCTTCGAGATCTTCCATAATTTCTGCGTTGGATATAGAACCCTTTGCTTTAGCCTTTTCAACGATTTCCTTGAGATTGAATTTTTTTTCGCTCTTTTCTGTGTTTGCTTCATCTTTAACCGAAGCATCTTCGGTTTCTTCAACCTTTTTGGAGGCTGTTTTTTTCTTCTTGGATTGTTCGTCAAGAAGTTCGTCAGCCATTTTTTCAAGCTCTTCGGCATTAAGGTTTTCAGTTTCAGCCTGTTTTGCTTTTTTCTTGGTATCCTTTTTCTTTTCTTCAACCATGATTTTTTCTCCTATCTATGTGATTTTTTATTTATTTTCATTTCTTTTGGCATTAATAATGTCTGCAAGACTTGCTGACTGTTTGTTTTTCTCTTTTTTCAAGACGTCGATACAGTCCACAAGCTCTTTTTCGCCGTTTTGAGATAAATTGTTTCTTTTCAAAACTATTGCCGTTATTCTTCCCATTTCGTCGGCGGTAAATTCACTGCCTAACATACCGTAATCGAAAGACGTCGATTCTTCGTACAGTTCCATCGCCTTTTCAAATATCTTCTTTCCGAATTGGGTAAAGAAATCCTCGGCACGCAAGTCGTACGTACCGTCCTGAACCTTTTTCAAAAGCTCGGGGTAAGTAAGTATAATGCTTATAATTGATTCTTCGGCAGCTGCCGCGCGAACGTTTTTAGCATAATCGGGATTTATCCTGTCTCCAAAACCTGCAGTGTTCAGCATTACTTTGCGACTTTCGTCTTTTTGGCGTTCTCTTGTCTGTTTTTTTATCTTTCTGTCAATGTCGTATTTAAGATTATCCTTTGCAATTTCTAATTTTTCAGCAACCTTGCCGATATAAACTTCTCTTTCAACCGCAGAGCTTACTTTGGATATGATTTCTGTAATGTCGTTTACTGCTTTCAGCTTCTCGGGAGTTTGCGTAACGTCGTATTTTGCAAGAATAGCATCAAATTTATAATCGAAATGAGTCTTGCTTTCGTCAAGTAAACGGCGAAATCTTTCGGGGCCGAATTTCTTTATAAATTCGTCGGGGTCTTTAGCACCGTTCATTTTTAGAATTTTTACGTCAAGTCCTACTTCTCCAAGCAGCTTAAATGCTTTATCTGCCGCACGCTGTCCTGCTTCGTCGCTGTCGTAAGCTATTACAACGCTTTTTGTATACCGTTCCATAATACGAGCCTGTTCGGGAGTTATGGCAGTTCCGAGTGTTGCAACTGCGTTTGTAAAACCTGCTCCGTGAAGGGCTATAACGTCCATATATCCCTCGCAGAGTATTATTCTGTCCGAGCATTCTTTTCTTGCATAATTCAACGCGAAAAGATTCTTCGATTTCTTAAAAACAGGGGTGTCGCTTGAGTTAAGATATTTCGGTAACGAATCGTCAAGAACTCGTCCGCCGAATGCAATAACGTTACCCTTTGTGTCTATTATCGGTATAATAACTCTGTTTCTGAATAAATCAAAAGGTTTTCCCGTCTTTTTGCTTATGCCGCATAAAAAGCCTGAGACCATTTCTTTTTCTGTAAATCCGTTTTGCTTTAAGTGGTTCATCAATGCGTTAAAGCTGTTGGGGGAATATCCCAAACCAAAATGCTTTATAAGACCGGGGGAAAACTTTCTTTTTTGCAAATATTCCAAAGCTTCTTTGCCGTCTGGGGATAAAAGAGAAGCGTGGAAAAATTTTGCGGCAACCTTATTCATCTCGAGTATTCTCGTTGAGCGTATCTGTCTTTGCTCGTCAACGGGGTCTTGCGGTATGGTTAAGCCCACTCGTTTTGCCAAAAACTCTAAAGCACTTACGTAATCAAGATTTTCCATTTTCATAATGAAAGTAACTACGTCGCCGCCCGAGCCGCAACCGAAGCAATAACAGGTCTGCGTATTTTTAAAAACTGTAAAAGAGGGAGTCTTTTCGCTGTGAAAAGGGCAAAGTCCTATTAGGTTTGAGCCTGCGGGCTTTAAGTTAACGTAAGATGATACGACCGACTCAATATCGTTTCTGAATTTTATCTCTTCGATAACTGCGGGCGGTATTCTCATTGCCATATTCTCCCCTCCTTTTTTAGTTGTTGGTAAAAATTAAAATTCATTTCCACATTTTCGGTAAAAATATGTCTTTGTATTTGTTAAGCGCGTATCTGTCAGTCATACCGGCAATATAGTCGCATACGACTCTTTCAACACCCTCAAGTTCAATATTCTTTTTTAGCTCGTCGCCGAGTTCTTCCGGGTGTTTTACAAAATGCTCGTACATTTTTTCCAGCATTGCCTCGACCTTTGATTCTTCGCCCTTTGCTTTCGGGTTAGTATAAACGGCATCAAAAAGGAATTTGCGAAGCTTGTTTGTCGCATCTTGTACAGTAGTTTCCATAGTGATTGTGCTTTTGCCCTCACTGCTGTGAACAATGGCTTCGACCATACGCGCTATTCTTGCGCTGCTGTTTGTGCCGAGTATTTCGCGAAGTTCTGAGGGAATATCTTCTTCGGTAAGTATTTTTGCCCTTTCGGCATCGTCAATATCGTGGTTTATATAAGCTATTCTGTCGGCAAATTTAACTATAACACCCTCAAGTGTTGATGCGACGTGGTCGCCTGTGTGGTTTACGATACCGTCGCGTACTTCCCACGTTAAATTAAGACCGAGTCCGTCGTTTTCAAGCTTTTCAACGACGCGTAAGCTCTGTTTGTAGTGAGAGAAATCGGGGGAATAGCATTTTTGCAGGACTCTTTCGCCTGCATGTCCGAAAGGCGTGTGCCCCAAGTCGTGTCCTAAGGCAATAGCTTCGGTTAAGTCTTCATTTAAACGCAACGCTCTTGCTATTGTACGCGCAATTTGCGTAACTTCAAGTGTATGCGACATTCTTGTTCTGTAGTGGTCGTCTTCGGGACCTAAAAACACTTGTGTCTTATGCATAAGACGGCGGAAAGCTTTGCTGTGGGTTATTCTGTCTCGGTCTCGTCCGAATTCGGTACGAATGGGGCAGGGGGGAATGGGTACTTCTCTACCTCTTGTGTTCTCTGTTAAAAAAGCGAATTCCGACAAAGTAACCTTTTCTCGTGCATACATATATTCACGAATATTTTCCATAAAATATTTCACCTCAGCATATTATAAACCAAGTTTGTATATATAATATACGCAAAAAAATAAAAAACTCCTCTTTTTCTGAAAATAAAGAGGGTTTTGCATATATTTGCTCAAAAAATGCGGTTTTTTGTAGGAGAAACAACTGCAAAAAAATGAAAGATTAAACTTTTCTAATTTGTGCAATATATCACCTCTATGTATTTATTACAACTCTGCACAAACTAAAGGGGAATTCCAAAGGGGGCAATACCTTTGATAGTATTTTTTTAAAATACTATCAAAGATGCTATCACCTTTGGAATCTTCCTTTGGTCTGTGCAATGTTGTAATATGTATATAGAGGTTTTGTTTGATAAAAAACAAGGCTATTGTTCGGTATTCAAACAATAGCCCAAAAATCATAGCTTATCAAAACGTTCGCCTGTCTTTTTGGCGCAAAGTCTACCTGCGCTTATCTCGGATAGCTTCAGGTTAAACGCTTCAAACGAAGGTGTCTTTATAGCCAATTTAAATTTCACTGTATCACTATAGTCAATGCCGTCCTCTATAATGTCAAAAAACTGACATTCATAACGTATCTTCTCGTGGTCTGCATAAGGACATTCCACCTCGAACTCCGTATAATCCGTATACGTTATTATCTGAGCGTCTTCGGCTGCCCCCTTTGCTGCCGCCGTATATGCTCTTACAAGTCCTCCTTTACCAAGCAATATACCGCCAAAATATCGGGTTACAACAATAACTGCATCGGTAAAGCCTGTCTTCCTTATAACGTCAAGCACCGGCATACCCGCAGTTCCCGCAGGCTCGCCGTCGTCGCTGTATCGGGTAGTATTCGTATCCTTTAATACGTATGCGTAAACATTATGTCTGGCATCGGAGTGCTTCTTCTTTATCTGATTAATAAACTCCACAGCGTCCTTTTCTTCGGTTACTCTTCTCGCATAACCGTAAAACACCGATTTATCAATAGTTATTTCAAAAAAGCCTTCGCCGCCTAACGTCGTATATAGCTTTCCGCCCTCGACTGTTTTGTTATCTTTCATAAGTCAAACTCACTTTACAAGATATTTTGAAAGCATTCCCTTCGTCTTTGAATCAACTGTTGCTTTAAATCTAACGCCCTCAGATAGATATTCCGTATCGTGTATAACGGCGTTTTTATAAAGCACGTTGACCATAGACTGCTCGTTGTGGGGAAACAAAAACGTCTCTTCTGTCTTACCCTCGTTAACAAGCGATTCTATTCTTTCTATAAGTGAATCAATACCCTCGCCTGTTCTTGCGGATATAAAGAAAACGTTATTTTCTCCGCCGTCTTGCTTAACCTTTGGCATTATATCCGTCTCAACGTCGCATTTATTATAAACGTAAAGAATGGGTTTACCCACAGCTCCGAGGTCTTCAAGCAGTCCCTCGGTTACTGCAAGCTGATTATCGCACTCGGGCTCTGACGCGTCTATCATTACAAGCACGGCATCGGAATAAACAACCTCTTCCAACGTCGAGCGAAACGCTTTTATAAGGTGGTGGGGGAGGTTTCTGATAAAACCAACGGTGTCGGTAAGAAGTATTTCATTTCCCGACGGAAGTTCATATTTTCTCGTTGTCGGGTCAAGGGTTGCGAAAAGCTTATTTTCGGCAAGTATCCCCGCCCCCGTCAAATAATTCAAAAACGTACTCTTGCCTGCGTTTGTATATCCCGCAATAGCAATCTTAAAAAGTCCCGATTTATCTCTCTGTTTACGCTGAACTATTCTGTTTTTTTCAAGTAGTTCAAGCTCGTCTTCAAGAGCGTCCATACGGCGTTTTATATGACGTCTGTCGCTTTCAAGCTTGGATTCACCGGGGCCTCGCGTACCGATACCGCCTCCCTGACGTGAGAGCTGTAAGCCTTTACCCGTAAGTCGCGGTGTCGTATATTTCAAAAGCGCAAGTTCAACTTGTAGTTTACCCTCGCCTGTCTTTGCGTGGAGTGCAAATATATCGAGAATAAGCATACTTCTGTCCATAACAAATATATCGCTGTCTTCGTCGTTTACTTCTTTTTCTATATTACGTATCTGCGAAGGAGACAGTTCGGTATCAAATACAACGAGCGTAGCATCGTTATTTTTGCAAAGCTCTGCCAATTCCTTTATTTTACCGCTTCCAATATAAGTTCCCGGGTCGGGTGCGGTTTTAAGCTGTGTCATTCTTGCGACACATTCGCCGCCCGCAGTTTCAAGCAGTCTTTCAAGCTCGTCGAGTGAAACCTCGGCATCGTCTCTGTCGTCGCCTCTAAATACGGCACTGACAAGCACGGCTTTCGTTATTTCTTTATCCTGCGTATCGTTAAATATATTAAGCTCAGGCATATATCTCTAACCTCAATTCAATGTATAAATACGGTAAGAAAACAAAAAGGGCAAGATGTGCGAAAAATACATCTTACCCGTTGTTAGTCCAAGGTCAATTATTTTGCCTTGTTCAAGCGCTGTTTGAACTTGTCAACACGGCCGCCTGCATCTACGAACTTCTGCTTGCCCGTAAAGAAGGGGTGGCACTTTGAGCAAATTTCAACACGCATATCGCCCTTTGTCGAACGAGTCTTAACCTCTGCGCCGCATGCACATCTGATTGTTGATTCTTTATAATCCGGCTGAATAGCTGTCTTCATTGCACTTACCTCTTTTCAGTTTTTTACATATTGCATTGTATTATAACACATGTATTTTGATTTTTCAAGAGTAATCCAAGATTTTTTCCAAAAAAATGTTAATTTTTTTTGAATGCCATTCAATTGTTATGTGTTTTAGTGTATAATATAGCAGATTTTTTTGCAAAAAGGACGGTTTTATGTTAACCACATCCACCGAAAACAAGATTAATTGGAAAATAATTGACCTCTCCGACCGCGAACTATTTGAAAATACCGGTAAAAATAACGAGGGTATCGCTATGTTCGGCTTTGCTTCTTTGTTTTTTTGGAAAGAATTTTATAAAACTTCGTACTCGGTTATTAATGGGAATATTGTCTGCAAAGGGAGTTCGGATAAGGGAAATTGTATTTTTTATTTTCCCCGAGGGCTAAACGATAATTACAAAGAAACTATTGACACTATTATATCCTCTTGCGAAAATAATATCAGACTCTTGCCTTTAACCGAAAGCGTTGCAAATAAAATATGCGAAGCATTTCCCGACGCTAAAGTTAAACTGCTTGACGGAAAATGCGAATACGTTTACAATCAAAACGACTTAGCTTCCCTTGCGGGTAAAAAATATCACGCAAAACGAAACCATATCGCAAAATTTGATAAAACGTACAACTGCGAATATATAAATATAAACAATGAAAACGTTGACGTTTTGAGAAAATGTGCCGAGCATCTTTATAAAACCATAGAAAACAGCCCCGAAAACGAATATCTTGCGATAAAATGCGCTATAGAACATTTTGACGAGCTTACACTTCGCGCAGGTGTGCTTACCGTTGACGGCAAGTTTGTTGCCTACTCTATCGGCTCTTCAATTAATGAAAACACCGCAGATATACATTTTGAAAAGGCTGACAGAAGCTACGACGGCTCATACGCGAAAATTACCAACAGCTTTGCGAAATATGCGTGGACAGATAAATTATACCTCAACCGCGAGGAAGATTTGGGGATAGAGGGCTTGCGGAAAGCTAAGCTTTCATATTATCCCTGCCACCTCAATCAAATGTACTCTGTTGAATTATTTTGATAAAAACACTTGCAATTTCAGGTAAATTGTGTTATAATGCCTCATATTTATAATAAATAAACACGTTGAAGAAGTTTGGCGGGTCGCACCAAGACATATCCAGAGAGGGTTGCCTTTCGGCTGTAAGCAACCTTGTGTCTGCGTTACTTTAGCATTTCGCTTTTGAGTGGAACAGATGAATTTTTTTAGTAGTTTGTTACGGTGTTAAGGCTCCGTTATTTGCCTTGTAAAGTGTTTGCTTTATTTAGCATAAATTAAGGTGGTACCACGGAAAACTTACGTCTTTCGTCCTTTTCAGTAAAGGATGAAAGACTTTTTTGTTTGGATTTATAACCAAAGGGACTTTTTGAAAAAAGTCCCTTTGGAATCCCCAAAAACTTTAAAAAGCGGAGGGAACTCCCTCCGCGACTAAATAAAAATTATATGCCAATAAAAAATAGCAGCACAAACCCGATATTCGAAGTTCTTTGCTACTTTCTTTCCCGCTTTCTTTCGCAGAAAGCTTGGCAAAGAACTTGCCTCTCGGGTCTCTACAAACTATAAATGGTAGTACAAACCCAGTATTCGAGGTTTCTTTGCTTACTTTCTTTCCTTAAAAGAAAGTAAGGAAAAAGGATAATAATAAAAATATCATATAAATTTGGAGTGATTAAAAAATGAAAGAAAAATTAGAAGCGTTGCTGCGTGAGGGTGCGGCAAAAATTGACGCTGCAAAGAGCGAAAGTGAGCTTCAGGAAATCAAAGGTGCATTACTTGGCAAACAAGGTGCCGTAACGGAGCTTCTTAAGGAAATCCCCAAGCTTGACGTTTCTCTCCGTCCCGAAATGGGAAAGGCTGTCAATAATGTAAAAAATCTTCTCACCGAGCATATTGAGGGTAAGAGAGAGGAACTTAAGCTCAAAGCATCTGAAATATCCCCCGATTTCGACTATACCCTACCCGGTATTGCTCCACAGGTTGGTGGACTTCACCCCATAACACAGATGTGTTATGACCTTAACGATGCATTTCGTTCCATGGGCTTTGAAATATTCCACGGCCCCGAAATAACAAGTGAATACTATGCATTTGACAATCTTAACTTCCCC
>JAZNCH010000001.1:0-15188 GCA_045587445.1 Eubacteriales bacterium | reverse complement strand
GGTGCTATCGAAAGCATTGACGGATATAAAATCAAACTGATTAAGGAGGATTAACGATGGCTAATAACTTAATTCCTGTAATCGCTGATTGTCTTGGTGTAAGAATTGGCGAGAATTTTAAAATCGTGAATCGTAGTAACTTTACATATCAATTTACAGAAAAGGAACTGATTGAATTTGATGATAGAGAACCAGAAATTCCGTTTGGCATTCCTGCACCTATTGAAATCAGCGCATTAGGTAATATAGAAATTATAAGATTCCCCTTTAAACCTAAGAAGGGCGATGAGTTTTGGAGCTATGCCGGTTTTAACTTTGAACCCGTCTTTGGTACTTGGCAAGGAGATTATGACGATTTTGTTGCGCTAAAAGCTGGTTGCGTATTCCGTACACAAGCGGAAGCGTTAGAGGCACTTCCTGCGAAGTATAAAGAGTTGACGGGGAGGGAGTGGAAAGAATGATTTTTGGACAAGATTTAGACCTCAAAAACGATATTGTCATAGACGGCAAAAAAATATCTGTTGTCTACCGTGGACCTGGGCGTTTGGTGTTATGGCGGTAGGTACGAAACTATGTTATTCGCCTACGACGAAAATGGCGAAGTAAATTATATGGACTTGTATTGTGATAAATACTCAACCAAAGCAGAAGCCGAAATCGGGCATAACGCATTGTTGGCACGTCTTGAAGCTGGCGAGAAGTTTTTTTGGGAGGATGAAGAATGAGATACCATCAAATTAGAAGATATAATCAAATTAGAAGATATAAAACAATAGGAAGGTATGTTGAAAAACGCTTTGGAAAAACGAATGTCAGCGAAGAAACACGCTCCCGTTTTTTTAAAGGCTTGCTAATCTATAAAAGAGCTATAAAGAAACTATTTAGAAATGAAGAGCTAACCCGTGACGAAGCTCAATGGATAGTTATTATCGCAAATTAAGGAGGAAAGATTATGGAAATGGAAAGTCTGAAGAAATTAACGAAAGACATTAAAAACGCAGCTGCTACTCTTGGTACAGAAGAAGCACGCTACCTTGTAGACCTTTACTATCAAGTGCAAGAAGCCCGAAAGGCATCCAACAACCAATGCCGTTCCTTGAACGATGTGGAAGAACCGCACGAAACCTTGGCATTCTTCGGTGATAGCTTTGAAACTCTTGAAAAGCAAATTAAATCTGCGCTCCAAAAATATGTAGAAGCTCAACCCATCGGTCAATGGCTTATGAGCATTACTGGCATCGGTCCCGTAATCTCCGCAGGACTTATCGCCAACATTGATATTCACAAGGTACAGACCGCAGGGCAAATTCAAGCGTTCGCAGGTTTAGACCCAACCCGTGAATGGAAGAAAGGCGAAAAACGCCCGTTCAATGCAAGATTGAAAGTTCTTTGCTGGAAAGCTGGCGAAAGCTTCGTAAAAGTCTGCAACAATGAAAAAGATGTTTACGGCAAACTTTACAAAATCCGAAAAGAGTACGAAAATAATAAGAATGAGAACGGCGACTATGCTGACCAAGCCGAAGCCAAACTCAAAAAATTCAACATCGGTAAAAACACAGAAGCCTACAAGCATTACTCCGAAGGTAAACTCCCCCCTGCTCACATTAACGCAAGAGCAAAACGCTATGCCGTTAAGATTTTCCTCTCTCATTTATTCAGCGTATGGTACGAACTTGAACGAGGCGAAAAACCGCCTAAGCCGTATGCTATCGCTATCCTTAATCACGCTCACGAAATCCCTATTCCTAACTGGAATTAAGCCAACCCATTTATGGTATCAAGATAATAGAGCGAGCCGTCTTATAAGATAGTTACATATAATTTGAGCGAGCCAGTGAGAATGATAGTAACAACAAAAAAGAGCGAAACACACCAAGCGAGTGTACCATTCAAGCCGATTGAGCCATAATCCTTGATAGTAACAGTAAAGCTGAGTGAGCCACAAACAGTGATTGTAACAATAATGGATGAGCGAAACAATTCGTTTGATAGTAACAAAGTATATGATTGAGCCATATAATTCGATAGTAACAAACAGTTGGAGCGAAACAAGTTTCATCATAGTAACAAGCAGTAAGATTGAGCCATTATGCCAGATAGTAATAAGTCACTAGAGCGAGCCGTTTCGTGAGATAGTAACAAAATATGAGAGCGAGCCACACAACAAGAGAGTACCAAATATGGAGAGTGATACAAGAAATATGATAGTAACGCGCCAGAAGATTGAAACATTTCACTCGATAGTAACAGGAAAGGAGATTGAGCCATACTATAAGATAGTAACAAGTAAGTTAGAGCGAATCAAAACTGCTGATGGTAACATTATCAACGAATGAGCCATAGGTGATGATAGTAACACTCACAACGAGCGAAACACAGTATAAGATAGTAACAAATAAATTGATTGAATCAGATACGATGATAGTCGCATATTCCCACGAATGAGCCACATTCATAGATAGTAACAGACCATTAGAGTGAAACAAGATTATGGATAGTATCGTGAGTAGAGATTGAGCCATACACTTCGAGAGTATCATGTTACACGAGTGAGCCAAAATGCGAGAGTGTACCAGATATGTGGAGCGAAACAACTCTGCCGATGGTAACAGATAACGCGATTGAATCAGTTTCCAAGGATAGTAACAAACTCATTGAATGAGTTAAATTTCGTGATAGTAACATGGACAATGAACGAAACAACTTAATAGATAGTAACAAATATCGTGATTGAGCCATAATATTAGATAGTAACACCGTGCTAGAGCGAATCAAATAACCCGATAGTAACAACGCATATGAATGCAAAGGAGTAGATTTATGAAAAGCAACTTATTCGGAGCGGTGCGAGCCTTGCTCCTGCTCTATTTAATCGGAACGGCGACAGCCTTATGTATAGCGGAGCAACGGCTTCAACCTTTTTCCTCATCACCCTCTCCGAAAGTAATCTCGGAACCCTCCGAACAATGGACAAGCCTCGGAACGTTCCGACTGACCGCCTACTGCCCCTGCGAAGAATGCTGCGGATATTGGGCGACAGTAAGACCGAAAGACAAGCAAGGAAACCCCATTGTTTATACCTCTTCTGGAGCAGTTGCAAAAGCCGGAACAACCATCGCAGTTGTCCCCGACATTATCCCACACGGAACAAAAGTAAAAATCAATGACAAAGTTTATATTGCTCAAGATACTGGCTCCGCTATCAAAGGTGCCAGTATTGATGTATATACAGACGACCATCAAGAAGCCTTAGAACACGGAGTACAAAAGGCAGAAGTTTTTATCGAAAGGTAGGTACAAAAATGAAAAGAACAACAAAAGCATTATTAATTGGTTTAGCTACTATGGTAGCCTTTACGATGTTGGTAGGTTGCGGTAATGCGGAAAGCAAGAAAAAAACGTTGCGTTCCAAAGTGTTCGTTAATTTGCCAAGTGACTATGAGGAATATGTCTTGGTAGATAAAGAAACAGGGGTGCAATACATTTGTTTAAATGGTCATCATAGATTAGCTCTCTCCGTTCGCTTAGATGCTGACGGCAAGCCTATGGTAGATGAGAGCGTAAGAAAATGACTAAGGTTTACAAAATAAAGAAAGAGATTGATAGCAAGGGACGTACATCTATAACAATCGTCGCCCGTGGATACAATGGTTGCAAGCGAATGGGATTGATGAAATTCATAGCAGGAAAAGGATTTTTCCCGTATGCCAAACGCCCCGTTATGATGTACCGTGCGTTGAAAATTATGCTGCTAAGAAAACCCAAAGAAGACAGGCAAGCAGTTTACCATCAGATAAGCAGCTATAGACTGGAACACGATAGACTGGATAAGGATGCAAAAAAGCTCTCCGTAAAGTTTCCGCAGGAAGTTGATATGCCCCCGAAACGAAAAACCCCTAATAGATTTTGTACTGACAACAGTTTCTACGTTTCCTTTATCCCCACTAAAAAACGCCTTACCCTAAGAGAAAAGAAAAAACGGCGTAAACAGGCGATTGACAACCTCTTAAAATTACTATAAAATATACATAATAAAGACATAATAAAAACATAAAAAGAGAATAAAGAAGGGAGGCAGGGCAATGCCGAATAGAATTGTCTTTGCCACGAATAAAGGCGGTTGCGGTAAGACGACCAGCACGGCTATCTGTGCGGAAATCCTTGCGGCGGCTGGGTACAAGGTACTTGCCATTGACTTGGATAGCCAAGGGAATTTAACCCGTATTCTAACCGGTGATAGCAAGTATAAATACCGTGGGCATACAATCATGGAAGCCGTACAGGACGGAAACGTAGAGCCGTACATCAAGCCAATAAAAGACGGACTGGACTTAATTCCTGCGGAGGACAGGCTTGCTATGTTCAGCAGGTACATCTACACTTCAAAGGTAAATAACCCGTATGCAACGATAAAACGCCTGCTTGCCACCATAGAGAATAGATACGACTATGTATTTATTGATGTGTCCCCCTCGTTGGGAGATACGGTTATAAACGCTATTGTCTATGCTGACAAGGTTATTATTCCTGTTGATAGCGGCGACCTTGGTATGGACGCTCTGATTGGCTTCCAAGAGTTTGTAGAAACCACAAAGGAAGAAGGACATACCAGCGCTGAAGTGTTTGGCATACTGATAACGATGCGTGACCGCCGTAGCAAATACGAAAGGGACGTTTCGGAAGGTCTAAGAGCCACCTTTGGCAACCTTGTCTTTGATACGGAGCTTGGACGAAAGACCAAGATTAAGGAAATAGCAGCTACCGGTATTGACGTGACAAGCCCATCAATGGACGAGTATATGTCATTGGTTGAGGAAATTATAAGAAGGATTGGAGGATAATATAAATGAGTAAACAGAAAGAAACCACAGAAGAACGCTTGGCCCGAATGAAGAAAGAACAAGAGGCGGCTAAGGCTGGGAAAGATACCGAACTGGTAAAACAGCTCACCCACGAAAGCGACGGTGAGCCAGACTTTAATAAAATTGCAAAGCAGCTTAAAGCACGAAAAGAAAAGGAAGCCAAAAGCAAAAATGATGGCTATACCAAAACCACTATCTACGTTAGAACTGACGTACTTGAAGCGTTTGACGCTCTCCAAACTCGCCACGGTCAACGTAAAGAAATGCTTAACGAAGCACTAATGGATTACATTCAGAAGAAAGCAAGAGAACTTGAAAAATAAGAAAAAGCCGTAGAAAAATCTGCGGCTTTTCTTATATTAAAATTTACCAAAATATGGTATAATTATAGTAGTATAACGGCATTGCATATTTATCCGTTTGTACCTTAAAAGAGCGACGTTACAGAGTTCGCTCTATGGGGTGCATATTTTTATAAAGGAGATTGACGGATATATGCAAGTGACCAATGTTAAATGCGAATTATGTGGTAAAAATTTTAAACAAATAACTTCAACGCACCTTAAAAAACAACATAATATCACTTTCCTTGAATACAGAACAATGTTCCCCGATAGTCCAACATTAACAAGCGAAGCAAGAGATAAAATTTCCAATACTGCAACGGAATTAAATCTTGCTGGTAAGATAGGCTTCCAAAAAGGACATAAGGTTAATGAAAATAAAGAACCGTGGAATAAAAACAAAGTTGGCTTACAAACGGCGTGGAGCAAAGGGAAAAGCAAAGAAAATTGTCTTTCTTTGCAATCTGCCTCTATGCGAATATCAGCGACAAGAAAGCAGATGTTTAAAGACGGCAAATTAAAAAGACCTTATGGCAAAGATAATCCTATGTACGGAAAGCGATTATCAGAGCAACATAGAACGGCTTTATGGGCAGGCTGGAAAAACTCCTATACTAAACCCGAATTAAAATTGATGGACATTATCAAGGAATATACAGATTGGGAGTATGTAGGGAACGGAAAATTTCATCTACACACTAAAAAACAGCACAGAGTGCCCGATTTTATAAATAGAGCTAAAAAGAAAATTATCGAAGTTTATGGTGATTATTGGCATAGAAACGATAACCCCAATGATAAAATCACTGAATATAGGGAAATAGGTTGGGAATGTATTGTTATTTGGGAAAGCGAAATAATGAGCAATGACTTTAGTATTGAAAAAATAAAATATTTCTTGTGAAATGGAAAAATAAAGACGGAGGTAAAATCCTCCGTCTTTTCTATTTATTAACCTATATAACCATCAATTCCCTATAGAGCGTACGTTCTGTTTTCGCTATAATCCAATTAGAAAGATAATTCCTAATCCTCACTCAAACGACCACGAAATGCTTATTTCCTCGGTGTTTATTTGTATCTTGTCAATCAGCTGGAACAGAAACGAACGCCGCCCTCTATTATCGAGCTTCGACCATCCGTATCTAATGTCTGACAGGAGCATTTTTGCGGCCTCAACATTGTAATGCCTCGGGACATAATCCCGCAACGAAACGAGCTTCATCTTTTCGGCGTGTAGTTCTGCTATCTGTGCTGCTATTTCCCCGACAGATTCAAGTGCGTCGTGTGATAGCGAATCCATAAGCCTACTAATCTCTCTATCATACTGTTTGATTTCCTCGGATTTGCTATCAGAATTTGAGCTGCCTTTGGCGGCTCTTTTTTTTATAATCTCATCGACCAGCTTCGGATTTTTAGCAAGCCTCAATACCTCTTTCTCTATGATGGTATCCAGTTCTTCAATGGGTATGTGCGGAGCCTTGCACGTTGGGTCCTTAACCATCTTCTTATTCTTCTTGGCTCTCGAATGGCAGGAGTACACCACTTTACCGTTCGGACGCTTATTCGGAAAATACCTTGCTCCACAGTTTTGGCAGTAGATGATACCGGTGAGCAGGAAGTTGCTATCCCCTGCGGCTTCCAATACTCGCAAGCGTTCCCTACGAGCCTTTACCTTGCTATCTATGTCGAGCGGAACGATTGGGTCATGCTTGCCAAACGAAAGCACACCATCAAAATGAATTTTTCCGGCATAAAGCGGATTGTCCAATACGTTGCCGATGGTTGATGTGTGCGACCAATCCCCGTGCTTCGTTTTATAGCCTTCCATACGTCGAGATATTTCCGTAACGGAGTAGCCCATCGAATAGAACCGGTAGACACGCCGCACTTGCTTGGCTTCCTCTTCGTTGATAACCAGCTCACCATCTATGTAGTCGTAACCGATAGGCTCCGTTCCTCCGCCGTGCCACTTGCCTTCCTCTGCTCTGCCAGCTCTCCCCATCAAAGTACGTTCCGTAATCGTCTCACGCTCCATTTGAGCAAATACAGACAATATTCCAACCATCGCTCTACCGTAAATAGTTGTCGTGTCGAATGATTCTTGTAAGGAAACGAAGTCTGTACCATTATCCATAAAAACATCTTCAATCAAGTAGAGCGTGTCCTTTTGTGAGCGTGAAAGCCTGTCCAGTTTATAGACAAGCACGGCATCGAACTTTCCTTCTGCTACCGCCTCCATTAAAGCCGTCATTCCCGGTCTATCCAATGATGAGCCGGAATGCCCCGGGTCTACGAATATCCCAGCGACAACCCACCCTTTAGCCTTGCAGTAGGCTATGAGCCTTTCCTTTTGAAGCGGTATCGAATACCCCTCTTGGTCCTGCCTTGCCGTTGATACCCTAATATATAAAGCAACCCGTTTCATTATCCATCATCCTCTTGTTTTTCCCGATTATCTCATATAATCAGAAAGCTTAAAAATATTTTAATAGGCGGCTTGACCTGTATGCTTAATTTATGTATAATATAAGTGTAAAACACATAAACAACACACAAATAAAAAGGGGAGGCATTAAATGACTAAGAACAAATACTGGATATTCCTTGAAAGGCTTCGCAGAAGCGGCGTAACCAATATGTTTGGCGCAGCTCCGTACTTGCAAGATGAGTTCGGTTTAAGCCGCAAGGAAGCAAACAAAATTATTGGGGAGTGGATGGACAACTACGACCCAGCAGATTATGAGTAGGAGGTAGAATGATGAAAAAGATGGCAGTTACCACTTGGGCGACCGTGTGGTATTACAGGGAGATTTTATTAGAAGTGGCAATCATCGGAGCCTTATTGGTAGGCTCCTTATTTGCAACATACCGCTTAGGCTACCTGCACGGTATGTACGGTTATTAAGGAGGTAACAGATATGGACTTGGTGAAAATGATAGCGTTGACAAACGCCGTAAAACTTTTGGCAGACAACGACATTGAAGTAACAAATAGATTTGGCGACAAGCCTTCCGAGGCAAGTATCCCTGCTAAATTGTTTCTTTGTATGTTTGATAAATACGCAAAGGCACCAGTAAGCGGGCGTGATGATATGTACTATCTGACGGCTATGTATGAAGGTGTATTGTATCGCACAATCGCTTATGAATATGAATTAAAGGAGTTGAAACAAAATGACAATGAAGCTGTATGAAATCGACAGACAACTTGAAAGATTGGTAGAACTTGATACCGAAAGAATGGTAGACACGGAAACTGGCGAAATCCTTACCGTTGAAGCCTTAGCGGAGTTACAAATGGACAGGCTCGAAAAAATTGAAGGTTGCCTGCTTGTAATTAAAAATAAGGAAGCCGAAGCAGAAGCTATTCAAGCAGAGATTGATAAGCTCACCGCACGCAAGAAAAAGCTCGACAAAAAGGCTCAATGGCTCCGTGGCTATGTCACAAATAGTCTGAATGGTGAGAAGTTTGAAACTGCAAGAGTATCCGTATGGTTTAAACCGAGTACGAAAGTAGAAGTGACTTGCTCTATTGATACCCTCCCCGAAATTTACCGCAAAGAAACAATCACGTATTCCCCTGATAAAAAAGCCCTCAAACAAGCATTAGAGCAAGGCATCGTTATTACAGGCGTTCAAATCGTAAAAAATTCTAATATCCAAATCAATTAGGAGGCACAACATCATGAATGAAAACATCGCAGTAGAATTTAGCCAAGATATTGGCGAACTTGCCAAAGCATTAGCAGCTGCACAAGGCGCAATGAGCAACGCTAAGAAAAGTAGTGATAACCCGTTCTTCAAAAGCAAATACGCTGACCTTGCGGAAGTGTGGGACACTTGCCGTGAGCCTTTAGCAAAGAACAATCTCGCAATCATTCAAATGCCTGGCGAAATTGACGCACAAGGCAACATCAAAATCACCACTATGCTGACACATTCCAGTAGCCAATGGATTAAGTCTACAATGAATATCAAGGTAGCAAAACTGGATGCCCAAGGCATTGGTAGTGCAATCACCTACGGCAGACGTTACGCATTGGCGGCTATGGTAGGCATTGCACAAGAGGACGACGACGGCGAAAGTGCTGTTGGTAGAAACAACAAACAAACCAAGAGCGAATCTAAAGCCAAAAGTGAGCCGACACAAAAGGAAGCTGAATATGTACGAAACAAGGACGGCGTAACCGAAGTGCTTGGCAATAATGGCAAATGGTATGCGCTTGAAAGTATGTTAGTAAACCAACTCCAAACCGTAATCAATGACCCGAAATATGCGAAATGCCACAACGAAGCACGTCGCCTTTTGGGTGAAAGAAAAGGCGCATAATTCGACAAGGGCATTGAAAAAACTGGAAATATCTGGTAAAATTAAAGTGTGGTCATAGTGTGGGCAGACGCTGTGAGCCGAACTTCATACTACGACCATAAACCTATTGAAGCGGGACTGCCCTCTCGCATCAATAGGTTTTTCGCTTATATAGGAGGTCATTATAATGGTTGATAAAAACAAAAAAGGGTGGCTCCAAATATGCTTTGATAACAAAAGTGAACCACTTCCTATTTGCCAAGTTACTCTTGCTCCTATTTCCGAGAAAGAAGCCATAGACAGACTTATACCGTCTGATATGACAGACGAAGAAAAGAATATCTACCTCAAAGGAGAATTCCCCAATGATTAGTAAAGACCAAGTTTTAAAGAGAATAGATGAGCTTACCGCCTACTGCGAAGCCAACGGCTACGATGGCGGCGGATATGCAAGTTTTATTTCTGTATTAACCCCCGCAATTTCACAGTATTTCAACAGCACTTCCCCAGAATTAGCGGACAACGTTCGCGACCTTATTTTTAAACTCTACAATGACCTTATGATGAGGGATACCACCTATGAACGTCCCATCGGTAAACCATTTCCCACAAACTACCCGAAAGGCTATAACGACTTGACTGCCCTGTTTGATGGTGCAGGTGCGCTTTCCGCAATCATGAACATTTCCCCTGCAGCATTCCTCAATGGCTTTCCCTTTGAAACCATTACTGATGCAGAAGGAGGCTCAAGTACCGTTCTTTTACCCAATCCCATAATTGCAGAATGGACAACGGCATTAAGCACCGCCCACGATGCAGAGATTAAAGGCATTGAAGCTATTATGGTGTTCTGTGAGCGTAGCGGCTTCGGACAAGACTTAATCGGTATGTTTGAGGATAGAGGGAAAATGACACGAACCAAGAGCAAGGAAGACCTTGCAGAAGAAATCTATATCGGAATGAAAGTCAAAGAGGTTATTGAAACATTTAACCTGGACGTTCACGTTCCGACGTACTTGTAGGAGGTTATGAAATGGAATATAGAAAAGGACGTACAAACCTGTCCTGCACGATTTTTGTTCCTTATGACTGCAACAATAACTGCTATTTTTGCACCAGCAAGCACGAATATAGAGATTGCTCCAATTTTAGCCTGCCTAAAATTCTTGAATCTATCAATTTGATTAACCGCAACCCTCTTATTCAAGAATTTGTAATTACCGGTGGTGAACCGTTCGCTAACCTCTATGGCTTGAAAAAGATTGTTGCAGCTTGTAATAAAACTGTTTACATCAATACAACCTTGCCAAAATCCGATAACATTGACGCAATCATAGACTTTATAAACAATACTGACAAAATCGGCGGTATCAACATCTCTCGACACGTTGGTATGGATTTTCCTAACGTCTGTGGACTTGATATTATCGACAAAATTACCAAGCCTATCAGAATTAACACAGTAATTAACGGAAATTTTACGTTTGAAGAATTTTATATTTTTGTCGATGTTTACGGCAAGAAAAAACGCGACATAAACCTTCGTGAAAATTTCCGATATATTGACTTCGATTCTCTTAAAAATAGAGATGAAATATCCATAGCATTGCAAGAGCGGTACGACTACTTTGCAAGCGAAAGCTGTATTGTCTGCAATTCTGAATATTATAGCGTGGATGATACATTTATCGTTGCATATCACCGTGGTATGGAACACTCTTCCGTCATTGTAGGTAATAAATGCTATGTGAACGATGTGATTATCAAGCAGGACGGCAAAATCTATAGGGATTGGGACTGTCCCCGTGATGATGAATTTACAAGGTGGCTTTATTACTATGAAAGAGAATAATTGGATAGAAGACGCTAAAAAACGTGCAGGCTATGAAGCTGAATTCTTTTTAAAAGAGTTAAATAGGATTGCTGATGAACTAATGGTTGACCGTGACTGGTTTATAGAAGAAGCAATGAAAGCCTTTAATCGGTTAATAAAAAAACAGGAGGGTTAAGCTGATGGGCAGTCTTGAAAGGAAACTACGTCGAAAAGACGATAAAGAAAAAGCAAAATACATAAACGATGTTAAGTCAGAAGCTAAAAAGATAGCAGATAAAGTCGTAGACAAGGCTATGGAAAGAGCTACTAAAGAAGTATCAGAAGAAGCATTGGCTAAGGTGTTGGCTGTGTCTGCGGAAATTATTTGGAACCATTGGAGCGAACTGGCACGTAAAGATACACGCCTGCAAACATACGTCAATCTGATGAACGAAAAATTACAGAAGGTTGAAAATCCGACAGAAGAACAAATAGAAGTTGAAAAGCTCCTTGCAGAGCGTTGTGGCATTGAGTTTAAGAGGAAATAGTCATGGCTAAACAAAAAACCGTAGACGAGCTGATTAAACTTGCGGCTGACGGCATCAGCGAAAGCCTTGCACAGTGGGAGCATATAAGACTGATGGGTAGCCGTGACCCCTTTTGGCCCGATGGTTGCAATATGAACTTAGTTCGTAACCATATCATCTACTACAAACGGGAACTGTTAGAGCTATGCGAAGGCAGGGAACTACCTTCCGAATACTACTTGCCTACACCAGCGGAAGTAGACAAGGACTATATGGCTCCGAAAGGAGAATACTACAATGTTAGAGTGCAGAATATGGTTAAGTTGAACCGTCCCATAAATACAAGAACGCCCTCCGAAATAGGAGGGCAACACGAGTTGTTTTAGGAGTGATAGCGATGGCTAAGATACATCACAGAAAATGGCACAAAAAGTTGAAACGTAGAGAGCTGCGTTATATTTGGAGCAAGATAGACAAGCCGTACTTTTTTATCGGTCCTGAGCTGGATTACCAAGGACTTCCCAATATCATGAGCATTATGAAACGGTATTTGCCGTTGTAAGGAGAGAAAATGGCTGAGAAAATAACTGCGAAAGATATTCGCAAGGCTTTAATGGCGACATATCGTGAGCCAGAATGGTATTTAGGCTTTGAAGTTGGTAATGGCACTGGTGCTGATTGCAGACGACACGCTGACGCTGTTGCAATCAACGCCTATCCATCACGAGGCTATGAGGTCAGAGGTTTTGAAATCAAGGTTAGCCGTGCCGATTTACAAAGCGAATTAGATAATGGCATAAAAGCTGAAATGGTTGCACAGCATTGTAATTACTGGTATTTGGTAGTTCCCAAAGGACTGACAGAAAATATGATGATTCCTGCCCTCCCGATATGGGATTTATGATGGCGTTCTTGCGTGGTTGGCAAAGAAGACAAGCCTCTGAGATTGCGGACGAACGCAAGATGCTTCAAGAGAAGGAACGCAAGATGCTATCAAATGAAGTGCGTTGGGAGCTGAAACGATATGAGGAACTTAAAGAAAGGGCGGCTAAGTTTAAAGAAGCAACAGGCATTTCTTTGGAATATAGTTTAAGCTCTTGGGACATAAGGGCAATCAAGTTAGCTCGACATCTTTTGGATGCTGATTGGTCCGAATCCAGAATAGACTATCATCTTAAAGCAATGACAAGAATGTGCGAAGAAATGAAATCGGTTTGTGCTGAAATGAAAGCCTTGTCGGGACTTGAAGGTACGAAAGATACAAAGGGGATATTGTGATGGTTCCTAAGATTAGAGGTAAATTTGAAACTGAAATAGTCATTTGGAGAGATATATGGTGTGGTTTAATTTCTATACCAATAAAAACAACCATACCACTTCATTTTTACCCTCTCCGTGCTTCCGATATGAAACATCTTTGGATGCTATTTGACAAGGGAACAATAGACGCAGTTGATTTTGAGAATGGAATGATTTATCTTGCTCTTGTCGAAAACGAAAAAAAGCGTCTCGATGCTCGTCACCAGTTATCATCGTGGCAAGTTATTGCGGAATATCTTTCTCGACAAGCGAAAATGACTATTATTGAATGGATTATGAGCGTCAGCGAGTTGCCAAAGGAGGAAGACAATGGCTGAAACAATTACTATTACTGGCGGTAGAAAACATAAATGGAACAAGAAGCTCCGTGGACAAAAATTGGTGAGATTAACCGTTCCCACATCTGAATTAAACCTTGCAGGAGTTCTTCAATGGTGCGAAGGTATGATTTACGCTAAAAAATATGGCTACGACCGTATTAAGGTGAAATGCAATGAGCTTTGATAGTAGTTTGATAGTTATTTTGATTTGCACCATTGGAGCTATGGTAGTTGTTTTTGATGTGTTATTAGAAGCAACCAAGGCAGAGGAAACCAAGAACCCTGTCGATGAAGGCGACGAATGGCGATGGTGCGGAACCTTGCTTTGGGGCTACCAATGCCCACGTTGCCTTAATAGGTACAACGAGCAAGAAGAACAATGCCCTTACTGTAAAAAGAAACTGAAAAAGTTTTCCGGACTGAAGTTCTTTAAACTGAATGATGGATAGGAGATGAAATAATGGTTATTGTATGTCAACACACACCTCTTGTGGTAACGGAGTTTAGTGACATTTATATTGACGAGAATTTGCAAACAGTTATGGCAACACCCATAAATTGCAACGAAGATTATCCTTATAATCTCGGCTGGTATTCTACGGTGAAACGTGCAAAAGAAGTTTTATATGAAATTGTAAACGCTTACAAAGAAGGTTTACCAGTATTTGAGATGCCAAAGGAGTGAGAATATGACTTTTGTAACAATAAAAGGTTTTCTGCCGCAAGGGTGTAAAAACTGCCCTCTGCTTGCAACCACTTTAGATGGATTGGTTTGTAGAGCACCCGAATTTGGTTATGATTATCCAGTTAAAATTGATGCGTATTACTTGGACGACAGAGATGAGAGTTGCCCGTTAAATCAATATATGGATGGCATGAAGCCAAAGGAGTGAGAGTAATGAGCAAAATAGTAGTTGATAAGTTACCTAATGATTGTGATGAATGCCCTTTCTTTGCCTACTATTACCCTCCACCGCACCCAGGACGTAATAGCATGTATCATTGCCCGTTAAAAGAAGAATACCCTGATTGCCTTTATAGATTTATTGAATTGAAGGAGCTAATCAATGCCAAGACAAAAGAAACCGTCAGCCGTTGAGCTGTTAAACAGGAATAAAGACAAAAGCTGTGGTGAATGCAAATTCTTCACAGACGAAAGCACCGATGGTGAAGGACTTTGCATTTTACGCAAAATGCCTCTTGTGAAGTATTGCGGTGATAAGGCTTGTGCTTGGTTTAAGGAAAGGGTGATGGTATGAACTTAGTGGAAACCTACGTTACCAATATCACCAAAGTAGAAGTTGGCTTGCCTTACAACTGCGTTCGTATTACTGCTGACTTTAACGATGATGCTGGTACAAAGATACAAGATACAAGAGTAATAATGATGTACCAATATCAACAGATTATAGCGTATGGCTATTATGAAAGTTAGGAAGTGAAGTAAATGGAATTTAATAAAGAGTTGTATTTGAAATCTTGCGAAAGATTACACGAACACAATATGCAAGTTGCTGCACGTCTTAAAGCGGATAAGAAACATTGCAATTTTTGTGGGTGGGATTCGGAAGAAACGGACGTGCGTTGTCCTATGTGTGGGAAAAAGAAGGTGAAGTAAATGAGTAGATTAGTAGACGTTGACAAACTCAAAAATGAGGTAGAAAACATCTTTTGGTATGAAGATGAGGAT